>CAYMGP010000074.1:0-21198 GCA_964390045.1 uncultured Spirochaetaceae bacterium | reverse complement strand
ATGCTCCGGCAACTTGACATTCGGCCGCTGTTTGCTTACATATAGTACGACTTAATCTATCTAATCACTAGTAACACAGCAGGAGAGTAATGTGAAGGTCCTCTTTACAGGCATCCAACCGACGGGACTGCTGCATATCGGCAACTACTTCGGAGCGATACGCAACTGGGTCCAACTTCAGTACAAATACAGGGCCTACATCTCTGTCGTAGACCTCCACGCGATCACTGTGGCCTATGATCCACAGGAGATGGAGAAAAATACATTCCAGATGGCCCTCAATCTCTATGCCTGCGGACTCGATCTAGAGAAGACGATCGTTTTTATTCAATCCGAGATCCCCGGACACGCCGAGCTCACCTGGATCTTCAACACGATCACTCCTCTGGGCGAGTTGGAACGTATGACCCAATTCAAGGACAAGTCGGCCCAGAACCGAAAAAATGTCAATGTCGGACTTCTCGACTATCCTGTGCTCCAGGCAGCCGACATCCTGATCTACAAAGGCGAGGTGGTGCCCGTCGGCGAAGATCAGGTTCAGCATGTGGAGTTCACCCGGGAGGTGGCCCGGCGTTTCAACAGCCGCTATGGCGATACATTTCCCGAGTGTCAGGCCGAGTTGACCGCTACTCCCCGTGTCATGGGTCTCGACGGAGATGCAAAAATGAGCAAGAGCAAAGGCAACTACATCGGGCTGCTGGAAACACGCGCTGAGATTTGGGCCAAGCTGGCCCCGGCCCCGACGGACCCGGCTCGGGTCAAACGGACAGATCCGGGGACACCGGAAAAATGCAATATCTTTTCCTATCACAAACTGGTTACAGATCAGCCCGAGCTTTCCGAGTACATCGCCGAGGGCTGCCGGACTGCGGCAATCGGCTGCCTGGAATGCAAACGCAAGCTCCTCGATAACCTCATGAAGGTTCTCGAGCCGATCCAGGAGCGTTATCAATCTTTTACAGCCAACGACCGGGAAATACGGGATATCCTGGACAGAAACGCTGAAGCCTGTCGAAAAATCACAGGGCAGACGATCCTCGAGGTAAAGGAGAAGATGGGACTGAGGCCCGTATGGCAAATTTGAAATTTGGAATCGAGGAACTCAAAATAGATAACCTCGGCCGGGCGGCGATCTCCTCGCCGTTGGGTCTATCCACGGTCTACGGGGATGACATCGTTAACTACTGCGAAGACTCCGAGACAGTGCTCTACGAGCAGGACAGGGACAAGCTTCTGCGCAAAGTCCGCAACGAAGAACCGATCCTCGCCTTCGAGAAAGCGGGCCCGCGAAACCATATCTATTTCGATCCTGTGAAAACCCGGGCTGCCGTCGTTACCTGCGGAGGCCTGTGTCCCGGCATCAACAACGTGATCCGCTCGATCGTGATGGAGCTTCATTACAGGTATGGAGTTCGCACCATTTACGGCATCAAATACGGTTATCAGGGCTTTATTCCCAAATACGGCCACGAGACCCTGATGCTCACCCCCGAGGAAGTCGAGGACATCCACGAAAAAGGAGGAAGCGTCCTTGCCTCCTCCCGGGGACCCCAGGATGTCGGTGAGATCGTCGACTGCCTGGAACGTATGAATATCTGCCTTCTTTTCACGATCGGAGGCGACGGCACCTTGCGAGGCGTCGAAGAAATTTATGAGGAGATCAAGCGCCGCGGCCTGAAAATCAGCGTTATCGGAATACCAAAGACGATAGACAACGATATCGCTTTCGTGAAAAAGACATTCGGCCTGGAAACAGCCTTCTCGGTCGCCGCCGAAGCGATCCGCTCGGCCCACATAGAGGCCAGGGGCGCCCCCTACGGTGTAGGAATCGTCAAGGTCATGGGAAGGATGTCCGGCTTCATCGCCGCGAATTCCGCGCTCGCCCTCAACGAGGTGAATTTCGTGCTGATTCCCGAGGTTCCCTTCGATCTCGAGGGCCCCAAGGGTCTGTTCAAAGCTCTCCAGCAGAGGCTGCGCCGTCGGGGCCACGCCGTGATCATCATGGCCGAAGGCGCCGGGCAGCAGTACGTTCAGGCAGGAGACGATCGCAAAGACGATTCCGGAAACCCGGTCCTTGGTGATATCGGGATCTTCCTGAAATCCGAGATAAAAAAATACTTCAAAGAGAATACAGATCTGTACATCAACGTTAAATATATAGATCCCAGCTACTTGGTGCGCTCGGTGCCTGCCAATGCCCACGATTCCATCTTTTGCATGCAGCTGGCACACAACGCCGTCCATGCCGGCATGGCGGGTAAAACAGGAATGCTGGTAGGCTACTGGAATGAAGAAATCACCCACGTACCCCTGAAGCTGGCCACGTCGCGGCGCAAGTGTCTTTCTCCGGAGGATTCGCTCTGGCTGAACGTGATAGAAGCGACGGGACAACCCATCTCGATGGTGAACGACTGAAACACCTGGAGGAATAAATGACTGGTAGAAAGAATTTCATCTTTACCTCAGAAAGCGTAGGGGAAGGACATCCTGATAAAATCTGCGATCAGGTTTCCGATGCCGTCCTGGACAGCGCATTGACACAGGACGCGGGCTCTCGGGTGGCCTGTGAAACTTTTACAACCACGGGGCTTGTCCTGGTCGGGGGAGAAATTTCCACCCAGGGCTATATCGACCTGCAGCGCACCGTCCGGGGAGTGTTGAAGTCGATAGGCTACGACGATCCTGCCTATGGAATCGACTATCAATCCTGCTCGGTTCTGTCAGCTATCCACGAGCAGTCACCGGATATAGCCCAGGGGGTTGACCGGGGTAAAGGGAAAGAAGAGCTCGGAGCGGGCGATCAGGGCATGATGTTCGGCTACGCCTGCAGGGAAACGCCCGAGCTGATGCCCGCTCCGATCCAGTACGCACATCGGATCATGCAGAGAGCAGCCCAGGTGCGCAAGCGAGGCACACTACCCTTTATGAGGCCCGACGGCAAGTGCCAGGTGTCGGTGCGTTACAGCGAGGGCAAACCGGCCGAGGTCACCACGGTAGTGCTCTCCCATCAGCACGCTGAAAATGTAGCCTACGAGGAGCTGCGAGAGGCGTTCATCGAGGAAATCATAAAAAAGGCTCTTCCCCCTGAGATGCTCTCCGCAAACGTCACCTATCTTATCAATCCTACGGGTCGTTTCGTTATCGGCGGTCCACACGGTGATACAGGGCTGACGGGCAGGAAAATCATCGTGGACACCTACGGCGGTATGGCCCGGCACGGCGGAGGCGCCTTCTCGGGCAAGGATGCCACCAAGGTGGACCGCTCCGCCTCCTATATGACCCGCTATATAGCCAAGAATGTGGTTGCCGCCGAGCTCTGCGATAAGTGCGAGGTAGAGCTGGCCTACGCTATCGGCGTGGCCGAACCTGTATCCCTGTTCGTCTCCACCTTCGGTACGGGAAAGGTAGCCGAGGACAAGATCGAGGCGGCGATCAAAGAGATCTTCAAGACCACACCCGGCGGTATTATCGAGACCCTCGATTTGCAGAAACCTGTATTCCAGGATACAGCTGCCTACGGACATTTCGGAAGAGATGACTTCACCTGGGAAAAAACGGACAAGGTAGAGGCTCTGCAGGAGAAACTTCTGTAACACGCCGCCGGAAATGAAGGCAAAGCTCATCAGGATCAAGCCCCTTGACTACTTGATCTTCTTCTTTACCCTCGCCGCGATTGTATTTCTCAGCGCCCAGAGCTATATCGGAAGGCGGGAGACGGCGCAGATATTCATTTCCGCCGCCGGCGGCCGCTGGATATATCCGCTCGACGGAGAGGAAACCCTGAGTATTGCAGGCCCGCTGGGTGATACGATCGTGGAAATCCAGGGCGGTGCAGTGGTTGTGTTGTCCTCCCCCTGCCCGGAAAAAATTTGTGTGAAAACCGGCAGGATCTCCAAGCCGGGGCAGTGGATCGCCTGTCTGCCGAACAGGGTCTTCATCATGATTCGCGCAAAAAGCAGGGGTGAGCCCGATGCGATCAGCCAGTAAAAACGGTGCGACCGAAAAGATAGTTTCCCTCGGGGCAGCCATCTGCCTTTTTCTCGCAGCTATTGAATACGTAATCCCCAAACCCCTGCCCTTTCTGCGCATCGGTCTGGCCAATCTTCCTCTGCTGATCGCACTCGACCTGCTGCCCCTGCCTCAGTTCCTGCTGCTGCTCGCCCTCAAGGTCCTCGGCCAGTCGCTGATCCAGGGAAGTCTGTTCTCCTACGTTTTTCTCTTCTCCCTCTCCGGCTCCCTGGCCAGCGGGCTCATCATGCTGGGCGCACGAAGGATTCTGCGGGATTCCTCGTCGCTCATCGGAGTAAGCATCCTGGGAGCCCTGGCCAGCAATCTCACCCAACTCACTTTGGCCCGCTTCCTCGTATTCGGCACCTCCGCCTGGCTGATTGCACCTCCTTTTCTCCTTGTCGGCCTGATCACCTCGGCGATACTCGGCTTCATCGCCCAACTCTACCTGGACCGCTCTGTCTGGCTGCGCAAGCTTTTCCCACACCTCGAATGATGAAAGCGCGTGCATGGGCGAGGCTCTTGCACCGGCCGCCACGCGGGCGTTAAACTGAAAATTGTCATGCAACCACGTTTCTACGAAAAGAAGGCGGATGACAAGATCCAATGCCGGCTCTGTCCCAACAACTGCCTGATCGCTTCCGGAGGCTACGGGGTATGTAGAGTTCGCTTCAACGGGGAGGGAACTCTCCAGCTCCCCTTCTACGGAAAGCTCTCCGCCGTGGCCATCGATCCCATCGAGAAAAAACCTCTCTACCATTTTTACCCTGGAAAACAAATCCTCTCGATCGGCTTTGTAGGCTGTTCGTTTCACTGCCCCTTCTGCCAGAATCACCATATCGCCAACGACACCTCCTATCCCTGCGAAACCCTCAGACCCGAGGATCTCGTTGAGCTCGGCGTTGACAGGCACTCATTCGGGATAGCCTATACCTACTCGGAACCGCTCGTACATCTGGAGTACATCCTCGACAGCGCCTCGCTGGCTCGCAGCAGAGGTCTGAAAAACGTGCTGGTATCCAACGGCTACATCAATCCCGAACCTGCGGAGCAGCTGATTTCACTGATGGACGCCGCCAATATCGATTTCAAGACCAACAATCCCGAGTTCTATCGAGAGGAGATCGGCGGCAAACTGGAAGAGATCAAGCGCTTCATCACCCAGGCTTACGACCGGCTGTACCTGGAAGTAACCACCCTGGTGATTCCCACAAAGAACGACAGTCCGGCTGAAATCGAAGCGATCGCCAGTTTTCTGGCAGAGCTCGATCCCGATATCCCGTACCACCTCTCCGCCTACTACCCTGCATACAAGTACACGATTGCCCCTACTCCACCCTCGACCCTGCACAGACTGGCCGACGTGGCCCGCAGGCATCTGAGCTACGTATATTTGGGAAACGTGGGCAGGGAGGAAACAAACACCTACTGCAGCAAATGCGGAAACCTGCTCGTGCGCCGGCGGGGCTACTCGGTACACGTCGGGGGTGTCGACAAAGGAAAGTGCAGGCAATGCGGGGCGGCCGTTCCGATCGCCGGGCTGTGAAAATCGAGGAAAACGGTTATTCAGCGCCGATCGATGCGGGTGAGGCCGTTGAAACAGTAGGTGCAAAAACCTCCGTCCAGCAGGCTATTGCCTAGCAAACCCTCCTCGCTGAGATAGCCGAGAGAATCGGCTCCCAAGAAGTTCCCGATCTGATCGACCGACATCCTGTTGGCGATCAGGCGCCTTGTCTCCGCCGTGTCGATTCCCAGGTAACAACTGTACCTGTACGGAGGCGAGCTGACCCGCACATGCACCTCCCTGGCACCGAAATCCCGAATGATACGAATGATGTTTTTCAGGGTGGTCCCGCGGACGATGGAATCCTCTACCAGCACGATGCGCTTGCCCCGCAGCACCGACCGGTTGGGGTTGTACTTCTTACGCACCTTGGCGTCTCGAATCGCCTGGGTGGGCTCGATGAAGGTCCGCCCGATATAGTGACTGCGGATGAGGCCGAAGTCGAACGGAATCCCGGATTCGGCGCTGAAGCCCAGAGCGGCAAAGGTGCTGGAGTCGGGAACGGGAATCACGGCGTCCGCTTCAACGGGATGCTCGCGCCAAAGCTGCCTGCCGAACTCTTTGCGGATATCTCCGGTCGCGTGCTCGCTGCCGTACAGGAAACTGTCAGGTCGGGCGAAATGGATGTGCTCGAAGATGCAGTGCAGCTGCTGCTCAGGCTCGCGGAGCTGGTGCCGCTGCAGGCCCTGATCGTTGACGATCAGCATCTCTCCGGGCTGGACCTCTCCCAGATAGTCTGCTCTGATAATATCGAGGGCCACGGTTTCCGAGGCCACGGCGAAAGCCCTTCCCACCTTTCCCAGCACCAAAGGCCGAA
Source organism: uncultured Spirochaetaceae bacterium (assembly GCA_964390045.1). Taxonomy (GTDB): domain Bacteria; phylum Spirochaetota; class Spirochaetia; order SZUA-6; family DRHE01; genus CAYMGP01. The sequence continues at coordinate 14,809 of CAYMGP010000074.1, read as the reverse complement.
CTCCGGATGGATCGCGCACGGCGATCAGCTCGTTTAGGGTGAGCATTACAATCGAGTAGGCCGGCTTGACGTTCTGGAAGCAGGAAGCCACGATCCGCTCGATCCCCTGCTCTTTGCTGCGGGCAAAGGCATGAAGGATGATCTCCGTATCGCTGTCGGACTTGAATATGCACCCCTCCTGCTGCAGCCGGGTTTTCAGCGGCCTGCAGTTGGCGAACTGCCCGTTATGGGCGATGGCTACCGGACCGTGCTGGGTGTGGGCGATCAAAGGTTGTGCGTTCTCGAGGGAGGAGGAACCTAAGGTGGAGTAGCGGTTGTGGCCGATCGCTCCTCTACCATTGAGCTCATGTACAATTTTTTCGTTGAAGATTTCGTTGACGATGCCCATTCCGTGGAAGCTGTGAAACTTGCGCGGCGAGGCGGTGACGATACCGCTTGATTCCTGCCCCCTGTGCTGGAGATTGTGAAGCCCCAGGTAGACGTATTCTGCCGGTTTTTGCACGCCCCAAATGCCGAACACCGCGCATTGATCGTGGATTTCATCGTGGCCCATCGCTCAAACCTGCAGATCGCCCGCTGCGGCAGCCTCACCCCGGTGCTTGGCCAGCAGGGGGGCGACCTGCTCTCGGAGGTACTCCTCGACCTGGAACTCGGCTCTGCCCGAAAAATCGGTATCGCGGACCAGTGCTTCGAGCTCGTCTCGATCGAAGGGAATCCGCCGATCCTGAGCGAGTTTTTCCAGCAGGTTGTTGGCTTCACCCTGCTCCTTGATCTCCCGGGCCGCGGCGACCGCGTTTTCGCGTACCGCTTCGTGCAGCACCTGCCTGTCCGCGCCCCGGAGCACTCCCTGCACGATGATCGTCTCGGTTGCCAGAAAGGGAAGCTCTGCGGCCAGGAGGCGGGCAATGACGTTCGGATAGACCCTGGCCCCCTTCACCACATTACTGAGAATGATCAGGATCCCATCAACCGCCAAAAAAGCCTGCGGCAGATAAAGCCTGCGCCCGGCCGAATCGTCAAGGGTGCGTTCGAACCACTGATTGGCCCCGGTCTGGTCAGCGGCCTGGACCTGGCTCATTACGTAGCGGGCCAGGGAGCAGAGTCTCTCGCAGCGCATGGGATTGCGCTTGTAGGCCATGGCGGAGCTGCCCACCTGCTTCTCCTCGAACGGTTCGTCCACCATCTTGAGGTGCTGCATCAGGCGGAAATCCACCGCGGCCTTGTGAGCGCTCTGCGCCACATTCTTGAGCAGATCCATAATCCGGCTGTCCCAAAGACGGGGATAGGTCTGGCCGCTGAGGGGAAAGGCGGAAGAGAAACCGAGCTTTTCGCAGACCAACCTGTCGAGGGATTTCACCTTTTCATGGTCTCCATCGAAAAGCTTGAGGAAGCTGTCCTGCGTGCCGGTTGCACCCTTCACTCCCCTGGCTCGATAACCGTCCAGCAAATGCTCGAGATCTTCCCAGTTCAGGAGGAGCTCCTGCAGCCAGAGGCAGGCCCGTTTTCCCAGTGTCGTGGGCTGCGCCGGCTGAAAGTGGGTATAGCCGAGACAGCGCAGGGATCTATACTTCTCGGCAAAGGCGGCCAGATCGCCGATCGCTGCGAGCATTCGGCTCCTGATCAATCTCAGTGCCTGGTGGTACTGAATCAGCTCCGTGTTGTCCGTTACGAAACAGCTCGTGGCGCCAAGGTGAATGATGCCCCGGGCTGCAGGGCACTGCTCTCCGTAGGCGTGGATCGCCGCCATGACATCGTGGCGCAGCTCGCGCTCCTTGCGCTCCATGAGATCGAAGTTCAGATCATCGATCTTGTCCCGCAGCTCGGCAAGCTGCCGTTCGCTGATCTTCAGGCCCAACTCGGCCTCGGCCTCGGCAAGGGCGACCCAGCAGCGTCGCCAGGTTCGAAACTTGAACCTGTCCGAAAAAATCGAGCTCATTTCGCTGCTCGCGTAGCGCTTGATCAGTGGATTCCTGTAAAGCTCTCTTTCTCGATCCATAGAATCTAGTCTCTGTAGCTCGCCAGCTTTTCCATGACCGCCTCAAGCTCAGGCACCTCGAATACCGGTTTTCCCGTATAGCGGTTGCAGCCGGCCATGTACATCTGAGCGACCAGTAAGGCGAATGGCCCGGGAAGCTTTCTGGGCTTGACTTCGCAGTGTTTCTGCCAACCGGGGCCTGCCGACTTCGACTTTGTACAGGACTCTACAAAATCCGGCTGGTTTCTCTTGTACCATTGACGCAGCACTTCCTTGCTGATCTGCTCGCCACCGAAGGCGAAGCGGTTTTCGTCGAAGGTGCCGAGGACATCACATACCACAAGGCCTCTGTCCCATACCGCTTCGATCTTGCCGTCGTAGTGGGTAAATCCCGCCTTTTCAGCCAGCTCTGTGACGATCCCGTTCACCCGCAGGGCGAGATTTTGGAGGTCTTTGAAATCCCTTCGCCGCAAGCCGGACAGCGCAAAGGCCTGCCTGGCGCTCAACTCCCTGTCTCCGGCCTCCAGCTTGGTTGTGAAGCTCATAATCGGCTTGGGAAGCATGTCACCGGGCCGCGGAGCCTGCTTGACACCCAGCTCCCGGAAGATCCTTCCCAACTCCCTTTTCCGCCGCCTTGGATCTTCGATCCTGTCGGCCCGCTCGATTCGTTTGAACGCGGAGCTGCCCAGGGGCACTCCATTGCGGAAGATGATTTCCAGACCGATCAGGTAGTTGTTGATCGCACCCCGGTGGGACTCGAAGAAAGTGTAGTCGTAGCCGACCTCGATCCCCTGCTCGGAAAAAAACTCCCGCACGATGGGATGATAGACCTTGGCCAGACTGACCTGCATCGCTGCCGCGCCCCCCTGCCCTTCGGCCAGCTCAGGAAAGCGCAGCAGCTTGCCTCCCGTGCCGACCAACCCCTGATAGTGGGTGCGGATTCCTCTTTTTTCCAATTCCTCGAAGTTGTAGGCGGCCATAACAGCCAAAGAGCGGCCTTTATTGAGAATATGATCGGGCATCTCCCCCCAATCGAACACGCTGTAGCGATCGGAGAAAACGAAGCTGCCCACCCCCGGCCGATTCTCGCAGGCCGGCTCGGTAACGAGCAGATCCTTTACGCTTCCCATAGGTATTTACTCCTAGAGGGAGCTGCGCAGCTCCCGATCTTTGGCCTCCAGCTGCTCTATCTTTTGCTCTCTACTCTGTCGCAGCCGACGCCGGAACTCCGGATTAACGCCCGAAAAAACCTGGGCGACGAAGCGGCCGACATTGCTCGGATTGTAAACCGTGGCGTTCGAGCTTCCCGGAGGGTTGCTCAGACAGCTGCGATTCGGGGCATCGGGCGGGCAACTGATCACCGGATTATCAGAATGAAAGGCGAGGGTTCCCGAAAGGGCGTCTGTGCCTCCGGCCACCGCGATGTAGAGGAATCTTCCCTCCTGCTGTTCATACTCGCGGATCAGATCGAGCAATTTATGCGGGCTCTTGTGGGCCGAACAGATCCGCACTTCGTAGGGCACCCCGTAATTTTTCAGGGAAGCTGTGATTTTTTCAACATGGGCCCTGTCGCTGTCCGATCCGGCGATGATCAGGGCACAGCCGGAATGCTGGCGAATAATCGTTTTGAAATCCTCGTCCTTCATTCTTCAATTCACCTCTTTCGAAGGCTCAGGAAATCAGCGCAATACGATCTCTGGCTGCGACCCGATTACCCGCTTGAACAAACAGTTTTTCAACAACCCCTTCCTGCGGCGCCACTACATCGTTGTCCATCATCATGAACTCTACGACAGCTACCGTCTGTCCCGCTTGCACCCGCTGTCCTTCCTGAATGCTCAGGCGGGTCAGCATACCCGGCACGGGGGCAAGCACTTCGGCCGGAGGTTGGGCCGGAGATTGGAGGGCCTGATCTGCTGACGGCGAAGGGCCGTTTTTTCGCACCCCGATCTTTGCCTCTCCCTTTAAAAAGGCGATCCCCTTTTCCAGGCAGGTCGCCGCAATAAAGATGTTCTCGTCGCTGTCCGGCAGGCCTGCATCGGCCAGCATCTTCCGAGCCGCCGCGATGCCTTTGTTCGGGTCCGCATCGTTTATATCGAGTGGGCTTCGCCGGGTGGGCTGCAGTCCGAGCTGCTCGGATGCCAGCTTGACAACCTTGGGATGCGGCGCCGCGGGGGTCTTGCCGAAATAGCCCAGAACCATCTTCCCGTAGCCCTCGGCGATCTTCTTCCAGGGTCCGAAAACAACATTGTTGAAGGCCTGCTGAAAATAAAACTGGGAGACGGGAGTGACCGAGGTACTGAAGCCGCCGCGGGCCACGACCTCACCCATCGCGGCGATCACCTGAGGGTACTTATCGAGGATCCCGATGTCCCTCATCATCTGGGTGTTCGCCGTAAGTGCACCACCGGGCATCGGAGAAAAGGGGATCAGGGGCTCGACCCTGATCGCTTCGGGAGGAACAAAATAATCCGCCATGCATTTCTTGAAGACCTCTTCAGCCTCAAGAATCTTGTTGATATCGATGCCCAGGTCGTACTCCGTTCCTTTCAGCGCATGCCACATCACCACGATGTCCGGCTGACAGGTGCCCCCTGAAACGGGAGCCAGAGATAGATCGATAGCATCCGCTCCGGCCTCTAATGCCGCCTTGTAGGCAAGGATGCTTGTACCGGCGGTTTCATGGGTATGAAAATGAAGAGGCGTATCGCCGGGCAGTTTTTTCCTGGCCAGCCTGATCGTCTCGTAGACCTTGGAGGGAGCAGAGGTGCCCGAGGCGTCCTTGAAGCAGACCGAATCGAAGGGGATACCCGCCTCGAGGATATCCTTGAGAACCGATAGATAATAGTTTGCCGTGTGCGACCCCTTGCATCCGGGAGGGAGCTCCATCATGGTTACGCACACCTGGTGTTTCAATCCGGCGTCCACGATACACTTTCCACTGAAGCTGAGATTGTTGAAGTCGTTCAGGGCATCGAAATTCCTGATCGTGGTAATACCGTGTTTTTTGAACAGCTCGGCATGCAGACGGATGATGTCCCGCGGCTGGGAGTCTAACCCCACCACGTTTATTCCTCTTGCCAGGGTCTGCAGATCGGCCTCGGGGCCCGCTTTTTCCCTGAAAGCGTCCATCATGGCGAAGGCGTCTTCATTGCAGTAAAAATAGAGTGATTGGAATCGCGCGCCCCCGCCGGCTTCGAAATGAGTGATCCCAGCGTGCCTGGCTGCCTCGAGAGCCGGTAAAAAATCCCGAGTGAACACTCTGGCACCGTAGGCAGATTGGAATCCGTCCCGGAATGCTGTGATCATGAATCGAACATGTTTCTTCTTTGCCATATCTACCTGAGTTTATGAATTACGTTGATTTCTCCTCTCAGCTTAGACGCTTGAGGCCCGTTAATCAAGCCTACGCATTTGACCATATCAGACGAGCCAGCTGTTATTACAGAGAATATTGCGATATGATAACAGCGGTAAACTTAATAACATGCAAGCGCTCTACTCGCGGTTCAAAGAGCTTCTCGGTCGTTATCCCCCCAAGGATGCCTTCGAAATAGAAAAGATACTGAACGTATACTATCTGCATTTTCGATTCGAACAAAACGATGATCTGTACATCACCCAATTTGGAATACCGTTCATCGAAAACCTGAAACCCTGCAACTTTCTGACGGACAGGAATTGGTATGAGACAAACTCCGTCCGCCTGTCGGGCAGCGGTTGTACATACAAAGTCACGACCAAAGAAATCAATGGAAAGGGCAAAGACCTCGTAATCAAATGGAACCGCATGGGTCAGGATATTCCTGGAGAGGCGGAAACCGACGAGTTTGCCGGAGCCGAGTTCAACAGTCCTTTTGAAGAGTTCGCCCTTGTCATGGAGCTCAGGGATACAAGGTTTGAATCTCCGGGAACCGTAATCACCCAAAGGCCGCTGGCCGTTTTTGTCCCTTCCCAAAGAATGGAACTGTGGCAGACAGGAAGAAAAGAATACAAGATACAAAGATTGATCGACGCGCACAAAGATGTTGAGCTGGATATGTTCCGCTCCTACGTAATGATATTTGAATGGATAAAAGGAATCGATGCCTCCCATGCGCACAGCGAGGATCTAGTGACGGAAAGGCAGATGGTGGATCTAACTTTGCGAGCCGAGGAGGAGATGCAAAACAAAGGATTTTTTGTGCGGGACAGGAAGCCTCACCACATAATCGTCAAACCCAAGAAGACGGGAAACCTTGCCGGGGACAGGGCCGGGGAGATACTGTACGCCGTAATCGACTACGAGCTGCTGGCACGAACGCCGCAAAGAGAGGCCAGGATCAAGCAGCGCACGCGCGCCAGGTATCATCAGAAACAAAAAGAAAGGTTTTCGGTTTCCTACAGCAGCGATGTAGCTCCGCAGCTCAAGCAGGTAAACATAATGGGGGTTGACTATATATTCGGTCGGGTGGAGAGCACCAACGGATTGTTGTGGGTTGTGGGCAAAGATCCGGACTTGTTCGACTATTTCCTGCCCGAGCGATGGGAGAGCACGGCACGCACCAAATTATCCAAGTTTCACGAGATGTACTACACGGTAACCAAAGACTATATAAATATGGTATGGAAGGTTTCGCAGGTGGGCGTACAACCCGACGTGGATCCCTTCAAGACAGAAGAACGGAAAATATTGGAACACGGATTCAACAGTCCTTTCGAAGAGGTAAGCATCGCCGTGCAGCTCAGTCGCAGTGGGGTGAGAACGGTCTACCCGAGAGCAATCTACATGTTCGACAGAACGATAGCAATTTCCGACTCGATTTTCGACAACAGCAGATATCTGAACCACGGGAAGTATCGAACCCCGGATGGAAAACCCATACTCAGAAAAGGCCACAGTTATATCATCATATGGGGTTACTGGAACGGCCCGGATGAAAGGCTCGCCGCCAAAGACGGGGATTATCTAACCGGAATTAATTCGTTGAACGCCTACAGAGAGGGATTGATTTCAGAACAGGAGTATATCTCACTGTTGAAGATAAAAAAACAGAAACTAGCCGCGGTTGGAATCGAAGATCTCAATCTGCGCGGCACCCATCTGCTTCTTTCCCTCGACAGCTGCGGCAATCTGCTGAGGGATGAGAACGGAGTACCTGAGATGAGAGTCTGCAACTTTGAGCTGCTGAGCAAAATATACTGATCGGCATTATCGATCGGTGACAGCGCGATGGCCGATATCCCTGCGGAAATGACAATTCTCAAAGTCTATCTTCTGCACTCCCTGATATGCCCTGTCGATAGCCTTCCGGATTCCCGGACCCGTGCCGGTCACCCCGAGCACCCTGCCTCCCGCACTGATCACCTCACCCCCCGGCCCTCTACCGGTTCCTGCATGGAATACATACAGCCCGTCTAGTTGGCAGGCTTGCTGCAAACCCCGCACGACCTTGCCCTTCTCGTAGCTCCCCGGGTACCCTCCGGAAGCCATGACTACACAACAGGCGGCCGCCTCCGCAATACCGACACTCTGCCCCCGAAAGGTTTCTCTGGCCGCCGCCCAAAGAAGGGCGAAGAGATCGCTCTCCAACAGCGGCAGGACCGCTTGGATCTCGGGATCTCCAAAGCGGCAATTGTACTCCACGACCTTGGGCCTGCCCCGATCGATCATCAGACCCACATAGAGACAGCCGCGGTACGGCGTACCTGCGGCGGCCAGGCCGGCCAGGGTCGGGCGAACGATCTCCCGATCTACAATCTCCTGGACTTCGGCCGTTACAATCGGGGCCGGAGCGTAGGCTCCCATTCCACCTGTATTGGGTCCGCGGTCTCCATCGAAGGCCCGCTTATGATCTTGGGAGGCGACCAGGTAGATCGCGTTCTCCCCGTCGCAGAGGGCCAAAATCGAAGCCTCCTCGCCCTCCATGAATTCTTCGATCACCACCTTGTCTCCGGCGCCGCCGAAGATCCTCCGGCCCATCAAAGACTGCAGCGCCCGGCCGGCCTGCTCTCTGTCTTCACAAACGATCGATCCCTTCCCTCCGGCCAGCCCGGCTGCCTTGACCACCACAGGTCCCTCGGGAAGCGAGCTCAGGTAGGCAGCGGCATCTTCGAGACGCTCGAAAACTGCGAATCCCGGCGACGGTATCTTGTGCTCGTGCATGAACTGCCTGGCGAAGGCCTTATCGCCCTCCAGTCTGGCCGCCGCCCGGGAAGGCCCGAACACGGCCAAATCCTGCCGCTCGAGTGCGTCAACAAGCCCGGCGCAGAGTGGAGCTTCGGGGCCTACAACCGTCAAATCGATGCCCTGCTCCTTGACGAATGCAGCCAGCTCCGAAAAAGCATTTTCGTTCGTCGCGTCGATCGCAACATTGCCCGGAGTTCCGGCATTGCCGGGGGCCGTATACACCGCCTCCACATCGGGACTGCGCTCGAGAAACGTGGTCAAGGCGTGCTCTCTGCCGCCGCCGCCTACCACGATTACCTTTGCCATCGGCTCATCTCCTTATTGCAGAAACATATCTTTCACCGGCCGGTCGTCCATTCGAAACTCTCCCGAGCGGCCGCGCTGCAGTCTTCCGCTTCGGATTAGAGAAGCCACCTCGTCCAGGGTCCTGGGAAACTCAACCCAGTCACCCACACATTTGAGACGCTGCTGTAAGCTCTTCGAGTGCTCTACCAGAGGCTTCGAAGAGCTCAACCGCCCGACAGCCGTTCCTTCGGCCAGGATGTCTCCGGCCCTCAGCTCCTGCGGCAAATCCACGGCTACCGGCTGCGACACCCTGGCGATGGGTCCCCCATCCAGCTCGGCGGTGACCAGGTGCGTGGTGCTATACACGAAGCGCTCGCCGTTCACTATGGCCTTGGCTGTTGGCACCCAGCCCAGCCCGCTATAGAGGCGCCTGCCCTCAGAGTCGCGAACGCGCAAATCTCCGGGGTGAACATTGACAAGTACATAGCGGCGGCACAAGAAGGGGCTGACGATCCAATCGTATCCGGCCAGGGCTACGAGGCGCACACCGTAGCTTTTGAGTATCTCCTCGGTCTGTCGATCAAAGCGCTCCCTCAGCCGGGAATCGCGCAGCGCCCGGCGCGCTTCGCGGCTCGCGTCCTGCTCGGGGTAGGGAACATTGTGGAAGGCGTAGATGTCGTTGAGCCTGGCTTCCACGCCGTGCTCCTCGGCGATCCGCCTGTAGTTGGAGCCGGGATTGTCGGAAACAATGACCCGAACCTCGTAGGCGGGCTCTTGTCGTCCCGATGGTTTGTATTCCAGAATCCTGTGGGCATTGGAGCCGGTGCCGCTCATCATGATCGCCGTTGCTATTCTCAAAGCCCATGCTCCCCGGCTGACACGAAATGCACCGCGTTGCGAAACACCGCCAGACCTTGCCCCTCCGCCGGCAGCTGTCGGCCCAGGGCTGCACCCCTCGTCCAGGAAGGGTGATTGTAGGGAGATAGGTAGGCCTCGGGATGGGGCATCAGCCCGAAGATCAATCCGCTCGGATCGCAGATCCCTGCAATCGCCTTCAGCGAACCATTGGGATTGTCAGGGTACTCGTCGGTCGGTTCTCCCTCGGCCGTTGCGTAGCGGGCCACTACCTGCTGCTTTTGCACGAGCTGCTCGAGGAGCAGGGGATCCGTCATGGTGAACTTGCCCTCCCCGTGACGCACGGGCACAAACAGCCTCTGCAGGCCCCGGGTCCAGATGCAGGGAGATCGCCGGTTCAGGACCAGATGCACCCAGCGGTCCTCGAACCTGCCGGAATCGTTGACGGCGATCGTGGCCAGGCGCCGCCACGGTTCAGAGACGGCTGAGGCATCTGCGCCCTTCTCGCTACTCGAGCCGGAGGTGCCCCCGGGCAGGATTCCCATTTTTACCAGGGTTTGAAATCCATTGCATATTCCGATAATCGGCCGCCCGGCGGCAATAAAACTCTGCAGATCCTCCCTGAGGCGGTGACGAAAGCGACTGGCCTGCACAGTACCCGCGCCCAGGTGGTCGCCATTGGAAAAACCGCCGATCAAGGCCAGGATCTCGAATTCGGCGAGCTTCTTCGATCGATCGAGAATATCGCGGATATGAACCAGGTCGGGGGTTCCGCCGGCCAGCTCGAATGCCCTGGCTGTTTCCAGCTCGCAGTTCAAACCGTCCCCTGTGATAATGAGTACCTTCGGTTTGCTTTGAGATCGGGATCGCCTAGAGGCCACTCAAGGGCTCCTTCCAGACCGATTTGAGGTCCGTCAAAGGTTCCTCCACGATCCACTGGCCCGAACACCCCCGGATTCGCAAGCTCGGCTCCCCCGTTACCTCGCCAATGCGGGCACAGGTTTTCCCCTTCATGGCCTTCTCGAAAGCGCTGTGTTTTTCGGGTGCTACGGTTACCAGGAATCGCCCGTTGCTCTGCGAATAGAGCAGAGCCGTGTCGCCGGCGGCGTTTCCCGGCACAGCCGCCAGATCGATCTCCAGGCCAAGCTCGCCGGCCATGCCTTTGCGGGCCAGGGCCACTGCCAAGCCTCCCAACGCCGGAGTGTGGCAGGACCGCACCAGCCCCGCCCGTATGGCCCTGTGCAGGGCCTGGTAGAGTGCCAGATTTTTCTCTGCCGATACTTTAGGAACCTCGTTGCCGACGTAGGCCTTTGCCCTGGTTTTCTCCCCGTAGTACCTGTAAAACTCACTTCCCCCGAGCTCCTGGTTCGTTTCCCCGAGGACGTAGATCAAATCCTGCGCCGCTTTGCTGTCCAGGGTCACGGCCCGGCCGATATCGTGAAGCCTGCCGATCACAGACACGAGCAGCGTGGGCGGCACCGAGATCGGCGGATCTGTAAATGTACAGTCATTGGACATGCTGTCCTTTCCCGAAATCAGGGGCACGCCGAAGGATTTACAGGTTTCGTACAGTCCCTCGCAGGCCCGCACCAGTTGAGCCAGTTTGTGCGATCGCTCCGGCATGATTTCCTTGACCACATTGGGCCAGCAGAAATTGTCCAGAGCGGAAACAAAACCCGGGTCCGCACCGACGCTCACGATCCTGCGCAGCGCCAGATCAAGCGCAGAAGCGGCCATCCAATAGGTGTCGATATCCGAGTAGAATGGATTGATCCCTTCGCTGAGAACAATCCCTTCCCGTCCGCCGTATTCAGCACTCAGGACCACCGCATCGCTCGGCGCGTCGAAGCGCCTTCCCACAAAAGGCTTGATGATACTTCGCCCCTGGACCTCGTGGTCGTACTGCCTGCATTTTTCTTCCCCCGAGCAGATGTTGAGACGTCCAAGCATCTCCCGGAGACAGATCCCGTGATCCGGCACCCGTACCTGCGGCTCCTCGCGGCGCTTAGCCAGGTACCGAGCCTCGAGATGATACTGCGGATCGCCGTGGTGCATAAATTCGAGATCCAGATAGGCCACGGTTTTCCCGGCGTAGCGGACATGAAACATGCCGCTGTCGGTAAAGGTGCCTAGATCCGTGGACTCCACACCTCTTTGCTCGGAGTGGCTGAGATACACTTCCAGCTTCTCCTGCGGCACAGCCAGGGTCATGCGCTCCTGAGCCTCGGAGACGAGGATCTCCCAGGGGTCCAAACCCTGATATTTGAGTGGAACCCGAGCCAGGTCGATCCGGCAGCCGCCGCTTAGGGCGGCCATCTCCCCAACCGACGAGCTCAATCCCCCTGCACCATTGTCTGTCAGAGCTCGGTACAGGAGCCTGTCGCGAGCTTCCAGGAGCATATCCGTCATCTTCTTCTGCGTGATCGGATCGCCGATCTGCACGGCCTGTACCGGGCTCGCCGCATGCAGCTCTTCGGAGCTGAAGGTGGCCCCGTGGATCCCGTCCTTGCCTACCCTGCCCCCGACCATGACCACGGCATCCCCGGGCACAATGTTCTTCTCCGTGGTGGAAACACCTTGAATCGCCAGGGGCATCTCTCCGAGGGTTCCGCAAAAAACCAAGGGTTTGCCCATATAGCGATCCTCGAACAGCTCCCAGCCTCTGGCATAGGGGATGCCGCTCTGGTTGCCCCCTTCGATCACCCCCCTGTGAACCCCGTCGCGAATGCGCCGCGGGTGCAGCAGCCCTTCCGGGAGCTTTTCCGTAGGCATGAACGGATCCCCGAGACAGTATCCCCAGACATTGGCGATCAGGTGGCAGCCGAGACCTGTGCCCAAAGGATCGCGATTCACTCCCACGATCCCGGTCATGGCACCGCCGTAGGGATCCAGGGCGCTCGGGCTGTTGTGCGTCTCGACCTTGTACACGAGGGCGAGACGATCGTTGAAGCGGATCACTCCCGCATTGTCGGTGAACACGCTGAGAAGCCAGGGTGAAGCCAGCTCTTCGGTAACCTTTCGGATATAGGTTGTGAACAGGGAATCAACGGTCCGCTGACGGCCTTGCGCGTCTCTGTACTCTATAATTGCATTGAATACCTTGTGGTGGCAGTGCTCGGACCAGGTTTGGGCCAAAGCTTCGAGCTCTACGTCTGTGGGCTTCTCCCCAAGGCCTACAGCGAGACGCCGGTTGCGGACATCGACTCTTCGGAAGTAGTCCCGGATGGCTCTCATCTCCTCGAGGCTGAGGGCCAGAGTACGAGCGCTGCTTATCTGCATGAGCCGCTCGTCCGGCACTTCAAGATCTATCTGCTGCACTGCGGGTCGGTGCTCGAGGGAAACCCTTGAAGAAGAGGTCCGGGGACCGTGCTGCCGCCAGTCGGAGTGATCCTGGATTGCCGTGTTCTCGATCAGGTCATTGGCGAGCAGCTCCCGGGCGATGATCTGCCCTTCAGCACGGCTGACCCCGCTTAATAGATACTGTGTGGAGGTATAGACGCCTCTCACCGCGGCCGGATTACTGCCGCAAAGCTCCTCGATCGCCGCGGCTGCCGTATGACCGACGTTGTCGGTCACCCCGGGACGAAAACCGACAACCACAGATACGTCGAAAGGTTCAGCATCGAGATTCCCGTTTACAGAATAACGCTGCCTCACCGGATCGCAGAGCAGCTCGCCGGCGATCAGTTCCACCTCTTCGGGACCAAGGTCCGTTTCGATCGTATACAGCTGCCGGGTTTGTACACGCTTCACGGGGATATCTAAGTATTCTCGTATCTTTCTCTCCGTACCGGCGCTTAAGGGATCGGAAACGCCGGGCAGCAGAGCCACCTGAACTACATATTTCATTGCAGCAGTCGCACCCTCTCGCCGGGCTTGACCGGGATCTCGCCCGGGCGGCCGGCAGCCACGATCTCCCCGATCACAGCAGCCCGATACCCGGTTGAACCTATCGCTTCCACGATCGCAGCAGCTTCGACGGCCGGTACAATCAGGATCATCCCGATCCCCATGTTGAAGACCTCGTACATCCCCTTGCCCACCGGATCATGAAGCGCAATATTGCCTGTTCTTTCTATCAGCTCGAAGATAGGCGGCGGCTGCCAGCTTTCCAGCTTGATCTCCGCCGCCAGACCTGCCGGCAATATGCGTACCAGATTCTCCTGAATCCCGCCGCCGGTGATGTGCGCGATACCCTCGATCACCTGCGAGCGCTCTCTGTCCTGCAGGATCGGCAGCACGGCCGGAGCATAGTTCCTGTGCGGCTCGAGCAGGGCCTCGCCCAGGGTACAGCCGAGCTCTGGGAAGGTTCGATTGAGATCGAGCCCGCCCCTGTCCAGGACAGCGCTGCGGGCCAGGGAGTACCCGTTTGTATGCAGGCCGGAGGAGTGAAGGCCTATAAGCACATCTCCGGCGGAAATCGAGGTCCCCTGGATCAACCTGTCCGCATCCACGGAACCGGCGATCGCGGCGCAGAAGTCGATCTCGCCGGGAAGGTACAGCTGTGGTTTTTCGACGACAACCAGGTCGAGCAGCGCCAGGCTGTTTTCAGCACAGGCCTTTTCTGCGGCTGCCAGCAGCGGCTGCAGGAGCCGCTCCTCGCGCCGGTGGCAGCCTACGTACAGCATGACAGCCACGCCCCGAGCTCCCTGACAGAGGATGTCGTTGAGGCTGTGGTTGATGATGTCCAAGGCCAGACCCGAGCTGCGGCCCAGCGACACGGCCAGTTTTGTTTTCGTGCCCACTCCGTCCATGCTGAATACCAGAGCGGGATGCGAAAATCCGGCGATTTCATTCAGGGCAACCTCGGCGTCCTTTTTTGGCTCATCGCCGGCCTCCCGCATCGCGAACAGAGCGCCGACTACCTCCCAGGCTCCCGATCGAAACACAGCGGGCATCTCCGCCGTCTCTCCGCCTATGATTGGAACCTTGGGCTCGCGAAGAAACTCTTCCGAGAAATCCTCCACCAGATCAGCCGCCCGGGCCGGTTCAAGGGCAGCTGCAGCGATATAGTCCAAAAAGGCGATCGGGAATGCCTGCCTGTTCAGCCTCGACCGGCAGTTCCGGGCTACCTGCCGCGCCGCAGCCGCCTCCTCTGCGCTGAAGCCGAGAGCGCCGCACAGGACCGGACGGACTAGAGACCGAATAGTCTCCTTCAGGCTGACCGCCCCGCCGAAAAGACCGGGACGGGTAAGCACGCTGCTGGTAAATGTCCGCCGTACGCACCGCTCGATCCGCCTGTTGGCCTCTTTGTTGGCCTCTACATCGACTCCCGAGCAGCGATAGGATAGTTGATCACCGGTCACGATGCTTGTCTGTATTTGTCAGAGGAGTTGAAGAGCTGAAGCTCTACCGCCTCCTACCGAAAATTCTCAAAAAGAAGAGGAAGAGATTGATGAAATCGAGGTACAACTTCAGGGCTCCCAGGATCGAGATTCTCATGTAGGCGGCCTCACCAAGTCTGTCCCCATACTGGTCGCTCCAGCGTTTTATGATCTGGGTGTCGTAGGCTGTCAGGCCGATGA
>CAYMGP010000073.1:0-21385 GCA_964390045.1 uncultured Spirochaetaceae bacterium | reverse complement strand
TAAATTCTCTCTCCACTCTAGCTTGGTAGCCTACCAACCGACCGTTACCAAGCGACCAACCGGTACGGCATATCGTCGGTGTGCGCCCTCCCCCCCCTTTAGGGGGGGGAGCGCCCACCGACCGTCGCCGAGCTACCATGCCACTACCAAGCCGAGCTACCAACCTAGAATCCGGAATAGATTTTCTTGCCGTGCCTTTTTTCCGTATCAACTTTGATTTTTCCATCTTCCAGTAGTTTTTGCAGATATCCGCGCAGCGTCTTTTCCCCGACGCCTTTACCCTGGTTTGCCAACCAATCTCCCAGGTCCGTTCTTCCAGAAGGCTCATCCCGCAGATGCTCTACTATCCCCTCCAGCAAATCCTCACGCTGCTCGCTTGCCGTGCCGAGGCACGACACGAGAAGCTCATCATCGATCTTCTCGATTTTCAGGGTTATGGGCTCGATCGGCGCCCGTCGGGATTTGACGCTGCACAGAACCAGGTTCTTATCCCTGTCTTTGTAAAGTGCATATTCGACGTCGCAGATCCCGACGATATCGCTTGATCCCCGAGCTCGAACTTCAAGCGCACCCAAAGCCTTACCATGATGGTGGAGACCGAGCACCCCCGGCCCGCTATTCACTATCTGCCGCAGTTTTCCCAGGACCTGAGACATTTCGCTGGCGTCGTTCTCCTTGGCATGGTGGAAGCGGACCAGGCTGTCGAAAATAACTAAGACCGGTTTTACCTCTTTGATCTTCTCGAGCAGCAGATTGTAGGATTTATCGTCATCGAGGAAAATGCCTTGAAAAGACAGAAAATAGATGGGTAGATCCCCTGTAATCTTCATTCCCATCATGCGATCTCGCAAATCGCTATGACTGTTTTCTTCGTCCACGAAAAGCACTGGGCCGGTCCGTAAGACCTCATATCTTCCGAATAGTGGAAAGCCGTCTGCAATACTCCGGGCTATGGCGAGGGCCAGGATGCTTTTCCCATAGCCGGTATAGCTGCCGAGGATAGAAAAAGTCCTGTCGAAGAGGACGCCGTCGATAAGCCACTCCACAGGTGGAGCTTTTAGGATATCGGTGACATTTAGGAGCTGCAGCTCGCGTTTTTTTCTGCTCTTCCCATTTTTGAAGTACTCTGCTCGCTCAAGGATCTCCGCGTACAATTCCGAATTCACGGTAGGCCGTTGCAGATCTTTTTCCGCATCTTTCAACAGTTGAGTCAGGCGCCGGCGGTTTGAGTGATCTTTCACGATCGATGCATAGTATTCCCAATTTGCGGAGCTCGGGATTGCAGAGGTGAGACTCGCGATGTAGGCGGGACCGCCACAACTTTTCAACGATCCATTGTCTGTGAGGATATCGGTTAGCGTGATCAGGTCCGGACGCGTATCCCGGTTTGCGAGGTTGAGGATTGCCTCGAAGATTCGACGGTGCGCCAGTTTTTTAAAATCTGACGGCTCGATCTCTTCCCGTAGTTCCGGGAGGATCGCTGGATCGAGCAATACGGCTCCGAGAATAGAGATCTCCGGATCCGTGGTGAGATCGCTGTTCATTTTATCCCGCTTTTACCGCTTTCCCGTCGGGGCGCTCCAGGGGTTCGACCCGGCCGGCCAGGAGAAACTGCTCGATGTCCTCGGGGAGGAAGAATACTTTGGAGTGTTTGCCGAACGGCTTTAGATATGGGATTCGTTTGCCCATGACGAGCTTTCGGAGCGTCACGGGAGCGATGCCGAGCATCTGAGCCGCTTCGGGATATGTTAAAAGTTTCATAGAAGCCTCCTGCGAATAATTCTACCAGGAGGTTCCCGACACTAAGCCCCTTACTGTCGGAGTGCGGTTATTTTTTTTTAAGTTTTTTTCGGGCTTCGTCCACGTAGCGGCGCTCGAAGGTTGTATATGCGATGCTCGCGGTCGGGTTCGGCAACGACTCGATCACGTTGATTTCCTGCACGAGCCTCCCCTCATGACGGTACAAGATGTAGTCCAGGCCGCCGTGAGAAATCTGCAAGTCGTCGGGCGGTTCGGGGAAGGCGTACCAGAGTTGCCGACACGTCGCGTCGGGGTTCTCCCGCAGCAGGCTGACCGTAACGGCCAGGATCCCCCAGCGCGTCTTGTCCCGGCTCCCGCCGAGACTCCCGCCGGCTTTGCAGGCGGCGTGCTGCATCGCGGGACCCTGGAGGTCCTCCAACAGCTCGTAGGCCGCCTGCGTGGCCACCCCCGGATTCAATCCCTCGGTGATATCAATAAGACGAGCAACGGCCGCCACTCGCGTTAAAACGCCGCGCTTCGGGTCCCTTGACAGGGCGAGGAGCCGGTCTATCGGGTCACTCATGGGAACACCGCCTTTTGTACCGCCGCCACGTCGGTGTAGTCACCGAGCTGAAACCCGGTATAGCGGTCCGTCATGGCAAGGCTCTTGTGGCCCGTTAGCCGCTGCACCTTCGCCGTGGCGATGCCGCGGGAGCGCAGCATGGTATTGAACCAGTGCCGCCAGGCGTGGAAATTCACCCTCCGCCGGGCAGCTTCTTCTCGGGTAACGCCCACCACCTCGAGGGCGGTGTGCAGGGCCCGGCCAGCGTTGCTCCCGGTCACGGGGCGCTTTCCGCCGCTGACGGAAAACACGAACCCGTTCCAGGGGAAGGCCAGGACCTCTTGTACTATTCGCGGGATCGGCACGTCGCGGATCTGCCGCGTCTTGGTAGGTCCCAAGCCGTACCGGGAGTGCCAGCTGTGCTCGATATGCAGATAGCCTTCCCGCACGTCCTCCCGCCGCAGGGCCAGGAGCTCTCCCTGCCGGCAGCCGGTAGCCGCCGCCGTTAGATTAAGCGCCCGATATACCACGTGCCCCTTCCAGGCGCTTTCCAGCGCTTCCGGAGCAAACAAAGCCCGGACCTCTTCGAGTGACAGGAGCATCCGGGAGGGGGTGTCAGCGGGTAGAAGCTCGACCCGGGCAAAGGGGCTGTTCTGGAGCAGCCCCCGCCGCACCGCCTCGGACAGCATCTTGCGCAGGCACCCGCTGACGTTGTTGACGCGTTTCGCGCTCAGGCCCCGGTGCAACATGGCGCTCATCCAGGCCTCGATCCGCCCGGGGGTGATCGCGGACAGCCGGCGGGGGCCGAAGACGGGGACCAGGTGCTGCTCGAGGATCCGGCGCTGCTCATCCACGTAGCGCCGGGATATGGTGGGTCGCCCCTCCGGGGAGCGCTCCCTCTTGTGGCGGACATACGGGCACTCGTCCCACTTCCACCACGGGGCGGCGTAGTCGCGGAAATACGGATCGCTGGAGGGAGTGAGCCGCCCCTGGCGGTAGAGCTCCATACAATACTGCCGGGCCAGGGTCTTAGAGGTCAGACCCGTAGAGTGTCCGGAGGTGCGCTCCCCGAATTCGTCATAGGTCCGGTAGTACCAGACCGGCGGTCCCTTCGGCCGGGGCCGCGGATAAAGAGTGAAAGATTCTTTGTACCGTGCCATCGCCTATACCTCCTGGTTACAGTACTGGTTACACAGGCGGTAGGGCGGTGCATAATTCCTTATGCTGCAAATACATACTTTTCGGGAGCGACGGGGATTGAACCCGCGATCTCCGGCTTGACAGGCCGGCGCGATAACCAAGCTTCGCTACGCCCCCTCAGCTGAGCTAATATACTACAATCGTCTGCACTTGTGTCAATACCCGACGTTGACACTCAGGGGAATTCGATGCTATTTTTTACCCGCTTTTAGATCTTATCACAGAGTAAGGATATTTCATGCCCACAAGAGAAATGCGTCGAGCAAGCCGTAAGCGCAAACAGAGAGAAGGCGGCGCTATCGAGAAAAAGCGGGAAAGCCATCCGTTCTTGTATGCCTTCAGTGTTGTGATCCTTGTTGTTATCGTTGTCACCTTCATCGGAGGTCCGGCACTCTCCCGGACCGGAGGACGCGGGCGAATCATTTTTGGTTACTATAAGAATAATCCGATCGAATTTTTCCCCGGCAACTTCTTCTCCCAGCGCAAGGATATGATTGCAGATCAGCTCCGTCAGGGCAGCGAAGAGGGAGAGGATCTCGAGGTCCAGGCCTATCAAGTCTGGCGCACGGCGTTCGACCAGACTGTTTTGCACACGGCGATTCTTCTTGAAGCCGAGGACAGCGAAATGTGGATCTCCGAAGACGGTGTCGATGAGATCCTCATCAACTCCGGTCCGTACCGTGTGGACGGCGTATTCAGCGAGGAGCGCTACAACAAGACCGCGAGTACAGAAAAAATGACCTATCGCAAGCTGTACCGGGAACAACTCATCCACGAACAGTACATCGAGGACATAATTCAAAGCCAGAAGACGAGCGAGAAGGAAAAACTGTTTTTCTCAGACATGGTGGATGAACAGAGAAGGTTCAGCTTCGTAACGTTCTCCTTCGAGGGCTACCCGGAGGAGGAAATTAAGGGCTTTGCCGACAACAACAAACAACGCTTTCGGCGAATCAAACTCAGCCGAATACTCATTAAATCCAACGAACGAGACGCAAAGGAGATCCACGCCAAGCTCGTGGAACGTACGAGCAGCTTTGAAGAGCTGGCCCGCGCCCATTCCAAGGACATCTACGCAGAAAAGGGCGGCGACATGGGTTGGCGTTACTACTACGACCTGGAAGCCGATTTCGAGAAAGATACAGCCATGGACACGATATTTGAGCTCCAAGAGGGAGAGATATCGCCGCTGCTGGAGAGCCGCTTCGGCTGGGTGGTTTTTCGCTGTGACTCTCCTGCCCTCGAACCCGACCTCGACTCAGAGGAGACCCTGACTTTGGTGAGAGAGTACGTAATGAAGTACGAGAAGGGAATGGTTGAGGATTATATACTCGATCGAGCGGAAACCTTTAGAGAACGTGTAGAGGAGGTCGGCTTTCTCGGGGCAACCCTGGAAACTAATTTTTCGGTAGGTCTTACAGATTACTTCCCCTTGAACTACAGGTCCTTTTACTTCCTCGCTCCCGTACGCTCGCCCCTCGAACAGTTCAATATTTCCTCTGCCGCCTACAGCGAGGATTTCTTTGTTCAGGCCTTTTCCCTTGCTCCCGGGCAGGTTTCTTCCCCGATACTGCTAGACGACCAGGTGCTTGTTCTCAAGCTGGACGATGTCAGAAAACCTCCTTCCCAGGAGGTAGAACTGGTCGACGACTACTACAATTATTTCGTCCAGCAATCCATGGAACAGGACCTTCAGAACGTGTTACTCAATCCTGACCATATCCAGGATGACTTCAACGAGACGTTCTACAGGTATGTATTTCCCAGGCAATGATTTCTGCCGAACCCCGGCTGGTTGAAGCCGGCCGGGGTTACACCGTAACCTATAAAGGCAAGTACCTTTACTCTCCCCGACATCCACAGAAAACCGCTGTGCGCCGCTCTGAGCGAATAGAGATAGCCCCCAATACGTTGATTTTCGTGCCCTCCCTTGGCTTGGGATATGGGCTGGAGGAGCTGCTGACGAAGCTGCCGCAGCACTGCCATGTGCTTTGCGTAGAGCTCGATGAAAAATTATTCAAGCTCGCCCTTGACAGCGGTGTCAATCTGCCTAAAAGCGAAAAACTCACGATAATCCGGATCGATCGGCCGCAGCAGGCGGCAGCGGCCGTTCATCCTCTCGGACTATGGCACTTCAGGAGGCTGCTGCCCCTTCACCTGAGCGGCGGATACCAGCTGTATCGAGACAAATACAGGGCTGTCCAACAGGCTTTGGAGGAGGAGATACACCTCTTCTGGCAAAACAAGCTGACCCTGGTGGCGATGTCCCGGTTATGGTTGAAGAACCTGTTTACGAATCTTAGCTTGCTGCCGCGAGCACAAGACATGGCAGCTCTGGGGACCGCCGCTCCGATATTGGTGGCCGGCGCCGGCGCTTCACTGGAAAAAAGCATGGATTCAATCATGAAGATCCGCGATAAGCTCACCGTCATGGCAGTGGACACATCCCTGCCGGCCCTGGTAAGCGCCGGTATAGTGCCGGATCTGGTTTTCACAATGGAAGCCCAGATTTACAACCTTGAGGATTTCCTGCCCTTTCACGATCCGGACCTGAAAATATTATGCGACCTCACAGCCAATCCGCAGACTCTGCGGTTGTTTCCACGGCTGTATTTCTATTCTTCCCGTTTTTATCCCCTGAGTCTTTTCTCCAGGCTTGAAAGGAACGGACTGCTGCCAACCTGCTTGTCCCCGAGAGGCTCGGTAGGAGTAGCGGCTGTAGAGGCGGCTTTGCTGTTGACGAGGGGACCTGTCCTCATCACCGGACTTGATTTCAGCTATCCGAACAAGCTGACTCATGCCCGCGGCACGCCGACGCATCTGCGCCTGCACTCTGAAAGCAGTCGCACACGCCCCGGTACAGTGATGGTTTTCGAGGCGCTGCTCAAGCGCCCGCGGCTGTATCTCGAGGACAAAGCGAAGAACAGGATTCTCACAGACCTGGTGCTTCAATCCTACGCCGCCCAGCTGCGCCGTATCGTTAAAACAAGCGATCGAGTTTTTGATCTCGGCCCGACCGGTCTTCCGCTAGGAGCACCGTCTGTGCGTTCGGTCACTGAGCTCGATAGGATCTGCGCCGCTTCGCAGGAAGGGCAGCGGGAGCCCCCTTCTCAGGCCGGCTTGCGAGCCACAGAAGCTGCATCCGCCGACGTCAAGAACAGGCTGCTCGCCTTCTGCGAGCAAGAATTACAGCTGCTGGAACGTGCAGCACAGTGCATCGGCGAGTATAGCAGGTGGAGGGCGCCGGAAGGAGGATTGCCCGCTGAGCTCAAAGAGACTGAATACCTATTTCTTTCCCTTGCTGAAGCCGATCCTCAGCGCCTTGTTTCACCGAACAATCTAGCGGCGGCTGCGGCCGCAGCCCGCCTGTTTTCTTCAACGATAGAGCACACGCGCGGAACGTTGCGCAGCCGCACCTGGCCGGCCGCTCCTAGATAAAGATGTCTGTTTCCAGGTAGGCGGCAAGTTGGACAATGCTTTCCAGGAAACCCAATTTGCGCTTTTTCACCTGTATCTGCAGCACCGCGAATCGGTTCTCCGTATCTATCTTGAAGCCCTGTACCGTCAAGGGATCGTCCTCGGAAAGTCCGGTTTCATCGGCTATGGAACCGGAAAGCACCCGGCTGATTGTGTAGTTCTTCTTCCAGAGAAACTGCCCTGTTTTCTCGATCTTCATACCAAACAGGGGAAACAGAACATTATCGCGCAGATCCTTGTTCAGGCTATCCTCGATCGGACTGAAGGGACGTGCGGCCAGGCTGACCGCCCCTGAGAGGGACTGGCCCTCACGCTGCCACTCCAAGCCGACCAGGCAGGGATAGTCGAGGTCCAACAGGGCCGCCTGGATATCCCCGATCTCCTTGTATAGCCTGCCATTGAGAGTGCGGATGATATCGCCCTCCACGATCCCCGCTTGTTCGGCAGGAGAATCCGGAACCGTATAAATCACCTCCAGGCCCTTGTCGCTTTCATTCAAAGCCAGCCCCAGCCATGGATGTGAAGCTTCTTCGCCGCCGTACAGTCTGGGAAGAGCTTTTTGCACCCAATCGTAGGGTATGGCAAAATTGACTCCCTCGAACTGCTCGATACCGGCAAACACAACGCCTATGAGCCTTCCCTCCTCGTCGAGCAGGGGGCCGCCGCTGTTGCCGTAGTTGATGGGAACATCGACCTGGATTGCATCGCCCATTTGCAGGAAACGCCTGCCGGTAGCGGACACAATACCCGAGGTAACTGTATTCTCGAGCCCGGCGGGCGAACCGATTGCGATGATTCTGCCTCCAATCTTGAGCTCCGAGCTGCCGCTGTATGAATAGATAAAATTTGGTTCAACTTCCGCCTTGATCAGGGCCAGGTCGAAAATCCTGTCATACCCGACAACCTTGGCAGGGACCTTTTCCTCCACCTTGTCGGACAGCCGGATAAACAGCCTGGAATACCCTTCATATTCTGGATCCACTTCACTGGCGATTACATGGTAATTCGTGAGAAGATAGCCTCGTTTGTCTATAAAAAAGCCGCTTCCGATCACCCGATCTGGAAATCCGATTCCCCGTTCGAGCTTGATGCCCTTGTTCACCCAGATCGTGACAGTACCCTGAACCATCTTCTCTACCGTGGGCACTTCCATTAATCCGGGATCTGCTTCGGGCAAGTTAAAACCTTTTTCTTCGAAAATCTTCAACACACGCTTATAAACATCAACGTTGCCGATCTCCCGGGCCAGCTCGAGCATAGAGAGAAGCGGCTGCTCTGCAGGTTCGCCGACGGCAAGGGCGCGCTGAGCGTAGAGTAAAGCGAGGGGTTTGTCCTCCTCCTCGTAACTCGCCTTTGCCAGGAGGAAGAAAAGATCAGAAAGAGACCATTCGGGCAACAGGTCCTGCTTGCCGATAGCGAGCAGGGAGCAGTAGTATCGAATCGCGCCTCTGTAATCCTCCTCGTCTATACTGCTGTGAAAAGCCGAGGAGAAACGATCGAGAATCACCTTCTTGAGGTCTTCGATTTCCGCCGCGGTGATGTTGCTCCCAGGATTACGCTCTAGATACGAGGCCTCCTGATATGCTTCCGCCAACAGCTCGCCGTCGAGCTTCGATTGGATCGATTCCAATCGCAGAGTACTCAATTCCTCAATTTCCTCTGTGGTTCTACCGCCGTCCACCGTCCTGCAGGTGAGTATTGGAATCAGGGCAAAGATCAACAGGAAGTACCGTGTCATTTTTGCTCTCCAGTGTAAGTAAGATCATAGCTTCCATCCAACCGGGGTGAAAACTCCCGGACCGCTGCTCCGGACGACCCTGGATATTCTCGACTATCGAACAGTCCGTCCTCATCGTAATCCCAATACTTGGTGCTCAGGCCGGATTCGATAATCTGAACATACTCCGCCACACCATTGCCGTCCTCGTCAAGAGCTATCTTCCGGAGGACACCGCCGGCGAACTCTTCTCGAATCTCAAAATATCCGTCGCCGTTGAGATCCCGTCTACCCTGCACGGGAAGCGAACCGCTGTAGTGCACCGTATGAGCGAACCGGCCTTGAGGATCCGGGTTCTCATCGATGCGGATAATCCTGCCATTCAGATAATGAACAATGCGATCCGGTAAAGGATTGCTCGCCAGATCGGATCGCGCCGGAAACTCAGCCATCCTGTAGGAGAGGCCCCTGAAGAACCCCTCGTCTGTCATGATATCTTCTCGTACCTGGAGACGAAGCGTCGGCGGCTGCCCGCCGGCTCCGCTTTCTAGCCGCTCCGGGACATTAGAAAATACCGCTTGACTGAGCTGATAAGGAACAAGCAGATACTCGCGCCGATCGCCTCCTTCGAAAAACCTCACGGCTTCCACATAGGGGTATTCGCCGTATCGGAACCCCACTCTCTGCTGCCCTGCCGTTACTGTCAGGCTATCGGGAATCCCGGCCGAGAAACCGAGCTCGGGCAAACCATCCTGGTCGCGATCGAGGAGCCAGTGCACCAACTCTCCGCTTGTATACTGGTAGAGTTCCTCGTGGTAGCCGTCATGATTCTCATCAAGGTTACGGCTGCCTGTAAAGGTGAGCAGATTCTCGAGGAAACGTTCTTTGTCTTCCTTGAACTCTCCTTCCGGCTTGGAGTACAGGTACTCGTTCAGGGCATCTACATAGTCGATCCGCTGGTTTCCCCCCAGGCTGTAAAAGCTTTCCAGGTAGCGTTGACTGTCTTGCGGATCGCTGCTCAGAGCAAGCAGAGCCGCTCCCAGCCGATCCTGGCTTAGAAGAAAAACGGCTTTTTTGAAATAAGTATAGGGGATATCGAAACCCGAGGACGGATTGGAAATATCCTGTGCCGGCAGGCCCGCTGTTGCAAAGCCGAGAAAACAGAATAGAATAAGGAGACCGATACTGGACTTTTCAAGGTAACGCCTGTGAACCATTCCTGCCCTGCTCAATCCAGAGTGTACGTCGGCACTGTTACTTTTTAACTTTGAATCTTTTATTCTTCCTGCTTTTTTCTGACAGGAAAACCTAGAAGCTCTCGTATCTGACTATCGTCCAGGGTTTCCTTTTCCCTGAGGGTCGAGGCAAGAAGATCGAGCTGATCCTTGTGCTCCGTCAGCAATTCGGTCGCCTGCTTCAATCCGAGCTCGACGATGCCGCGCACCTCCTTATCGATCAACTGAGCCGTTTCATCGGAGTAATCTTTATGGCGGGCGATTTCTTTCCCGAGGAAGATCGGCTCCTCTTTCTGCCCGTAGGCGATCGGACCGAGGGATTGGGACATGCCCCACTCGCAGACCATCCGACGGGCGATTTCCGTTGCCTGGTCGATGTCGTTCTGGGCACCTGTCGTGTTTTCCTGAAAGATAATATCTTCTGCGGCATAACCGCCCATTGTTATCGTGATCCTGTCTCGAAGCCAGCCCTCGCTGCGAGAATATGAGTCCGTTTCCGGCAGCGAGAAAGCCACACCCAGGGCCTGGCCGTGGGGAACTATGGTTACCTTGTGCAGCGGATCGGCATTCGGAAGATAGTAGTGAAGCAAGGCATGCCCCGCCTCGTGAAAGGATGTCATCTTGCGTACTTTGGGCGGAATGACCTTGGATTTTCTCGCTATGCCCATCATCATCTTGTCACGGGCGTCCTCGAAGTCTTCCATGTTGACCTTCGGCTTGTTTCGTCTGGCTCCATAGAGAGCGGCCTCATTGACAAGATTCGCCAGGTCAGCTCCCGAGGATCCGGGAGTAGCCCGCGCCAGCCTGTTCAAATCCACATCTCGATCGAGAGGAATGTGCCGGCAGTGGATTTTCAGTATTTTCTCCCGTTCCCGGGAGTCCGGCATATCGATTACTACCTGTCTATCAAAGCGGCCGGCACGCAGCAACGCCGGATCGAGAACATCGGGCCGATTGGTGGCTGCAACGATGATAACCCCATCTTTCGTATCGAAACCGTCCATCTCGACCAGCATCTGGTTGAGGGTTTGCTCCCGTTCGTCATGACCGCCACCGTAGCCGGCGCCTCGAACGCGCCCCACGGCATCCAGCTCGTCGATGAACAGTATACATGGAGCTTGCTTTCTTCCCTGTTCGAAAAGATCCCGCACACGGCTGGCGCCGACACCGACAAACATCTCGACAAAGTCGGACCCGGACATGTGGAAGAAGGAGACATCGGCTTCGCCGGCAATCGCCTTGGCCATGAGGGTTTTCCCCGTTCCCGGCATGCCTACCAGAAGCACTCCCTTTGGTATCTTGGCACCGAGCTTGGAGAACTTCTGAGGGCTCTTGAGGAACTCCACCACCTCCTGAAGCTCATACTTGGCCTCTTCCTGGCCCGCCACATCGTTGAATGTGATTTTATTCCCCACGTCGAGATACTGCTTGGCTCTGCTCTTTCCGAAATTGAAAGCCTTGTTTCCGCTGCCCTGTACCTGTCGAAACATAAACCAGATAAACAAAAAGCCGAAGATCCACGGCAGAAACTCGATGAAGATGCGAAAGGGCGACACACTCTTGGGCCCGCCGGTGACGCGGATGCCTTTCTGCAGGAGTTTGTCCATCAGATTCGCATCAGGATAGGGAATGGTGGTCCTAAAGAAGCTCATCTCCCCTGTTTGATTCCGCAAGGTGCCCTGTATCTCGGATTGATCCACTATCTTCACAGATTCTACCAGTCCCTGGTCCACGTAGTTGAGGAACACGGAATAGGGAAACTGCTGGCTGCCGCTGCGGTCGCTGTACACGAAAAACAGGATGAATATGACGACCAGTACCAGCAGGGATATGAGGGCGATCCGGTTGTTGAAGGGGAGCCTGGGTGGGCCCCCTTCCGGACCTCGCTTATCCTTTCTGTTATCGCTGTTCACTCTACCTCCACATCGTATCGATATACTGTACTCTTCAACGCTTTCCTCTTCTCGGTGGGAGTTCCAGCGCGGAATTTGTCCTTGTATCCCAGCAAACCGGCAAGAACCGCCAGTATACCATTTCTATCTTCCAGAACCGGCACTCTCCAGCCCTCATTCCTGGGAATACGCCACTCACTGAACAGTTTCCTCAGAGCTTTATTGCCCTTCTCTGTAGCAATGCTGTCTCCCGCCCGCCGGGAACGCAATACGACAATACTCTGATCTGTTTTCTTCCCCCCGACCGGGGCTTGGCAGGCCAATCCAGCCTGCGGCACAACAACTGCTCGGCCGCTTCTGACAACTATAAAATAACCTTTTTCTCTACTCCCGACAATATCCTCGGTAAATATCAGGTCCTGTCCTCTCCAGAACAAACGGACCCCGTTTCCCGCAAGAACCACCCCACGATTTCGCACGTGCTCGTCGCTCTCGATCTGGGAAAGAAAACGATACGGAATCCTTCGCCTTGGCAAGTCGAGGGAGCTGAGCAACCCGGCAAGGGAAAAAACACGCAGGATACCTGGAAGCTTGAGGAAAAGCTCTCCCCTTATACGGTACCCGCCGGGATATCGCTGCCAGATAATTCTGTTTTTTGCCTCCAGCTCGACAAAGGCCCTCAATCGGGTAAGCTTCTTCGACAGGGAAAGAAGGCTGCCCCGAAAACCGGGAAATGTCTCCTGCACGACGGGCAGGATTCGCTGGCGCACGGCGTTGCGCAGGTATCGAACATCCGCATTGCTGGGATCGATCCGG
The DNA here is from genome assembly GCA_964390045.1 of uncultured Spirochaetaceae bacterium. Taxonomy (GTDB): domain Bacteria; phylum Spirochaetota; class Spirochaetia; order SZUA-6; family DRHE01; genus CAYMGP01. The sequence goes on along the minus strand of CAYMGP010000073.1, from coordinate 8,746 downwards.
TACCCGATACGACGGGCGCCCAGATAGGCGAGCAATTCCTGACGGGAGCATTCGAACAAAGGTCGGATTAAATGCCCCCGCTTTTCCGGAATTCCGGGCAAACCGGTCAGATCCACTCCCTGTAAAAAACGAATGAACAGTGTTTCGATTTGGTCATCCGCTGTATGCCCGACCGCTATATAGTCGCATACCTCGCCTGCAGCCGTCCGCTCGAGGAAATCATAACGAGCCTCCCGGGCGACCTCTTCCAGGCTTCTGCCCATGGCGGCGGCGCGTCTCTGCAAGCTTCCTCTGTCTATTCTTTCCCATACGAGCCTGAGATCCAAAGAAGCACAGGTTTCCCTAACCAATTCCAACTCCGAATCGGCCTCCGCTCGGGCTCGTATCCCGTGATCCAGATGAGCGGCGATCAGGATCAGGGGATGGTTGCTTTTAAGCCTGCTCAGAATGTGCAGGAGTGCTTGCGAATCAGGTCCCCCCGAGCAAGCAACAAGGACCCGGGATTCTACAGGAATCGCATAGCCCTGCAGATAATGTAAGACTTTGCGTTCAGGATCCATCGATCTTCTGGTTGAAGGCGTTCATCACCCTTTCCAGCCCCTCCTCCATCACCTGCAGCACCGCGTCGGCCGCACGCTCGACAGCCTCGGCGAGGAGCAGCCTGTCGGTTCCTCTCGGCTCCGACAGCACGTACTGCACCACGTCACCGCGTCTGTTTGGGCGACCGACACCGATATATATCCTCGGGAAATCCTCGCGGCCCAATCTCCGTATCACTGCGGCAAGTCCCTTGTGACCTGCCGAGGAACCGTAGCGCCGCAACCGGCACTGCCCCACGGGAAGATCCAGGGTATCACAGACGACAAGAAGCTGTTCGGGACTCGACCCTGTGCGTTTGAGAAGATCGGGGAAGATATCTCCGGAGCGGTTCATGAAGGTCAGGGGTTTCACCAGGTGCAGCCGCCCGTTTGGAAAAACGATATGGGCTAAGAGGTAGTTTTTTAAAAAAGGTTTCTTGAAGGAAAGCCTGAGCTTCCCCGCCAGTACATCGACCGCTCGCAATCCAACGTTGTGACGGGTTGATTTGTAGCGTGCGCCCGGGTTCCCCAGTCCGACAACTGTGAGTTCCAGAGCTTACTCCTCCGTCTGTTCCTCCTCGACCCCTTCCTCGGCTGCCTCTTCTTCGAGGGCTTCCTCCTCGAGAGCTTCCGGCACCTCTTCAACCTCTGCACGCTTATGAGCGACGGTACAAATCACCTGATCCGAGGAATTGAGGATCTTCACACCCTCGGGAGTATCGATGTCCCTTATATGGATCGAATGCCCGATCTGCATATCCATGATATCCAACTCGATTTGCTCCGGAAGATCCTTCGGCAAACATTCGACCTCGATCTCATGAACAAAGCTCTCCAAGAGACCACCCTCGCGAACACCGATCGCTATTCCGTTTAGGGTAACGCCGACATTTGTCCGCAGGATTTTTCCCATCTCGATTTCGTAGAAATCCACGTGGGTGATCGCCCCGGAAATCGCGTCTTCCTGATAATCCCGGATTAATACGTTGTATTTTGCGCCGTCGATCTGCAGGTTGATAATCGTACTCTCTGAGACAGTAATGAATTTCGTGTTGAACTCGTGAGCATCTATTGTCAATCCTTTCGGATCTGAATGGCCGTACATGACCGCCGGTATTTTCCCGATCCTGCGCAGGCGCCGGGAATCGCTGGTTCCGAAGCGCTGCCTCGGCACAGCCATTAGGGTTTTCTGCTCCATATTTACACTCTCCTTCAGTGTCCTTCGTGAATTATTATAGCTGGGACGGCAGGATTCGAACCTGCGAAATGCCGGTACCAAAAACCGGTGGCTTACCTCTTGCCTACGTCCCAGTTATTGATGTTCGCTTTTTTAAATATCGCGCGGATTGGCTTCCTCAGGTTCCCCTTCCGTTTTCTCCCCCACTTCTTCGGCTTCGAACTCGTCTTTCACTTTTTCATATTCGCCGATGATCTCGCTTTGGATCTCCTGTCTGAAGTCGGAGTTTATCGGATGGGCGATATCCTTATACTCCCCCGTTTTTGTTTTTCGACTCGGCATGGCAATAAAGGTACCCGCCTTTCCTGAAATAATTTTCAGGTTGTGTACCACGAAACAGTCATCAAACGTGACTGTAACGTACGCCTTGAGCTTTCCGCCGGTGCTCACCTTCTTGATCCGGATATCCGTAATGTTCATGGTGCACCTCCTGGCCTCCTTTTACCTGCGGGTACTCATATTGTAATGCGCAGTAGCTCCACTATGCAAGGGCTTGACAATGCGCACAAAAGGGTGACGTCCGTATAGCAGATCTCGTGCCCTGCGGGCAGCGCTGTGTTTTTCAAAAATACCGAATACCGTTGACCCGCTTCCAGACAACCCTACCAGAGCCGCTCCTGCCTCCTCCAGCTCTTCTTTCAGCTCACCGATCAGTGGATAGTGCCTCTGAACAACAGGTTCAAAGGAGTTGTAAAAAGCCCACGCCGATACGGGCGAGCTCAAATACGCGCTCTGCAAATCAGATGCAATGGAGGTGCGAAACTCCCCCTCAATCTCTTCATCGTACCATGCATAAGCGTCTCGACTCAGTATCGGAAATCCCGGATATACTAGTACGATACAGAAATCATGTCTGGGACAAAGACCTACGGTTTTCTCGCCTCTTCCCGAAACCAGGGCCGCCTCGTTTCCTATAAAGAAGGGAACATCGGCTCCCACCTCGAGGGCCAGTTCGATCAACTCCTGGTGAGAATAGACCGTTCCCAACAGCCTGTTCAATCCAATCAGAACCGCGGCTGCGTCGCTGGAACCTCCTCCCAATCCCGCTCCTGTGGGTATGTTCTTCTTCAGCTCGATCCGGACTCCGCTACGCTCACCCGAGTGTCTTCGAAACACTGTGACCGCCTTGGTAATCGTATTATCCTCGCAGTCAAGAGGCGGAGTGCTGACAATCCGCAATTCATCATATTCTTTCAAAGAACGCACTTGCACAATGTCGAAAAGGTTTACAGATTGGAATATGGAGAGGATCTCGTGGTATCCGTCCGGCCTCCTACCCCGGATCTCCAGATGCAGATTCACTTTTGCAGGAGCCTTCAAGATCAACACTTACCCTCTGCTTGTGGGGGCGAATATACACAAAAACCGGGATTGCTGTCAATGAAGGGAAAAAACTTAAAAAGTTGATAAAAATGAGTTGACATATTTATTTTCTTGATCATAGATTGAGGGTGAACAAAGGCGCAAGTGCGAGGTGGATATGAGTTTAGGCACAAATTATCCCTACGATGAGTTCTGGCTGCAGCCATCTTTGTCTCTTAACCCTTACATCGAAGCTAGCGATGATGATTTCGACGACTACGAAGACGAGGATCTCTACGAAGACGAAAACGATTACGACGTGTACGAAGAAGATTTCGAAGAAGATGATGAGCTCGACGAAGACGAAGATGAGGATGAGGAGTTCGAAGAAGAGCTAGACGAAGACTACGAGGAAGAAGAGCTAGACGAAGACGAGGAAGAAGAGCTAGACGAAGACGAAGATTATGACGACGTAGATGACGACGTAGATGACGACGAACTGGGCTACGACGAATTCGACGAATAAATCAGCTTGTTCTCAAACCAGAGCTTTTCCAATTCATAGAACTCGCGATGTTCCCTGTCCATTAAGTGGATTACAAAACGACCACAATCGATAAGGGTCCAACCTGTTTCCGTTCGCGGCAATTTTCGGCGCGTCAGGGGCTCTATGCTTTTAGAAGCGAAGAACTCGTTTAAAAATCGCAGCAGTCCTTTCAGGTGAGCGGCACTGCGGACCGTTGAAATAATGAAATAATCCGTCCAGTTGCTCATATTACCTATATAGAGAGCCAATACATCCTCGGCCTGGTGGTCTTCGAGCATTCGAGCGACTTCCAACACGTTATTCTTTACAGTATCTTCCATCGAAATCCGTTCCCAATATTATCGTAACATCTATTGTACGATCTCCGCCATCTTCCAGGCGGGAATATACCCGTTCGCATCTGATCAATTCAGCCACCCGCTCAGCAGCCTCGACTCTGCCCTTACGGTCAAGAACAACTGTTTTTTGGTATTCGGAATGGTCGGCATTGGCGACGGACACGACATCGTAGCCGAAGCTTTGGAATACATTAGCGGCTCGGCGTGCAAGTCCTGCGACGGTGGTTCCATTCAGCACTTCGATTGCCACGACCAGCTCTTCTTCGGCAAAGGGCTCTCTGCTGGCTATCGTCTCCTGTGTCTGCTTGATGATCTCTTTGAGAAGCTGCCCGTCAAAATGAGGGAACAGCAGTTCTTTGCCGTCCACCACTCGAGTGCTTCCCAGTACGCGCTGGAAGATGATCTTCTCGCTCTCGAGCTTTTTCATCTCTGCGACAAATGAGCTTAGAGCTCGGGAGCCCAGGTTCGTTGACACGACTGCCCTCAGTGCGGAAAAGCCATTCTTGTCGACAAGCAGATTACTTTCTCCCATTCTTTTGAGCAACGATTGCAGGAATTTCTGTTTCCTGCCTACCCAATCCATCTCACTTTCCATCTCATCCTGATAGGAAATGAACTCTCTTATCTTGTCACCGTCAAGGACCACACTGCCCGAAGGCAGAAGAATGCGTTCTTCGTTGTAGGTTGTGTCTACCGGATTAGGAATGAAGAGCTCCAGACCGGCGACGAGATCAACCAGATCGACTACTTCCTGCTCCTGCAAATCAAAATAAAACGGGATATCCATGTCGATCAGCTCCTCAACCTTGCCGATCAGTGGATCCAGATCGCCTCGCCGATACAGGACATCTATTCTGTCTACCTTTTTCAATGATTCGATGATCAATCCTACATTTCCCGGGATATGAACGATCGCTGCCCGGCGGGTTTGCGGATGATACAGCAGCAACAAGAAGAAACGGTAGTCTCTATCACCACTCAGGCAAAACAGTACAGCCAGAGGATTGCCCTGTTTGATGCTCTCCGTGAACAGATCTGTTCGCAGCTGGTAGTAGCCGAAAACTCCAACCGCTGCCACTATGATCGCGATCAAGATGAGAAGCAGGATGCTCTTATCCCATTTTCGTTTTCGTCGTATCATTGCCGCCGTAACTCCTGGTACAGCATTCGCGCCGGCTCGGCGATGGGCTTTCCCGCCTCCCTAAGGAAAGCGAAGATGTGCTCCAGCACCAAGGCCGTCATTCTGTCGAGATCCAGGGTGAGCGCGTGCTCGCGCCGGTCGATATCTACGAAATCCCGCCCCGGTTCTAGAAAATCCGCTACAAAAACTATCTTGGCGAGCAAGCCCATCGACGGTCTGCCTGTTACATGAACGGCCACCGCCTCCAGTATCTCCGGATCTTTGATACCGAGGGATTCCCGGATCAATACGGCCGCAGCCCGGCCATGCAGAAGCACGGGATTTTTCCTCTCCAACCGACTGATCGGAAAGCCGTCCTGAGAAGCCAGGGCAAGCGCTGCATCAAATTTCATCTCGCGGGCCAGATCGTGAGCCAGGCCGGCTACCTCTCCCCTGTCCGGATCGATTCCGTAGCGGAGACATAAATCCATGGCCAACGAAGCTACCCGCAGGCTGTGGAGCCGGCGCTGCGGAGTCAGTGATCCCTGGAGGAGATGCAATATTTTCTCAGACGTACAAACCATATCGCGCGATGTAATGCCTTACCCCTTCAGGCAGACAGTCCTCCACTGATTCACCTCGCTTGATTCGGTCCCTTATCTCGGAAGAAGAAACAGGGTAGAGGGAATTGTCTATATAGCGACAGGGATAATCTACCTCGATCTCCTGCGGGGATCTCCTATGGGCAACGATCAAATCGACCAGTTCTACCAGCTGCTCTACATCTCTCCAGGTGTTGAAATCCTCCACCAGATCGTCCCCGATAATCAAACCAGGTTTTCCTTCGAGGTTGTAGCGGGAGCGCAGCTCTCGAACGGTATCAATGGTATACGATGTACCTCCGCGGCGCAGCTCACAATCTTCAACGAAGTACTCCGAGCACTGGTTTACCGCCAATTCAAGCATGTTCAGCCGGTGCTCTGTTCCCACATCGGTTTCGATTCGTTTATGAGCCGGTATATTGGCGGGTACAAAAACGATCCTGCCGTAGCCCAACTGTCTTCTAACCTCCCGAGCGATGTTGAGGTGACCCAGGTGCACAGGATTGAACGTACCCCCAAGCATGGCGACTTTCACTCAGATTCTCCGCACAATTCGACTAAAGCCCTCTTCAACTCAACGATTCCAGTGTTGGTTGCCGCAGAAATCCCGATACACGGAAATTCAGGAAATGCTCTTTTCAGCTCCTGAAAACGCTCCTCGGTGCCCTCGACATCCATCTTGGTACCTACAAGCAGCTTCGTTTTTTTTAGCAATCCCGGGTCATATGTTTTGAACTCTGTCTCCAACACCCGGTAGGTCAATTCGGGATCTGCGTCGCAGAGGTCAATAAGAAAGGCGAGCAAACGCGTCCTGCTTACATGCCGCAAAAACTGCAGACCCAATCCCACTCCGCGCGAGGCTCCCTCGATGATGCCGGGAATGTCTGCCAGCACGACGTCCCGATCGTACATGCTGAACACGCCAACATTGGGAATCTTTGTAGTAAACGAATAAGCTGCAATCTTGGGATGCGAGCGCGTCAGAACCGATAGAAGCGTGGATTTTCCGGCATTCGGTTTTCCCACCAGACCGACATCGGCAATAAGGGCCAGCTCCACTCGAACTTTCCTGCTTATCCCCTTGATACCGGGCCTGGCGAAACGGGGGGCCTGCCGGGTCGAGGTAGCGAAGTGCCAATTCCCCCAACCGCCTCTACCGCCTTTTAGAAAAAGCCACCCCTGCTCACTAGAGGCCAGATCTTTTATAATAACTCCTGACTGCGGATCTTTTACCAGGGTACCCGGTGGGACTTGGATTTCCACATCCCGACCGCGGCGACCGCTCTTTCTCTGGCCGCCTCCAGGCCTGCCGTTTTCCGCCCGGAATACACGCTGCATCTTCAGGTATGAAAGTGTTTTAAGATTTCGCCGCACTAAGAATAGAACATCACCGCCGTCGCCGCCGTCCCCCCCGTCCGGTCCGCCGCGGGGATTGTATTTTTCTCTCCGAAAATGTACAGAACCGTCGCCGCCATCACCGGAGGATACCTCAATCACCGTCTCATCGACAAAACTACTCCCCATCCCAGCACATCCGCTGGCTAGATCTCAATGCTGACCAGTTTTCTCCCTTTTTTGGTATGGAATTTCACCTTGCCCTGAGCCGTAGCGAAAAGGGTGTCGTCTTTCCCTCGCCCGACGTTCAGCCCGGGATGGAACTTTGTGCCCCGCTGTCGAACCAGGATCTCCCCGGCGTTGACCAGTTGACCGCCAAACCTCTTTACACCCAGCCTCTGAGCCGCCGAATCCCTTCCATTTCTCGAGCTGCCCTGTCCTTTTTTATGTGCCATTTTTACTCTTTCTCTCCTTCACCCATCTTCTTCGACTATAAGTTCGACCGCCGCGGGGTGCTCTTCGGCAATATCCTCGATCCCCGAAATCAGGAACGCCGTGACCCCCTCGAGCCAGCTGCTTCGCTCCGAAGGATATTCCAAAACATCCAACGCCATATCGCCGGCTTTCAGCGCCTCCCCAGCGACTCGAAAATCCGGCTGCCTATACAAGAGCCGGGCAGCGGTTCGCAGCACTGCTGTAGCTGCGGCGCAGACGACATCCTGCCCTCTCCCACCGCTTTGTGCATGTCCCGAGGCTGAAAACCTCCTCAGGCATCCGCGGCGATCGACACCGACTGCTATTCGAATCACATATCCACACCGGGGATCAAACCCCCGTGATATCCTCAACCCGCAGCAGGGTGTAGCGCTGCCTGTGCCCCCGGGTGCGTCTGTAGTTCTTCCGTTTCTTATACTTGAAGACCAATATTTTCTTATCTTTGATCTGCTCTTCGACCTTCGCTTTTACCTTTGCACCCTTCACGTAGGGTTGACCGATCTTGATCTTTTTCTCATCCGAGACGAGCAGCACCGAGTCAAACTCCACCGCGCCGCCTGTCTCCGTATCGATTCGGTCGACCTTGAGCAGCGATCCTGCCTGAGCCTTGTATTGCTTTCCTTTTATCTCCACCAGGGCATACATGCCATCTACCTCACTGTAATTCTTGTTCGGCTGCAAAATTACACAATTACAGGCAGTCGGTCAAGGGCCGGTTACTCTTTGCTGTATCCGGCCATCAATCCTGAAATAAAATATTCGGAAAGAAGAATGAAGATCAACAATGGAAACAGAGAAACGATCACGGCCCCGGCCATCTGGATGTGCCACTGGGCGATCTGGGATCCTTTAAGCTCAGCCAGGATCGGCATCACCGGCTTCACCTTGGGCCCCCGGGTCAGGGTGATGGCGAGCAGGAATTCATTGTATATCTGCACGAACACGAGAATCGCCGCCGACACCATTCCCGGAATAGATACGGGCACCAGGATCTTTGTATAGAACATGATGGGTTTGCAGCCGTCCAGAGCAGCCGCCTCCTGGAAAGCCACCGGCATCTTCATGAAGAAGGTGGCGGTGATTAGCGTTGCCATCGGAATGTTGAGTATGACGTAGATGAGGATCAAGCCGACGTAGGAGTTCATCAAATTCAACCAGCCGATGAGCGTGGTGATGGGGATCAGCACGATCT
>CAYMGP010000072.1:0-21524 GCA_964390045.1 uncultured Spirochaetaceae bacterium | reverse complement strand
TACTGGTCGCTCCAGCGTTTTATGATCTGGGTGTCGTAGGCTGTCAGGCCGATGAACAGGGCCACACCGATGTAGGAGATGATCCAGTACAGGGCTTCGCTGCGCAGGAAGAAATTCACCAAAGAGGCGATAATGACGCCCCACAGCGCCATGATCAGGAAGTGACCGATACCGGAGAGATCCCGCTTGGTGGTCGCGGCATACAGACTCACTCCGGCAAAGGTACCGGCCGTGATGAAAAACACAGCGGCGATGCTCGTTCCCGTGTAGGCGAGGAACACGAGAGAGAGGGTAATGCCGTTGAGGATCGAATAAGCGACAAAGCCGCCGACCGCCGCGCCGGGGCTCAGCGTCATGATTCTGCGGGCCAAGAAGATCACCAGGACCAGCTCGGCGATGATTATGGCAAAGAAAAGAAACCTGTTGGCCACCAGAGCCCGTACGATGCTCGGATTGGAGGCGACCGCCAGGGCCACCACGCCTGTCAGGGCCAATCCTCCCGTCATCCAGAGATAGGTATTCTTGATGATGCTGCGGGCTCTGAGCGCCTGGGCGGAGAGGGAATATGTCTTTCTGTCGGACATGGCTCGTTCTCCTTTTTTTAAAAAAGAAACTGTATCCGCTTTTAAAATACCGGCTCCAACCCGCCGCGGTCAAGGTGATAAGACCGCAATAAAGCCCGCTCCAAGAAGCGTGCAGCGGCTCGGCTTCATACTACTGGTGAGAGCCAGCGTTCGCGCTGCACACGCTGCGGCAGATAGCGATCGACAGGTTTTTTATCCTCCTGCGGATAGCCGAGGGAGATCAGCGCCATGGGAATCACATGGGCTGGAATTCCTAGCAGCTTTCGCATTCCTTCGACCCGTTGTTCCCTTGGATAGATTCCTAACCAGACCGCGCCCAAGCCCAGCGCATGGGCGGCAAGCAGGAGGTTCTGCGTTGCAGCGGCGCAGTTCAGGCTGAGATAGCCTATGCTCTGTTCCAGTCCGGTATCACCGCAGACGAGGACCGCTGCCGGAGCTTCGCGGAGCATCGCTGCGTAGGGGTGGATTTCGGGGATCGCGTCGAGGGTCTTTCTCTCCGTGACTACTATGAAATGCCAGGGTTGGGTATTGCGCGCCGAAGGCGCCTGCATAGCGGCGCGGAGCAGGGTCTCGATGATCCGTTCCTCGATTGCCTGGCTGCTGTAGCGGCGGATGCTGCGCCTGCCGTAAATCGCTTCAAGAGCCTCCATATCATCCTCCTCGTTGTTCGAAGCCATCCTACCATTGCCCTTTGTTTTTAGGCTACTGGCCTATCATCTCGAAAGAGGAGGCGTTCGGCAGAACTCTGCACTGGCTGCGGGAGCACACCGAGACGGCAAGCCGAGACAGGGTGCCGGTTTTATGAGTAGAATCCGGACTGCAGCGACTCGATCAGTCTCCTGATAATCTCCAGCCGGACGACTACGCTCCCCCCCGCTTCCTGGTACGAACGGTAGCGGTGTCCATCGTTGCGCCAGAAGCGCAGCGGGGTTTCCCCCTCGAAAGTCGGTTGTATCGGCTGCAGCCATTCGAGAGTGGGATCCAGCAGGCTGGTCTCCGGTTTGGCCGGGTCAAAACAGATGCAGGATTCATGTACTCCCCGCTGCTCCGCCGGCGCCCAGTCGGTACACTGCAGATAGCGAATCGAACCGTTTTCGAAGTCGATCGACTGGATGACGGCGGAGTGTCGAAACCACAGCCCTCGACCTGGCACCCTGCCCCGGAAGAGGATGACGTCCCCGGGCCTGAGATTCTCTATTCTGTCTTCTACCTGATCGGAGTGCGGCGATGCCGGATCGAACAGCCAGAGCCCGACGATCTGCTTTAGGTTTTCAGGCAGCATCCGAAACACGGCGGCCAGCTCGCGATCAAGGTCTACAGCGAAGGCCTCGGCAATGGCTTTCTCGATATTGTAAATAAATCCCGAACAGTCGAGACCCACCGATCCTATACAGTACAGATAGTTATAAACATCCGACTCTGTGATACTGCTTCCGGTTTTCAGCACATAGATACGGGTGCGGCTGCCCGGATAGGGTCCTTCACGCATGATATCGATCAGTCTTGGATCGTCGAACACAGAAACCTGTCTGTCTTCCAGACAGAAAATCACCACTTTATCTCCCGGACGCCGGAGTTTCTCAATATAGTCAGCAAACGCGCTGGAATCGACAGATCTCTGTATCTCGCTCCAAATCTGTTCGGGCTCACCTTTTCCGCCCAGGAAGATACGCTGGATGTAGCCCGGCCTGCCCCAACGCTCACCATTTTGTCCGAAGGGTATGCGCAGGAGCAATTCTCTTCCGCCAATGCTGAAGCTGCGAAAGTATCTGTGATAGGCGGTGTCTATAATCCCTTCAAGCTGTATCTCGAGCGCTGATTTGATCCGCGGGGTGGAGGATTGCGGAATCGCGGAATTACCATCGAGCGAATCCGGGTAAAGCGCAGAGAGGGGCACCAGGAAAAGCACCACTATGCGCCAAACGCGCAGGTGCGCGACCAGGCGAGCGACTGAGCGAGCGGCTGAGCGAGCGACCAAGCGAGCGGTTTTGGGTTTCATGATTCCCCGCTTCCGTCCTAACAACTAGAGTAATAACAAACCGAGAAAAATGAAATGCCGCTCCAGCGGGAAATCGAGCTCCCTAACCTGCCCGCCGGTACGCAGCGGCGCAAATGTCAGCTTGACCGCCGATCCCTTCCTCCCTATCCTTGAATCAAAAGGTCCTCCACCATGAACAAATATACGAAGCTCCGAGAACTGGCAAAAAAACACGGAACCCCCCTTATCGTCGTCGATCACGAAGTTCTGCGCCGTAACTACCGCGAATTCAAAGACGATCTGCCCCGGGTGCAGGTCTACTACGCCGTCAAATCGAATCCGGATCCTGCGATTGTAGAAACCCTCTACGAGCTCGGCGCGAGCTTCGACGTCGCCTCTCTTGCCGAGTTTATGCTGGTACATAAAAACATAGAGACCATGCCGGCAGCGCAGCGACAGGATTTCATATGGGGAAAAATTATCTACGCCAATCCGATCAAGGCCGTCGAAACGCTTGAACAGCTGGACAAGTACAAACCCCTGGTTACCTACGACAACGAGGAGGAGGTTCATAAGGTGCACAGGTATGCACCCCACGCCGGGCTGGTTCTGCGAATCAAAGTGCCGAACACAGGCGCCATGGTAGAGCTGTCCTCGAAGTTCGGCGCGTCTCCCGGGCAAGCCGTCGGGCTTATCGAGCTTGCCCAAAAGAGAGGTTTGGTCGTGGAGGGTATCAGCTTCCACGTGGGCAGCCAGAACACCAATTACTCCAACTACATAAAGGCGATCCATCTGGCCGAAGGGATCTTCAAAGAGGCCGGCATGCGTGGTCTCGGGAAACTGAAAATCCTGGATATCGGGGGCGGCTTTCCTGCCCCCTACGACGAAAGCGTTCCTCCGTTCAGCGAGCTGGCTAGGATGCTCAACGCCGAGTTCGACAGACTGGTTCCCCGGGATGTGGACATCGCCGCCGAACCGGGCAGGTATATCGTGGCTGCCGCGGCCACGGTGGTAGCCGCCGTGATCGGTAAAACGCAGAGGGGTGGAAAACCTAGCTACTACATCAATGACGGTGTGTACCAGACCTTCTCGGGCATAATCTTTGACCGCTGCAAATATCACATCAAGGCGTTCAAAAAGGGCAGCAAGCGTATCAGTTCGGTATACGGACCGACCTGCGATTCGTTGGACACCATATCACTGAGCGAGGAGCTGCCCGAGCTGAACAGCGGCGATCTCGTGTACAGCGAGAATATCGGCGCCTACAGCTATGCCACCGCTACTCACTTCAACGGTTTCTCTCCCGCTCCAGTAGTCCATATAAACAGATAACGAGAACAAGGGGGGGGTATGAAAATCCTTATCCTTGCCGCTTTCTTCTGAAAAAGCGAAAAGCAGACCAATCGAGCAGATTGGACAGCTTTCTCCGTCCATAGGCGATTGCCCATAGAGCCTTTGAATCTCCGCCAGGCGCTTGCTCGAGAGCTTTCCGAGCCGCTGGTGCGCGCCCCTCCTCATCCGGCGTTTCGAGACAGGACTTCAAAAACTGTAACACCGACATTTGACCGAGAGACTCCACGGCAGCAGCGGTGACCGATTCGAAAAGCGAGAGAGCTTCCTCGCTCTGCCACGGAGCTTCCTTGGGAGTACCGAACAAGCTCTGAAACAGCTCCTGAAGGCCTATCTTGTCGAGAGAGCGGGCCGGTATCAGGCAACCGTCGTCTTCGCCGGCCAAGAGCAGCAGCTTGTCCTGGACGAAGAGGTCGATGAAGTAGGAGATATCTGCGAGAGATACATTGAATCGTCGCGCGATCTGTGCACCGGTGGGAGCCGGTTCACCACGATAGAACCTGCCGGCGATCTGAAAATAGATCTCCAGACCGAAGAGAAAGCGTTCCGCTGCGCTGATCTGCCCGAGGGACTTCCCCAGCCAGGTGTGCCTTCTGTACTGAAAGAGGTAGGAAAACTCAAGGGCCAGCAGGACGATCGTCCAGGCTACGTACAGCCAGATCAGAAAAATAGGAATCACGGCCAGGGAGCCGTATACGATGGAGAGACGAATCACATAGGTGATCCAGAAGAAAAAGATCTTGCGGGCGATCTCCCACAAAATCGCGCCGGCCGCGGCGCCCACCAGAGCGGCTTTGAACAGAACCCGGCCCGATGGGATCAGCTCGATCATGAGCAGCAGAGCAATAAATATAAAGATTGAGGGAAGCACTCCGGTCAGGAAGGACAGCGTCCTGCCGATCTCCGCGACAGCCGGACCGCTGACCAGTGAGCGCAGCATGCCCGTCAGGTTGAGCCCGATGGCGAAAAGAAAGCTGCCTACGATGAGAACCGAGGCATAGGTGGCCAACCTGCGCAGCGAGTTCTTCTGAGTCCTGCTTCCCCACAGAGCGTTAAAGGTGCTCTGGATCGTGTTCAGCAAAAAAACAGCGGTAATCAGAAAGAAGAGCAGTCCCACAACGCCGAGGGCGCGTGTATTTTCCACGAAACGCTGTATATAGATCATGATCTCGCCCTGGCTGGTGGGCACGAGCTGATCGATTAGAAAAGCCTGCAGGTTCTCCAGTACTTCGGCAAAGCTGCCCAAAGCGGTGAACAGGGAAAAGAGCAGGGCCGACAGGGGAACCAGAGCCAGCAGACTGGCGAAGGCCAGGCTGGCGGCCCGAATGAGGCACTGGTCGCGCTGAAACTCGGAGAACAGCCGCTGCAAGAATGCAGCAAGCAAGCGGAAAATCTTTTTCGTACCCTTGTCCATATTCTAGGTTTGCCTTGTGTTCGGCGGCACCTGCTCTCTAATTATAGAACAGGGAATCGCCATGTGGCAAATGACAGCCGGAAGATCTTTCGGGAACACGCCTTGGGATTGACAACAGTGGCGTTTATTACTACACAGAGGTATCGATTCAAGCTTTTTCCTACATTATTGTAAGAAATAGTGGCAGAGGGAGAGAGGAAGCATGGATACCGTCTCGGCGAAACCAACGGTGGATGAAAAAATTGAAGAGCTGCAGCTGCTTTTCGACATCAGTCAGACTCTCGATTCAAGCATGGACCTGCGGGACACCCTTGGTCCGGTAATGAAAATCATCGCTAAATACAAGGGCATCGTGCGCGGAAGCCTTACCCTGCTCAACAGGGAGAGCGCGGAGATTTCAATCGAGGCAGCCTACGGGCTTTCCGCCAGTCAGCAACGGCGGGGACGGTACAGGGTCGGGGAGGGAATCATCGGCCAGGTCTTCGAGACGGGAAAACCTGCCGTTATCCCAAAAGTGTCGGCTGAACCGCGCTTTTTCAACCGTACGGGTGCCATGGCTAACGATGAGGCTGAGAAACTGTCCTTCATCAGCGTGCCGATCAAACTGGAAAACACGGTCATCGGAGCGCTGAGTGTGGACAGACAGTACGGCGAGCAGGGCTCCCTGGAAGAGGACCTGCGTCTGTATTCGATTATCGCTTCGTTGATCTCCCAGGCTGTACAGCTGCGCCAGTTCGCCCAGGAAGAGCGGCAGAGGTTGATCGAGGAGAATCTTCGCCTTACCGAGGAGTTGAAGGACCGCTTCCGTCCATCGAACATCATCGGCAACTCCAACGCCATGCAGGAGGTCTACGATCTCATCAGTCGGGTTTCCAGAAGCGATGCCACTGTGCTGATCCGCGGAGAAAGCGGCACGGGCAAGGAGCTGGTTGCTCAAGCGATTCACTACGAGAGTCTCAGGGCGGGAAAACCGTTTATCAAGGTAAACTGCGCCGCATTGCCCGAGCCTGTTATCGAAAGCGAGCTGTTCGGCCACGAGAAGGGTGCCTTTACCGGGGCGGTTTCCAGCCGCAAAGGCCGCTTTGAGCTGGCCGACGGTGGCACGCTCTTTCTTGACGAGATAGGAGACCTCTCCCCCGCTCTCCAAATCAAGCTGCTGCGGGTGCTTCAGGAGAGGGAATTCGAAAGGGTAGGCGGAACCGCCACGATCAAGGTGGATGTTCGCCTGATCGCCGCCACCAACATCGATCTGGAAACACGGATCGAACAGGGAGATTTCCGCCAGGACCTCTACTACAGGCTGAACGTATTCCCGATTCATATTCCACCGCTTCGAGAGCGAAAAACAGATATTCTTCTGCTGGCCGATTTCTTTGTCGAGAAGTACAGCAAGAGCAGTCACAAGAACGTTCGCCGGATTTCAACACCCGCGATAGACATGCTCATGGCCTATCACTGGCCGGGAAACGCCAGGGAGCTGGAGAACTGCATCGAACGGGCTGTTCTGCTGAGCAGGGATGACGTAATACACGGGCATCATCTACCCCCGACTCTTCAGACAGCGGAAGCCAGCGATACCGCTTTTAAGGGCAGGCTGCAGACGGCCTTGGAAAACGTGGAGAGGGAGTTCATCCTCGATGCCCTGAAATCCACCCGGGGCAACATGGCGGAAGCGGCGCGAAAGCTCGGCGTAACCGAGCGGATCATGGGCTTGCGTGTTCACAGGTATCGTATCGCAGCAAAACGCTTTCGCCGTTGACACATCCACCCCGGCGATATAGAGTGTCGTATCCAAGCCTACAATTCTGTAGCTTTTACGTCACAATTCATACAATGATGTATGATTTCACAGTACACGAACGGACTGGCTATGCTACAATTATATACAACATAAATAGTTAATCTAATGCAAATATCTTGGCACGATACTTGCTTTATTGATTGTATACAACTCATTTGATCTACTAGCTTTGCTAGCGAGGAGCCATAAGATGGAAGAAATGAAAAAAGTGAAAGATGTTCTCGACCTTATTGCGAGGGAAAAAATCCAGGTGCTGGACTTGCGCTTCATGGATTTTCCAGGATTGTGGCAGCACTTCACGGTTCCAACGCGGGAGCTGAACAGCGACTCCTTCGAGAAAGGCTTCGGATTCGACGGTTCGAGCATTCGAGGCTGGCAGAGCATCAATGAATCGGACATGCTCGTCAAGCCCGTTGCAGAGACCACCTTCATCGATCCCTTTCTCAAAGAAAAGACACTGGTGATGATCTGCAACATCTGCGATCCGATTACCGGAGAGGACTACTCCCGAGACCCTCGCCACATCGCGATCAAAGCGGAGAATTACCTCAAACGCACCCAATTGGCCGATACCGCCTATTTCGGACCCGAGGCGGAGTTCTTTGTCTTTGATGATATCCGCTTCGATCAAAACGAGCACGAGGGCTACTACCATATCGAATCGGTGGAGGGGCGCTGGAATTCGGGGCGCGTCGAGGATCCCAACCTCGGGTACAAGCCGCGTTACAAAGAGGGGTACTTCCCTGTACCGCCGACGGACAGTCAGCAGGACCTGCGTACCGAGATGATGCTCATCCTCGAGAGCATCGGAATCGAGGTGGAGGCCCAGCACCACGAGGTGGCCACTGGAGGTCAGGCGGAGATAGACATGCGCTTCTCCAGCCTGGTTGAGATGGCGGACAAGCTTCTCAAGTACAAATACGTGATCAAGAACGCGGCCCGCAGGCATAACAAGACCGTCACATTCATGCCCAAGCCGTTGTTCAACGACAACGGCAGCGGCATGCACGTGCATGTGTCCCTGTGGAAGGAAGGCAGCAATCTCTTCGCGGGCGAGGGCTACGCAGGGCTTTCCGACAACGGGTTGTACGCTATCGGCGGTATCCTCAAACACGCACCTTCGATCCTCGCCTTTTCCAACCCGACCACAAACAGCTACAAGCGTCTCGTGCCCGGTTTCGAAGCCCCGGTGAACCTGGCCTATTCCCGGCGCAACCGCAGCGCTGCCATCCGCATCCCTATGTACTCGACCTCCAGCAAAGCCAAGCGCTTCGAGTTTCGCTGTCCCGATCCGAGCTGCAATCCCTACCTGGCCTTCTCCGCCATCCTGATGGCAGTGATCGACGGGATCCTTAACAAGATCGATCCGGGCGAGCCTCTCGACAAAGACATCTACGATCTGCCGCCCGAGGAGCTGGCCAAGGTACCGCAAACGCCGGATTCGCTCACCGAAGCTCTCAAAGCCCTGGAGGCCGATCACGAGTATCTGCTCAAGGGGGATGTTTTCACCGTGGATGTTGTTGAGAGCTGGATCGACTACAAGATGAATAATGAGGTGCAGGCCCTCGCCCTGCGTCCGCATCCTTGGGAGTTTGCTCTTTACTACGATATTTAATTTTTTGTTGACCTTAATGCATACCACGCACCGTATACTGCGTAGTGCATTAGGCTGGGATATAATAGATAGCGATGATCATCGAACCTAAGATTCTTGGAAATATCTGCCTGACGGCCCATCCTGCGGGCTGCAGCAAACAGGTACACGAGCAAATCGAATACGTGCAGGCCCAGGGACCCCTGCAGGGAACAGAGAGGTCTCTGATCATCGGAGCATCGAATGGCTACGGCCTGGCAGCGCGGATAACGGCAGCCTATGCCTGTGGCGCTGACACGGTGGGGATTGCCTATGAAAGGCCCGGAACGGAATCTAAGCCGGGAAGCGCCGGTTGGTACAACGATCTCGCTTTCCGCCAGGCCGCCGCTGCACAGAAGCTCGGGGCCTGGAGCGTCAACGGCGACGCCTTCTCTCAGGAGATCAAGGATCAGACGGTTTCCCTGATCAAGGACAAGCTCGGTTCCGTCGATCTGGTGGTGTACAGCATCGCCAGCCCGAGACGGATAGACCCCGACAGCGGGGTTCTTCATTCCTCCGTGATCAAACCGATAGGCACTCCCTTCGAGGCCAAGACGGTTGATTTCCACAGCGGAGAGGTTTCTCAAATCCGGGCGGAGCCGGCGAGCACGGAAAAGGAAATCGAGGATACGGTCAAGGTCATGGGGGGAGAGGACTGGTCGTTGTGGATCGAGGCGTTGGAGCGGGAGGGACTTCTCGAGGACGGAGCGACCACCCTCGCCTTCTCATACATCGGGCCGTCCTTCACGGCCCCGATCTACAGGAAGGGAACCATCGGCCGGGCCAAACAACACCTCGAAACAACCGCCGGCAGACTGAACGAGCGTCTCGCCAAACGAGGCGGCAGGGCCCTGATCTCGGTGAACAAGGCACTGGTCACCCGGGCCAGCGCCGTTATCCCCGCCGTTCCCCTCTACATTGCCCTGCTGTACAAGGTAATGAAAAACAAGGAACTGCATGAAGGATGCATAGAGCAGATCGACAGGCTTTTCAGGAACTACCTGTACAGTGACAAACCGCTTGCCCTGGACGAGGAAGGCAGGATTCGTCTCGATGACCGGGAGATGCGCCGGGATGTTCAGGAGGAAGTGGCGCGTCTTTGGGATCGGGTGACAACGGAAAATGTGGAACGTTTGACGGATATCGCAGGATTTAGAGACGAGTACCTGCACTACCACGGTTTCGGAATACCGGGAATCGACTACAGCGCAGAGGTATCCCCCTGAACGGCGGCTGAAAACCTCAATCGAGGGGTAGATCCCTCCTGTACTCGATCAGATCGTGGATTCCCGCCTCCCTCTTGCCGGCCTCGCTCATTCTCTCGAGCAGCACCTCGCCGGAGTACACAGCCTCGCGAAGCTCATAGAGACTCCTGTAACCGAGGGACTGAACACACTTGCGGATCCCGATTTTGATTTGGGGCACCCAATGAGATACATGCCCTTTGGAGCGTACCGTTCCCACTACTCCCTCGGCAACATAATTCTCGAAGCTATCGACTCCGTAGCGTGCCCCGCTGCCCTTGCGGGCCGCTTCCAGAGATCCCATCCCTTTGTACCCCTTGAGCTTGCGCCCCTGCCTGTCGTAAATGATTTCTCCGGGGGCTTCGTCGGTTCCGGCCAGCATCGAACCGAGCATCACCACGTCGGCAAAAAGCAGCCCCTTTCCGATGGCGCTGAACGTGCCGTAGCCGCCGTCCGATATTACGGGAATGCAGGGATCGATCGCTTTCTTGCGGCAGTACTCTCGCACGGCCCGGGCACAGGAATAAGTGGCGGTGATCTGCGAACGGGTGCCGAGACTTACCTGGGATGTCGAGCAGATCGAACCGACCCCTTTACCCACCCGGATGGCGTCGGCGCCCCATTCGATTCCTTTGATCGCTCCCCCGGCGCTCGCTACATTTCCGTAGATCACATCGATCTCGGGATACTCACCCTTCAGGTACTCGAGTACCTTGCGCTCGTGCATAGAGTTCCCGTGGGAGCTGTCTATGCACAGAAAATCCACCTCGGCGGCTATCAGCTCCGCCGCCCTCTCTTTGCTCTCCCCCAAATTGGTGGTTACCGCAGCGCCCACGATCAGGCTCTTATGCCTATCCTTTATGCTGTCGGGAAACGCCTCGTTCTTCTCCAGATCGGTACGGGTGACGAGGGACTCGATCTCGCCCGAGCCGTTTACAATAAGAAGAACACCGGCGTGGCTGTCTAGAAGCAGATCGTTGGCTCTGGACAGCCGAGCCTCGTCCTCGTCTGGGAGCTCGTCGATCGGCACGATCAGGTGCTTGATCTTCTCCAACCCAACCATCCGCTCAGCCACTTTCATCCCTGCGTGCTTGAGTCCCGAATAGTCGTCCTTGGTGAGCAGACCTACGAGACGCTTGCCCTCGGTGACCGGCAGTGTGGAGATCCCCGTCTCGTTGCGGATCTTTACAGCCCGGGCTATCGACTGGTCGGCCTCGAGGGTAATTGGGTCTTTGACGAACCCGTTTTCGAAGCGTTTGACCTTGCGAACCTGCTCAACCTGTTCCGCGATGGAGAGGTTGTAGTGGATGATAGCGGGGAAGCCTTGAAGAGCCACCGCCACGGCCAGCTCATGCTCGCTCACGTCCTCCATCGGCGAGGCGGCCAACGGAGTGGTGATGCCGATCCTGCGGGTTATCCGGGAGGAGATATCGACCTCCTGATAGCCGGTATCGATGGTGCGAGGCTGGAGCACAGATACATCATCGAAGGTAAGGCTCTCGCCCCGAAAGGTCTGAAAAAAATCACTTGCCGGGAGGCCGAACGGATCAGAGGTATTCATTGTTTCTACTCGTCTAGCCGGGATACCGGGGGAGCTGAAAATGCGCCCCCCGGTGTTATGAGCTACTTTACAGAAGGCGAGGCAAGGTTTCAAGCTCCCAATCGAGCGCACAGCCGAGCTCCAATATATATGAGCTTGACTGTCGGAATCTTTCGTATACACTGATCTCTGCTGCCGATGAAAGGAACGAAACAACAGTGAAAATAAAGATTTGGGGCTGCCGCGGGTCGATCCCCAGTCCCGGTCGTGACACCAGCGTGTACGGCGGTAACACGACCTGCGTGGAGGTACGCCTCGGCGACGGCAGCCCCGTGATAATCGATGCGGGAACAGGAATCCGCGCCCTGGGCAACGCCTTGCTCAAGGAAAAAAATCTTACCCGCCTTCACCTGCTGCTGACCCACGCCCACTGGGATCACCTCCAGGGATTTCCGTTTTTCCTGCCCGCCTACCGAGAGGACTGTTCGATTGTCGTTGGCGGCGGACCTCTGGCTCGAAACTCACTGCAGAGCTTCCTCGCCCATCAGATGGCTCCGCCCTACTTCCCCGTACCTTTCGAACAACTCAAAGCAACATTTCACTTCATGTCGGAAAACGGAAAGTCTTTCTCGATAGGAGACGGGAAAATCACCCCCATCGCTCTGAAACACCCCAACGGCGGCTACGGATACAAATTCGTAGAGGGGGACAAGACATTCGTGTTTCTCACCGACAATGAGCTGGGTTTCGATCACCCCGGAGGCCTCCCCGATTCAGAGTACGTCAAAATCTGCAGGAATGCCGACCTGCTGCTGCACGACGGCCAGTTCACAGTTGAAGAATATCGCAACACCCGCGGCTGGGGGCATTCGACCTTCCCTGCGGCGACCGATCTGGCCATCGCGGCCGAGGTCAAGCACTTCGGGATTTTTCATCATGATCCCCGACATCTCGATCTGGATTTAGACAGGCATATCGAGCGCTGCATCGAGAGGATCGCCGCACGAGACAGCGATGTGCTCTGTTTCGGTACCAAAGAGGGTATGGAAATCATCGTATAATCCTTCTACAATGACGGCATGAAGCAAAGTGAATCGATCTGGGATGCAGTCGCCATCGAATCGGATATCCTGTACCGGGCCGGCTTTTCCACCCTTACTGTCTGGCTCAAGCACAGCGATGAAGACATCTATCTGGCTACGGAGCGACAAAGCAGGGAGCGCAAACCGTTTGCCCTCTCCGAGGCACGAGGGGCAAAGGAACCTGCAGATCTGAGCTGGGGCCGCTGGGTGGTAGGCCAAGAGACTTCCCAAGTTCAATTCATTCCGGCTATGCCTGACCGCCCCATCGTGGTTCGCCCCGCCTACCCGCTGCGGGTGCCCACGCGCAAAAACGCCGTCTTTTTCATGAGCATCCCCATCTGGATCCGGGTCGTGGTGCGACCGCCGGAGGGAAGCATTCTCTGCGAGATTCCCAGCCTCGTTCTCTCCAACACCTGGTTCGGCGATCCGACCTCGGGCGAGCTCTGCTACGCCCTGCGCACCCGGGCGCTCAGAAGTCTCGACGAGATCGAGGACCGCCCCTACGTCGCCACCTGTCCGATATCCGTACAGAATCATGCACCTGCGGAATTGAACTTCGAAAGGCTCTGCGTTCAAGTTCAGCATCTCAATGTGTACAGGGCAAGAACCCGCCTCTGGACCAACGAGCTCGAGGTACGATTTCAGGGAGAGGAGCACTCGAGCCAGATCACGATCGGCAAGCAGCCGCCTGCTTTCGCAATCGAACCGGAAGTGGCCTGCCTGGCACGCAAACCTGCGGAGAAAACCCTGCTCACCCAGAGCTTCTCCTTTCTCCGCTCGTTGACGGGATTCTAATTCAGGGAGACGAACATGTTGGCTACCATCTGGAAAGAGATCGTCGGTTTTTTTACCCCGCAGCGGTTGCAAACCCTGGTGTTGATTGTTGTAGCGATCGCCGGGGGCATCGTGGCTACCAAAATACTCAATACGATTGCCCGCAGAGTAACCCGTAAATACCTCTCCCAGCAGTACAAGATGCTGATCCAAAAAGGGATCCGCTACACGGGTGCGGTGATCATTCTTTTCATCGTGTTGCACCTGTTGGGGGTGAAGATCACCGCCCTGCTCGGCGCAGCCGGGATCGTGGGCATAGCCATCGGCTTCGCCTCTCAGACAAGCATGTCAAATCTCATCAGCGGGCTCTTCCTTATTTCCGAGAAGCCCTTCGAGATCGGAGACGTGATCAAGGCGGGCGGCACCGTGGGAATCGTGCTCTCCATCGATCTGCTTTCCGTCAAGATCAAGACCTTCGACAATCAATATATCCGCGTTCCCAACGAGAAGCTTCTTGGCAGCGAGCTAACAAACATCACCCGTTTTCCCATCCGCAGGTTGGATATCAACCTGGGCGTTGCCTACAAGACGGACGTGAATCATCTGAAAAAGGTGCTTCTCGACATCGCCGCGGCCAATCCCCACTGTCTCGACGAGCCGGAACCGCTGATCGTGTTCACGAACTTCGGCGATTCCGCCTTGGGGTTCCTCTTCGGCGTGTGGTTCTACAAGACAGATTATCTGGCCCTGAAAAACTCGATTATGCAGGAGATCAAGGAACGCTTCGATGCGGAAGGCATCGAAATTCCTTTCCCCCATATCAGCGTATATGCCGGATCGGCTACCGAGCCGCTGCCTGTCTCGATCGCCGATCGCCGCCCCCGGCCCGCGAAGAAAAAATAGTAAAATCGCGGGCGCCGTGCAGCGGGCGCCGTGCAACGGACGTCGTGTAACGGGTCAGCGGCCGCTTCGATCCGGCTTGGTTGATCTGCGCCGCGAACGGAAATATTTTTTAACTAAGGAAGTCACCGGGGAGCCGGGCTTTCGCTGCTCCTCCACCTGCTTGGTAATGCCGGTGATCACATCCTCCTTCCCGAGAACGCAGATCAAGTTGGCCAGCTCGTTGTTCCTGTTGAACACAGGATAGAAGGATGGGGAATCCTTGAGCTCGCTCAGGATCACAGGGGTATGTTTTTTCTCGATCCCTGAAACGACCTCCTGGAAAGCGACTTCCGGCAGAATCTCCGTGATGTGCCTGCCCACCGCTTCCGCACTTTCGATTTTCAACCTGTCGACACAGCGAGGACTGATTCTGGATACTTTTCCTGTAATATCTGTTATAAGCAGAGCAAGACGGATGTTGTTGATCAAAAACGTATTGATACCAACAAGTGAGCTGATGCGCAGGCTGCGCATCTCGTTGAGATCCGAAAGCTGTTGATTGATTTGTCGGATCTTGTCTCCCAGCGGGCCTATTCTCTTCAGGCCCCCTTCCAGGGCAAAATTGCCGTAGCGCACCATATCGATGAGCTTATCCAGCTCCCGCGAGATGTTGCGGCTGCGCAGCAGCAGCACGGCGAAGGCGAGCAGAACACCGACGGCAGAGACGATCGAAATGAACAGGTAGCTCTCCGCGTGGATTTTCAGCTCATTTTTAGAAAAATCAGCGCTGTCTTTGAGCTGCAGATAGCCGTGAACTCCAAAAAACAGGACAGCAGCCAGACAGAGCAGCGAGACTACGATAATCAGCCTTCTCTTGACGAGTATCACTCTCGGTCGCTCCTTCAGGTCACCTCACGGAAGGCTTCCAAGTCTGAGTTGCTGCCGACAACGATCAGAATGTCATCATTCAGCAATACATCGTCTCCCGTGGGCAGGATCACCCGCTCCTCCTTAACAGGATTGCCCTCTTCATCCACCGTGGACTTGAAGCGCTCGATGGCGATGACGTTCACTTGATACTCGTCCCTCAAGTTCAGCCTCTGCAGAGACTTCCCGGCCATGCTCTCGGGAACGTACAGCTCTACAATGCTGTAGTCGTGGCTCACGGGAATGGTTTCCAGCACTTCCGCCGTCAGCAGACGGGAGGCGACTCGCCTTCCCTCCTCGATCTCCAGGTTCAACACCTCGTTGGCACCTATCTGGCGCAGCACCCGCATGTGGACCTCCGATACGGCCCGGGCGATGATGTAGGGAATGCCTATATCTTTTAGGAGAGCCGTCGTCAGGATACTGGCTTCTACATCATCCCCAATAGAGATAATCGCTACATCCACGTTTTCCAGGGGGGCGCTGCGCAGGGCATCCTCGTCTGTGGAATCCAGTACCATCGCCTGACTCACCGTATCTTTGATCTTCTCTATCGGCAGCGGCCTGTTGTCGAAGGCGATCACCTTGCCGCCCTTTTCAGTCAGGACCCGACAGACCTCATTGCCGAATGCTCCGAGACCGAATACAGCGAATACTTTTTCCTCCTTGGCCATGACCGTGTCTCCTTATCCGATCAGGATTTCGCCTGCAGGATACTCAATCTGTACTTTCTTGACCCTTTGAGCCGCCGCGGCCAACAGGGTCAACGGTCCAATGCGTCCGATGAACATCAAAAGGATGATAACACATTTCCCGACGATTGAAAGAGCGCCGGTAATACCCGTGGACAGACCCACCGTCCCGAAAGCCGAGACCGTTTCGAAGCAGATTTCCACAAAGGGCGCGCTTTCCGTTATCGAGAGAACGATCATACCACCCAAGACGCTGGTCAGCCCGAAGAGCAGAATCAGCAGGGCCCGCAGCACAAGGTCTTTGGACAGCGCATAGTTGAACAGCGTCACCGAACGCCTGTCCTTGATGAGAGAGCGCACATAGGCCAGGAACAGGACGATCGAGTTGATCTTTACTCCTCCGGCCGTCGATCCGGAAGCCCCTCCGATGAACATGAAGATCATCATTACGAGGTAGGTGGGATTGCGAAGACCGGAAATGGCAATCGTATTGAAACCGGCGGTACGGGTAGTAACGGACTGGAAAAAAGCGGCCAGGTACTGGGTTTTCAGATCGAAGGCGGCCAGGGAATATCTATGCTCGAGGGCGTAGAACAGGAACATGCCCAGAATAAGAAGGATGCCTGTGCCCATCAACACGATCCGGGTGTTGAGGCTTAAGCTTTTCTGAGAAAAACCTCTTCTCTTCAGGGTGTAGGCGATTCCGTCTGCCAGACGGCCTTTGAGGTTCATGATCACAGCGAAGCTCAAACCTCCGCAGATGATCAGAGCACCGATCACGCTGTTTATCAGCAGGCTGGAACGGAAGCCTTCGAGGCTGTCGCTGAACAGGGAAAAGCCTGCGTTGCAGAAGGCCGAGACTGCATGAAACAGCGAGACAAATACAGTATTGAGGTTGACACCGAATCTGTTTTGGAATCCCAGGAAAAGCAGGACTGCACCGCTCGCTTCGATGAACAGGGTGATGTAGATTATATTTTTTATACTGCGGCTTACGTTTCTCATATCCTTTTCGCTGGTCATGTAGGAAATGAGGAATTTGTCTTCTATAGAAAGGGAGCGCCGCAGGATGAAAGCCATGAAGAAAGAAAGAATCATGATTCCCAGGCCGCCGGCCTGAATCAGCAGCAGAACGATGATCTTCCCCCAAACCGAAAAGGCGGAAGCAGTGTCTACAACGATCAGGCCGGTCACACAAACTGCAGAAGTGGCGGTGAACAGGGAATCCACGAATCCCAGCCCGGCATGCTCCGGTGTGGTAAAGGGAAGCATCAGCAGGATCGTCCCGGTCACGATCACCAGCACAAAGCTCAGAGCCACGGTACGTGCCGGCTGGGCCACGAGGCTGCGCAGGAAGGCGCTGAGCCTGCGGATGCGCCCAAAGACCTTGAGCAGCACGAAGATATTGCGGACAACGATGATCTTGCCGGGCAGATTGCCGTATACCGAGATGTGGCGCGAAAACAAAAGATATTTGTTGTAGGTGAACAGGAGAGTGAAGAATATCAGAAAGAGGACATCGAAGAGGTTGTTCCGTAGGAAGTGGCGTTTGTTGCCGCTCTTAATAAATTCGACGAGTACCTCGACGAAAAAAAGCAAGAGGATCGTGAAATCCAGTGTGTTCGTAAAAACTGCAGTGAAGCGGGTTTGAAGATCCGACTGCTCGAGCACAAGGCTGACGATGCTCAGGATGAGGGTGATGAGAACCAGCACATTGATCTTGAGTGCTTTACGCTGGGGGGCAAGTTGGGCTCTTAAATGGGGCACTGCGATCTAACTATATCATGACAAAGCCCGTGGTCAAGACAAAGTATGTGTGGCTACGGAGAATGATCGCACAACTCTTGAAGTACCCCGGAAGGAACGAGTTTCAGGAAGGCCTCGACCACAGCCGGATCGAAGTTTTCACCCGCACCCTTTTCTATCAGGGCCACTGCTTCTTCGAAACCCATCCGTCCCCGCTGCGGCCGGTCGCTGGTCACGGCATCGAAGACATCCGCCACAGCGATGATACGTCCAGGCAGGGGAATGGATTGGCCTGCAAGGTGATCCGGATACCCGGATCCGTCAAAGCGCTCGTGATGGTACAGCACGTGGGGTATCGCCTGCCGAAGATAGGAGATATCCTGAATCATCCGCTTGCCCTTGCGGGGATGTTCCTTGACTTTCTCGTACTCTCCGTTTTCCAACGGCGCTGGCTTCTGTAATATGGAATCGGGAATGCCGATCTTACCGATGTCATGGAGCAAGGCTCCGATCTCGAGGTTGAACATCTCCTCCTCGGAAAGCCCTATATCTGCGCCGATCAGTTTGCAGATCCGGGCGACCCTTTCTGTATGGCCTTTAAAGAAGGCGTCTCTCTCCTCGATTGCCTGAACCACGGTGCTTACCGTGTCCAGGTAGGCCTTGGCGAGCTGGCGATTCTTACGCTGCAGGAAGGAAATCAGCAGCCCACCCGTCTCCCTGAGCCTCGAACTCAGCTCTTTCATGATGGTAAAGGCCAGAATCGGCGCTTTGTACAGCAGGCCCTCAAAATCGGTACGTGAGATCTCCATGATTGTTGTCGATTCGAGGGCCCGGGCCGTGGCTGACCGGGGACCCTCATCGAGGATTGCCATTTCGCCGAAAAACTCGCCGTCGCTGTGTACGCCCAAAACGAATTGCTCGCCGTCTTCAAACCTCTTGGATATCTCGATCTTACCACGAAAGATGATGCAGAAACGCTCCGCCGCTGTGTTTTCCTCGATGATCACCTCTCCCTTGTCGTAACTGTGCTCTACCGTGATCTCATCGATCTGCTGAAGATCGTAGTCCGACATCTCGGCGAACAGAGGGATTCGTTTGAGCTTGGGGACCTTGCTCCTCTTGGATTCCTTCGTTTCCGATCCTCCGATGGTTCTCCAGCGAGCGCACAACCGCAAAGATACAATAACTATATGCCCCTGCTGACCCCCTTGCAAGCCTCGGTCTGGAAAGTGTCAACGTTAAGAATACGTTATGTAAATTCTCGCCCATAATGTATTATAATACATACGTATGCCGAATCTTCTCGTCGTGGATAAAGATCAAAACCTCCGCGAAGATATATGCAGCTTCTTTCGCAGCACGGGGAACACTATCGAACAGGCCAAGGATTTCCAGAGCGCCCTCGAGCTTGTTGATACGAGCCGGTTCGATGTGATCATCAGTGATGTACAACTCTCCGGGGGGAACATACGGGAATTGGTTCGAGCTGTACGCGAGAGGAGCCCCGACACCGTGGTTGTGCTCAACTCGGAAATCGACAATGTGCATGAGGGGGTACGGGCTGTTAAAGAAGGGGCGTTCGGAATCATCCAGAAACCCTTCACCCTGCCGGAGCTCAGCTTCCAGATCAAGAAAGCCCTGGAAACCAGGGCCCATCTGGGTGAAGTACAGGCTCCCACCGAGCGATTCCGCAACATCTACCAACCTACGAATTTCATCGGAAGTTGCCGGGAGATCAAAGACGTCTTCGATATCGTGACCCGGGTGGCTAAGACCAGCTCGAGCGTCATCATCACCGGGGAGACCGGCACGGGAAAAGAGATGGTTGCCGGAGCCATCCACTACAACAGCGATCGTTCCGGCGGACCCTTCGTGCGGGTGAACTGCGCCGCCCTGCCCGAGCAACTGCTGGAAAGCGAGCTCTTCGGCTATGAGCGCGGCGCCTTCACCGGGGCCGAAAAACTGCGCGTCGGTCGCTTCGAGCAGGCGGATAAGGGAACGATCTTTCTAGACGAGGTCGCCGATATGAGCCTGTACACCCAGGCCAAGGTCCTGCGCGTGCTCCAGGAGAAGGAGTTCGAACGCCTCGGCTCGAGCGAAACTGTACGGACCGATGTGCGTATCATCTCGGCCACCAACAAGGACCTGTTGGAACAGATGGAAAAGGGACTGTTCCGGGAGGACCTGTACTACAGGCTGAACGTGGTGAATATCCCCCTCCCACCCCTGCGCGAGCGGGGAGAGGACATCAAGCTGCTGACCCAGTTCTTCATCAAGAAATATTCGAGCGAGATGAAACGCAGGATAAAGGGCATGGATCCGGCCGCGGTGAAGATGCTGACCGGCTACCACTGGCCGGGAAACATACGGGAGCTGGAAAACACGATAGAACGAGCGGTGCTGCTGGCCGAGACCGACAGAATCGCTCCGGGCGATCTCAAACTGATCTTCGCTCACCGTCCAGCTCTCGGCCGGCACGAAGGCGACGGCCAGCTTACCCTCCCCGAAAGCGGAGTGGTTTTGGAGGACCTGGAAAAGAGCTTCGTGATCCAAGCGCTCGAGCGCTCGGACTGGATTCAGAAAGAGGCGGCCAAGCTTCTCGGTGTGTCAAGTCGGGTATTGAACTACAAGATCAAGCAGTTCGGAATCACCCATCCGCAGTGGAGCCAGAATAAATAACAGATATCGTCGATCGGTTCTCTGCCTACGTACTTCCGTACGCGGGGATTACAATGTTGTAATTTCCGCCCGGTCGTAAAAAAGATAGATTTATCCACATTTTTTAACTCCTTACTCGGCCGATAATTAAAATATCACCATATTTTTCGGTTTTGGCATCATATTTGCCTATTATTGCTTGTGTACATGGAAAGGAACTTCAGATGATACATGTTATGGAAGCTGACAGAAAACTCGACCTGCTCGATACGCGGGTTAAATTGAATATATCCATCAACGATCTGAGGATCGTCGTGAACAGCTTCAGAGCCTTGGCCTACCAGATGGAACTCGAAGACGAGCCCTATCTCGATGCAGACGGTCTCAGGCTCAAAGAAAGGCTCGAGTCGACCTACAAGGCTTCGCTCGCGCGTCTGGGAATCCACTAAGGGCAGTGATCCGGGCGTACAGCCTAAAGATATTTAATAAAAAACGTCGATAAAGGCAAACTTTCCGAAAGGGAAGGACGCAAAGCTGTTGGCCTAAATCCCGACTGGGCGGGACAAGGTTGCAAAGTTGCCGCGCGCACACAGCATTTCCAGTGTTGCTGTCTGCCGCACGGCAGATAACTCATGGAGGTGCTGTGGTGAGATCATTCTCCTACTGTTTTCGGACAATCTCTATCCTCATCACGATCGCCGTGCTGGTTCTCGGGGCGAGCGGCTGCTCGCTGTATCTGCTGCAGAACCTGGGCGGCACCTCGAGCTCAATCGATCCGGAAAGCGGCGCGGAAAAGGTAGTTTGTACGGAAGATCAGGTCACCCTGGCCTGGGATCCCCCTCCTTCTGAAGTTACTAGTTACAAGATCTTCTATCGCTCTCATGAATCGGGATCCTGGATCCTGTTCGATGAAACTTCGGCTGAAGATAATCCCGAATACACCCTGTATCACTCGGATTTTGGAAACGGGGATTTTGATTTTGGAGTGATTGCGGTGGACGACTCTGCGGAGGAATCCTCGATACACAGTTCTTTGGACCCGACCGCACAACCGCATAACGGCTGGTACCTGAGCTGGGTCAGGTAAGAAAAGAGTGGGATAAAACGTAGAGCTGTAAACGTGGCGAGATAAATAAAGTCCTGCGCCGACAAAGGCAAACCTCCCGAAAGGGCGGGACGCAAAGCTGTTGGCCTAAATCCCTGGAGAAGTGGGACAAGG
>CAYMGP010000071.1:0-21714 GCA_964390045.1 uncultured Spirochaetaceae bacterium | reverse complement strand
CCGAGCAGCTTCCGGGTGAAATCAAGATATCCCGATCACGACTTGGTACTGGGGCTGGATCACGTTGTGTTTTTCAATTTTCCAGGAAGAGATATCGTGGACTTGACCACGTGGGAATCAAGGCCTCCGACGAGACAAGAGCACATCGACCTGGTTACCGTACTCGATGCCCTGCCTTCCGTGCACTTTCTCAACAACTATCCCTACTTCGGCTACCGCGGGATTCCTGAAAACATGAAGGAGATGGAGGGGGCCGCTATCAGGCTCGCCCATTCCACGAAGGTGACCATGGAGATCGCCAACAACGATATAGACCGTTTTACCTTCAGGATCGCAAAGGCTATCGGCACGGAAATCTTTGCCAATCCGAACACCTCCTCTCCTCTCACCTGTTATACAGATCAAACCAATGCCTGTTTTCTCGCCGCCGAGTATGATCTGCCCAGCATGATTTGGGATGGTGCCACGGCGGGAAGCACCGCACCTGCCAGCACGGTGGGAGCGATCATCTCCGGCAATGCCGAGGTCATACCCTATATTGTGCTGCTGCAGCTGCTGAAACCGGGCGCCCGGGTGGCCGTAGCCAATCTCGTGCTGCCGCAAAACATGAGGACAGGAGCGCCGGCCTTCGGCGATATCAGTGTATCCCTCCACCTTGCCGCCTATAACCAGGTATGGAGAAGATACGGCATACCCATGGTGGCTTCCGCATCGGGCGTGAGTAATTCCAAAGTCATAGGGTTTCAGCTGGCCTACGAAAAAACAATACCCAGTCTTCTCGCGGCGATTTCCGGAGCCAGCGCTGTACAAATCCACAGCAGCGTGTACGGGGAGATTACATCTCATCCGGTGCAGGCGATCCTTGACGATGATATCGCGAATATGATCGGGAGATTTGTAGAAGGTGTGGATCTGAACGACGACAGCCTGGCCGTCGACCTGATCAACAAGGTCGGACCCATACCGGGACACTTTCTCAGCGAGTCGCATACGAGGAGGTGGTGGAGGAGGGAGCAGTACGTAACAGAGAGCGCGGACCGCCTGACCTATCCGGAATGGAAAAACTGTGGGAAGAAGAACGAAATAGATTATGCGAAGCAGAGACTGGAGGAAGTGCTTTCCACGCACAAAGTAGCAGCACCACTGTCGGCCGGCGAGCAGGAAGAGGTGGAAAAAACACTGAGCGAGGCCAGGCAGTATTTCAAGAAAAATGGACTCATATCATCCTCGGAATGGCAGGAATATATGAAAACACTTAAGGAAGAGGGCAGGCCGCAGTAAAATCCGGCTCCACGGCTCAGCCCCTTAGCTTTTGTACCAGCTCCTTGAACTTTTTTCCTCTGTCGAACTCGTTGAGAAACAGCTCGAAAGAGGCGCAGGCGGGGGAGAACACAATCGAGGCGCCGGGGCGGGCGCTGCGGCGAGCCTCGAGCAGAGCTTCCTGCAGTGTCGAGAAGGGTCCTTTGTAGCCGACGCCGTTCTCTTCGAAGAGCGCCTGCATCTTTTCCGTGGCGCTTCCCTGCAGCAACACGACTGTCTCGGCCAGAGCTATTGAATCGAGCAGGGGCCGGAAATCGAGATGCTTGTCCGTACCTCCGGCCAGAAGAACAATCGGTGCTTCCAGGGCGTTTAATGCAGCCGCAGTTGCTTCGGGAATGGTAGCTGCCGAGTCGTTGAAATAGCGTACACCCTCAATCTCGGATACGAACTCGAGACGATGCTCGATGCCGGGAAAGCTCTGCAGCCGCGAAGAGATAGTGTCCGGATCGAGCCCGAAGCAGTGGCAGGCCAGGCCGGCTGCGAGCAGGTTCAAACGATTGTGCTGTCCGGGTATCGAAGGGGGATCGAAGCTCAGGGCAAGATCCGATTCCAAATCGCGGATCAGTGCGCCGTCGGCCTGGAGAAACGCTCCCCAAGTCGAGGGAGGCAAAACCGAAGAGGAGAAGTAACGGATCTCTGCCCGGGTTTCCTCTTCGAAGCCCTGTTGCTGCGGATCCTCTCGATTGAAAACAGCGTATTGCTCCGGTCCCTGCGATTGGAAGATTATTTTTTTGTCCTCGATATACTCTTTCATGCCCGGGTATCTGTCCTGATGATCGGGCAGGATGATGGTTATCAGTGCTACTTGAGGCGCGAGAAGATCCTTGCCGCGGACATCTGCGAGCTGCCAGGAGGAAAGCTCGAGCACGATGGGATCTCCCGAACGTATCTCCTCTAGAAAGGACAGGGGACTGACCGTGATGTTGCCCCCCAGCTTGGTATTCGGATAGCGGTCCTGCAAACAGTAGTGGATGGCAGAGGCGGTGGTAGATTTCCCCTTGGATCCTGTAACGCCGATCAAGGGGTTGCTGCAGAGATCTAAGAATACGGACAGATCCGTTTCCACTGGAATACCGGCATCCCGGGCTGCCTGCAGGTAAGGGGAAGAGGGGGCAACGGCGGGATTCTTGACCACCAGGTCGGTACCTGTAAAATCCTCCTGCTCGTGGCGTCCGAGCACCGTTCTGATGCCGGCTTCACGCAAAAGGGGAAGCGTATCTGCGAAAACCTCTCGATCGCTGCGATTGTCTGTGACCGTGACCCGGGCCCCTCGGCGGGCGAAGAAAAGTGCCGTGGCCAGCCCTCCTCCATGCAAGCCCAGACCCATCACCGTAACCCGCAGTGAGGCAATATCAGCCAGCTGCATTATCGATACGGTACTCCTTCATGTTTTGCTCGTTGAGGTATACATCCACGGTGAGGCTTTGCCAGATTTTGCTCCAGGCCGGGGGAACAGAGCTCTTGAGCTCGAGAAAGGTTTTATTGCTCTCAGAGAAACTCTGCTCCTTCATGGACGCCTCGATCTTGGGCAGAGCGGGACGCAGGTACTCGAGGGCCCGATGAAGTTGGGGCAAGCTCTTCTCCCGCCTCTCGGGACTGAGCTCGATCATGTTCTGGCACACGGTCTTGTACTTGCAGACAAAAGGGTAGAAGGGATAGGTCCGCTTGCCCGGGGGAAGGAACAGTTTGGAGAAAAACTTAGTTAGATCGTTGTCGATCCATATCCCCTGCACAAAATAACCTCTGCCTGTTTCGTCTACCCAGGTGTTGGAGATCGTCTGGTCCACGACAAAGGAGCTGATTTTTCCGGAATGTGTCTGTACACCTTTCAGCGGAATGATGGTGGATTCGAGGAACAGGAGGTTGCTCGAGTAGGCGGCGGTTGCATCGTTGGTTCCCTTGAGGGTTGCTCGCTGCAGCTGCGGCCGGTGCATGAGATCCAGACGCAGAAGGTACAGATACTGAGTGTCAGCAAAGCGGTAAAGATTGAAAAAGCTCGGGTTCAGGGTTTCTGTAGGGTTGAACAGATGGGTGAGATCTCTGAACAGCTGCGGGGCCATCGTGATGAGCTGCTCGATCACCTCACTCAGCAACCGGATGTATATCTGCTCCGGAATAGGATTCCGGACATCGTGATGTATAGGAAGCTGCGGCACCGAATATTCTTTCTCGAAGCGCAGGAAAAACTCCTCTACCTGGTTGTAGTGACGGCTGAAGGTTCCTGTGGTTTCCCCCGCCTGTTTCAGCAGGTCGTTTATCGTCGCGTCGGTATAGGCGCATTGGATTTCAGTTGATATCTGCGGCACTTCTGCGATCAATCCCCCGTTGCTTCAGAGAGGGTTCAAGCGTTCAAAGCGGTAGATCACCCAATCCCGTTTGTCCTGCTTGAGGTAGACCCGTTCCTCGATCTCGATATGTCTAATTCTCGGTCCGGCGCTCGACTCTTCGGTTTGCCGGCCGCTGCCACCCGGTTCTTCGGCCTCAGGCTCCGGAAACCATTTGCTGTACAGCACCCGGAACACAGGTTCCGGCTGCCCCGCTTCCTGAACGATCCTCAAACCTGTGACGCCGTACACTGATTGTCGGCTTTCCAGGGGCGGGCGTCCCTGCTCGTCCCAAGCATCCGCCGGGACGATATTGGACCGTCCCTCGTATCCCAGGCTCACCCGGGACATCACATAGATATTCATCACCTCCCGGATTGTCTGTTTGCCGGCTCCCTCGACTACGCAGTCCTCCATGAGTGCATGATCGAGGCTGTTTATACTCTGATAGAAGGCTTCTACCACCTGCAGGGGAGTGAAACCACGCGTGGCTCGGGGCGCCAGGATATTCTTCAGGAATGAGCCGGCCAAGGCTCCGACAACAACGACGACGGCCGAAACGATGACCACCGTTTTCCAGTGTTTCTGCCAGAATACCTTTTTGCCGTACGCCTTGACGATCCTGTTCTGTTCTTTGCGGGCCTGCCGGCGAAGCGATTCCCGTTCCAGCTCTGTTATGTCACGGTACAGTCCCTCCTGCTTGCAGCTCTGAAGAGTTTCAGACCACTCTTCTATGGAAGGAGGGGGTTGGTCGCCGCGTCCCAGGCCGGACAGGATTCTGTCGGACAGCTCTTCACGCAGGCCTGGCTCGAGCAGGGACAGGGGCAGGAGTTTTTCATGGCGCGCCCGGTTGTGAATCTCCACCTCGTTTTCCCCGCGAAAGGGGTATTGTCCGAGAATCGCCCGATACAGTAGAGCGGCAAGGCTGTAGGAGATCCTTGTTTCCGGGTCTTCGAAATCCGGGTGATTTATAGATTCGAAGACCTGAAGTTTGTGCTCCTCGGGGTGCATATTTCGCAGCTCAGCCATCATTGCGGGCGGCAGGAACAGCACGCCTCCGCGCTCGAGAAAATAAACGGAATCCGTCTGCAGGGACTCAATACTCAGACCCTGACGCTTCAAAGCGAGCAGCCCGTTGACCAGCCGGATGAGGTAAGGGAGGACCGCCGCGAAGGATTTACCCGTCACCTCCTCGAGAAACGAGCCCTCCAGGTAAGGTCCCTGCAGGTAAAGCCTGTTTTCATGCTTGAAAAACCCTTCGATCCGCCATTCCCGTATCTCCCCGTCACGGACAATGAATCCCGGGATGTTGCGAAGACCGGATAGCTTGGTCAGGACAAATTCGTTTCTACTGACGCTGACCGGAATGGCCAGCACTTCTATCCCTTCACGCAGAAGTTTTCTGCCTATATCATAGCTCACTACTTCTCCTCGGCGAACACAACGGCGCTGAACACCTCGATCTTTGTTTCCCCGTCGCGCCAGCAGTCCCCGGGAAGCCCCGCCTTGTAGCAGGTGTGTTTCAGGAAGGTCTCCCGATCCCAGCCGTATTCTGTGGCAACCTGTGGAAGAAGAAGTCCCGAGTAAAATCCATTTTTCATAATGATCCCGTGCACTCCAACCTTAATCTCGTCGATGCTGTGTACAGGCCGGGGTGGGGAGAGCGCTGACACTTCGATGTGGATTTCCTTCAACTCATGGGCTTCCAGAGGGGGAAAGCGAGGATCGTTGAAGGCACTGGAACGGGCCGCTTCTTCAACCGTTTTGAACAGAGGTTTGCTGCCGACGACGAAACCGATGCAGCCGCGAAGGCGTTCTTGCTTATGGAGAGTTACGAAAGCGCCACATTTTTTTTTTAGAGTTTCCGAAGGCTCAGAATACTCGGCTTTCCGATTTTCCAGTTTCGAGGCTATGGCCTCGCGCGCTATTTGGAGAAGGATCTTCCTTTCATCTCCTGAGAGCTCGAATTCCATCCGTTTATTCCCCGTCTGTTCTCAATACGATGGCTGCATAGTGAACGACCTTCTTGGGGTCTTTTACCAGCTTCAACGAGCTGCCCTGCTTCACGACAGTGATGGGGCCACCGAGTCTATTGTGCATCAGGAGTATAGCAGCAAGACAACCGGCGCCACAAGAGGATATGCGATTCCGGGTCGCCGCTTCCAGGATCGCCTGCCAATCACCCCGCTTGATCCAGGCTAGAAGTTGATCGACCTCCTTTCGACCCTCTTTCTCTTGAGTGTAGGAGCTCATATTCGCGGTAACAACAAACAGTGTTGAAGCGAGTCTGGGAGAGAAAAGCTCCCAAAGAGCTGCTGCCAGCTGCTCGACAAGCGATTGGGTCGGTTCGCCCAGCAGGATGGGAACGATCTTTGCCTTTGGGAAGAGATACTGGATAAAAGGGAGCTGGGCCTCGAGACAGTGCTCTTCCAGGTGAGGGATATCGTCTATCCGAAATTGGGAAGAGCGCTGCTCCAGAGCCTTCACGACCTTTTCTTCGACTTCTACAGAACCGAGAGGTGTTTGAAAGAATTGGGACTGAGGAAGAAGCACGGCATGCACCGCTTCTCTGTGCACAGGCCCCAACATCACCACGGTATCGACAGGACGTCCTGCGGCTGCCTTGAATGCTTCGGCTGCAACATCGCCCGAATAGTCCAAGGCGGCGTGGGGAACGATGATGATGAAGGCACGACCCGTTTCCCGCTCCTCGGAGGAATCGAGAAGCTCCCGGACTCGGGCTGTCAGTTCTTTTTTTTCACCGGGATAAAATATCCCTTCGATCGTTGATGCGCGTATCCTTATGCCGTCTGTCGAATGATTGCCCATATACTAAGAAGTATTATGGATTGCCCACCAGAATTCAATACAGTTGTGTTTCTAATCGGGGCGCGCCCGGATTGTTCAGCTCTGATCTTCCGAATCTGGATTCTGGAGGCGGGCGAGGCGTCGGGATTCGAGCCTGACGCGGAGGTTTTTCTCCTGGGAGGGGATAACCAGCCCGGTTTTGCCGTCCTTTACCCGTTTCAGATATTTTACCTGGGTGTAGAACACATCCCCCTGAGCGGATTGTCTGCCCTTGCTGTAAAACAGGGCCAGGGTGGCCGCGTCGAGAAGTGTTTGCAGGGGAATGCTTTTCCCCGGGATCGAGCGGATGAATACGTAAGCTCCCGCGTAATCCCGGGCATGAAGCCAGGTATCGTTTCCTCGTACGAATACCCGCAGTAGTGCGTCATTTTCTCTCGCGTTTCGTCCCACCAGGATGCGGAAGGGACCGGAGACGAATGCCAGACCGGGAGCAATTTCTCCTGTTTTGCCGGGTTTCCGTCTGCGCTCCTTTCGTGCTTCTTCGCGAAGCCTTTCCAGGTTTTCCTCTGTTTCAAAGCGGGCGATTTTTTTTCTGATACGCTCCAACTCCTGATTCTGCTGCCGCTGCTCTTCCTCGAGATTCTTCAGCCCGGTCTTGGCTTTCCTGAATCGTTTGTAGTAGGCTTCGGCGTTTTGGGCCGGCGTTATCTGAGGATCCAGCTCGATAGCCAGGGTGCTGCCCGGGGATAGATCGTCGGCCACCGTCAACCAGCGCTCGCCTTTGTTTACGTTATGAAGGTTGGATAGAATCAGGTCGCCCCAGCGTTTGAAGGTATGAAAATCTCTGTTGTTCTCGACCTTCTTTTGCAGAGCAGCGTTTGCGGCGAGGACACGGTTTTCCCTTCTTGCCAGCTGAGACATTAGGCTTCGTCGGATCTTCGTTGCTTCCTGCTGTTCCTCGAGCCTGAAGTAATGTTGTTCCACCCTCTCATTGAAGCTTCCAGGACCGGGCAGCTCCCGCACCGAGAACTCTTTTTTCTCAGAAGATGCTGCGCCTGCGGTGGGCCTGAGATCATCCTGCACGGAATAGTGCTGCCCGGAGATCTCACCCCGTTTCGGCCTGCGGTACAGGGCATCTAGAATCGTTCCGGCTGGATCGGTAACGATCATATTGGCTGCGGCGGCCCACAGCCGGGCCCACAGAAATACAGTTTTGCCCCCCTTGCTGACCTCGATTTTCACGATTCGCTCCCGCTCTATCTGCTCGGCGGCCACGATTTTTCCGCCCCGGATATGGGCGCGCAGGAAGGCAACGAACCGGGGGGGCTGGTGCGGATTATCCAGTCTGCGCGTCAGGAGGTGAAGCCGGCAGTGGGGATTGGAGAAGCTGAACAACAGTCGAAATGAATGTCCCGGCCTGTACAGCTCCAATATCAGTTGTGGATGGTTGGGTTGACGGATTTCCCGGATGAATGATCCCTCGAGGGGTATTTCATCCAGGATCTTGTCGATTTCTCGCCAGTTCAGGGACAAAGCAAACGGTTCCTACAGGCTCTTTCAGCTTGGGGCGGCGGCCTATGCTCCCGCGTCTCGGCCGACCGCGTCTCGGCCGACCGCCTCTAGAAATGTTTCGGCGTCATTGGGCGAGAAAAACACGAAAAATACGGTCTCCGGCAGCCGGGCCTGCTTCAGGAACTCCTTGACTGCAGCAAATGCTACCGTGGCCGCTTGTTCCTTCGGATACCCGTAGATCCCGGTAGAAATGGCGGGAAAGGCGACGGTCCGCAGCCCGAGCCCGGCCGCTTCTTCCAGACTGCGTCGATAACAGCTGGCCAGCTTTTGCGCCTCCCCCGAATTGCCCCCGTGCCAGACCGGGCCGACTGTATGGATCACATGACGGGCGGCAAGCATACCGGCGCCGGTGGCGACGGCATCGCCTGTAGGAAGACCGTCGGGATAGCGGGTGCTGCGCAGCTGCCGGCACTCGGCAAGGATCTGGGGACCCCCCGCCCGGTGAATTGCGCCATCCACCCCGCCGCCCCCCATCAGGGAGGAGTTGGCGGCGTTCACGATCGCCTCACAGTCCATCCGGGTGATATCGCCGGTGGTCACGACGAGTCTGCCCTTCAAAAGCTTGGTTTCGGCCATGATCGATTCACCTCCACAGGCGCAGGCCTGTTACAAACGCTGTTACAATAAGTATAAGGTTGAGCGCCGGCAAAAGCCAGGGCGCCTGTGTCTTTCGCTTGACGAGAATCCGTCCGAAAAACACGAGAGGAATGGCGAGCAGTGGAGCGAAGCCGACGAAAAGATGTGCCGACAGAGACACCGGTGCACCGGAGGCGAGCACGATCACTCCGCTGAGGGCGGCTGCAGGCAGCAGTGCCTGGGCCAGGCTGCGGGCCAGGCGATCGATTTTTCCCGGTTCAAACCTTCGGGCTTCTATATACAGGCCGCGCAGGAAAAAGATACAGTGGGCGGCCAGCAGGAGCGAAGCGACGGACAGATGCACGATCCCGAGCAGAGGTCTCATTCATCGGCCTCCCGTTGCCCGCCTTGAGCGAGGGCTCTGCGCACCTCTCCAACCAGATAAAAAGAGCCGGTGACCAGGAGCGGCCGCTTGCTCGCAGCCAGTCCCAGGGCTGTTTTCAGAGCCGCAGCCGTATCCGGCTGCAGGCGGGTAGCCGGGTTGCGGTTTTTGAACTCTCGATAGGCTTCCTCGGGGCGGCTCGATCGGTAGGACCCAGGCGCGGTGACCACAATATCTGAAAAAGCAGCGGCAAGGATCTCAGCCATCTCGGCAATCTTTTTCCCGGCCGCAGCGGCGAAGAGCAGCACTCCCCCGGAGCCGAACAGATCTGTAAAGGTCTGAAGCACCTTTTCCGCCGAACGTGGTGTATGAGCCCCGTCGAGCACCAGAGGCGGCTGCCTCCTTACTACTTCCATTCTGCCGGGCAGGCGAGCCTTGGCCAGTCCTTCCTGTAGAGCCCCGATCGCAAAGGGCAGGCGCTCATGTACGGCGAGGTCGACGAGGACGGCGTTTTCTCCTTGAAAAGATCCGATCAGGGAGAGGTGGTAGGAGATGGGCTCCCGGCCACGCAGACGGAAAGTAATCCGAGTGCCTGAGGGGCTGCAGGTTGCCCGATATTCCTCGAGCATTTCGTCGGCAAACACGATGGGGCAGTTCAACCTCTCGGCCTGCCCCCGCAGCACGGCTCTTACCGAAGAATGCTGTGCCGCGGAGTACACAGGCCTGCCCGGCTTGAAGATACCCGCCTTTTCCCGGGCGATCTCCTCGAGGGTGTCTCCCAGAACATCTGTGTGCTCGAGCTCTATCGGTGTGAGGAGGCACAGCTCCGGATGCACCAGGTTCGTCGCATCGAGGCGGCCTCCTATGCCCGTTTCCACGACCACGTAGTCGCAGCCGATTTTCTCGAAATAACAGAAGGCCAGCAGTGTGAGAAGCTCGAAGGTATTTGGAGGACCCATGGAAGAGAGGACCTCGGAGGGAAGGGCTGCGACAGCCCGGCGGATGCTGTCTCCCAGGCTCAAGAGATCGGAGATCGCCGGAGCCATGCCCAGCACCTCGATCCTCTCCATGTAGTCGACAACGTGGGGAGAGGTGTATAGTCCGGTACGCCGGCCTGCCGCCTGTAGGCTGGCCGCCAGAAGCGCTGCGGTGGAGCCCTTGCCCTTGGTTCCGGCTATATGGATCGTTCGGTAGCGAAGCTGGGGGTTGTCGAAGCGTTCGAGCAAAAGCTGCATTCGCTCCAGCCTGTAGGTGCGGGCGTTGTATCCGGATCCCGACCGTTCCAGATCGGTGAAGGACTCGATGTAGCGAAAGACCTCCTCTATCTCCGTGAAAGCCATTTTATTACGAGGGTACGAGAGCCGTTCCATCATCCCGAGCTTTCCGGACGCCGGCGGATCGCCAGAGCATGGGCGTCGAAACCCTCGTAGTCGGCCAGGGTGGTTACGGGAACGCTCAATTCCCCAATTCCTTGCTCCGACACATACACAACGGACGAGGACTTGAGGAAATCCCTCACCGAAAGAGGGGATCGGGTCTTGGCCCAGCCGCCGGTGGGAATGACATTGTTGCAGCCCACAGCGTAGTTCGCCATGGAGAAGGCACTGTGCTGGCCGAGCAGGATCTCACCGGCGTTCTTGATCTTATCCAGGAGGGCGAAGGGCTCCCTGCAGGCTATCTGCAGATGTTCCGGGGCGTACAGATTTACAAAATCCACTGCCTGATCCATGGATTCGGTGACGACGATTCCACCGAAGCCGCCGAGAACGCTCTCCACGAAACCTGCCCTAAGGGGACTGAGTTTCTCGAGGAGCTTGGGCAGCTCGTTTCGTACGTCTTCAGCAATCGCGGCGGCCGGAGTTACAAGAAAGGCGCTGGAATCGGCGCCGTGCTCGGCCTCGGTGATCAGGTCCAGGGCAAGACGCAGAGGTTCGGCTGTGCCGTCTGCCAGCACGATCGCCTCGGACGGCCCGGCAGGCAGCCCGACATCGACCTGATCGGCCAGCGCTCTCTTGGCCGCCGCAATGTAGATGCTTCCCGGACCGAGGATCTTGTCCACCGCCGGGATGCTTTCCGTTCCGTAGGCCAGGGCGGCGATTCCCTGGATCCCTCCCACTCGATACACCTCGGTGACTCCGCACAGGCCGGCGGTGAACAGGGTGGCGGCATCGACAGCTCCCTGCCTGTCGGGCGGGGAGATGCAGGCCACTCGTTTCACTCCTGCGATGTCAGCCGGTACCGCCTGCATGTACATCACGGAGGGAAAGCTTCCCCGTCCGCGGGGAACGTAGAGCCCTGCCGAGGGAATCGGGACCTGACGCTCGCCGGCGAATACACCGGGGCGAACCTCGCAGAGCTCGAGGCAGCGGGGACGCTGCTGTTCGTGGACCCGGCGAACATTCTGCACGGCAAAGGAGATCGAAGCTTTAAGGTCCTCTGCGAGCTGCTTTGCGCTCGAGCGGATTTCCTCCTCGCTGACCGAAAGCGATTTTCCCTTCAGATCCGCTCGATCGAATTCATACGTGTAGCGAATGACCGCGGCGTCTCCCTCTCTGCGAACCGCTTCCAGAATCTTTTGAACGCTGTCGGTCACTTCTTCGGGCACCTCGGCCTCAGCCCGCCGGCAGAGCGTCCGCCGCTGCCCGACATCGAGTCCTGCCCAGTGATAGAGATTTATTTTTATCTCACTCATACGCCGTCCCTTCCTTCCCCCAGCTTCGCTCAACGCTCCAGAAAGAGGTGGTCACGTGAATCTATGGCTTCTATGGGCTGATAGTTCAGATGGCTCCACTCAAAATAGCTGCGGGGTTGTTGAGAGTCGATATCGTTGTCCAGGCTGAACTGGCAGATGCCGCAGTTGCCTATGGGAACGATGGGCATCCAGCTCTGCTGGCCGAAGGTGGCCTTGATGATCCATTGCAGAATACCGGAGTGGGTAACACAGAGAATGTTACGCCGTCCCTCGCGATAGATTTCTGCCAGGTTCATCCAGAGACTCCTCGCCCGACTGTAAAGCTCTTCTACGCGTTCGGCTTCGGGGACGCCCTCCCAGCTGAGGCGTTGAAAGCTGCTCCAGGCTTCCGGATACCGCTGCTGGATTTCAGCGACGCTCATACCTGTGAAGATACCCGTGCCCATCTCCTGCAGCCCTTCGTTGCTTTTCACATCCTCCACTCCCAGTACGGAAGCGATGATCCGGGCCGTTTGGGCAGCCCGTTTGAGGGGAGAGCTCAGTACCGTGTCGATCCGTTTGTCTGTAAACCAGGCCGCCACCTGCTGCGCCTGTTTTCGTCCCGCTGCCGAGAGGGGAAAATCTTCTCGTCCCTGGATCACCCGGGCGTCGTTGCCCTCGCTTTCGCCGTGACGCAGGAAAAATATGTTGCCCCTACCTGGCAGGGTTGTAAATAATTCCCTCATTTATGTTCACTCTCGAATTCCCGTCAACCTGTGTTTTTTTCGAAGGGATTGTACCCCATTCTCGTTGTCGGGGCAATCAAGATCCCTACACGAGACAGGCTAACCGGACGCACACTTTATTCCGATATTTATAATAGCTATGATTTACCTGATCTACGAGAAACAGAATCTGATAGCGGAAACGGACAGCCTGGATTTCGTCAAAGAGGTCGTTCGATCTCGTCCAGATTGTGCCGTCAAAGAGATCGGCAGCGGCAAGGTTTACAAACCCAAACTGATCCGTAGACGCTGACAGCGGCTCGCTTCCTCGAAAGAGCATGATTTGTATCGTAGGCGCCCTGGCCGTGGATGTGCTCGTCAGCAGGGAGCGTTTTGTCAAAGGAACATCCAACCCCGCCTCGATCCGTCTCTCCCCCGGGGGGGTAGGCTACAGGATCTATTCTCGTCTTCAGGGCCCGAAGATCCTGTTCACCGCTCTCGGCTCCGATGTTCTCGGAAAGTGGCTTGTCGAAAAAATCCCCCATCCCCAGTGGGTGAATCCGATATTCCTTGAAGATTATACGACCTCCTGCTACTGTGCCCTGATGCAGAACGGCGAGCTTCTGTACGGTGCGTCGGACATGGCCGTGATCGAGGAGGGTTTGAGTTGGCCGCGGCTGCGGGCACGACTGCCCGAGCTCGGGAAAACTGATTTTCTCGTGCTCGAGGCCAATATTTGTCCGGAACTCGTGCAGAGTTTGATTCGTCATGCCGGCCGGCGCACCCGCGTGGTTTTTGAGAGTGTATCTGTGGAGAAGCTTCTCCGTCACAGCGACTCCCTCAAGGATCTGTATCTGCTGTCTGCCAATGAGGACGAGTTCCGCGCTCTGGGGAAAAAGGTTGCAGCCTCTCAGTTCTCGGATCAGATGCAGGCTGCGGCAGGTGCGAAAAGTGAAAAAACGGGCCAGAAGTCACGCCCGGCCTGGGTCGGCGAGTTCCTGAAACAGAGGAGGATCGAGCACCTGCTGGTGACCCGGGGCAGCCGGGGCGTAAGTCTCTATAGACTGCACGATCGACAGCGGTTAACACGACAGGATGTCAAGCCCGGGACGGTCCACTCAGGTCCGGACACTACGGGGGCCGGGGACAGGCTTGTGGCTGCCCTGCTCGAGGCTATCGATCAAACCGAGGATCTGGAAGCGGCGCTCGGCCTGGCCGTCGGAGAGGTGGTGAAGGCCATCGAGGAGGGCAGTTTGTGAATCGATACGTTGAGGTACGCGAGAATGTAAGACAGGCTATTGGCGAGGCCCGTCCCGTGATCGCTTTGGAGTCTACGATCATCGCTCATGGCTTGCCCCGGCCGCGCAATGTCGAGGTCGCTCTCCAGGCCGAGGAGGAGGCCCGCAAATTGGGGGTTGTCCCGGCGACCGTCGGCATCCTGGAGGGGAAGATCGTGGTGGGGCTGACACCTCGGCAGATCGAGGTTCTTGGAAGTGAGCGCAGCGAGCCTAGCGAGCACAGCGAGCGCAACGAGCAAAG
Organism: uncultured Spirochaetaceae bacterium; assembly: GCA_964390045.1. GTDB lineage: Bacteria > Spirochaetota > Spirochaetia > SZUA-6 > DRHE01 > CAYMGP01. The sequence goes on along the minus strand of CAYMGP010000071.1, from coordinate 7,797 downwards.
CGAATCCGAGGTGCTCAAGGTGTCTCGAAAAGATATTGCCTTTGCCCTGGCCCTGAAGCGCAGGGGCGCTACAACCGTCAGCGGCACAATGGTGGGCGCGCAGCTGGCGGGCATCCAGGTGTTTGCCACGGGCGGTATCGGCGGCGTGCACAGGGGTGCGGGGGAAAGCTTCGATGTATCGGCGGACTTGCTCGAGCTGGCCAGGACGCCGCTGGTCGTGGTATCCGCCGGAGCCAAGGCCATCCTCGATCTGCCCAAGACCCTCGAGTTTCTCGAAACGCGGGGAGTTCCCGTGCTCGGCTACAGGACGGATCGCTTTCCCGCCTTCTACAGCTCCGAGAGCAACCTGAGTTTGGATTTGACCGTGAACAGCCCGGCAGAGATCGCCGAAATATTCAGGGTTCAGAGGACCTTGGGATTCGATCAGGGGCTTCTGGTCGCCAATCCGGTTCCCCGGTCAGAGGAGATCCCCAGCCGGGTCATGGAGGGATACATTCACAAAGCCTTAGAGCAGATGCAAAGCCTGGGCATTTCCGGCAAGGCGGTCACCCCGTTTCTTTTGGCAAAGGTGCTCGAGCTTTCAAGGGGAAAATCCCTGGAAACGAATATCCGGCTGCTTATGAACAACGTTCGCCTGGCCTGCGAGATTGCCAAAGAGATTGCCTGACAGCCGATCTCTTTTTTTCTTTGCTTTACGCTTCTTGGAGCTGTTTCAATCTGTCAATGATTGTTGAGAGGTTTTCTTTCGGTTCGCAGAGAGGCGTAAGCGATTTATAGATCCAATCCCAGTCGATGTTTTCACCCTGCCTGAGGACGACGCCCTCAATATCCGCCCAATCCCTGCTTCTGTCGGCAAAAGCTTTGAGTACGATCAGATCTTCGGCACTACAGGTACGAAGCGAGAGCTCCGGTAGAAACTCAAATTCCGTGGATCGTTCAATCAGTGCCGCCTCGTACTCCAGACCTGCCAAAGAGATGTCGATACCGATTCCGGTATCTGACTCGAGGAGAACAACTCGATTATCAAGGGCGAATGATTCGGCCTCCTCAATACGAGATTTATAGTGCTTCAGTAATTGCCGGATATAGGGAAGCTCCTCTCCGAAGCCGGTGAAGAGGGTCATATCAATGTCCAGAGTCACCCTGGGTTCACCCCAACGCTGGAGGGCCAGACCACCTATAAAGCAGTATTTCCAATCCAGGCTTTCAGCCAGATTCTGAAGTGTCTGTGCTACCTGGAACAAATCGATCATGGACGGAGTCTGGCGAACCAGCGCTGTTGTTCGATAAGGCCGGAATAAGGTTTGGGCTTGAAACGAAGTCGTGAGGATTCGAAAGCGCCGGATAGGTACTTGAGCGCTTCAGGAGTAGAGATGTGCCTGAGAGTCTTCTTACGCTGTTCCTCCAACAGAGGCCCGGCCTGTTGCCATATCCGGACCCAGGCCCGTACCTTCGCTCTCTCCCGGTCTTCCGTCATCTTTCGAATAGTATACTACACGGTAAACTCATGGTCTATTAAAGGACACCGGAGGAAGTATCTTCATTTTGATAGCCTCCCATGATGTTTTCAGGGGACGGGGGCTATGATCTCCTTCAGCTCGGGCGTCTTCTGCAACTCCTCCTTCAGCGACTCCGCCCTTTCCTTGTTTCTGTACTCCCGCTTCTGAAAACTGTAGGTGAACTCCGTGTGAATCCTGTAGCTTCCCTGCAGCAGGGCGTATGTGTCTTCGGTCATGACCAGTTCCTCGTCGGTTGGTATCACGAAGATCTTGACAGGCGAGTCCTCGGCTGAGATGAGCGTCTCGGTGCTGCGTGTTCTCGACAGCTCATTCTTTTTTCTGTCGATTTTGATGCCGAGGTTTTCGAGGCCGGCTACTGTTTTCTCGCGGATAAACGAACCGCGCTCCCCGACTCCTGCGGTGAACACGAGGGCGTCTACCCGTCCCAGGGCGGCATAGTAAGCGCCTATGTACTTTTTCAGCCTGTAGGACTCGATCTCGATGGCCAGCTGGGCGCGCTGGTCGCCTCCTTTAGCGGCGGTTTCCACGTCCCTACGGTCTGTGAATATCTCTGTTATACCGAGGATGCCGCTCCGCTTGTTCAGCATCTGCTCCACCTCTTTGGGATCGAGGCCCTCTTTTCCCATGATGTAGTAGCCGATCGCAGCATCGTGGTCTCCGGCCCGGGTCCCCATGACCAGCCCTTCCAGAGGGGTGAGCCCCATCGAGGTGTCCACGGAAATCCCGTTGCACACCGCATTGGCGCTCGCTCCATTGCCCACGTGAAGTGCAACGAGATTGCACTCGAAGGGGTCCTTGCCGAGAAGCACGGCGGCCCGCTTGGCCACGTACAGGAAGGAGGTGCCGTGGAAGCCGTAGCGGCGCACTCCGTACTTTTCATACCACGAGTAGGGCAGGGCGTAGATGAACGCCTGAGCCGGCATGGTTTGGTGCCAGGCTGTGTCCATTACGGCGCAGTGGGGAACACCGGGCAGTACCGCCTGCGCAGCCTCTATTCCCATGATGTTGGGAGGGTTGTGAAGCGGAGCCAGATCGGAGAGCTCCTTGAAGGTGGCCAGGGCTTCGTCGTCGATGATCACGGACTGGGCGAATTTCTCGCCGCCATGCACGACCCGGTGCCCTACCGCCTTGATCTCCTGCAGGTCAGAGATCGCCCCTGCTTGAGGGTCGGTGAGGGTTTCTATAATCAACTCCAAGGCGAGCTTGTGGTTGGGGCAATCTTTCTCTTTCTTCACAGTGCCCTTTCCCTTGGCATAGTGCTCGATGAAGGAGCCGCCCACAGTCACTCTTTCCACGATTCCTTTTGCCAGAACCTCCCGATTGTTCCAATCGTAGAGCTGGTATTTCAGCGAAGAGCTCCCACAGTTCAGTGTCAGAATATCCATATTGTTACTCCGATTGTTCAAGATTGTTACGGCTGCACTATACGGTCAGGGTCGACGTCTGTCAATGAAAAGCTCCGCGAATCTTTGTTCATTTGTAAATGATTGTAAAACGAGGGCTGTTTTCATTCGTCGCCGAGCGCTTTTCGTGGCACGGTCCTTGCAGAATCTTTATTGCGATACGCATGATATGCCGCCGCCCTACGACTCTATGCCTCTGCCTGCTCGTCGCCTGTTTTGCCGGCGGTTCGATTCTCTGGAGCGATCAGGGGACCATCGGCCTTGCAAGCGAGCTGCAGCAGATGAAAACGCTCAGAACCCGCCTGCTGACCGATGTCGGAAGCTTGCGCTTGCTGTATCTCGAGAGGCGGGAGGGGGATTCCCTCATTCAAGAAGGCTGCCGAGGCTTGGCCCCTGATTTTTGGACTGCCGGTATCGACAGTCCCTGGCTAACCTGCGGTCCGGTTTCCCTGCAGGGATCCCTGGCCCAGCTTTACAATCCCCTCGGATACGGTCCCGGAAGCGAGGTGTTCTCAGAAACCGCGGATATCACCCTGAACATCGATCTCGAAAGCACGAGCAGGCGGGCTCTGTTCCTGGATCTGCTGCCCGGGAGTTTAGGCTTTTTCTTTTTGCAGGGCAATGGGAGCTGCTTGCAGCAGGGAGGCCGCATCGCCGTCCGTATCGGAGGTTGTGTACGGGCCGAGCTGCTCTACCTGCTCTCCGAACCGTCCGGCCCGCCGGATTCGGGGGGCGGGGAACCGTGGTTCTACGAACATCCTCCCTATCCGGGCGGGCTGCTCAGCCATCTCGGCGGGTCTCTGTCCTGCAGGGCGGGTGGATCCTCCCTCCAGCTCGCTGCAGCCGCCTGCGGCGGACAGCATACGGTTCCCGGTCTGTTTTCGCATCTGCATGCCCTCTGGGTCGGGACAGCAGTCGAGGCGGCTGTGCTTGCAGCCGCCCGTTCGCCAGGCTACTTCACGCCGGAAGGCGACTCCGCCGACCCGGGATTTGTGCTCGGGACGACTCTGGATTTGTACGAGCCTCTTCAAGCTCGATCGAAACAGAAGAGAGTGCTTTTAAAATCTGTGTGCCGGCGGCACCTGCGCGTCGAGTACAACAAAGAGATATCCCGCCCTGCCGTCGTTACTGCGCCCCACCTGGAAAGCTGCGATCGATTGTCCCTGGATGGAGAGGCATCCCTGCGGCTGGGAGCGCGCAGCTGTTTGCGGTTGCGCTGCGATACAGAGACACAGGTGTGCTGGTCGGGCAACGGACGGGCAGAGAAACAGATAGCCGTCGGATTTGAGGGAGGACTGGAGTGCAGCGATTCTGAGCTCGCCGCATGTTTGCTTTGGGAGTGGGAGCGGCCCGGCGTCGGAACGCCGGAGCTGACGTTTGTTTATGAGCTCGATCCCCGCTGGGGGAGATTGCGCTTCGATGTGGGAGTGCAGCTGGGCATGGTTCCCGGCTGGAAAACGGCGGCCCGTCTCGAGCTTACGAATGAAAAAAGGAAATTCCATGTGAATATCGAGACCGAAGGTGCTGTTTTGGATCATGCTCCGCTTCTCGATGCTGTGTCCGTGACTCTGGGCTGGCAAACCACGGCCCGATTTGGCAGGGAAGCAGAGAGCCCGATCGGTGAAAGCCCTGGAGCGGAAGGTCAGATCGGTTCGACCCGAACAGCTTCGAGCAGCTGCTCGTAGTCCTGCTGATCGATTCGTCCCGGATAGAGATTGAGGCAGTTCGCCGTACCCAGCGCCGTTGCCCTGCGCAGCGCCCCTTCCAGATCCTCGCCGTGCAGCAGGCTCCAGCCGATGCCGGCGGTAACCGCATCGCCGCTTCCGATCGGATTCCGGCTCCGTACCGGCGGCGGTACAGCCCCGAGGTAGCGACTGCCGTCGTATCCCTCGCTGCCTTTTGCTCCCCTGGTAATGACGATCCAGCGAAGATTGTACTTCTCGACGGTTTGGCGAAACGCGGCCTTGCGCCTGGCTGGATCGGACAGCCTCTCCCCCTCGAGGTTTTCGAGCTCTGCGAGGTTGATCTTCAAAACCTCGGGTTCGGCTTCCAGAGCCGCTCGACCGTGGAGCCTGTAGGAATCGAGGATCGTGGGAATACGGCGCTTCTTGGCTTCCTCGACGTAACGCTTGTAACAATCCTCGGGACTCGCCGGCAGAGAGGTTCCCACGATCACCAGGAGCTTGGCGGCGGAAAGAGATTTAAGAAAGCGCCTGAAAAAACGTTTTGTTTCCGCCGCGCTTACGGCCGCCGCCGGCTCTATCAGTTCGGTTGTCTGTTCGTTGTCCTCGAGGATCGTGATGCAGGTACGGGTCTCTCCCTCGGTCCGCACGAACCGGCAGTGCAAGCCCTCACGTTTGAAGGCCTTGCGAAAGCGCCTGCCATTGTCTCCGCCGGAGTAGCTCAACAGCAGGGCTTTCTCCCCCAGACCATTGAGTGCCCGGGCCGTGTTTGCTCCTTTGCCTGAGGGAAAGAACTCCGAGAAGTCGAGGCGATTGACCTGCCCCATTTCCATTCGCGAGATTCTGAATATCTTTTTCCAATCCAGGTTGTGACCGACGACAAGGACCATCATCAGGTAAGGTGAAGCAGAAGCTTTGCCGTCTCGAAATAGATCGTCAGTCCCGAGACGTCGATCAGCGTTGCCATGAGGGGACCGGCCATCACCGTCGGATCGAAGCCGAGCCGGGAGATGAACAGCGGCAGCAGAGCCCCTACCAGTGTGGCGACGATCACCACGAAGCACATGGCCGAACCCACGGCCAGAGCCTCGCTGAAGGAGATCTCCGGCGGCAGAATCATGGCCCGCCCTATGGTCAGAACTCCGAGGCAGAGGCCGATCAGGAGGCCGACCAGGATTTCTTTGCCGAGGATACGCCAAATATCGTGGAAATGCAGCTCCCCCGTGGCCAAGCCGCGGATCATAAGGGTGGCGGATTGAGTTCCCGAGTTTCCTCCCGTTCCCGTGACAAGGGGAATAAAGAAGGCCAGAACAACGGCGGCCTCGAGTACGTGCTGGTAGCCGGAGATCACGTTGGTGGTTATGGTGGCGGCCAGCAGCAGGACGACCAACCAGGGAATGCGGCGGCGCATCAGGGAAAACACGGAGTTTTCAAGGTAGGTTGCACGGCTCGTAGCCACAGCGCTCATCTTGTAGATGTCCTCTGTTTGCTCCTCTCTGATGACATCGATGATGTCGTCGAAGGTGACGATACCGAGCAGCCGGTGGTAGTGGTCTACAACGGGCAGAGCGAGTAAATCGTAGGTCTCGAGGATCTTGGCCGTCTCTTCCTGGTCGGTGTCCTGGAACACCGTGATCACTTTTTTCACCATGATGTTCTGGACGAGGTCCTCATCTTCACCGGCCAGAAGATCGCGGATGGAAACCACACCGATCAGGCGCTTGAGCGGGTCCAAAACGTAGATGTAATACACGGTTTCCACGTTCTGAAGGTTGCGCCGTATCCAGGCAAGGGCTTGAGCCACCTTGAGATTCGGGCGGATGGCCAGGTAGCGGGTGGTCATCAGACCGGCGGCATCGTCGTAGTCGTACTTTAGCAGGAATTGGGTCTCTTCCTTTGCCTCTTCACCCAGGGCATTCCAGGCCGATTCCCGCACTTCCGGAGTAACCGACTGGATGAAGTCCGTCAGGTCGTCGGGATCCATTTCTGAGAGAAGCGCCTTGGCGTGTTCGCCCGTCAGGGACTGGATAAGCATTTCCTGCTTGGAGATCGAGAGTTCGTTGATCAGGTCCACCTTGTGTTCGAGGTCCAGAACGCTGAATATCTTCAGCTCCTCCTCCTCGTTGAGATCATCCCAGACATCGATCAGTTCGCTCATTGGAATTTCAGAAATCAGTCTCTTGAGCTCCTCGTCGTTGAGGTCTTTCATGTACTGCCGCATGTTGTCCAAGAATCCCGTCATCTCGACTCCTCCTGCCAATCTCCTACCAGTAAGATCTCCCGATCCAGGTCAAAACCGAATGCCCCTCGGACTTTTTCCTCGAGCAGCTGTATAAGGGCGAGCACGTCGTTTGCTGTCGCCCGACCTGTATTCACGATGATATTTCCGTGTCGATCAGACACCTCAGCATCTCCGCTCTTCGTACCCTTGAGTCCGAGAGAATCGATGAGCTTTCCGGTGGGCTGGGCGAAAGCCCTGTTGTTTTTGAATATCGAGCCGGCACAGGGAAAAAGAAAGTGTCCCTTGCTCTCTCTGTCTTTTTTTATCTCTTCCATTCTCTGCCGCATCTGCTCCCGGTTGCCGTCGCGAAGCGAGAAGGAGGCACTTGTGATCAAGGCATTGTTTTTCTGAAACGGAGAGGTTTTGTAGCCGAACGTACTCTTGTCGACCTTCATAATGACCGTATCGCCGTTTTTGTCCAGGTACTGCACGCTGGCCAGCACTTCGGAGACAGAGTGCCCGTAGCAGCGCGCGTTCATCCAGACGGATCCGCCGACACTTCCCGGCATGGAGTAGATGAACTCCAACCCGCACCGGCCGTGCTCCAAGGCGAGGAGGCTGACTTCGCTGATCTGGGTTCCGGCGGCAGCGGTGAGCAGGGTATGATCCTCCTCCGGTGATACCTTGCATCCGGTAATCAGCTTGAGATCGAGCACCACGCCGCGGATTCCCCTATCGGACACGAGGATGTTCGCCCCCGCCCCCAGAACGAATGTTGGGACTGCCCGGGCGGCGAGCAACCTGTAGGAAGCCGATAGTTGCTCAAGGTCCTGCGGTATGGCATAGACATCGGCAGGACCGCCGATTCGAAAACTGGTATGCAGGCTCATCGGTTCGTCGTAGAGGCTCGGGCAGGGTAGGTTGATTTTTTTCAGGATTTCTCCTACTTTTCTCACAGGCAGAGTCTATAT
>CAYMGP010000070.1:0-21778 GCA_964390045.1 uncultured Spirochaetaceae bacterium | reverse complement strand
ACGTTCTGCTTCACCTGCTCCATGGTGCTCATACCGCTGAGCACCGTGGAAACCTCGGGTTGGTTCCATATCCACTGCAAAGCCCAATCGGCGGTGCTGCGTTTCTTTTCCGCACTCTCCCAGAGTTCTTGAACTGCTGGAGGTGGGTTGATAAGGTAGCCGCCCAGCAGCCCCTCCATGATCACCACCGCCATTCCCTTAGAGGCGGCATACTTCAACCCCTTTTCACCGGCTTGGTTGTCCACATCCATGTAGTTGTACTGGATCTGGCAGAAGGTCCATTTAGCGTAGGCGTCGACGATCTCCTGAAAGACTTCATAGTTATCGTGAAACGAGAAGCCGAGATGTCCAATGCGGCCGTCGGCCAGGGCGCCTTCCGCCCACTCCAAAAACCCGAGGTCTCGGACCTTGGGCCAAAATTCTTTGTTCAGGGCGTGTAGCAGGTAAAAATCGATATGCTCCACCTGGAGCTTTTTCAGCTGCTCGTTCAGAAATCGATCGAAGTCGGAGCGCGCTTTGACCATCCAACTGGGAAGCTTCGTGGCTACCTTAACCTTGTCCCGGTAGCCGCCTCTGAGCGCTTTTCCGACCAAGGTTTCGCTTTTCCCGTCGTGATAGCCGTAGGCTGAGTCGAGATAGTTCACACCGTGTTCGACGGCGTAATGAAGCATCCTGATAGCTTCCGGTTCATCGATATCCGCGTAGGAACCCTTGGTGGGAAACCTCATGCATCCAAAGCTCAGAGCTGAAACCTTAAAATCAATCTGGCCGAAGCTACGGTACTGCATCCTCATGCTCATTGCGTATGATTGTTCTATCTCGCTGGCTATAATTATGTTATACGTATATCAAAAGCATTAGAATACTAAATTAAACTTTTCTTGTCAACAATTTTCCCATTTAGCTCAAAGAAATTAGGTGCCCGGATCAGAAACAGCAAGCTTCATCGACAGCGAGCGCTCACCTTAGGCCGCCACAGGATGGATTAAAGTCAACTGCTCAATTAAAATAACCGCGACAGCAAGCCAGAAGAAAGGCGGAAAATCAAGGCATGAACAATTATGAAAAAATCAGGGAGCAATTACGAGATCTTCCCGTGATCGACAGCCATGAGCATATCTGCGACCATCGGGAGAGCCGACCGATAAACGAGGTTTCTTCCTTACATATTTGGGCAATGGATGAACCTGGTCGTGCCCGATGCTGCAGAAAATCTCTCAGATAGGGAGCGCTGGAAAAAGTTCCTGAACCATTGGCCGCGCATCAGGGCTACGGGGCCCGGTTTCATCCTGGCTCAGGTCCTGCAAGCTTGGGGAATCGACGAGAACCTCAGCGAGGCGTCTTACGATGCGATACTGGCCAAGCTGCAAACCCGCTCGCCGGAATCGGCCAAGGAAGCCTTTCTCAGGGCCAAGATCGAAGCGGCGATCCCCCACTACCTGGCCCACCCCTGCTGCGGCGGGGTGGCAAATATCGGCTCCTACCTCGAGGGGAGCCTGCAGTTTGAAGACAACTTCTTCCCCCTCCTCGGAACCTTACCGCTTCACGAGTTCCATCGGCCCAATGACATCAGACTGTTGGTACCAATCGCCGGATTGGAAATCGGCTCCCTCGAAACCTTAATAGAGGCCGTCGAAAAAATTATCTCCAAAGCAGCGGCCAAGGGTGTAGTGGGGATGAAAGACCACGCTGCCTATTCCCGTGGTCTGAACTACGGCCTGCCGAACCGCAGGGCGGCCGACAAGGAACTGCAGATGCTGCTGACAGGATTTAGTTCGGTGAATGGGACGGATGTGATTCAGCAGACGAATGCTCTCTCCGACTTTGTGTTCCATAGGATCGTTCAAGCAACGATCGAGCACGGCATACCCATCGCTCTGCATTCCGGGATGCTGGCCGGTGGTGAAATCCTTCCCAAGGGACATCTAAAGAACTTTACGGCGATCCTGGAGCTCTACCAGGAGGCTCGCTTTGAGATCTACCATCTGAACTATCCCTGGATCGATGAAATGTACCATGTTCTGCGTACGTATCCGAACACTTTCGCCAACTGTAACTGGGTTCAAGTAATTGATCCCGCCGCCACGGAGGAGTTTCTCTATCGAGCCGTAAGCTCCTTTCCTGCGGATCGAATCATCGGTTTCGGAGGTGACTACCTGGAATCGGCGGAGCGACAGCTTGGCTCTCTGGAACTTTCCAAGAACACTATTGCCCGTGCTCTGTCCAGGGCGGTTTCCGCATCACGAATTTCGATCAGTACAGCGGTAGAGATCGCTTCTCTCTGGCTCTACGATAATCCCAAAACACTGTACGATCTAAAGCTTTAAGAATTAAAAGGTAAGATCATAGCAGAACCTGAAACACCTTCTTGCCCAATGTTAGCTCATTTATTATCGTCCCACCACTATTACTGCGTTTTCAGTCTGCGCTAATACTGAGGAGAAGACTATGCAATACAAACAGTTCGGAAAGTTCGATATCGAAGTCTCCCACTTAGGAGTCGGCACCATGCGTCTTCCCGTGCACTCACAGGAAAAGGGACTTCACGGCCCCGATGTAGATGAGGAAGAAGCGATTAAAATGATCCGCTACACCGTAGATAACGGCGTAAATTACTTCGATACAGTCTATGGCTTCCACGGTGACAACAGTGAGCTTATCATCGGAAAGGCTCTTAAAGGCTACCGGGACAAGGTTATGGTGGCCACCAAGTTGCCCACCTCGTTGGTGGAAAAGGTTTCTGACTTTGAGCGCCTTCTCGATGAGTAACTCCGGTTTCTCTTTCCACGACGAGCTGAATATATTCCGAGAAATTATTGATGCCTACGACTGGCCCATATGCCAAATTCAGTTGAACTACATGGATAAAGAGGTCCAGGCCGGTGTGGAAGGGTTGCGCTACGCCGCATCCAAGGACACCGCAGTGGTCATCATGGAACCACTCAAAGGCGGCTCGCTGGCCGAACGAGTTCCCGCCCTCGAGGCGATCTGGAATAAGGCACCGGTTAAGCGCTCCCCCGCCGCCTGGGCTTTCAGGTGGTTGATCGGCCAACCGGAAGTGACCTTGGTCTTGAGCGGAGTGAGTACCATGGAACAGCTGGAGGACGATATCCGGATCTTCGGCGAGATTCCCGATGAGCCCTTGAGCGCAGAGGAGCAGAAACTGATCGAGGAGGTGGCCGGAGCCTATCAGTCGAGGATAAAGGTGGATTGCACATCCTGCAACTACTGTATGCCCTGCCCGTCGGGGGTGAACATTCCGGGGATTTTTGAAGTCTACAACAACCTGGAAATGTTCGGCAACAATGAATTGTGGCTCGAGGAGTACGACTTATGGTTTATGAACAAAGATTCTTCGGCTCTCAAGTGCACGGAGTGCGGTGAATGCGAGGAGAAATGTCCACAAAAGATTAAGATTATCGAGCAGCTGAAAAACGCCCATGCTCGGCTGACGACCGCCTAGCCTTTAAGTCGATGCCGCCGTTTCTTACTCTTCCCAGTAATTGAAGTCAAGTTTAATATTTTCCTGCTTCACCCAGTCCAGGATAAGCCCGGAGTTGAAGCAGCCCGGCGTGTCCACACCGTACCTGTTCCGGTTGATCTCGTCCCAGCGCGGTCCGCAGGCCTTGAGCACAAAGACTCTCTTTTCTTGAGGATCGACGCTGAAGTGGCGTAAAAAATCGGGATCCCAGGCCGGCATGCGCCTCTCGGTGAGGATGATGTCGGTATCTCCGGTTCTGAGCGCTACTGCCCGGCCCATGTCCACATCACACACAGCACTCACCTGGGGAGAGTACCTTCCCTGGGTAACGTGCTCTACAGTGCCGGAGATCTCCACCGGGCTGTTATAGACATTGTCCATCTTTCCCCCGATCTGCAGGGTAACCGTAGCACCCAATCCGGCCTGAACAGCCTTTTGGACACTCTCGGGATCGGGGATACAGGCCACTGCGGCCTTTTGCACGTTGTTCTCCAGGACCTTCTTCAGCAGGAAGGTAGCATCTCCCGGCGCACCTGAAAAAGGATCATCCCCCCTGGCGGAGAAGATTAACGGCTCCTGAGGTGGATTTTTGATTAGAGCAATAGCCTCGTCTGTAGAAATTCGAGGAGACCGGAACTCGTGTCTCAAATCCCACCACATCTGCCTCAGCTCAGTCGCCTTTTGACGAGCCGTGGATTCATGCTCGCCCACAACCACGACACATCGACCCAGATCCCTCATCCCCGCTTCGACCTGGGCGTCGAACAGGGAAACCGAGAGTATTTCCTCCTCTGCTTCGATTTGGGCAGCCCGCCCCATCAGCCTCTTCATTGGTCCGGCAAAGGTGCTGGAGTAAGGGATGAGCATGGGGAGCTTCTCCAAGGCTGCGGCCGGTTTTACTTTCCGGCGGATCAGTGAAAGAATGAGCCTGACCGCTCTCTCGCCGGTGGCCACGTGGTCCATATGGGGGCAGGTCTTGTACCCAATCAGCGCATCCGCATTTTCGACCATCCGCTGACTGACATTGGCATGGAAGTCCAGTGTGCCTACCACCGGAATCGTTCCCCCCACCAGATTCCTCACCGCCTCCAGCAGGTCCCCTTCGGCATCATCGAGATCCTCGGTAGCGGCGGAACCGTGCAGGACGAGAAGCACTCCATCCAAGTCTTTGATCCGGGCCAGCCGATCCAACAGCTCCTGCTTGAGAAAAGAGTAGGTCTCATTAGCAAAAACACCGTTAGGGATGGGCATGGTAGAAACTGTGGGAAAGAGAGTAATTCCTTCTTTATCGGCCACCTTGATGATTCCGTTGAGCTCCGTTTCCCTGCCCCGGTGAAAGCGCAGCATGTCCTCCCCGAACAGGAGATGGGTCTGCCTGCAGTCCTCCAGGGTAGCCTTCAGAGGCGAAAAGATATCCGCCTCGTGCATGATAAGCCCAACAGCGATGCGCATGTATACCTCCTATCAAGTTGATCTCCGGGACGCCCGAGACAGGGCAATCCTCTATCCGTATCAATCTTCTACCGGCCTACTGTAACGATCACCTTTAGTTCCGAAATCCCCGAAGATCCGTCCAGATTCTCACAGAGGACTTTGAAGAACCTGGCCTTTGGTGAGATCTCAACCGTCTTCCTTACCGTCCGGCCAGCCTCCACCTCGACTTCGAAGCAGCAGATGTCCTGACTGTCGTAGACGATACCGTCATAGCTTGACCGCACATGGATGCTCAAGCCCGCCTTGGCTTGGGAAGAAAAGTCGGCCTCCAGAGTGAGTGCCACCGCAGAAACGCTGTCCATGCTCACCGGCAGACAGTCCTCCAGAGCGCTCACCGCATTAGGAGCCAGAGAAGGGAGACTCAGGATCGGCATGGGCAGCCGGAAAGAGGCACTCGTGGAGAGGACCTGAATGGCCAGATCTTCAACTTCCCAACCCTCTTCACTCCGAAAACGGGAGATATACCTGAGCGTGTGGTATAGGTAGACAAAGGGCGGCTCGATAAGTGTTTTCACTTCGGCAAATCCTGAAGCATCCGGAATCCTGCCCAACGTAACGATGGGATTGCCGCTGTACTTGATAAAGTTGTACCCGTCGAAGCTGTAGGCATAGCCGATGCTCTCCAGCTTTTGGGTTTTGGTTCCTCCGTAGAACCAGTGGAATACCCCATCGCTGTAGCAAACAGCCGCCTCTGAGTAGCCCCCGTCGTCCCAGGCCCCCCAGTCACCGGGAACGAGGATGGGATTGCGGTCGTACTTGGTCCAGGGACCTTCGGGCTTGTCGGCGGTGGCCACGCAGTACGGGCCTTGATCGGTCACCCCAACCGGGTACTGGGTGTACATGTAGAACTTACCATTTACCTTGATCACGCTGCCGATGTAGCCGAAGTTTTCGACCACCGGATTGCCCTCGTACCTCTTCCAGGGCCCCAAAGGGCTGTTGGCCGTGGCCAAGCCGATGTGGCGCCCGCTTTTTCCCATCGCCGAGTACCACATGTAGTAGCTGGGCTTCTCCGGTAGGAGGTCATAGGCCCCTTCCTTCATCACGCAGACGCAGTCCACGGAGTGTTCGTCCCAGCTGCCATCGGCTCCGTAATCCAGGATCGGGTTGCCCTCGTAGCGGGTCCACGGTCCCAAAGGTGTAGGAGCTGTGGCCACGCCTACCCGGTAGAACTTCGGATAGAGCTTCTTATCTCCTCTGCCGTGGTAGTACCAGTAGTAGGTATGCTCATCCCTGAAGATGTCGCAGGACTCCAGGATCCAGCCGTCCCAGGCATCCCTCTCCCCCGGTACGATGGCGGGGGACGGTCCCATCACATGAACAAATCCTCTTTCTGCCAATACGTTCCTTTCCACCTTCTACCTCCGTGTAATTTAAATTTATGTTATACGTGTAAAAATGCTGGAAATACTGTATTCGATAACCGGCAAACTGTAAAGGGTAGCTTTATTACGTCACCCGACTACTCGGGAAAAACTTGACAGTTTCCGAGTATATACTACAATATCCTCATTCAAGTGGCCGTGGTAGTAATCGGTGACTGCCGTTCCTCCCGGTTTGGCCAGCCAACCGAGCTCCCAGTTGTAGAGGTAAGCCAGGTCTCTGGGGATGTCCACGTCGTAGCCGAAGGCCACAGCACAGCCCCCATCAATTTTGGGATCGTAGCTGGCTATATTTGCTGGATTCTTCATGAAATGACCTCATTTCACCACAAAGAATAGGATTTTACCCTTTCTCTTTCTGAGAGACCGTGTCAAAGCCGGCCCATGAAACGCGCTGGCAGAGCCCGGCAATTTGGGGAAAGGCTTCCTGATGTTCTTTGGAGGCCACCCATTTCAGCCTCAAATCCTCCGTATCAAAGGACAGATCTATCTGGTACCTCCTCAGGGAATTGCGGTGCTTGAGAAGGGACACTCTCCGAAATCCGTCCTGGACGGAGATGGCTGGTACAAATACTTTGTCAAAGGTCGATTCCAATTCCGCTTCCTTGCCGGCAAAGGGCTCTAGGTAAATATACAGCTCGATCATTGCTCAAACCTCCCTAACTATTCTCAGGCGAATGGGAAAGTGCCTATTCGAATTGGAAGCTCTCCCCCGGCTCGATACCAACCAATTGGACTTTGGGAGCTCTGACACCCATCTCCGCTTTAAGAAGCTGCAAATCCAGCAGCTGATTGGGAAAGGTGCCGTGATGAACGGGTATAAAATATCTCGGAGCGATCAGAGCTGCGGCATAGGCCGCTTCCCGGTAGCCCATATTGTACTTGCCCCCTACGGTGCATATGGCCAAGTCGGGACCGTACAACTCTCGGATGAGAGCCATATCGGAGAAGACACCGGTGTCTCCCGTGTAGTAGATACAGGGACCTTCCGCCAATTGAAGCACATACCCGCTGCACCCCGAACCGGGCATTACCGTTCCTTCTTTCTGAAACTCTTCGCCCAAGATATCGGAGGTATGATCGGCATGCACCATGGTTATCGAAAAGGCTTCCGTATTCCAGCTGCCCCCGATGTTGAGGGGATAGGAATCCGTATCGTACCCGATCCCTCTCTTGTCGGCATAGATCGCAATTTCGGGGCTGCATATGAGCCGGGCGCCCGTTTGTTTTACGATCGGGATGGAATCGCCAATATGATCGTCGTGCCCGTGGGTCACGCAGACCGCATTTGCCTCTTTAATATCCTTCAATTCCAGGTCGCATTTGGGGTTCTTCTCGATCCAGGGATCGAAAAAAATTGTGTTCCCATTGGCGCTGATCCGGATAGAAGCGTGCCCCAACCAGGTGATCTTCACTTTCGTTTCTCCCATTGCACTGCCTCCTCTCGACAGAACGAATAGATATACTTATATCAGCCCAGACCGTACAGTCAAGCAAATCTATGTATAATAAAAGGACCCGGTCTCACCAGCTAGCTTCTAGATATGATTCCTTGCTTTTTGAGGCTGTGTTTTTTGGGGGAGGAATCTCCATGCAGATCGATTTGCAAATAGATATTAGCGCCTTCCGTAAGCTGAAAAGAGACATAAGACTCTACTACTACAGCTACTTCTTCATCATCTTCAGCTGGGCCGGGCTGACAATGGTGCTGTTCAACCTGTACATGCTGCGCCTTGGCCTGTCTACCGGTGTCATAGGCGTGGTGAACGGCACCTTCTTTCTCGTTTTCTCCCTATTCTCATTCCCGGCCGGGATGCTTGGGAGGCGGGTACAGATCAGGACACTTATGATCGCGGGGGGATTCGTCGTTATTTTCGGATTTGCTGTCATCCTGGGCGCTGAATCCGTATCAAAGAGGGTTGTTGTCCCCCTTTTTGTAGTGGGCAGCACGCTCATGGGCATAGGCGCTGCGCTGTATGTAGTGTGCTCCTTTCCCTTCTTGATGACCTGCAAGCCCGAGAACAAGAACCGTGTGTTCTCATTCAGGTACGCAATTGAGATACTTGGCACTTTCACCGGCAGCCTGGTTGCGGGATTCCTCCCGCGGATCTGGTCGCAGGTACTGCAGGTTGAGAGGGAATCGCCCCTCGCCTATCGGCTGTCTCTGGCAGTGGCCTTGCCGTTCTTCCTCGTGGGCCTGTACTACGTATTCCGGATCGGTGCGGTCGAACTGGGCGAGGAAAACAAGGACGAGCCGACCCAGGCGAAGGCTACGGGACTTCCCTTCCTGCCGATACTGCTCGTCGCTCTCGTCACTCTGCTCACCAGCATGGGGGGCGAATCGGTTCGGAGGTTCTTCAATGTGTTCATGGACCGACAATTCAGCTTGCCGTCACAAATCATAGGGATTATGATGGGCACGGCGAGTATCCTGGGCATGCCGGCTGTCGCAGTGTCTGCAATATTAATTAAAAGATGGGGACCTCGGCGTGTCATCCGCTATGGTCTGTTTCTTTCTGTTATCTGGATCATATTGTTCATCGTCTCTGGATCGGTGACTTTTGCGGTGGTAGGATTCGTTCTTCTTTTGGCTACTATTTTCCTTTACTCTCCGGCCTTGGATCTATACCACCAGAGCATCGTAGCTGCCGAACATCGTTCGGTGATGGCTGGTGCCTACACAATGGCCTGGGGCCTCGGAGGGTCCGGGATCCTCTTCGCTGGTGGCTTCATGATCTCGTCACTTGGATTCTCATGGCTGTTCACCGTAGCGGCAGGTCTCATGCTGTGCGGAGCTCTCTGCTTCACGCTGTTCCTGCGCAAACATGTCGTTCCAGTGGACACTCCGCAAACTGACAGTTAGGCTTGCAGGCTATTGCTGGCCTCAGTTATGAGAAAGCCTCTTGACATCCTTTCCTCATCAAAAGCATATACGTATAACAAGGATTAAGAAATTCGTTACCGGGTTTCGTCCTGAGCGAAGGGATGCAGAGGAGGATTTAATGATAAATGACCAAAGGCTCACCACACTGTCAACCCGGAGATTCATCCAGATTCCGGGACCCAATCCCATTCTGATCACCGGCGGCGAGGATGAATGGGACGGCAATTTCATCGAATGCTGCAATGTGCTCAAGGATGGAGAGACCTACTACCTGTACTACCACGGATATCCCAAGGATAAAAATAAATGGCTCCGCGAAGGGTATCGAATCGGAGTCGCTTCCGCTCCTCACCCCCTGGGTCCCTGGAAGAAGCATGAGGAAAATCCGATCATCGATCTGGGCCCCGAGGGAAGCTGGGAAGACGAATGGGTAGCCTGTGCAGCAGTCCTCAAGGAGGGAGAGAAGCGCTACTACATGTTTTACTCGGCAAACTTCCGGGTGGGGTTGGCCTATGCCTCCCATCCGTTGGGACCCTGGAAGAAGTATGAGAAGAATCCCATCATCGCCGAGAATTTCGGCTATATTGGCGGAGTGGTCAAAGTAAACGGTAAATACCACATGATCAATGAGTTTCCCGTGGATAAAAACTCCCCCGATCAGGGGCCCATGGCACTGGCAACAGCGGACAGGCTCGAAGGTCCCTGGCAGAGCTACGAGGGTAATCCGGTCTTAGCGCCGGACGAGTGGGGGGCCTGGGAAGATGGAGGATACTCCGAATCCGGTGTGCTCTACCACGACGGAGTGTTCCACATGTTCTACGGAGGCACCAAATGGGAAAAATTGGAGACAGCTGGGTATGCTTGCAGCTTGGACGGCTTTCATTGGATGAAGCACGTGGACAATCCCGTCGCACCCAGGGAGAATAATCCCGATGCCTCCGCCTTCGCCGAAGTCCACGCCCTCTGGGAGTATCCCTTCTACTACGTGTACCACACCCTGCGTTACAGCTCACGGGCCGATTTTGAACCCTGGGCTGAGGATATCGGCGTCCAGATCCTGGCTACGGACACCCCGTTTCGCTTATCCATGCCGGCGGTGTCGCTGGAATCCCTCGCTCCCGGCCAAATCAGCGACTTGAATCATCCGCTCTATGAGAGCGGTAGGACGGCCCGCCTTTCCGGCTGCCCACCGATCAGCCTCACTGCGGCCTCCTCGGTTTCTCTGACGACTGAGTGCACCTGCCACGAGAAGGCGGAAAGAAGCTTAAGGGTTCATGTGAAATCGAGCAGCGACGGAATCCATTTCGACACTGAAGATCTCTGCTCTTTCGACATCGCCCCCAAAGCAGGCGAGCGAGCGAGAAAAACCCAAGGTCTGCAAGCCGAGGTCATGTATATCAAGGTGCAGGTGGAGAACCTGGACAAGAAACAGGCGGTATCCGATGTACGAGTGACGGTGACTTTGGGGCGATAAGTGTATATCGGCGTTCGGGCTATGGAAAGGAGATCGATATGGACGCTTTGGTGTTGGAGAAGGTAAATCAGCTGTCCTTGCGGGACATCGAGATCAGAGAAGACATGGGCCCGCAGGATGTTCTGATCGCTGTCCGGAATGTCGGGATCTGCGGAAGCGATGTTTATTACTATCAGCACGGAACGATCGGTCCCTTTATCTTACGGGAGCCGATGGTGCTCGGACACGAGGCATCCGGTGTGATCGAGCAGGTGGGAAGTGAGGTTAAAAACCTGAAAGTCGGAGACCGGGTCTGCATGGAACCAGGGATTCCCGATCCGAACAGCAGGGCTAGCCGGCTCGGTCTATACAACCTGGACCCGGCGGTGCGCTTCTGGGCGACCCCGCCGATCCACGGAGTCCTGCGGCCCAGCGTGGTTCATCCGGCGGCGTACACCTACAAGCTGTCTGAAACGGTGAGCCTGGCGGAAGGAGCGATGGTAGAGCCCCTGGCGGTTGGTATGCATGCGGTGACCAAGGCCAAGGTCAAGCCGGGTGATATTGCGGTAGTTGTGGGCGCCGGAGCGATCGGCATGGTCACGACCCTGGCCGCCCTGGTGGCGGGCTGCGGTCAAGTAATCATCACCGACCTTAAGCAGCCCAAGCTTGACATTGCCGCCGGTTTCGGACCCGTGCGGCCGGTGAACATCGAAAAGGAGGATCCGCTTCAGGTTGTTAGGAAAACGACCGGAGGTTGGGGAGCCGATCTGGTGTTCGAAGCAAGCGGCAGCGAGAAAGCAGCAGCAGGTATCTTCGAGATGCTCCGTCCGGGAGGGCGGGTTGTTTATATCGGCATGCCGGCATCAGGAATCGTACCGCTCGATATCTTGGCGGCTCAGGTCAAGGAAGCAAGCATCGAGACGATCTTTCGCTACGCTCATGTGCATCCCAGGGCTTTGAATCTGATGGATTCAGGCATGATCGATGTCAAAGCGATGATTACGGAAACCTACGGCTTCCAGGATGGAATCAAAGCCTTTGAATATGCTACCAATCCCAAGCCCAGCAGCATAAAGATTCAGATCGAGTTGTCCTGAGCCCGGTTTTCTCACTCAAAACGGTGAGGCGGAGAGCCCAGAGATGGATGTAAACCAAACTGGCCACCCGGAGATTCATGATAGAGGCGATCAGGCCGCTTCTACTGATTGAGGAGGAAAGGATAGCAAAATCAGTGAAAAGGCCATGAAGACGAATAAGATATAACAGCTTGAGAAAGAATTAAACCGATGCATTCCTTCTGGAAAACGCGTGCTCGTGATAATACCGGACGGAACGAGAACTGCACCCATCGGTACCCTAGTTAAAGAGGTCTACAAGATTCTTGTAGAGCGCGTCCAATGCATTCACCTGCTCGTTGCCCTGGGAACTCACCCGCCCATGTCGCGATTCGCCATCCTAGGTCACTTGGCCCTCGATGAACAAACCTACGCTGATCAGTTCAACGATCTCAGGTTTTTCAACCACGAGTGGGATAAAGCCGAGATGCTTGTTCAGATAGGTGTACTCGACAGGGAGTTTATCGCGCGAGCCAGCGCCGGATACCTCAACGAGGAGGTCGTACTACGGATCAACAAACGGATTCTCGATTATGATCATCTCATCGTTTTGGGACCGGTTTTTCCTCACGAAATTGCAGGATTCTCCGGCGGCAGTAAATATTTTTTTCCCGGTATAAGCGGTCAGGAAATTATAGATGTCACCCACTGGCTTGGGGCTCTGATTGGAAACATGAACGTTATCGGTCGAAAGGATACAGCCGTCCGCCGGATCATCGATGAGGCGGCGAAGAAGATTCCGAAACCGGTACACTGCGTCTCCTTCGTAGTCCATCACGGCCGTTTGGTTGAGCTCTACGTCGGCTCTGTCTTCGAGTCGTGGAGACAGGCAGTTGAACTTTCTGCGAAACTACACATCGTACGAAAACCACGTACGTTCCAAAGAGTATTGGCTCAGGCTCCAACGATGTATGAGGACTTATGGACCGGCGGTAAATGCGTTTACAAGACAGAAGGGGTCGTAGAGGACAGCGGAGAGATCGTCATTTTTGCCCCTCATATCGACTCGCTATCTTACACCCATGGGCATTTGTTGGAGAAGATCGGCTACCATACCAGTGAATATTTCATGAGGAATATGAAGATGTACTCCAAAATACCCCGCTCGGTTATGGCTGTTTCCGCTTATATAAAGGGCCGCGGGACATACAGAAACGGTGTGGAAAAAACGCGTATAAAAGTCACGGTGGCTTCCAGGATTCCAGCCGCATTGTGTCGGAAAGTCGGGCTCGGATATCTTGATCCGGACAGCATCGATCTTGACGATTGGAAAGAACGAGAGGACGAAGGCATCCTCTACATCGAAAAGGCAGGCGAGACACTGTATTTGCTCGATGAGGCGCCAACAGCAACCTGAAGAGATGAAAGTAGGTCGAGGTGGCAACCACAGCTGATCTTGTCGTAGAACGTGCCAGGCCCCCTGCTTACTCTGGGAATCCACCTGCAGCGGCCTTAATGGTCCACGCGGGTGGAAACTTTCTACCTCTTTGATACTCCGTTCTAACCCAGAAAATTCCCTGTCCTTGGGCTGTCGTTCAATTGCATCTTACTTGAGGCGCAAACCTACTGTGCCCATGATGTCCGGACACTTCTTTGGAAGACCTATCAGGCCAAGCTTTCCGTCGTCCCATTGTGCCTCAATCTCCTGGCCGGTGGATGGAATGAAGGCCGACTCCACAGGCTCTGGCACACCGTACAACCAGTACTCTTTCCCCCAGAAGGGCCAGTGAACTTCCCCGCAGAAGTAAAGGTAGAGTGTCTCCCCTTTGCGGGTGTGAAAATGTCGAAGGTTATAGCGAATACGTTCGGATCCATAAATACCTTCCCCATGCTTCTTCAGCCAGCGGCCGACCTCGCGCAACCGTTCCACACAAGGCTCGGGAAAGGTCCCGTCCGGTCTGGGCCCAACATCCAATAAGAGGTTACCTCCTCCCATGGCGCAGCGGATCAACCTCAACAGGATGCTGCGGGTATCCATCACTTTTGTCTTAGAGTTATAGTGCCAGCTTCCCTGCATCACCTGACAAGATTCCCAATGCCTCTCAGAGGGGATAATCTGGTTCTCGGGAGTATCGAAATCTCCCGGGAGGGCTGTACGATCGTTGACCAGAATATCCGGTTGAAGTTTATAAATCATACCCAATAGTTCCTCTGACCTCCACGCCGGGGGATCGTAAGGCCAGTCACCGTCAAACCAGAGTACATCGATCTTCCCGTAGTTGGTGCAGAGCTCCTTTACCTGGTTATGGATATACTCAACATATCGGCGCCAATCTTCCGGGTCTTTCTCAGGTCCATTCCAATGGGCTTCAAAACGCCAGTCAAGGATGGAATAATAGAGGCCGACCCGCAATCCTGCCCTGCGCATACCTTCCACAAAGTCCGCCACCAAGTCCCGCTTGGTAGCCGTTTTTACCGAGGTAAACTCCGTCACCCGGCTGTCCCAGAGGCAAAAACCCTCATGATGGTTCGTTGTGAGAACCGCGTAGCGCATCCCCGCTTCCAGGGCGTGGTTGGCCCAGGCGTCTACGCTGAGTTTGTCTGGATTGAATCTATCCGCCAGCCTGGCAAACTCCGCCCCCGACATCTTCTTTCCGGGAAAGACGATATCCCCTCCCCTGCTGTCGGCCACACTGTAATCTCCCCTGCCCAGAACACTGGTCAGACCCAAGTGAATGAAGAGTCCGAATCTTGCCTCGTCAAACCATTGGAATTTGTTTTCTGTCATCGTTACACTCCACTATATAACACTACTCTATATAATGGATGAAAATGGATAATCTATCGAGTCTTGTCAAAGTCTTAAAATGATTGTTGACAGTAAACTGTATCCGGATAGGAGAGATCGATATGAAAACAGCAGATTTTTACGTAGCGAGGGACGGTAACGACACCTGGTCGGGAACATTACCGGATGCCAACAGCGACAAAACAGATGGTCCCTTTGCGACCCTGAAGCGGGCTCAGAGTGCTGTTAGGATGAAAAAAAGTAAAGAGCCAATCACTGTCCTTGTCCGGGAAGGTACCTACTACTTGAAGGAGCCCCTTGTCTTCGAGCCGGAGGATTCCGGAGCAGAGGATGCACCCATCACCTACAGCGCCTATCCCGGAGAGGTACCCGTATTGAGCGGCGGGCAAAAAATCACCGGGACATGGAAGCCCTACCGGGAGGGCATCATGATGTGCGAGCTTCCGGAAGTGAAGGAGGGAAAGCTCGACTTCACCCAGCTGTTCGTCAACGGAAAGCGGCAGATCCGGGCACGCTATCCCAACCACGACCCGGAGAACCCGCGGGTGCAGGGGAAGGGCTACATCAATGCCAAGGACGGCCTGTCTCCCGAGCTGGAACAACAGAGGATAGCCGAGAGGAATCTGCTCAGACCCCCCAATGCTTCGCCCCTGGGCTTCATCTTCGACCCGGACACCTTCACGAACAAGAAGTGGGCCAGGACCCAGGAAGCGGTGGTGCACATCTTCCTTTCCCACTACTGGGGCAATGCCCAATGGGAAATCGAAGAAATCGATTGGCGGAAACACATCATCTGGTTCGGCTACGGGGGATTCCAGTTCGGGATTCGTATGTCGATGGGTTCGGGCTCGCGCTTCTTTATCGAAAACGTGTTTGAAGAGCTCGACGCCCCGGGGGAGTGGTACCTGGACAGGCGGGAAGGCATCCTCTACTATATTCCATCCGAAGGTGTTGATCTCGCCACGGCGAAGATCGTAGCTCCGGTGGTGAAGGACCTGATCGTCTTTAAGGGCTCACAGAGCAATCCCGTTAAACATGTCAAGCTCTCGGGTTTCAGAATTACCCATACCACCTCTACCTTTTTCGATTCGTACGAGTATCCGTCCAGGGGAGACTGGATGATCCACCGCGGGGGAGCTGTCTTCCTGGAAGGAACGGAGTACTGTGCCATACAAAATTCCTACTTCGACGCCGTAGGCGGCAATGCCGTTTTCCTGAACAACTACAATCGGCACAACAGGGTGACGGGTAACAGATTTACGGGAACGGGGGAAAGCGCCGTGTGCGTGGTAGGATCACGCCATCTGACCAGGGGAAGCGTCATGGCTTTCCCCGCCGATAATTTGATCGGCAACAACTTGATCCACGACTGCGGTTTTTTCGGAAAACAGGTCGCTGGAGTTTTCTGCGCCAACAGCAAGCGGACCACTATCAGCCACAATCATATACACAGCATGCCCCGGGCTGCCATTTGCATCAACGACTGCTGGGGAGGAGGACATGTCGTTGAGTTCAACAAAATCCACGATACGGTCCTGGAGACCGGTGACCACGGGCCTTTCAACTCCTGGGGGCGGGACAGCAACTGGTGCCGGGAGCAGTCCCACGGTCCCGCCTCGCATGAAGCTGGGGATGTGAAGCAGGATGCTCAAGAGACGACGATCATTCGCAATAACTTTTTTTATGAGATACCCCGTCCCGGCCTGAGTGACTGGGGTCCCTACGGGATCGATCTTGACGATGGTTCATCCAACTTCCACATCTACAGCAACCTGTGCCTGGGTATGGCCGTCAAGTGCCGCGAGGGCGATTACCGCTTGGTGGAGAACAACATCTTCATCAATCCTCTCATCCAACCCCATTTCTCCATCAGTTACGAAAATGCTCACGACCGCTATCTGAGAAATATCACCGTTCTAAGCTCCCGGTACGATCGTCCGGACCTGGGCGTGAGATACGTGCGGGAACGGATGGGGGATGACGTTTTTCAACTCTATCAGGTGCCGGAAGACTCTTTAATAGAAGAATGTGATTACAACCTGGCCTTCAATGAGACCGGCGAATTCCTGGTAGGCATCACCCCGAGGGGAGAGAGTTACAGCCAGTACACTCTGAAGCAGTGGCAGGCTAGAGGTTTCGATAAACACTCCGTCTTCGCCGACCCGCTGTTCGTTGATCCAAAAACAGGAGATTACCGACTAAAACCGGAATCACCGGCCTTGAAGCTGGGCTTCAAGAACTTTGACATGGACAGCTTCGGCCTGCTGCCGGATTTCCCCGAGCAGTGGCGGGATTAGAGGGTTCTCATTTTTAACCGTGGTGATTTTGAGGTAAGATAAAGCGGAATGGAGACTGATTCATGAGATCTTTCCACTACTCAGCCCCCTCCTCCGTCAACGAGGTGGTGGCTCTTTTAAGCGATAAAGGGGAAAGGGCTCGCCCGCTTGCCGGAGGAACCGACCTCTTGGTGCAGCTGCGCCGCGGCCTGATCGAGCTGGAGTTGGTTGTGGATGTCAAACGAATCCCTGAGCTCAACAGCATCTCCTACGATCCTGAGGAAGGCCTGAGCGTAGGAGCGGCGACTCCATTCCTGCGATGATCGTTCTAAAGGCGGATTGTATCATCGCCGGCCCGCAAGGGACCCGCTCCGTCCCGGTGGAAGAGTTTTGTGTGGGTCCGGGAGAAACCGTACTCGGCAAAGGGGAAATGTTGACCTCCATTCACTTCCCCTCTCCCCCACCCGGATCAGGAGCCTGCTATCTGCGCTTCACCCCTCGCCGGGAGATGGATATTGCCGTTGCAGGGGCAGGTGCTTGGATTCTGCTGGATCGGGACCGCGATAATATTCTGGACGCCCGCATCGCCCTGGGCGCAGTAGCACCCACTCCCCTGCTGATTGAGCAAGCTGGCCGCAGCCTGGTGGGGAAGGAACTCACCGAGGAGGCGGAAACCCAAGCGGCATTTGCCGAAGCGGCAATAATCGCCCAGGATGCAGCCAGACCGATTAGCGATGTCCGGGGAACCGAGCAGCAGCGGCGTCATCTGGTGGGAGTGCTCGTAAAACGGATCTTGAGCGAGGCCGTACGGCGAGCAAAGGCGTCCCCTTCTATCCAGCGGGATGGGACCGCTATGCCAGGGCAAGGAGCGCCCAGTGAGTAACAAAGCCAGAGTCAGTGCCAGGATCAATGGTGAACAAGTGGAGTTCCTCTGTGAGCCCTACCAGAGCCTGTTGGAGTGCCTGCGCGATGTATTGGATCTCACCGGTACCAAGGAGGGCTGCAACGACGGGAACTGCGGCGCCTGCAGCGTCTTGCTGAACGGCCGGCTGGTGAACTCCTGCCTCGTGCTCGGCTCGTGCTCGGCGAGGAGATCGAGGGCCAGGATGTAGAGACTGTGGAGAGCTTGGCCGACTGGCGCGGCCTCCATCCGCTTCAGCGAGCTTTTATTCAGGAGCAAGCCCTGCAATGCGGCTACTGCACCCCCGGGATTTTGATGGCCGCCAAGGCTCTGCTCGACCGTGACCCGGATCCCAGCGAGGGGCGGATCCGCGACTGGCTGGCCGGAAACCTCTGCCGCTGCACCGGATTCGACAATATCGTGGTGGCCGTGCAAACTGCAGCCAAAATGCTCGGTCAATCCGCCCGGGATCGCGGCTCGGTTATACAAGAACCTGACAAGACTGTCCGGACCCCTGCGAGCGGGGATTTTTCCGTGATCGGCACCCGACCGGCCCGCTGCGACGCCGCAGATTAAGTGACCGGTCAGGCGGTCTTCGGAGCCGACATCAAACTACCTGGACTCTTGTACGGCCAAGTGCTGCGCAGCCCCCACGCTCATGCCCGCATCCGCTCGATCGATACGAGCCGTGCCGAGGCTCTCGACGGAGTCCATGCGGTGGTGACCGGAAAGGATCTTCCGGAGGCCCAAGAGCGGGTTGTCAAACTGGGTGAGAGTGCTGCCAATATCAAGTACCTCAGCGACAACACCCTGGCTGGAGATAAGGTACTCTACGCTGGCCAAGCTATCGCAGCGGTTGCGGCAAATTCCGCGCACCTTGCCAAACAGGCAATACAGCTCATTGAGGTGGAATACGAGGTTTCTGTTTTTACAGAGACAGAAATTATAAAAGCGGCACTTATTCTTTGCAATATCGTCTCCATAGCGTAGACGTAACCTTTCATAATAGTTGAATTGCGGCCATTCCAAAGCACAGCGTATAGCAGCGGCTTCGGCTTCGTTTGTTTTGCTCACATCGCCCAAATTGCCTCGCTTTGCTCGGCAACTTCGAGAAGCCGCAGGACGATTTAAGACCCTCCAGGCGCGGGAAACGGAACACTCTTTATACTATCTGCGCAGGAAAGTTTCATATAGAGCTGTTATTCGTCCCTAAACGGTGATTTCGAGGCCGGGCTGGCATGCTCGCCCTTTTTGTAGTGAAGTTTTGTAAGCGATTGCCCACTTTGAGCGGTTTCGTCCTGTGCGGGGCGAATAAGGCTTTCGAGAATTGCCGTGGTTGTGTTTTCTCAGGCGGGGTAATACTTAGATACTCATGTACAGAGACACAGTGAAGAGCTTGGTAATTCTCGGAGGCCATATACAGCTCGTTGTAGTGGCCATCATCGGCAAGATACCACCCCGTTGGATCGCGATCGGGGCATCAGTAGCTTGCTTGGTGATTGGAGTACGGTGCGTGTTGGCAGACATCTTCCAGCCGCCCATTAACCAGACAGCGTATGTCTACAAACGGTGAATCGGGCTCGGGCTCATCAAGATACTCGCTTGGCCTCTCTTCCCATGGGAGCAGTTCTGTAGCCCGTGAAGCTTGAGATTTATTAAGTGACTCAAGATAAGTGGCAATCACTAGAGTTTATTAACGAAAGCAGTATAAACCGGCGAACATCGTCCCAGCAACATTGTTACTGCAAACGGATGTAGGGATGATGAAAAACTTGACGAAAGGAGGCAACCCTGCGATAGTGGGCAGGCAGCCGCTGGGAGCAGCTGCAACTCATGGAACGAACCTTTTCTTCCGGCTACGAGCAGTACATCCACCAAAACAGGCACCGCAATTTTATCTTCAACATGCTGGAGATGTCCTTCTGGACCTTGGCCATGAGCTTCGTCTTCTCCTCCACGATCCTTCCCCTCTACGCGAGTTATCTTACCCGTTCCACCGTACTGATCGGGCTGGTCGTGGCCATCAACGAGGTGGCTTTTTTCCTGCCCCAGCTGCTCTCGGCCCGCAGGATTGAGCAGCTTTCCGTTAAGACGCCCTTCGTGGTCAGGGTCACTCTTATGGAAAGGCTGCCTCTTTTCTTTGTCGCAGTGCCGATCTTTCTCTGGCCCCGTGCTCCCAAGCCCCTGGCCTATGCTGTTCTGGCCTTCAGCCTGGCTCTGGCCCAGGGAAGTGGAGGATACGCCGCCCCTGCCTGGAAAGGGATGCTGGGAAAGATAATTCTCCCCGATCGGCGGGGCTTGCTCTTTTCCCTGGGCTCAGCTATCGGCGGGCTTCTGGGGATCGCCGGAGCGCTGCTTTCCCGCTATTTCCTAAGCCATTACTCCTACCCAGTTTCTTTTGGAATCTGTTTTCTGCTGGCAGGAGTTGCCAACACCCTCTCCTGGAGCTTTATGTTCGGAATCAGGGAGCCTGTTAGGCAGCCACAGATCGAGAGCCTTCCCTTCCTGGATTACCTCAAGATGCTCCCCCAGGTTCTGCGGGATAATACCAACTTCTCCAAATACCTGCTGAGCCAGTTCTTCATTATCTTCGGGGCTATGGGAATGGGATTCTACGCCGTATACGCCCGTTATACCTTCGAGACCGACGATGCCTTTGTGGCTAATCTCACCGTGGTTGCTCTGATCACCCAATCTGCCGGCATCCCCTTTTTGGGCTGGCTGTCCGATCGACTGGGGCATAAATGGCTGTCCAAGATGACGGCGGTTTTGGGCTGTGCCGCAGCAGTCTTGATCGCACTGGCCCCTGGAAAGCGGTGGATGTATGCGGTTTTCATTCTGGCCAACCTGTCCCGGGAAAGCCTGATCGTTTCTCGGGACAGCATCACCATGGAGTTCTGCAGCCCGGAAAGGCTGCCGACTTTTACGGCGCTGGCCAATACCATCATCGCCGCTCCCCTTCTGCTGGCGCCGATCTGTGGCGGCTGGCTGATCGGACTCGTTGGCTACAGAATCACCTTCATCATGTCCGCCGCTTTGTTTATTGGCGGCTGGATCGTGCTGCATCTAGGTGTCCGGGATCCCAGGAAGCAGAACTAACAGAGGTAAGGGGGAAGTCTATGAAGCGGGAAGTCTTTTCCATGAACTTCGGCTGGAAGTTTCATCTGGGTGACGATGTACTAATCAACTTCGACGCTATCCATGGGGATCGCTTCAAGGCTTCCGAATGGCTGAAGTGCGGTAATCAGGGTGTTTCCAAGGTGGAATACCCCGATGATGACTGGCAGGAGGTGGACCTGCCCCACGATTTCGTCGTGGAAACCGCTGATTTCAGCCCCCGGCACGATGCAGTCCACGGGTCCCTGCCGACCGGCGTGGGCTGGTACAGGAAGGTATTCGAAATCCCCAAGGCTGACCTGGGGAAACGCCTCAGCGTGGAGTTCGACGGGATCTTCCGGCACAGCACCTTTTGGCTGAACGGTCATTACGTGGGCTCTTGTCTGAGCGGCTACAGCAGCTGCCGGAACTCCTCGACATAGTTGCCGTAAGTGATGCTCCAGTGATGACCGGCGCCGTGAGTCACAGCGGCCTGAAGGATCTCGCCAACAGGTTTCTCAAAGCGGATCTGCATCGGATTGCCCTGGTACACGGCCAGATTGGTGTGCTGCACCTCTCCGGCCAGCACAGAGAGACGGTACCCTGCCCGGGAGCCCATAAGATTCAATGCCGTTACCGTCCCCTGTTGATCTGCCGGAAAAAAAACCCCGATCCCATCACGGGTTTCAATGGATGGCAGCAGCTCAATGTCGGCCCTGCTGCGGGCCAGGCTGAAAGGTCCGGCACCGCAGTGGGAGAAGAGGATTTGGTTGGAATCCGGAAACAGGCGCAAAAAATCCCCGTTGATAGCCGACCGGCCGGCCAGGACGAAGAGCAGTCGCATCAGGATGGTGGTGTGCAGATCCCCTTCGCAGCCGGCACCCACGCCCAGGTCATTCATCCGGGACAGAGGAAGACAGATCTTCGATTTGAGCTGAACCCACCAG
>CAYMGP010000069.1:10260-21940 GCA_964390045.1 uncultured Spirochaetaceae bacterium | reverse complement strand
GGTTTTCGAATAAGTCCGCCAGCGCCTTGAGGTAGATGTGATGGATCTGGTTCTCCGTAGCCTTAGCCGCTTTGGCATGCTCCAGGGCTACGGAAGGAAATCGTTTCATATTTTTTAGTGCGTCGTAGATTTCCAATGTACCTTTTTCCACCACCTTGGCCATGGCAATCAGGTCGTCATCCGGTTGCACCTTGAAGATGTGCAGCTCCTCCACCGTTCTTTGGGCGGCATCGATAATCTCATCAACGGCTCGGGAGAGTGCGAATATATCCTCCCTGTCGAAAGGGGTTATCAGAGTGCGGTTCAAACGGTCGATCAGGATCCTCCTCAGATCATCCGCCTCACGTTCCAGGAAGTATACGCGCTCAGCCGCCTCCTCGTTTTCCTCCTCCAGGCTGCGAATTAATGTGATATAGGCGTCATAGACCGTCTTGGCGTGGTCGACGAGAAGCTGATAAAAGTCTGTTTTGCTGTCCTTTCGGAATAGAGCAAATTTCATCATTATTACCTCCTGTGTTATCGAATAAGCTGCCGAAAAACCAGATACAACAGCAGCGCCAGTCCTCCCGTTAAGGGGATGGTTATAATCCAGCCTAGCAGGATTGTTTGGATCACCTGCCAGCGTACCCCACTGCGGCGATGGGCGCTACCTACACCTATGACCGAAGAGCTGATGATTTGGGTTGTGCTCACGGGTGCTCCGATAAGATTACACGAAAGCAATACCAGCGAAGCAGCCAGCTGGGCACTGAAGGAATGATAAGGACGAACCCGAAAAATGTCGTAGCCCACCGTACGGATGATCTTCGTACCACCCATGGTAACACCCAGGGACAGGCTGGCGACA
The DNA here is from genome assembly GCA_964390045.1 of uncultured Spirochaetaceae bacterium. Taxonomy (GTDB): domain Bacteria; phylum Spirochaetota; class Spirochaetia; order SZUA-6; family DRHE01; genus CAYMGP01. Next base: position 21,093 of record CAYMGP010000069.1, on the reverse strand, counting down.
CTAGCCACCATTACCCACAGCGGAATATCCATGCGCAGCGATTTTCCGGTCAGATAAAGCATCAGGGCGATCAAGCCCATGGTTTTTTGCGAGTCGTTGGTTCCGTGGTTTATCCCGAGAATTATCAAACTGACGATCTGCAGCTTCTTCAGGTAGGTTGCTGTTTTCCATGGAGCGTTTTCCAGGAGCCGGGTGAGCAGCCGGTACCCGAGGCTACCAAAAATGATTCCCAGGAAAGGCGACAATATAAGAGCCCCGACGACTTTCAGCAGAAAGACGACCCACGGAATCCCGGAGAGTCCGTAGCGAAAAAAAACTGGGCCAATCAGCCCGCCAACAAGGGCAAAGGAAGAGCTCGTCGGCAATCGAACAAACCAGCAGAAAACGTTCCATAGAAGAGCGCCGGCTACACCGCTGAGCACGAGTAGCAAAGAATCAATGTGGTGAGGCAACAGATCGACTCGGATGATACCTCTTGCAACCGTCAGGGCTACAGAAATCCCCAAGAAAAAAGGGCCACAGAACTCAGCCAGAGTGACCAGCCACAGGGCCTGCCGGAATGTCAGGGAACGGGAGGAGACGGCCGTGGCAAACACATTGGCACCGTCCTTCATTCCATTGGTAAATGCAAACAACAGACTGAGGGCAACTGCCCCTACCAGTAGTGAATCCGTCACAGATTGGTCTCGATGAGGATTTTCTGCAAAAGGCTCTGTATCGTGGCGTTTACCGTGTTGATCTTCAAGAAAAGCTCAAGAAGTCGCAGCGTGACGTGTGACCGCTCGCCCTCTTCGCTGATTGAAGCGATCCCGTGATAGTAAAGTCGGCTGAAGTTTTTAAGCTCATGCTGATTGTTTTTAAGCAATTCCTGGGAATATTTCCGGTTGCTCATGTACTCCTTAAGGTAGTACTTCATGTTTTCTAAAACCCGGCCTTCCATCTCAAGAAAGTGGTTAAACGAGAAACGGGTCTTAAAAATACGTTGCTCTGTATAGTAGACATGCAAGGTTGCAAAGATCTTTCCAAGATTTGTGTAGACCTCGTATATATCCTCCCAGTAGAACGGCAAATAGTACTTCTTGTCTAAGCTTTCTAGAAAAAGGGAGAAGCTGTCTTCAAACGTCACCTCCAAGTCGAGCATCCGGTCCGCGTGATCATGATCCTGACCGTCCTGTTTTGTGGTTAACAGCATCTCAACGAGCTCCTGCAAGACTTTGATTCCGGCGAATAGATACTCCTCAAGCTTGATTCTTTGTCGAAACAAAACCTTTACAAGGCTTTTCATTCCCTTTTCCTCCTAACATGAACTCAAGGTTATTATGCAATTTTTGTACCAGACTCGAGAGGATCTGAGGCACAGCAAGATATAAATCTATTTAGTATAAGGAATTGGTATTAGTAACAATCAACTGAGTGGGGGGCGAAGAGAGCAAGCTAAGTGTCTAGAAGTTTAACGGGATACGTACAGAATCTTTACAATGGCTACAGGTTGGACAGCCTGCGCTGCAAGGTAACGCGGCTAACTCCTAACCGTGCGGCTACCGCAGTTTTGTTGTTGCCGAGCATCGTCAGCAGCTTGCGGATCAAAGGCGGTTCGAGACTCCTGTACAGGAGCTGGAGCAGCCCGTTACGGTCCGGGTATTTTTTTAAAAAGGCGTCGGCGAAGGCAGAGAACAAATCGGGCTCTTCAGTGTTTCCAAGAAGATATCGGGGTATCTCAGCCGCTTGGATGATCCCGCTCTGGCAGTTGATGCCCAGGCTCAGGATGACATTCTCCAGCTCCCGGACGTTTCCGGGCCACGGGTAGCGCTCCAGGATGGCCCGTGCCTCTCCCGCGACCCCGTGCAGGTTTTTATTCAGCTTGCTGGAGGCGACGTTGATAAAGTGCTCTACAAGCGGAAGGATATCATCCTTGCGCTCCCGCAACGACGGGACTTGGATGGAAGCTACGTTGATGCGGTAGTAGAGATCTTCCCTGAAAGTACCGTTTTTTATAAGCGTCAGAAGATTTCTGTTGGTAGCCGTGATGACCCTGGCCTTGAGGGCTATATTGCGGGATCCTCCCAGCCTCGGGAACTCCCGCTCCTGCAGAACACGGAGAAGCTTCGTTTGGATGGATAAGGGCAGGTCGCCTATCTCGTCCAAAAAAATTGTTCCCTCCGCAGCTGTCTCGAACTTACCCGCCTGCTGGGTTGTCGCCCCGGTATAGGCCTGCGCTTCATGTCCGAAGAGCTCGTTTTCCAAAAGCGCCTCCGGGAGGGCAGAGCAGTTTACGGCGACGAACGGCTCGCTCTTACGGTTACCGTTGTAATGCAGCGCTCTGGCGATAAGCTCCTTGCCGGTACCGCTTTCCCCGGTTATGAGTACGGTGATGTCGTTGTTCACGAGCCTGCCGATGGCTTTGAACACGTTCTGCATGACCTCGGATTTACCGACCACCCGAGTCAGGTCGTAGGTGCGCAGCTGCTCATCCTGGATCACACGCACGTAGTGCCGTATTTTCCGCGACTCGAGCACTCTTTGAGTAATGATTTTAATCTTCTCGATATCGAGGGGCTTTTCGAGATAGTCACAGGCTCCCAGGGCAATGGACTGAACGATAGTTTCCAGGCTTCCGTAGGCCGTGATCATCACGATATCGGCATTTTGAGCTTTGGATCTGATTGTCTTCAGCACCGAAAGGCCGTCTTCGCCCGGAAGCCGGTAGTCGAGAAAAACGAGCTCTACATCGTTTTCCCGCAGAAGCGTCTCCGCTTCCTTTCTGTTGTAAGCTCCGAGAACGTTGTGCTTACCTTTAAATAAAGCCGAAAAACTCTCCACAACACCGCGATCGTCATCTATGACCAGAATCGTCGCCAAAATTATCTCCTCTACATTACCTGTATTCTTTGCTCGAGATTATCCGGAACAAGAATCGAGAAACAGGTCTGCTTTTTACCACTTCGAACTTCAATCGCGGCGAAATGCCGCTCCACTATCATCTTTACAATAGCCAGCCCCAGGCCGGTGCCTTCTTTCTTGGTCGTGAAGAAGGGTTCGAAAATTACATTTAGATTTTTCGCGCTGATTTCCTGTCCATCGTTGCAGAAACGAAAAAGCACCCGGCCGTTTCGGCGGCGTTCAGTCACCACCTCGAGTATGCCCCCCCGGGGCATCGCCTGAATGGCGTTTATTACCAGATTCATCACCGCAAGCCTGAATTTCTCTCTGTCGAGGAACAGGGGAGGAATTGAGCGGTCCAACCTGGTAATCACTTTGATATTCTGGTGCTCTGTGTTGTATCGGAACAGGTTTAAGATGCTTTCCACGATGTCGTTGGCGTCGTGGTGACTGAAGCGCATGGGGCTGGGACGAGCAAATTCCAGCATATCCTTAATCAGGTCATTGAGCCTTTCACTTTCCTCAAGAATTGTGAGGATCTCGTTTCGGCCGTCTGAGCCTTTGAGATATCTTTCACGAAGAATCTGCGCCATCATCTTGATCGAACTCAAAGGATTACGGATCTCATGGGCCAAGCCGGCGGCCATTTGACCGGCTGTGGCCAGTTTGGCCGACTTGATCATGTCGTCTTGCAGTTTCTGTATACGCTGACTATACAAACTCAGCTTGCGCACGAGGCGATTAAAGCTTTCCGCGATCAATCCGAATTCGTCCTTGCTGGCCAACTCGATACGGGTGTCGAATCTGTCTATATTGAGGCCGTCCATTCCGGCCAAGATTTTCACCAGTGAGGTATTGATGTTTCTCGCTAGAAATACGTAGATCACGAAAGCGAGCAGCACTCCGATTCCGATCATCAGATACAGCAGATTTTCCGAGTAACGGAGATATCTCTTCTCTTCCCGTTGAGATACTCCGAGACTCAAAGCTCCCCAGTAGGAGTTTTTCTTGAGGAACAGCGGCTTCAGCATGAAGTAAGAGGATTCCTCGTTGAGCTGAGCGTTCCTGATAAATACTGTTTCATTTGCCCTCAGCTGGGATAGAACCTCCTCCGGAAGATAGTCGTAGCCTCGGTAGGTAGACATTACCTTTCCGTTTTCACGGTAAATTCCATTCTCCATTCCTGTCAGAAGCTTGATGTGCTCCGCGAAATCGCTCGAGAACAGAGATCCGATCATCAGCACTCCAATGATCTTTCCACCGTTTTCAATGGGGGAGACAGCCCGTATGGCCATACCGGATTGGCCCTTTTCATAACTGACTGCGCTCCTGCCGACCAGACCTTCCTTCACGATTGTTTGGTCGATCTTCACATCGCCCGTAACTGCAGGTTGGTGCCCTCTCAGGATAACTTTCCCCTCAGGGTCCTCGATTTCGATGATGTCGAAGATACCGAGCCGGTGGTAGTGCACCAGCTTGCTCTCCAGAACCTCAAACTCGTCCTGAGCGAGAAGCGCGACGAGCTCACCGTCTGTTGACAGTTCTCTCGCGATCTTTAGGCATTCCTTCTCGATAAACTGAACCTCCTGGAAATAGGCTGTAATGCTGTCGGCGAGGCGGATCTGGATTTCCCGGTCAATGGTATTGCGAATGATCAAATAGCCGATCAACAGACCACTGATCGTCGTGATGAAGATGATCAGCATGAACGAGAAGAATATCTTGAAGTTCAAACGAAAACGAAAGAAACGCAACATCTACATCTTGCCCGGTTATAATTTTCTCCAAGTATATGCGCGAACCTGATTTCTTGGAAGCATTAAGAAGTGATATGAAGAGATGGAGTTGGTCATTCCCAGATATTCGGTATTGACACGAATACCGTAGTCGCTGAGCTCCACAGAGAGGGTATGGGTAAGGCTCGCGATCGCCGCTTTCGATGCCGCACAGGTGAGCACATCCAGCGGATTGCTTATTGACTTTTTTGTTGGAAAGGACTATTATTAGAGTAATCCAATAGTAGAGGAGTATTATATGTCCTTGGAGCATGCCATTCTTGGTTTCCTGCAGTACCAGCCCTTTACAGGCTACGACCTGAAAAAGGTCTTCGATATCTCGGTACGCCATTTCTGGCCCGCCGACCAGAGCCAGATCTACAAGACCCTGACCCGACTGGAGGGAAAACATTGGGCCCGGCGAGAGGTGATGGCCCAGGAAAACCGGCCGCCCCGCAAGCTCTTCCATATCACCGCCGAGGGCAGGCGGGAGCTGACCCGTTGGCTGGCTGCCCCCCTTCGCGGTGAGGAGGGCCGCTCGGCCGGTCTGATCCAGGTTTTTTTCGCCGGCAGCCTCAAAGACGAACAGGTTCTAGGCCTGTTCGAACGGGAGGCGCAGCGTTTCCGCATCCTGCTCGAACACTACGCGCAGGTACCGGAGCAGGTCGTCCCCTACCGGGAGCTGACAAAATCGGAGCGGGAAACCTTTTTCTGGATGCTCACCCTGGAGTGCGGCATGCATATGGCCCGCGCCCACCTGGAGTGGCTGGAGAGCGTGATCGGCAGGCTCAGGAAAAAGGAATATGTGCTGAGTCCGGAGGTGGCAACATGAATATCTGTATCCTGAACGGCAATCCGTCTGCAAACGGAAACGGCTTTGATGCTTACATCAAGGATCTGGTCGCTTCCCTTGCGGCCCGGGATCATCGGACAGCTGAGATCGTGCTGCGCGACCTGGAGATCCGCTCCTGTACGGGCTGCTTCGGCTGCTGGCTCAAAACTCCGGGGGAGTGTGTGCTCCGCGACGACGGGGCGCAGGTGTGCCGGGAAGTGATGCGATCGGACCTGGTTTTGTTCGCCTCGCCCCTAATCATGGGCTTCCTCAGCGCCCAGCTCAAGATCTGCCTGGACCGGTTGATCCCGCTCGTCCATCCCTATATCACTCTGGTGGATGGCGAGTGCCACCACCAGGCCCGCTACGAACATTACCCGCTCACCGGGCTGCTGCTGCAGAGAGGCGGCATCGACACCCGGGAGGACCTGGAGATCACCGCTGCGATCCTCGCCCGCACGGCGCTGAACCTGAAAAGCCGACTGACTCTGGTAAAGACCACAGGTGATCCTGTTGAGGAGGTAGTCTATGAAATTGAGCGTGTTTAACGGCTCCCCCAAGGGAAGCAAGGGAAATACAGAGATCCTGCTCGAGCGCTTCTTGAGCGGCTTCGAACAGGAGCAGGGCAATCACTGGGAAGTGCTCTATCTGAACCGCAGGAGCGAGCAGAAGCGTTTTCGGGACGCCTTTTGCACCGCCGACAGCGTGCTTGTAGCCTATCCGCTCTACACGGACGCCATGCCGGGGGTCGTCAAGCAGTTCATCGAAACCCTGGAGCCGCTCTGCGGTTTACAAGCCGAAAAACCCGCCCTGGGATTCCTCGTGCAGTCCGGTTTCATGGAGGCGGCCCACAGCCGCTATGTGGAGCGCTACCACATCGCTCTGGCCCGGCGGCTGGGCTGCCCCTACCTGGGTACCATCATCCGCGGGGGAGTGGAGGGGATACAGATGCGGCCGGAGAAGATGTCTCGCCGCCTCTTTTCCCTGTTCGAGGAGCTGGGGCGGGCTTTCGGGCGCAGCGGTACTTTCGATGAGCAGATACTCAACAGGCTGGCCCGCCCCGAGCATCTGCCCGGTTGGTTGCGCCTGCTCTTACGCCTGCTGGCCCTAACCGGTCTGACCAATTTATTCTGGGACCGGATGCTTAAGGCGAACGCCGCCTACGAGCGGCGCTTCGCCCGACCGTACGCGCAGGTTATTGAAAAATAGACAGGCCGGCCTCAGGTGGGTGAGGTCGGATATGCATGAAAGGGATTCTCGATTCTAACTCCAAGGATGATCTGTCCGGGATTCAGATCCTCCGTGTACAAGATATCGCATCGCGCACTTCCAGCCGCTACGACAACCGGAGAATCCCAAAAGGATATCTGGTTCAAGATACTTGTGTCGATCACCTCCCTAATCACCTCCATGTTCTCAAATGAGTGCATGATACTCTTTGCCAACAAGGCTTCGACGCCGAGCTTCGACGTGCTTGCCACATAGAACTCCTGCAGAATCTGAGTCGAAATGACAGCTCGGACAATCTTCCGGCGTTCTTCTGCTTATCCGCGTTGTTTTCATCCAACATGTATAGAAGAATATTCGTGTCCAAAAAAATCTTAGACACGGTGTACGTGCGCATTTATTCTGTGTCAAGTGAAGGTTTGATTCCCTCAGATACTCCTCGGCGCGAAACACCCGGCGCGCTACTTCTCGGTCATGACCCAAACTCCGTCCCAACTCTCGGGGGGATCGGAGCTGAGCTGTCTGCATTTCCTGATATAGGCGGCGGCGGCCGGATCTTGTTCGGCGATCTGAGAAAAGGTATCGATTGCCTCTTGAAAGGCTCCCCTATAGAAAAGGTCGAGCCCTTGGGCGAATATCCGGTGCGTCTGCTCTCTGTTTTTGTAGTCATCCGGCAGGAAGGGCTCAAAAACTGTCACCGCTTCCTTTCGACCGACAACGGCAACCCGGGACAGCTCCCTCATAGGAAACGTCCCCTCAAGACGATCGACCGTGTCCTGCGAGATCATCGTATAGGTGCCGAACTGTTTGTTGATCCCCTCCAAGCGGGCGGCCAGGTTCACCGCGTCGCCCAGCATCGTGTAGTCGAAGCGGGTATGGGAGCCCATGTTGCCGACCACGGCAGGACCTGTGTTGATGCCGATGCGCATCCGCATCTCTTTGCCGATTCTGTCTTTGAACTGCGGGCGGAGCTCGGCGAGCTTGGCCTGGCAGCGAAGCGCAGCCCGAACCGCACGAACGTAATGGTCCGGCTGCTCGACCGGTGCGTTCCAGAACGCGATGATGGCATCGCCTTCATACTTGTCGACCGTGCCGCCTTCCTCTTGGATAATATCGGTCATGGACGACAGGTAATCGTTGAGCAGGCTGGTCAGCTCCTCCGGAGACAATCCTTCCGAGATCCCGGTAAATCCCTGCAGATCGGAGAAAAAAATCGACAATTCCCGCTTTTCTCCACCGAGTTTCAGTCGCTCGGGATGAGCGATCAGCTGGTCGATGACGGCCGGACTCAGATACTGTTTGAAGGCGCTCTTGATATAGCGTTTCTGACGCCCTTCGGTTGCGTAGTTGAGCACCCCCGATCCGACCAGAGTGATTACTACGGCCAGCTCGACGAGGATGAGAGGCAGCCAGGCGCCCCGGGAATAGGCGAGCAGGCTCAAGGCCGGGGGGAGAGGCAGGAACAGAGCATACACGGCGATGCTCTTCCCCGGTCCCGAGAAAAAGGTTGCCGCCAGAGCTGCCAGAACGGTCAATACGAGGGTCAGCAAGATGGCATTGACGGTTGATACATCCCTCATGAAATCGCCTGAGAGCAGGTTGTCCAGCATGGTCGCGTGCACTTCCACTCCCGGATAAACCTCGGATATCGGGGAAGGACGGAGGTCGTAAAGACCGGGAGCCGAGAATCCGAAGAACACGAATCGATCCCTCAATAACTCGGGATCCACCGTCGGAGTTTGCCCTGAGAGCAGCTGGACTTCACTCTGAATGATGGCGGCTGCGCTGTAGGTGCTGTGGGTCTGGGAGGGTCCGCGATAATTGATTATCGACGAACCGTTGCTGTCGATGGGAACTGAGAGAGGACCGATGGCAAGTTCTTTCTGCCGGATCTGGATGTTGTCTGCTCCCTTCTCTGCGAGCAGGTAAGCGGCCAGTGCCGGAGAGGGAACCACCGTGTCGTCAAATAGGTTGAACAGGGCTCCCCGCCGGAATATGCCGTCTGTATCGGGACGGCCGCTGACGTTGGCAAGAGTCCGGGCGGCGTCGGCCAGTTCGGGGACGGGAAAGGTCGCTCTGGGAAAGCGAACCGACTCCTGCTGTGGCCAGCGATCGAGATCGAGGATGGTCAGTTGCGGTTTTTCGATATCCGGCGGCCAGGCCGTGGCGCTTCCCGCTTCTTCTCCAAGGAACACGGTGCCGACAAAGTTGCCGATATCCGATATCGAACCTGCTAGAGCCTGATCGTCGTACACACCGTATTTTGACGGTTCTGTGAAGAGGACGTCGAAGATCAGTCCTTTCACGCCGGCTCGCTTGCAGAAGCTGACGATGTAGGTGTACACCTCCCGCGGCCAAGGCCAGGAAAGTCCATTCTCCTCCTGCGCCCAGTCCAGACTGTTCTGATCGAGGAGAATCAGGGCGATATCTTCCGTGGCTTCCGCCGGTTTGGCCAGCAGACGTACCCGCCAGTCCCAGGTCCGGGTTTCGAAACCAGCGAGCCCGCCGAACAGCCAGATCAGTCCGACCAGAACGGTGCTGCCCAGGGCCACCAGAATCCCTTGCAGAAACTTTCGAACTACATTTCTACCGCTAGTCACGACGTGTCTTCCAGATCACAGCCCGCCCAGGGCTGCACGATAGCGGCTCTGTCTCTGCGCTGGAACCGGCTGGTTTCTCTCTGCATCTTCAACTATCTTTTTTATTTCCTTGATCCGGAACTCCGGCTTGGGATGGGTTTTGGCGAAATCCAATCCTCCCGGCTGCAGCCGCTGCTCCATGACCTCCAGCATGTCCACCAGAGCCCAGGGATTGTACCCCGAAGCCTGAAGTATTCGAACGGCCGATTTGTCCGCCTGCACCTCCGAGGAGCGAGAGTAGCCGTTGTTGATCATGGTTGATGTAATATCCGTGATGGAATCCTCGAACGCGGTGGTCAACTCGGCCAATTCTTCGCTTCCCGCCACGGCAACACCCGTAAGAGCTGCGCTGGTCAATGCCGTGGTGATTCGTGAGGTCTTGATGGCCTTCAGACCGTGTTTGAGCTCTATGTGCCCGATTTCATGAGCCAGAATCGCAGCCACGGTATCCTCGCTCGAAGCGCAGCGCAGCATGCCCAGGCTGATGAATATCAGACCGCTCGGAGTGGCGAAGGCGTTGATCTCTTCAGAGTCGAGGATGAGGAAGTGGTAGCCCCCGAACATCTCGGGCCGATCGGAGACCAGGGACAGGGTCCGTCCAAGCACGTTGAGATAGTGATTGGCTTTCTGGTCGATATAAGGCTCGTATCGATCGAGCACGACGGCACCGACGGCTCTACCGATGTAGTACTCCTGCTCCGGGGTGATATCCTCGAAAGACTTGGCCACGGCCTTGGCGCTTTTTACAACAGCTTCGGCCTTTTCCTCGTCGGACATACCGTCGCCTCCGCCCAGGGCGGAGCTCAAGATACTTAGAGTATCCGTGGTGGTACAGGCGGCAAGCGCGACCAGCAATCCGGCAACGGGGAGTATTCGCATCAGTGCCTTCATTGCGCTCCTCCCTCGGCTAGGTTTAAAGCGCCTTGCTCGACGAACAACAGAATCTCCTCGGTGGACACGGTGAACTGCTCCATGCGGTCGACCATGGTGTAGTCGAGATTGTTTTGCTGCTTGTATTCGGCCTCGACCTGTTCATTGAAGCCTTTTCCTGCCAGGGCAACTTCGCTGCTGGAAGCCGACTGTTGGACATCGCTGTCTCCTGCCTGCAGCACAATTTTCTTTTTGGACAAGGCCGACATATGGACCCAACCCTGCGTGCCGGACAGACTTACTCTGGCCCAGCCGCTGCGCTCCTCCAGTACTTCCACCCTGTCTGTATACTGCAGTACGGTTACGATTTTGCCGAGAAAGGTCGGAGTGGAGCGCAGCGGAGTTTCCTTTACGGATACGCTCATCATCTTCTCCGCCGCTAGGTTCCCCATGGTCAGCGCACTTAAAAGTGTCGTCGCGATCAGAGTCGTTTTTAAAAACCGTCTCATCGATCATCCTCCCGTACCATGATGGTATGTCAATTTAACGGTTTTGTCACGTTGGATTGTCAAAGCACCTTTCTGTAGAGTCTATCCACCGGCAGGCTCAA
>CAYMGP010000069.1:4874-10160 GCA_964390045.1 uncultured Spirochaetaceae bacterium | reverse complement strand
TGCGCTACCCTCGATAGCAGCCGATTCCTGTGATCAAAAGGAGTGCCCATGCGCAGGGAGAAAGACGCCCACGGACAGACACTTCGGCTTTTCGGAAAGCGTTTGCCGGTTGTTTCCAAAGAGCCGGAGGAGGCGGGCAAACCCGATTGGCAGCAGGCGCGAGCGCAGAACATCGAGCAGAGCTTGAAACGGGTAAGGAAGCTTCCTTCCGGAGGCTGGTACGTAGTGGCTGCCACAGACAGCCTGTCCGAACATCCGCGATTCTTCTATATCGACAGTCATGAGGTCGTTGTTTGGAAAAGCGGGGGAAAAGTCTCGGCGTTCATCAACCGTTGCCCACATATGGGCGCCCCCCTTTCCGAGGGAACTGTGCGCAGTGGGGTGTTGACCTGTCCCTGGCATGGAATGCGGATCGCCGAGGGAGAGGCAGGCAAGTTCCTGGAAAGCTACGATGACGGGGTGCTCACCTGGATACGGCTTCACTCCCCAGAGAATCTCGATCGACCGGTGCTTCCCGTCCGACCGCAGCAGTTCATCGCAGGGGTGATCCAATTCGCGGCCCGCTGCGATCCGGAGGATGTCATTGCCAACCGGCTCGATCCCTGGCATGGGGTACATTTCCACCCTCTCAGCTTCGCCCGGCTCAAGGTGATAAACAATGTGGACGGTGTTCTGACAGTGCGGGTAGTGTTCCGGGCATTCGGGCCGGTTGGGGTCGAGGTGGACTGCACCTTCCAATGCCCGGAACCGAACACGATCGTTATGACGATCGTCGAAGGGGAGGGAAAGGGCTCGGTGGTCGAAACCCATGCCACTCCGTTGTGCCCGGGATGGACCGCCGTCACCGAAGCAACCCTGGCAACCTCCGAGCGCCGCGTGTTCCGGCGGGCGATGAAGCGTCCTGCCCGCATACGTTTTCAGATAGAAAAACGAGCCAAGGGCCTTTGGGCGGAGGATCGGGCCTATGCCGAGAGACGCTTCTACCTGCGCCATCCGGAGCTGCTGCCCGAAATGGCGGCTAAATCCGTAGTCGAACCTGTAGGAAAACCTCGTCCGGTCTGAAGAGAACCTATCCGGGCTTGCGGGCCAGAAAGGAATGAACGATTCCCCTGGACCATCCGTTCATAGGCTCGGTGTGCACATCTACAAAACCTGCATCCACCAGCCGCTGTTCGAAGCGCTTTATTCCATCGAACTGCAAAACGCTGCGGCGCAGATAGCGGTAGATCGGAGCGCCTGGGGAGGTCAGCTGGCCCAGGGGGATGATGAGCATAGAGGAAACCAGGTTCCACATGAGGCGGCTCCACTTTGAGTCCGCTACCGAGTATTCATGGAAGCAGATGGTTCCACCGTTTTTCAGCAGAGGAAAAACTCGCGCCAGAGCGGCATCGGGATCCGGCATGTTGCGAATACCGTAAGCCATCAGAATTGCATCGTACGGGCCGTTCAACTTCTCCGGGGTTAATTCCATGACATCGGCAAGGAGGTATTGCACAGGCGGCTCGAGCCCCCTGTTCTCGGCCACTTCCAGCATCCCCTCCGAGCCGTCCACCGCATCGATCCGTGCCTGTGGGTACACGGTACGCAGGGCCTCGGTGGACAGCCCCGTTCCGCAGCAAAGATCAAGCAACAGCGAGCCGGGCTCGGCAGCAAGACGTTCCGCGCTGAGCTTCAGATGTTCGCTATATCCGGGATTCATCTTTTGCAGCTTGTCGTACCAAGCGGCTACCCTGTTGAAATTGGAGGGAACTTCTTTCTTTGTAATGACAGCATTCATCGATATCTCTCCATTGACAGTTTGTACATGGAAAAAAAATATATATATCTTACTATATAAGTAAAGAATATTTTTAAGAAACGACGACTCCGGATCCCTGCGGAGCCGAGTCCTCGGCTTCGCTTCTATTTGTAGTGCGAGCAAGCATTGGCTTTCCGTGAGGCGATTCCTTATATTCTCTAGAAGATATTGGACCTTTAAGGGGAATGGCAGTGAAGTAAGTATTATTACTGATGATTCTTACGCTTCTGGGGTCCCAGACAATCACACTCTCGCAGGGTAACGACATGGACAATCAACTGCTGCTCGATGACTTCAAGGGCGAGCGATCTGCCCTGGGCACCGCCTGGGAAGGGTTTACAGATCAGGTGATGGGAGGGGTCTCTGAAATGAACGTCCGGATCGAAAGCGACGGAGCTGAAAAGATCCTGCATCTCAGCGGGAACGTGTCCTTGGAGAACAACGGCGGATTTGTCCAGGTCCGCCTCCTTTTCAATGATAAAAAGCGCTCCTTCGACGCGTCTGACTATTCTGGGATCGCCCTCCGTGTAAGAGGGATCGACAGGGGCTACTACGTGCACCTGCGTACGACGAGGACCGTTTTTCCTTGGTCCTACTACGCCCAGGAATTTCCTGTAAGCGACGCCTGGAATATCGTGTACCTTCCCTTCAGCGACTTCGAATCCGAGTATATGGCGGCCAGCAAGCTGAATACTGCCAAACTGACAAGTATAGGGATCGTGGCGGCCAAGCGGGAGTTTTTCGCCGATCTGTACGTGGACTCGGTCTATCTGTACAAATAGGTACTCGTTGCAACTGCTGCAGAGCCAACAGATGCAGCCTATCTTTTAGAGACAGGAGCGCTTCCTCCAGTATAAAGCTGACAATTACACTCAGATTTATTATCTTACCCGTATGAAACGAAAAATAACTCTAACAGTTCTCATAATAATCGTTGCTTTGATCACCCAGCTCGCTTGGACCGAGAGCAGGCTTCCGGTCGACAAGATCCGGCTTCCCGAAGGATTCAGGATCGAAGTGTATGCCGCGGGGCTGAAAAAAGCGCGCGGATTGAGTTTTGCCTCCGATGGCACGTTGTTCGTCGGATCCAAGAGCGGTGAGGTCTACGCGATTCGGCCGAACGGTGAAACCATTACAGTAGTCCGAGGGTTGAACATGCCCGTAGGTTTGGATTTCTTCGAGGGGGACCTATACATCTCCTCGCTTTCCGAGATCGTAAAGATAGACGACGCTTTGGCAAATCCAACCGGAAATCTTAAACCTCGGGTGCTGATCGACACCCTTCCGCGGGACCGCCATCACGGCTGGAAATTCATCAAAGTCGGGCCGGATAGAAAGCTGTACGTCCCGGTGGGAGCGCCCTGCAATGTCTGTGAGCGGGAGGACGAGCGCTACGCCAGCATCCTGCGCATGAACCTCGACGGCAGCGGTCTGGAGCTGGTGGCCGGTGGAGTGCGCAACACCGTGGGCTTCGACTGGCATCCGGAAACCGGAGATCTGTGGTTCACAGACAATGGTCGGGATCGAATGGGGGATGACATTCCACCGGACGAGCTCAACCGGGCGGCGGGGAAGGGGCTTCACTTCGGTTTTCCCTACCTGCACGGCGGCAGTGTAAAGGATCCCAAGTACTGGGCCGAGCGTCCTGCCGGCCTGAGGTTCCAGCTGCCGGAACATGAGTTTCCAGCCCACATTGCAGCGCTCGGAATGCGCTTCTACACCGCCGATCAGTTCCCGGAGGAGTACCGCGGCGGGATCTTCGTCGCCGAGCACGGCTCCTGGAACCGCTCGCAGAAGATCGGTTACCGGGTAAGCTTTCTCAAGCTCCGGGACAACCGGGTCACCGAGTACCGCATCTTCGCCGAAGGTTGGCTTCAAGGCCAGCAAGCCTGGGGTCGCCCTGCGGACGTTGAGATCGGCCCGGACGGGGCTCTGTATGTGACCGACGATGCGGCCGACGCCGTGTATCGTATAAGCTATTCCGGGTAACTTTACCGGCCGGCTATACCGGTTGGCTCTACAAGCTGAAGAGGGGCTTTCGTTTTCGCCGCTGGAGTGAGAAGCCTGCTACAGGGATCGTTCCGCCTTCTGGTGGGTTTGCATGAATCGGCGATCGATGCGCTTCTTCAAAAAGAAGGCCAGCCGGCCGCTCCAGCTGAACCCGCCGCGGATGTACAGCGCGGTTCCGTCCCCGAGATTGAACATCAGCGTGTAGACGGAACGGGGCAGGAAGGGACGCAGGGATCTTCCCTCCAGAGCCGCCTGAAGGTTTTCCAAGAGAGCGCGGTTTTGTCGGTAAGCGACGACGCCGATCTTGGCGAGAGGGCGCGGGGAGAAATCAATGCAGTCGCCGCCCCCGAAGATCTCCGGATGTTTGACGGACTGGAGAAACGAGTTGACAGAAAGTCCTCCGGCGGGTCCGACAGGAAGCCCTGAGTTGCGGAAAAGGTCTGAAAGCTGGACCCCCGAGGCGATGATTGTGTAATCCGCGGCCAGTCGCCCCCCGTCATCCAAGAGGGCACAGCCTGATTCCAGGGCGGTGACTCGCATTCCCTCGAGGATTTGAATACCCCGGGAGCGGAGGGAGGCGGCGGCCAGCTTGCGAACTCGCCCGGAGAATATCTTCAGCAATCGCGTCCCGGCCACCAGGGTGATGCGGCCGGATGCGCGGTGATTTTGCAGCATTCGGGAAAGATTTCCCGAAATTTCCACTCCCGCCGGACCGCCGCCGACAACCAGGAGCTGTGGCTCCCTGTTTGCTTTGAGTAGATCGACCAGCTGCCGGAGGGCGACGGGGAAGTTTTCTAGCGGTTTGGCCGGTATCCAGCGCCCCTCTAAGCGTCGGAAAGAATCGACCGGCACGTGGCTGCCGATGTTGAAGCTGACAATGTCGTAGCCTATCTTTTGCCCGCCTCTCAAGTAGAGCCTGCCTGCTTCAGTGTCGATCCCTTCGACCGTGCCGGCCAAAAAACGAGCACCTCTCAGCTCGGCGATGCGCTGGATGTGAATACGCCCCTGTTCGGGTTCGTAGATGCCCGAGAGCACGCCGGGGCCCATGCCGGAATAGGTGTAGTAGGGATGCGGGCTGATGACCAGCGGACGATGGCCCGAGCGAACGAAGCGATGCAGGTTCAGAAAGGTGGCTAGATGGGCATGACCTGCCCCCACAAGGACGATCTGCTTTCCCATAAACAGTTACGATTGAGTTATACCCTCCCGGTGTCAAATATGCAAGGAAAAGTACGCTCAGTCTGTAGAGGAAGATCAGACGGACCGCCGCCGCTGAGTCCCACTCCCTGGGAATTGACCACCTTCGATATGGGTAGTACTTTGCAGGATAGTATCGTGCAGATGGAAAAAGGAGATCCCCGATGAGTGATTTCTCAGGAAAGAATATCTTGATTGTAGGGGGAAACGTAGTGATGTTCAGTACCGTGGCGGTTTGTATCGGGCTTGCCTTCCATGCATAGGTTGCTGCGGCTGAGTTT
>CAYMGP010000069.1:0-4864 GCA_964390045.1 uncultured Spirochaetaceae bacterium | reverse complement strand
GATCAATATGAACGTTTCAGAAAAAAAAGAGTTTCTCGATCAGGTCGGCCGGCTGCTGGCATCCCAGAGAGTCGGTGTTCTGGCCACGATCTATCGGCACACGCCCCACCAGAGCCTGATCGCCTATATCCATTCGCAGGATCTGCACGACATCTTTTTCGTCACTCCGAAGTACACCCGAAAGGTGGAGGCCATGGAGGAGGAGCCCAGGGTCGCTCTTCTTGTCGACAACCGCCATAATGTAGAAAGTGACTTTGATGCCTGCATCGCCGTAACGGCTAAGGGTACCGTCGTAAAGTTATCCGAACAACCGCCGCCTCCCTTTATCTCCCACTATCTGGACAGGCATCCTTATCTGGAGGAGTTTGTCGCCTCCCCATCCTGCAGCTACTACCGAATCCGGGTGCAGAGCTATACTCTGGTCAGCAGCTTCCAGAGGGTCGAGGAGCTGAATCTATAATGGCCCTCTGCCTGAATTTCGAACAAATCGAACAGCACCACGCTCCGTGGACCGGAGGAAAGGCCTTCGCCCTGGCCCGCCTCCTTCAGCGGAACTTCGCCGTGCCCGACGGTTTGTGCATTCTTACAGATGCGTACCGCCTTTTTGTGGATACCAGCCCTCTGGCCGAACGGATTCGCCTCGAGCTGAGCCGTAAGGAATTTCGCAATATGCGCTGGGAGGAGCTCTGGGATGCCTCTTTGAGGATCCGGAACCTGTTCGGCCAGACACCTTTCCCCACTGAGGTGGAAAACGAACTTGCCGAGAGAATCGAAGCCAAGCTCGGACAAGCTCCGGCCGCGGTCCGTTCTTCGGCCGTCGGTGAGGACTCCGGAGAGCTCTCCTTTGCCGGATTACACGAATCTATAGTAAACGTAGCAGGGGTGGGAAACATCCTCGAACAGGTAAAACGGGTTTGGGCGTCGTTGTGGTCCGATGCGGCGCTGCTGTACCGTCAGGAGTTGGGTTTGGAGGTGGAGAGCAGCGCCATGGCCGTGCTGGTGCAGCGGTTTGTCCCGGGCAGCTGTTCCGGAGTGATATTTACTCGCAGCCCGCTCGATCCGGATGTTGCGGTGATCGAAGCGGTTTCAGGACTGGCAAAGGGCCTGGTGGACGGTACAGTGGAACCGGAGCGGTGGCAGATCGACCGGCGGACGGGAGAGGTACGGTCACATCAAGTCCCTACAGAATACAGAAGAGTGGTTGCCGGTGTGGGCGGTGTGCAGGTCCAAAAAGAAGGTCGCCGGGATAGTGAGCCTCTGCTCTCGAACCGGCAGATCGAGGAAGTGTATACAACCGCCCGCGAAGCGGAAACCCTGTTCGGCAGCCCCCAGGATATGGAATGGACCTTTGGCTCCGAGGGTTTGCAGATCCTGCAGTCGCGGCCCGTAACGGCGAAGAAGCAGGACACAGAGCAGAAGCGCGTCTGGAACCTGTCGTTGCGCCGCAGCTTTCAGAATCTCAGCGAGCTGCGCGACAAGATAGAAGGATCGATCCTCCCCGGGATGCAGGAAGGGGCGGACAGTCTGGCGGCGAAGAATCTGCAAGAGCTTTCCGATCAGGATCTGGCCGGAGAGATCCAGTCGCGCCAGGTTGCCTTGGATCGGTGGACCGGTGTGTACTGGGACGATTTGATACCGTTTGCCCATGGAATGCGGCTGTTCGGACAGGTATACAACGACGCGGTTCAACCTCAGGATCCCTTTGCCTTTGTGACCCTGCTGCGTCCGGATCGCTTGCAAAGCCTCGAGCGGAACCGGTTACTCGGAAAGATGGCCGAGACGATCAGAAAGCGGCCTCAGCTGCGTGAAAGGCTGCGGGAGCGCCCGCTTTCCGAGGCGAGCGACGAGCAGCTGCTTTCCCTGCTTGCCTCCTATCAGCAGCAGTATGGGAACCTTCTCGGTATCCAGGCCGACCGCGACAGGCTGGAGGAGCAGCTGCGGACGCTCCTGCTGGAGATGTCGGATCCCTCCCGGCCGCTCAATGTCGAGCAAACGATCGCAGATCGCGGGGAACTGGAGCGGGAATACCTTTCGCGCTTCGAGGAGAAGGACAGGCAGCGGGCAGTGCAGCTGCTCGAGTTGGGGCGTGCCAGCTACAGGATCCGGGACGACGACAATATATATCTCGATCGATTCAAAGCCCTTCTGGGGGAAGCGGAGGCGTTGGGCAGAGAGAGATTGAAACGACGGGGATTCGAGCATGCTGGCGATTGTACCGGCAGAGAGCTGATCCGGGTGCTTGGAGATGCTTCGTATCAGCCTTTGTTGGTTGAAAAAGCTTCGCCGGCACATAAGCGCTCAGAGGTGGATGCACGGCAGTTGCTGGGACAGCCGGCCAGCCACGGAATCGCCAGCGGCCGCGCTCGGGTGATTTTACAACCGGAGGAGCTGTTTACCCTGAAAAAGGGAGAGATCCTGGTCTGCGATGCGATCGACCCGGCCATGACCTTCGCGGCGCCGTTGGCTGCAGGGATCGTGGAACGACGGGGCGGGATGCTGATTCACGGGGCGATCATTGCCCGGGAGTATGGTATTCCTTGTGTGACCGGGATTCCGGAGGCCACCGCTCGAATCGTCGACGGGGATCGGCTGACCGTGGATGGATATCTCGGCATTGTCGTGATCGACTCTGATACCTCAGGAGGTCAACGCTTGTCCCTGAACAGCACCGGCGCTCCCGCGAATTCGTAGCCCTCTGTGACAGCTCTCTTCTCCATGGCCAGAAGCTGCTCTACAAATTTATATTTAGAAAGCTCTCTTACAGGTGCTTGGATTTCTGTGGCCCCGGGATTGAAATGCTTGCGGTAATGGGCATAGTGCTTCTGCATGATCGAAGTGATGCGCACGAAGGTGGAGGGTTTGCGCAGCAGCCTTAAAGTTGCCGACTTCCACTCCGCCGCCGCCTCCTGAGAAAAGCGTTTGGGCAAAGCGGCCAGCGCGGCGCCGATGCGCTGGGATTCCTGGCGGTCGACCTCCTGGCAGAGAAACTTGAGGTGATGCCAGGCCGAGTACAGCTCATTTTTAGAGGTGATATCGAGGCGTTTCAGCCAGCAGAAGGCGTGCAGGCGTCGCCTCCAATCCCACCATTTGATCGGGCTCTCCAGGTCGAGGGCTGGAATGAGAAACAGGTCCTCCTCGAGAAGCAGCGCGCCGAAAACCCCAGGGGGATGACCTAGGCGCTTGTTCTTCAGGGTCGTTCGATACACTCCGCAGCTCGGGCTTCCCTCCATGAAGATAAAAGCCTCGACCTCGGCTCGCTTGAGCGCCTCGAGGCAGTCCCGGCAGCCGGAGCGAATGCTTTCCGTCAGATCCTCTCCCGAACGGTTCTTCATCCGCGCTGTTCCCTTCCATAGATCATTGCCGTTTCCTCCGGAAAGCCGTACCGGCTCACGGGGAACGCCGAATCCCGACATCACTTCGGGGCAGACCGGCGTCCAGACGAAGCTGGTCATCTCCCGATTCAGGGGAGCGATCCGGTCCCAACCGGCCCGGTTCCAACGGACCCGGGCTCCGGCATTGCAGGCGCTGACACCGACGCGGATCTTTTCATGGATTAAAATCGGCATGGTTCGCCATTGTATCACGAAGCGCCACACGTGATACAGATCTTCTCCTACAGCTCCTCGATCCGCTCGAGGTACGCTTCCGCCTGGTTCAGGAGCTCCTGCAGGTCACCTGTGTTCATACGGTCGAGTGTCTTGTAGGCAAAGCCTTTGCGGGGAATGCTCTGCAGCGGGGTCTGGAATTGCCTGAAAGATCCGGCTCCAGTACCTTCTATATGAATACAGGAGGCAGTGTGATGAGAAGCAGGAACGGTGGATCTTTCAAGCGAGTAGTGCCGAAAGCGGGGGGGGAATCTGTATGGAACTATCCCCGGCCGCCCGGGGTAGAGCAAAGCTCCAAGCACATTCGTGTGGAGTTCGGCGGGAAGATCGTTGCCGAAACGCAGAGGGCGCTGCGTGTACTGGAGACGAGCCATCCGCCCGTATACTACATCCCCCCTGAAGATATCCGCATGAAGTTGCTCAAGCCTGAGAACGGTTCCTCCTACTGTGAATGGAAAGGACAGGCCCGCTACTACTCCGTTGTCGTGGGTGGAAAGAAAGCCGGGCGGGCCGCCTGGAGCTATCCGAATCCCAATCCGGACTACTCGGCGATCAAGAATCATATCGCCTTCTATGCAGAGCAAATGGATGCCTGTACCGTGGACGGGGAAACGGTACAACCCCAGGAAGGAAACTTCTACGGTGGTTGGATCACAAAAGATATCGTCGGACCGTTCAAGGGTGCGCCTGGAACCGCCGGCTGGTAGGACCCGCTGCTGAATCTCGCGCAGACTTCGAACGAACCGCCTACAGCGTAACCGTAACGACCGCTCGTTTTGCTCCGTGGTAGATGCTGAAGTTGTCTTTTCCTCCGGCGCCTAGAATGACCCGGTAGCTGTTGCCCGGCTCGAGCGCTCGGTCGTAGCGGTCTCCCGAATCCAGCGGGATGGTGAAACTCAAAACCGTCTGGCCGTTTTGCTCACTGCCCTGTATCTCCGATACATCCGAGGTGCCCCCCAGGCTTTCGTCCGAGTCGTGAGAGGTGTTTCCAACACCGAAGCCGTCGCTCAGAAAAACCTCCCCATCCTTCACGTAGCCGACGATGATATTCGCGTCTTTCATGCGGTTGGAAGGATTGAATCCCACCGCTACCCATCCAGTGGTGGCAGCGGCCAATCGTACTCGAAGGCTTTGACCGTCGACTTTCCATTGAAAAGTGATTCCTTTGGCGCTAACCGATTCGTAACCTTCCGGAACCGGCAGCGCTGCCTCCTCGGCTTCTCCTCCTGCGAAGACTGTCAGCGTCATCAGAGAGAGGA
>CAYMGP010000068.1:0-22415 GCA_964390045.1 uncultured Spirochaetaceae bacterium | reverse complement strand
CATCAACTTTTACCGGGATGCTTACGCAGATTGTCCGCCGCCACAGCGAGGATAATGACCACTCCAATGGACACGGTCTGCAAAAAAGCAGGCAAATGCAGCAGCACAAAAGAATTCCGTATCAGTGCCATAATTGCTGCGCCGATAATGGCACCCAACACGGTACCCTCGCCTCCGAACAAGCTCGCGCCTCCGATGACCACCGCTGCGATTACGTCCAGTTCGTTTCCCTGCCCCGCATTGGTGGCGGCGGTAGAAAGCAGTCCGGCGTTTATTATTCCAGCCAAGGCACAGAGGGCACCGGTCACCGTGTAAGCGAAGATCTGGACACGATCGACGTTGACGCCGGACAGCCTGGCTGCCTCCCGGTTGCTTCCAACTGCATATATTTGCCGTCCAAGAACCGAATGCTTCAGGAAATAAGAAAATACGGCGATGAGGACGGCCATTTCAATGATGGGAAAAGGAACAGGGCCGATATAGCCTGCGCCCAAAAAGTTCACAGCATCATTGCGCATCGGGACATTGCTGGCCACAGCTCCCTTCAGTCCTGTGGCCAGGAGGTAGGTCAATCCCCTGCCGATACTCAACATACCCAGGGTGGTGATAAAGGGGGTGACCCTGGCTTTTGTGATGACCAGTCCGTTCACCGCGCCGAGGCCGATTCCGATGCCAAATCCCCCCAGAAGGGCCAGCAGAGGGGGCACGCCGCTGTACATCAAGCGAGCGCAAAACATTCCGGAAACGGCCAGGAGAGAACCTACAGAAAGATCAATGCCACCGGTAATGATAACCATAGTCATCCCAATGGACATAATTCCTATCGTGCTCATTCCGCGAAGCACGTTGAAGATGTTTGTCGTTTTTAGAAAATAGGGACTGGCAAAGCTCATGATAATGGTGAGGATAATGAGGGCTCCGAGCACCCCAATCTCCCTGGCCTGGAACAATCGCTGTATCAGCGGCCTTCTGCGCAGGTAGATTTGCTCTCCAGTTCCCGGATTTTTTTCCATATGAAATACTCCTCAGGCGACTTCACACCGGAATTACAATCAAACTGATACAAATAGGATCGAATGTTCAGTAATACGCGATAAATAATTATGTGGGATGGACACTATGCTGTCAACAATAGCGATAGGGAGATATCGACCGTTTGAGAGAATCCTGAAAAGTTGCCGCCGCTATTTTACAGATCGGCCCTTCCAGACGAAGCCGGTTCCCCAGGTGAGCCGGCCGTAGCCGCGCCAAATCATAACGAGCACATGGAGGAACATAAACGGGTGCAGGAAGGGAACGTACCATTTCAGTCCTCGATCGTAGAGGACCGAGCACCAGGTCAGCTGGAACAGAAGCACGCTGATGGCCGTGCGCTGCAGGAAGGGGCTGCCGTGCAGCAGGTACAATGGCAGCAGAGCGACGGGCAGCAGAAAGAATAGCAAAATTGCCAGGGAGGCGGCTGCCAACGAAACGAGTTTCCGATTGAAGAAGTCTGTGACATTCTTGGCCAGACCGTTGAAGGCGTTCCAGTAGCCGTTGTACATTCGGCACTTTACGTACTTCTGAATGTCGAGGAAAATCGCCCGGAATCCCGCCTTTTTCACTTCCCTCGCTATACAGATATCTTCAGTGATCTGTCCGGAGACCCGGGAGTAGCCTCCGATCGCCTCGAAGGCTTTCCTGCGGAAAACGACTATCTGGCCAATGGCAAAGGACAATATGGGCGTTCTGGTTGCCGCGATGAGCCACAGGGGCATGATGATCGCCGTCATGATGTACATTGCCGGTACGACAAGCGCCTCGCCCAGGGTATGGAGATCCTGATGGACATACCCCGACAGGAAGTCGACCTTATGCCATTCTATGTTTGTTACAGCCCAGGAGACGCTTTCGGGAGAGTGCACCGTATCGGCGTCTGTGAAGATCAAATACTTCCCCGAGGCGAAGCTAGCCAACTGCTGCATCGCGTACGTTTTCCCATGCCAACCCTTCTCGGGAAGACGTTTGCCGCGGACTGCCCGGACAAGGCCGGGATAACGGGAGGAATATTCCGTCAAAATTTCCCAGCTGCGATCCGTGGAACGGTCGTCGAGAACAATGATTTCATAGTTGTCATAGCTCTGGTTGACGAGGGAGTCCAGGCAGGATGCGACGTTTTTTTCCTCGTTTCGTACGGGGATGAGAACGGAGACTAGCTCACCGCTCTTTCGTTTTGGTTTTCGAGAGCTCAGCCGCAGCCAGAGGATGTTGAAGGCTGCCAGGAGGAAGAAATACAGTGCCCCGAGCACAAAGAGAATATGAACAATGTTCATCATTTTCGAGGAAACGAAGAGTATCATGTTCTCGTAAATTAGTATAGTACGAAACGGAAGCGGTTGTCGCTACAATTCGGAAACAAAACTGGTGATTATTACTCCTCGATTAAACAGATAGGAAACCGAAAATAAAGGCCCCGGCGGCGATCAGGGAAAACACAATCGTCACGATGCCCAGACCCGTTTCCCAGCGTAGCGGGCGGCCTTCCCTGTTTATCGAATCTGTGAAATACATCACCTCAGGTTTTACTACTTTTCCCTCAGTGCCAATGAACACGGTTAGGAGCACCGCCGCAGTCAGCAGTGCCATCGTGACAGCCACGCCGGGATACCCCTGCCAGGAAATGGGTAAACGATCCAGGGGAATAGAGGTTTCAGAGGCGGCGGCAAATCCGGCAACGAGCAAAAGAGGGGACAATATGCTCAGGTTTCGCGAGAAAAGCACTGCGGCCATGAAACCGAGGGGCAGGCGCCACAGCATATCTGGAAACGAAGGGGGCAGCAGGGTGAACAGCAGCGCAGGAACGAGGACCTGTGCCCGGCTGCGCCTGAGGACCCAAAGATTCTCCGCCACCCCGAAAACGAACAGGGCGACAAACGCGACGGCAGCCAGGATGAGAAGGCGTCCCCTGGAGCCCGGGGGCAGGGAGATGAGTGTCGCCGGGATGATTCGAGCAAGCGACTGCCCGGATAAACCCTGACTGAGTGTCAAAACACAGCCGCGGTAAAAAAGACCTGTCAAGGCGCCGCCGGCGAGGGGCAGAAGGATAGTGCGAGTCGAAAAACCCCGGAAGCGCAAGAACCTGAGAGGGTTGATTTTCTTCGCCACTATAAACCAGAGGACCGGAAGGAGCGAGGCAAGAATCGGTGGGATCACCAGTTGCATGAAATCAGGCTGAAACCTCAGGAAACCGAGGGCTCCGCTCAGTCCCCCTGCCAATAGGATGAATAGAGCGAGCATCCAGCCCAGGGGCTGCCCGTTGAAAGCTTGGGCACGTTTGCGCGCTCCCGGCTCCCCTTTTCTCTGCGCATTTCTTTTAAAGGCCAGCATCTTGTTTGTAAAAATGGTCCCGCCGAACCAGGCAGCCCAGGCGCCTCCTTTTTCTAGCGTTACTGTCTGGGCGGAAGGCAAAGACGCCTGCAGGAACAGGGCGTCCCTGCGAGCCTCCTCATCCCCGTCCCTAGCGGAGTAGATCAGGGTAGGCAGCTGCCGATCGACCAGCTTGGAATAAGTCACCCTGCCGTGGCTGCGCAGTGCATCTCGCCGAAACGCTTCCACGGAAAAGCCCGGCTCCAGGATTCTGGCCAGCCCGTTTTGCTGATGCTCTTCGAGATTGCTGCCCCAAACATCCTCGATCAACGAAACGAGCAACTTTTCGCCGTTGATTTCCTCGAGGGGACCATGGTTGAGGCGCCGGATGGAGTCTTTTTTCTTCTGCCTATGAAGCCTGCTCTGCAGACAGAGATCCGGCTCCACGAGAATCAGAGAGGCCAGGGCTTGCGGCCTCGACGCAGCGGCCTGCAGAGCGATCGTAGAGCAAGACAGGTGCGCCAGAAGATGAAACCTTTCGGCGTTCAGGTGCTGTTGCAGGGGCTCTAAGCTTTCCACCAGTATCGAACCGTACTCTCTTTTTTCTACAGGAGATAAATTCCTGGGCGATCCCGGAAACTCGAGGTAGCAAACCCGAAAATAATCGTAGAAGGGATCCATAAGATCGTGCATCAGAGCGTGAGAGAACGAGGGATGAGCGGGAAGGACGATAACGGGTGTATGATCCGTCGGCGGGCCGACAGCTTCGACCCACAGCGATCCAACCATATCTCCCCGGCAGGGTAGGGCCTCTGGAATCAGGGCACGGTAGCTTTCTGCGAATTCCTGGGGAAACAGCTTTCCCAGGGACAGCGGGAAGGGCTTATTGCAGCGGGTGCAGCGAATACGAACAGTCTTGCCTCTTGGGTAGTGATCAGGCACGCGCACCCTGCCGGCAACACCACAGGATGGGCAGCGAAATTGCATGGTTTCATCATTGAAGGATTTTCGAGCTTTTGTCAAACTGGGATCGTATACTATAATTACACTCCTATGGTTACTGCAGACAGACAGTTTTCTCTGTTGATAAAACCCACCTCAGCGGACTGCAACCTGGCCTGTGCTTACTGTTTTTACCTTCCCAAGGCGGGTCTGTATCCTGATACCTCCAGGCATCGTATGAGAGACAATACGCTCGAGCGGATCATTTCTACCTTTATGGCGACGGAGCAGGAATCCTATTCATTCGGGTGGCAGGGGGGCGAGCCCACCCTGATGGGGATCGATTTTTTTCGCAAGGTGGTGGAATCGCAGAGCCGCCACGGCAGACCGGGTTCGGTGGTAGCCAATGGCCTGCAGACCAACGCCACCCTGATTACCGACGAGCTGGCCGGGCTGCTGGCCGAGTATCGTTTCCTCGTTGGGGTAAGCCTAGACGGCCCGCAGGAAATCCACGATACCTACAGGAAAAACAGAAAAGGCAGCGGAACATATAGACGGGTTATCCGGGGAATCGAGCTTTTGAAAAAGCATCAGGTGGCCTTCAATGTGCTTGTTGCCGTGAATGCAGCCAATGTCGGCAGGGCTCGGGAGGTATACCGCTTTCTCTTGGATCTGGGGGTCTTGTTTCACCAGTATATCCCGATCGTGGAGTTCGACGCTTCAGGACAGCCCTTGCCGTTCAGCATTCGCGATGAGCAGTGGGGACGATTCTTGAATGAAATCTACGATGAGTGGCTTCCCGACGCCGGGCGGGTTTCGGTTCGTCATTTCGATGCCATCCTTACCTACCTGGTGGAGGGCTCTCCCGTAATATGCACCATGGGTCGAGACTGCCGCCAGTATTTTCTTGTCGAGCACAACGGTGATGTCTATCCCTGTGATTTTTTCGTCCGGCCGGATCTTCTTCTGGGAAATATAATGGAAACCGATTGGCAGGCACTCGCCGAATCACCGCGCTATCAAGCCTTCGGCAGGCAGAAGTCCATCTGGAATCCCGAGTGCGATCGCTGTCCCTATCTCGAGTTTTGCCTGGGCGACTGCCTCAAACACCGTCTCTATGGAGATGCAGATTCTCGCAGGCTCAGCTGGCTGTGCAAAGGGTGGAAGATGTTTTATCAGCATTCCTTGGCCGGATTCGAGCGAATTTCAAGAAGGATCAAAAGACAGAGAAGTCGGGAGCTGGAAGCGCACTTGGCCGCTTCTGCTCGAGCGCTGCCTTACTCCGGACGTAAAACATGAAGACCATCCTGATCGTAAATACGCAGGCGGGAAGGAGATTCTTCCTCAATCTTCATCTACCCCAGGTCATCAAGATCCTGCGGCGACACGGGGTATCTTTTCGTGTCATCCATACTCGTTACTCGGGACACGCTGAGAAGATCGTTCGCAGCTACGGAGAGGATTTGGATTTCGTAACTGTATTCGGCGGCGACGGCACCGTGCGTGAGGCTGTCAAAGGTATGGGAGAAAAGCCTAAACCAATAGGCATCATTCCCTTCGGCACGGTAAATGTCTTGGCTCTCGATCTTGGACTTTCTCTCAATCCCGTGATCGCCACTGCGGGTATTCTCGAGGGAAATACCCGCTTGATCGATGTAGGGTACCTGAACGACGAGCCCTTTCTGCTCATGGTATCGACAGGCCTCGACGCCATGGCTGTTCACAGCGTCGATTTGCGCTTCAAGAGGTATTTCGGGCAGATGTCCTACGTCCTGGGTGGCATTTGGTCTGCCCTCACAGATCGGGCCCGCAAGATAGAGATCTCGATTGAAGATATGAACATCACGGATCGTGGGTACCTGGCGATCGTCTCCAACTCTCGCTTCTATGGCGGTCCCTACACGATCGATGATGCTGTGGCGATCGATGACGGCCTGCTCAATGTTATCCTCTATAAAAAGAGCGGAATCCTCGACACCTTTCGGCTGCTGCTCAACATTCTGATCAACAGGCACAGAATGATGCCCGATGTTTCCTTCTACAGCGGAAAGATCATCTCGATCAAAGGCAGGGGCAGGATCAAAATGCAGATGGACGGCGACAAGGCTCCGCCGGCTCCCGCCCGTATTACAGTAAGGGAAAGGTTCCTGCCCGTGTTTGTCCCCAAAGATTCCATGAAGCTGGAAGGTCTGGAAGCGATGCGTACCGTCCTGACAAATGTTTTCAATCCGTCGCCGGCGACGACTAATCGCCGCTGATCTCTTCGTACAGGTGGGGGCATTGTGGCGATAGAGACGTTTGAAAAGCGGCTGCAGGTTCTCTATGAAGACAATCACATCATCGCTGTAAACAAGGCGGCCGGCGATCTGGTTCAGGGCGATCAAAGTCAAGACCTGCCTTTGGTGGAGATCGTCAAGATCTATATAAAAGAGAAGTACGGCAAACAGGGCAATGTTTTTCTCGGAGTGGTGCACCGTCTCGACCGTCCTGTCAGTGGGGCGCTGGTTTTCGCCCGGACCGGCAAGGCTCTGTCACGGCTGAATCGTTTGTTTCGGACCGGCAGTATGAAAAAGCTGTACTGGGCGATTGTGGCCCAAAAGCCGCCCAAGCAATCCGATACTCTATCTCATTTTCTCAAGCGCAACAGGGAGCAGAACAAGTCCTTTGCCTACACGTACCCCGTTCCAGGGAGCAAACAGGCTCAACTCAGTTACAGGTATCTGCTCGGCCTCAAACGCTACCATCTGTTGGAGATCGACCTGCACACGGGAAGGCATCATCAGATCCGGGCCCAGCTTGCCAGGATCGGTTGCGCCGTCAAGGGTGATTTGAAGTATGGCTTTCCGTGCTCCAACCCGGACGGCGGCATTCACCTGCACGCCAGGGAGCTGGACTTCGAGCACCCGGTCCGCCACACGGCCTTGAGTATCCTGGCCGATCCTCCTCGGGATCCCCTCTGGGAGGCAGTTATGCTTGCTCAGAGGAAATAGGATCGGTATACTCGAAACAGGCCAAGTCATGATCAGGAAGATTCGATTCATTCTCAACAACGAAACTGTGGAAAGCTCCCTCGCTCCGGGAACGGTTGTTCTCGATTTTCTGCGCCGGGAGCGCAGGTTGACAGGCACCAAGGAAGGCTGCAGGGAGGGGGACTGCGGGGCCTGCATGGTGCTTCTTGGAGAGCTGCAGAGCGGGAAAGCGGGCGTTTTCTATACGGCGGTCAACTCCTGTCTGCTTCCCCTTGGAGATGTGGAGGGAAAGCATCTGGTGAGCATCGAGGGACTGAACCCTGCCGGCAAGCCGGACGATGCTGTCGACGATCTGCCCCTCAACCCGATACAAAAGCAGATGGTGGAGCAGGGTGCCATTCAGTGTGGATTCTGCACCCCGGGATTCGTAGTCGCCCTGACCGGATACCTGCTCAGCCATCGTCGCTGGACCTACGATCAGGCGGTGGATGCGCTGGCGGGCAACATCTGCCGCTGCACAGGCTACGCTTCGATAAAGAGGGCCGTCGGAGAGCTGCTCGAGCACCTCGGGCGGAGGCTGGCCGAGCGGCAGATTCGCTCAGACAGCGATTATCTGAAAACATTGGTGGTCGAAGGAATCGTTCCCGAATATTTCCTGGAGGTACCCTCTCGGCTGTCCAAGCTTCGATCGGAACGGGAGGTCGCCGCTGCCTCCGGGCCTTCGACCTTCGTAGCCGGAGGAACGGATCTGTTCGTCCAAAAAGCCGACGAGCTACTCGAAGAAGACAACCTCAGCTTCGCGTCGGGTCACGATGAGCTGAAGCGGATTCGAATCGAGAAGCAGCGGATCGTCCTGGGAGCAGGTCTTTGCATGGATGAACTCGGCGATCTCCCGATCTTGAAAGAGCAGCTGCCTTATTTCGAACAAGCGCTGCGCCTGATTGCTTCGGCTCCGATCCGCCGTCGGGCGACGTTGGGCGGAAATATAGCGAATGCATCACCCATCGGAGATTTCACGGTAATCCTGCTTGCCCTCGGCGCGGTATTAGAGCTTCGGGAGCATGGCAACGGTAAGGCGGCCAGGGAAGTACGCCTGGAGGATTTCTACAAAGGATACAAGGACCTCGACAAGAAAAAGGGGGAGATCATCGACTCGATCGTTCTGCCTCTCGGGGCACAGGGGATATTCAACTTTGAAAAGGTTTCCCGCCGCAAACACCTCGACATTGCCAGTGTCAATTCCGCTGCCTGGATCAGGAGCTCGGGCGAGGTGATCGAGCAGGTGCGACTGTCCGCCGGCGGTGTGGCCCCGATTCCCCTGTTTCTTGCTCGTGCATCGACCTTCCTGGAAGGCCGGCGGATAAGCGAAGAAAATCTTGATGGGATGCTGCAGATCGCCCAGGAAGAGATCTCGCCGATCAGCGATGTACGGGGCAGTGCGGAGTACAAACGGCTCCTTCTGCGCCAACTGCTTCTCGCGCACTTTCTCAAGGCTTTTTCGAACATTCTCGATCCGGAGGTCTGGAAATGAAACACGGCGATTCGGCTTTACACAGCCGCGGCCAGTCGATATTCATCGATGATTTTCCCGAACCGGAAGGACTTCTCCAGGCCGCAGTCTTGCCGTCGCCGCTGGCCCACGGTGAGATTCGTCGCCTCGATATCAGCGCGGCGAAGAGCTCGGAGGGGGTTCGGGCGGTTCTTAGCGCTGAGGACATTCCCGGAGAGAACCAGATAGGAAACATCATCAAGGACGAATGCCTTTTGGCCGAGGGCGTTGTGGATTTTATCGGTCAGCCCGTGGCCCTGGTCCTGGCCGAAACAGAGCGGCAGGCCCGGGCTGCGTTGGCAAAGATAGATCTGGAAATCGAGGAGTTAGCCGCGATCCTCGATCCCCGTAAGGCACAGGAGAAGGGACAGCTGATCGTGGCACCAAGGACCTTCTGTTTGGGCGATGTGGAGGCCTGCTGGAAGGACTGCGACCTGGTGATCGAGGGCCGTGCCGATTCCGGAGCCCAGGAGCACCTCTACCTCGAAACCCAGGGCTCTTTGGCACTTCCCCGTGAGAAGGGCTGCGTCAAGGTTTTCTCCGCCACGCAGAGCCCGACGCTCGTACAGCGGACCGTTGCCCGGGTCCTCGGCTTGGCCATGCACCAGGTTGAGATCGAGGTGCTTCGCCTCGGCGGAGCCTTCGGCGGCAAGGAAGATCAGGCCACGGCCTGGGCCGTAATGGCCGCATTGGGAGCGGTTCGCCTGCAGCGGCCGGTCAAGCTGGTGCTGCACCGCCACGAAGATATGTGCTACACGGGCAAGAGACATCCCTACACCTCGGACTACCGAATCGGTCTGAAGCGGGACGGAACGATCCTGGGCTACGAGGTGACCTTCTATCAAAACGCCGGAGCGGCGGCCGATCTTTCCCCCTCGATTCTGGAGCGGACCCTGTTTCACTGCACGGGGAGTTATTACGTTCCCAACGTCAAAGCCACGGCCTACAGCTGCCGGACGAACGTAGCACCGAACACGGCTTTCCGCGGATTCGGAGGACCACAGGGAATGTTCGTCATCGAGGCGGCGATCTTCAAGGCGGCCCAAGCTTTGGCGAAAAATGTCTCCGAGATCCAGGAAAAGAACCTCCTTCGGGAAAACGACACCTTTCCCTACGGAATGCCCGCCCGCGGCTGCCGGGCAGGAGATTGCTGGCAGGAAGCGGTAGCCCGCTACGGTCTGGAGGATATCAGGGAGCGGGCCGAAGAGTTCAACGCCAGCCATGCGCTCGAGAAGAAGGGAATCGCCCTGATGCCCGTATGCTTCGGGATTTCCTTCACCAACAAGACGCTCAATCAGGGCGGCGCCCTGGTTCACGTGTACACGGACGGCAGCGTGAGCGTATCCACAGGCGCGGTGGAAATGGGCCAGGGTGTGAAGTCCAAAATCTCGGAGGTGGCGGCCCGGGTGTTTTCCGTGAACAGAGACAGGATCAAGGTGGAGAGCACCTCGACGATGCGGGTAGCCAATACCTCACCTACCGCCGCTTCTACGGGAGCGGATCTCAACGGCAAGGCTACCGAGCTGGCCTGCCGTTCGATCCTGAAGCGGCTCAGAGAGGCTGCAGCCCTGGAATTGGGAAAGGAAGATGCCGAGCGCGTGGAGATTCACGACGAGCAAGTGCTGTACGGAGGACGAAAAACCTCCCTGGGCTGGCATAAGCTTGTGGCCGGGGCTTACTCCCGGCGGATAAACCTGTCCGCCCAGGCACACTACGCCACACCGGGTATTTATTTCGACAAGAGCAAGGAGAAAGGAGAGCCTTTCTCCTATCACGTTTATGGAACAGCCGTCTGCGAAGTCACTTTGGACTGTCTGAGGGGCACCTATGAGACCGATGCGGTGCGCGTGGTCCACGATCTCGGACCGAGCCTCGCGCCTTCCGTGGACCTCGGACAGGCCGAGGGGGCAATCGTTCAGGGCATCGGCTGGCTGACCGTCGAGGAAGTCTTGCACTCCGATGAAGGACGTCTGCTTACCGGGACCCTGAGTACCTACAAGGTCCCGGACATCTACCATACACCGATCGAGATGGACGTATACTTCCTGGATCAGGGTGGCAGTCCTCTGGGAATTTTCAACTCAAAGGCGATCGGGGAGCCGCCCTTTATGTACGGGATCGGGGTGTATTTCGCCCTTGTCTCGGCGATAAAGGCCTTTCGGCCCGAGCTGGATGCTCCCATCGTCGCGCCCCTCACTCCGGAGAGAGTACTGCTTGCACTTTACGGACACAAGCTTGAGGAGTTGAAAGGGTATAGAAAGAGCGAGCAGACGGCCGCATCCCGGTGAGACGTCCTGCCGTCGTCCGCTGCAATTTTCCATAAACATTACTATTGCTATCAGGTAAAAAATGAACTATAGTTTTTAAGCAATATCGGAACGAGTTTTATCTTTCATGACGGGAGGAGATTGAATATGCAGCGATATTCTCTCGGCCTGGACATCGGTTCGATCTCCGTCAACACGGTGCTCATCGATTCCAAAAGAAAGGTCGTGGAAAATCACTATACATTGTGTCACGGAAGACCCTTCCATGCACTTCAAACTGTGTTATCCG
This sequence comes from uncultured Spirochaetaceae bacterium, assembly GCA_964390045.1. Taxonomy (GTDB): domain Bacteria; phylum Spirochaetota; class Spirochaetia; order SZUA-6; family DRHE01; genus CAYMGP01. The sequence continues at coordinate 11,054 of CAYMGP010000068.1, read as the reverse complement.
ATGTGCTCACACGCCACCCGGCCGAGGCGATCGAGAGGGTTGCTATAACCGGTACTGGGGGGAAACTGGCTGCCGAGCTGATCGGAGGGCATTTCGTTAACGAGATCGTAGCCCAATCCAGCTCGGTGGCTGTTGTGTACCCAATGGCGAAAAGCGTGATCGAAATGGGAGGAGAGGATTCCAAGCTGATCGTCATGGAAGCCGCGCAGGGGAACGGCAAGTCCCGGCTGGCCGATTTCGCCATGAACACGGTCTGCGCCGCGGGTACCGGATCGTTTCTAGACCAGCAGGCCAAACGGATCGGCGTATCCATAGAAGAGGAGTTCGGCAAGCTGGCACTGCAGTCCGAGAATCCCCCTCATATCGCCGGCCGCTGTAGCGTGTTCGCCAAGAGCGACATGATCCACCTGCAGCAGATCGCCACCCCGGTGCACGACATCGTGGCCGGCCTCTGTTTCGCCGTGGCCCGCAATGTGCGCAGCAACCTGGCCCGGGGCCGGGAGCTCGAGAAGCCGGTTGTCTTCCAGGGCGGGGTGGCCGCCAATGCAGGGGTGGTAAGGGCCTTTCACGAGGTGCTCGAGCTGGCCGACGGCGAGCTGATCGTGCCGGAGTACTATGCCTCCATGGGAGCGATCGGCGCCGCGTTTCACATTCTTGATCATCAACCCGAGAAGCCCAATCCCTTCAAGGGGCTCGCCGGCTTGGAAGATCATTTGAACAACCCGACTGTCGACCTGCCTCACTGGCCCCAGCTCCAACGTTCCGAAGCCCGAGGCCACAAGCAGGTGAAGTTCGTACCGGATCCCAAGAAAAAAATCGACGTGTATCTCGGATTGGACGTCGGCTCGTTGAGCACGAATGTGGTTTTGATAGACGATGAGAACAACGTGGTGGCCCGGCGTTATCTGCCCACGGCGAGCAAACCCCTGGAAGCGATTCGCCGGGGACTCTCCGAAATATACGAAGAGGTGGGTGAACAGGTAATCGTAAAAGCAGCCGGGACTACGGGGTCCGGCCGCTACCTGACCGGCCACTTCATCGGTGCCGACACGATCAAGAACGAGATCACAGCCCAGGCCACGGCGGCCATCTACTACCATCCCGAAGTCGACACCGTATTCGAGATCGGAGGCCAGGACTCGAAGTTCATCAGCATCGACAACGGCGTGGTGGTGGACTTCGAGATGAACAAGGTCTGCGCCGCCGGCACAGGCTCGTTTCTCGAAGAGCAGGCCGAGAAGCTGGGCATCAACATCGTGGACGAGTTCGGCGAGCTGGCTCTGGGAGCGGAGAAGCCCTCCCGTCTCGGCGACCGCTGCACCGTGTTCATGGAGAGCGACCTCAACGCGCATCAGCAGAAGGGAGCCGACAAAGAGGATCTGATCGGCGGTCTGGCCTACTCGATCGTGCTCAATTACATCCAGAAGGTGGTGGGGGCCAAACGTATAGGCGATCACATCCTCTTTCAGGGCGGGGTAACCAATAATCCGGCCGTGGTGGCGGCCTTCGAGAAAGTGACGGAGAAGAAGATCATCGTTCCGCCCCACTTCGACGTTACCGGCGCTATCGGTACGGCCATGCTGGCCAGGGAGGCGGTGCGGGACGGACGAAAGAGCAGCTTCAAGGGCTTCGGGGTGAGCAAAACCCCCTACGACATGAGCCGCTTTACCTGTCAGCGCTGCGAGAACCACTGTGATGTTCGCAAGGTGAAGATCGAGGGGGAGAAGAAATCCCTCTACTACGGCGATCGCTGTGATTTTTGGTCCAAGCGGGGCGCCAATCCCCCACCCCCGCCGCCCGACACGCCCAACCTCTTCGAGCTGCGGGAAGAGCTGTTGTTGGGCGACTTCAATGAAAAACAGCAGCAGCCGGCGGCGGACAAGCCCACCATAGGGATTCCCAGGGGCTTGATGATCTACTATCAGCGCTTCCCCTACTGGCGTACCTTCTTCGAAGCCCTCGGATTTCCCGTGGTGCTGTCCCGGCCTTCGGACAGGCCCCTGGTCACCAAGAGCTTGAGCATGCTGGTGGCCGAGACCTGCTTCCCTGTAGAGGTCATGCACGGCCATATCCAGGACCTTCTCGACAAAAACGTGGACTATATTTTCGCTCCTTTTGTGGTGGACAATTCGTCGGATGACGGAAATCCAACCATCAACTACAACTGTCCCTGGGTGCAGTCCTATCCCTTCATGATCCGGGGCTCGATGAGAGGAAATCCCGACGCGGAAAAATTTCTCGTGCCCACGCTCCACTTTCGCTACTCGGAAAAGCTGGCCCGCTCCCAACTTTCCAAATTCATGAAGCAAGCCTTCGGCACTCCGGCCAAAGCGGTAGCTCGGGCCATGAGGGCGGCAGACAAGGCGCAGAGAAGCTTCGAAGACGCCCTTCTCACCGAGGGACAAAAAGTGCTGGCCAACCTGCCCGAGGACAAGATTGCCGCCGTGATTCTGGGTCGGCCCTACAACACGGGCGATCCGCAGCTCAACCTCAGCCTGGTAGAGAAGCTCATCGCTCTGCGGGTCCTGCCCATTCCTCTCGACTTCCTGCCTCTGGGCTCGAAGATGCAGGGTATCTACTCGGAGTACGACATGATGTACTGGCCCAACGGCCAGAAGATCCTGGCCGGGGCCCGAATGGTAGCCGAGCACGACAGGCTGAATGCCGTTTACATCACCAACTTCCGCTGTGGGCCCGACTCCTTCATCTCCCACTACGTACGGGAGGAGATGCGCGGCAAGCCCTACCTGCAGCTCGAGGTGGACGAGCACAGCGCCGATGCCGGCATGATCACCCGCTGCGAAGCTTTTCTCGACAGTCTCAAGGCAGCGGTCACCGTAGAGAAGAAGAAAGGGGAGATTCCGGCCGTGGCCGTGTTCAAAGCCTCTCCCTCCGAGGACAGGACGCTCTACTTCCCCTACATGTGCGACAGCGCCGAGCTGATAGCCGCCGCCACCCGGGCCTGCGGCTTCAACGCCGCAGCGCTGCCCATGCAGGACGAGCGGGACCTGGAGCTGGCCAGAAAGTACACCTCCTCCCGGGAGTGTTTTCCCATGATCTGCACCACGGGAAGCTTTCTCAAGAAGCTCGAGGAGCCGGGCTTGGATCCCAAGAAGGTCTCCTTTTTCATGCCTTCCCACAGCGGACCCTGTCGCTTCGGTCAGTACCAGAAGTTCCAGCGCATCATCATGGAACACCTCGAATACAGAGATGTGGAGATCGTTTCTCCGAACAACAAGAACTCCTACGCCGATTTCTCCTGCGGTCAGGGCGCCAAGTTCCGTCTGCTCGTCTGGAAGGGTTTTTTGGCCGCCGAGATTCTGGGAAAGATGAGACAGGAGCGCAAGCCCTACGAGGCGCTGCCCGGACAGACGGAAGAGATCTACAGGGAATATCTTGCCAGGCTGGTTCGCTCGGTAGAGAACGGGGCCAGGGACACGATCGAGGTGCTGAAAGCTGCAGGTGAAGCGTTCAAAAGGACGGAGATGCTTTCGATTCCGCGCAAGCCGGTAATATCGGTAGTGGGAGAGATCTTTATGCGGGACAATCCCTACTGCAGCGGCTTCGTCCGGGACAGGCTCGAAGAGCTCGGCGCCGAAACGATCATGGCCCCCCTGCGGGAGTGGATCGAGTGTTCCTCGATACGCTACGCCCAGGAGAGCGGCTGGCGGGGAGAGCTGCTCAACATAGTCAAGGCCAAGATCCAGGCTTACTTCCAAAACCAGATCAGCTCCCGGTTCGAGCACGAATTGGAGCCCTACATCGAGTCCGAGCGGATCATTCCGGTGGAGGAGATCCTAGAGCTCTGCGATCCCTACATACACCGCGACTACGTGGGTGACCCGCCCCTCGCTTTCGGCGCAGCTGCTGGACTGGCCAAGACGGGTATTTCGGGGGTGGCCGCGATCCTGCCCTTCACCTGCCTGCCGGGAACGATCGTGGCCTCGATCTCCAGCGCCTTCCGCAAGGACCATGACGACATGCCCTGGGTGGATATCGCTTTCGACGGACAGGAAGACACGGGCATAGAGACACGGCTGCAGGCCTTCGTGCACCAGGCCAGGGAGTACTCTCAGCGCAAGGGGTACAATAAGCCCAGGATTTGGAACTAGGTCCGAGCAGACATTGCAACCGGCCGCTCGGGGCGCAATTGCCGATTGGGTGTACCTGTCACCGCGGGATCAACGGATCGTTTTCTCGAATGGTGCGAGTAAGGGAGGAAGACCCTGTTCCTTGCTCACTTTGGCGAATTCGAGAGCCACCAAGGCCATCACCCGTTCCCTCTTGCTCTCATCGGTGGGCATGTAGATGAAACGCCCGTTGGTCAGCTCGCCGGCTATGCGGGGATAATTGAGCTGCTCATGGATCTTGTCGAAGCTTCCGTTGAACACGAAAACCTCTCTGTCCACGCGGGCCAGCTTACCGTACAGCTCGAAGTCCTTGGCCGCGTCCGCCCCCTTTTTCCATTTCCAGACATCTGCGTTGTCTATAAAGGCGTCGACGCGTTGTTTTTGGGTCTTCTCCTTCATGTCCCCGATCAATGCGTGTCGAAGAATCGGTTTGAGCAGATGAAGTGAAGCAACGGGAAGGATCGGAGACACGTAGCGCAGCAGCCATTTGGGAAACCACAGAGCGTGCATAGGGTCCACAGCTACAATCGTTGGAGCGTCCAGGGTTCCGTCGATCAATCCCTGCAGAACCCCGGCCGATCCCCAGCAGGTTCCAAGTAACACAAAGTCATCCAATTCGGAAAGACCCATGACGTCGAGGGCGATTTGAATGTCTTTAGCATTCTGGCTTACCGACATATCTGCCCGTTTACTCAGTATCCTGCTGCTGCCCTTCTCTCTGGTTTCGATATAGTAGAGCTCTGCCCGATCGTCGATCACACCGTAGAACTCGGCGAAGCCCTCCGGAATCACACCCCAGCCCGGGATAAACACGAGAGGTCTTTTTGTAACGGTGTTGGGAGGTTTGACGTGAAAGACCCGGATCTCGGCATCCTGCACCCTGATATAGTGCTCGGTGCACCAGGGGCGTTTCCAGAATTCCGTCTTTTCCTGCTTGGTGGCCGCGATCATCGACTCGACAGTAGCTTTTTGCTCTTCTCCGGCCTCGAGAATCCGCTCTGCTTCCGCGTCGGTCATGGTTGCCTCTCCCCATCTGTTTGCTGGATTCGTATAGATGTACACGAAAATCGGGGGATCATCAAGCTTGTCATTCGTACATGTCATTCGTACAACGAAAATGCAATTTGACTGGTAATCGTAAACAATGTATTCTTGGCGTCAAAGGGGGGGTACAGATCTGTGAAAGTTTTATTGGTGTTCAATCCGCACGCTGCCCACCGCCGGGCAAAAAAACTCCTTCCCACGGTCCAAAACCTCTTCGGCAATAAAAACACAGAAGTGGATCTCCGCCTCACCGAATACCCGGGGCATGCGGTGCTGCTCGTCGAGCAAGCCGATTTCGAGAGATACGACGGTGTGATCGCAGCGGGGGGTGATGGAACCCTGTTCGAGGTGGTAAACGGATACTACAGAAATACGTCGAAACGGCGAATCCCCCTCGGTGTCCTGCCGACGGGAACGGGGAACGCCTTTGCCCGGGATCTCGGGCTGGACACAAAGCAGCTCGAGCAGGCGGTCGATATCATCAGCCGCGGTCGTCCTCGACGAGTGGATGTAGGTCGATTTATCACGGGAGGCGAGGAGTACTACTACCTCAACATCCTCGGTCTTGGATTTGTCGCTGATGTGACGGCAACGGCTGCCGGACTCAAGCTGTTCGGCAACATCGCCTACACCTACGGTGTGTTCGTGCGAACCATTTTTCTGCGCAGCTATCCCCTGCAGATTGAAATCGACGGGAAAATCCTCGAGCGGGAGAACACCTTCGCCGAGATATCCAACACCCGCTACACTTCGAATTTTCTCATGGCACCGGAAGCCGAGATAGACGACGGGCTTCTCGATGTTACACTTTTGGGGAGACTCAACCGTCGCAGACTGCTGCACTGCTTTCCCCTGATTTTCACGGGCGAACATGTCCACATGCCCGAAATGGAAACATTTCAGGCCTCTCATATCCGGATTACCACGGAAGCACCGAAGGTCCTTACTCCGGATGGAGAGCTGGTTGGAAGCACGCCCGTGGAGATACACTGTCTTCATAGGGATATCGAGGTCTTCTGGAAATGACCAAGCTGGTGGCTCTGTACATGTGGACGGCAGGGTTGTTCCAGTTCGGCCTGTTCTGTATCGCCACCATCGGATTTTCCCTGTTTCTTCCGGCGGAGTTCTACGATCCCTGGCTGAAGAGGATGTTGCGCAACGTCTTCCGCTTGATTTTCGTGCCTGTGCGGGTGCAGGGGGCAGGTAAGCTGACAGCGGGCAAGCCCTACCTGTACATGTCGAACCACGTGAGTCTTTTCGACATGCCCCTCTTAGGGGGATTTATCCCCGGCATGGTGCGTTCCGTTGAAGGCACCCGGCAGTTCGGCTGGCCACTGTACGGTTTGGCGGTGCGCAGACTGGGGAATGTGCCGATAAGCCGGGAGAACGTTTTTGAGGCCATGAAAAGTCTGAGGAAGGCAGGGAAGAGACTCGAGCAGAATCGTTCCCTCGTGATCATGCCCGAGGCTCACCGTACCCTGGATGGTGAGCTCCGCGATTTCAAGCGCCTGCCCTTTCGTTTCGCCAAACAGGCCGGGGTGGATCTCGTACCTGTGGGCATATCGGGTTTGTTCACCCTGAAGAGCAAGAATTCCTGGATCATGAAGCCGACAAAGATCAAGGTGCACTTCGGCAGGATCGTATCCAAAGAACAGATCGACCGTTTGAGTGTCTCGGAGCTTCGTGAGCTAATGAGTCGGCGAATAAAAAGCCTGGTCGAATACCCTTAGAGTTTCTCAGCAGCTTGGTTCTACACTAAAGAAACCGTCTCCGCCTACTTCCCGCAGAGTTGGGCGGCGAGGTCCGTGAAATCCTCGGCACAGTAGTCATACTTGTCGCGATTGGCTACTGAAGAAATTCCTGATCTCTCCGGTTCTTTTAGCTTTGGCTCGACAAAGGCTGTCCGTAGGCCGGCAGCCCCCGCGGCTTCCAAATCGAGAGGATGAGCGGCGACCATCATTACCTGCTCGGGCTTTAATCCTAGTAGCCTGCATCCAGCCAGGTAGGCTTCGGGGTGCGGCTTGTAATGACTCAAGAATTCACACGAAATAATGCCATCCCAGGTAATTCCGTTGAACTTGGAGCTGTCCACAACTATGGCGAAGCTCAAGATTGTCAAGACCACGACGCGATAATGTTCCTTCAATCGGCTGAGCGTCGCCGGGAATTCCGGCCAGACAGGCATACGATGCCAGACCTGATTCATCTCATCCCGTTCCCGAGCTGCCGGGGCTATATTCGGATATATGGTCAGCACATCGTCCAAAGCGCAGCGATGCATTTCATCAGCATTCATGCGGCGAACTTCACCCTTTTTCACCTGATCCAGAATCTCAAACATCCGCATGCGCCAATTCATCGCAAAGGTTTCTGAATCCACCTCTGTTCCGAGAGCCTGCGCCCGAACATCAATTTCCTGAAGAACTGCTTTTTTCCAATCGAAGACACTCCCGCCAACGTCAAAGGTCAGAGCCTGGACTGCTGCCACGGTGAGCTCCTTTCTCTGTTCGGAGTCTATATAAGGTTGTCGGCATCATTCCTTAGGATCCCGCTGGGCAAAACGGGAATCGTCACGCATATGCGGCATCTGCTGGATCTTTTTTTCCAGCCACCCTTTGCAGGTGTTCTGACGAATGTCCATATCAGAGACATACGGCTTGATGTCGATGAGGGGTGTGCCGTCGATGATATCCACTTCTTCTATCGTAAGGATATTTTTCTCTCGTGAGACCAGACGGACCGTGGATAGCCCGATTGGGTTCGGTCGTGAGGGAGCTCGGGTGGCGAACACTCCGTGAGGGGTGGAATCCATGTAAGGAAGCACGGTCAGGCTGTAAGGCTTTGCCAGATGAAAGTAGTAGAGGAGGATCAAGTGAGAGAATCCCTCGAGGTCCCGAAGCCCTTCGCTGTACTCGGGGTAGATCTCCACAGTAGCCCGTACATTCCGGCCAGCTGCGGATTGGATCGGGGTACCTGTCGGGCTGCTGAAGGGCGAATGGATGGTGCCGATCGGGCGTATCTTGATTCGCATACCTATATGCATATTGTCGAAGCAGATATATGTCAATAACCATTCTCGGACGATTTGTTTAGGGAAGTAGATCGGCGAAAAGCAGGATTCGTTTCATTAACACAAGCTACAAATTATCAGCCGTGACGATCATGTTGGCCCAGTTCCCTGTTGATCTTTATAAGATCGAACGCTTCCGGGTCAAACGGCCCCGCCCACTCTTTAAGTTCTTCATGCTCCGGATCTTCAGGATCATTCAACACCGTCAGTAATCTCGTGTAGCCCCAGACACCGCCGCAGTCTTCCGGCGGGCAGGCCCGTTTGCCTTTTAAGCAGACTGGTTTACTTAGGTCTTCCGGGTCGAGTTCGTCTGCCGGGATAATCTTTTCTACGGTTATTTCGTGCTGCCAACCATCACCAAAATCGTAAACATAGCGGAACTTCATGTTCTCCCGTTGAATGACCTCATCCAGGGCGTAATCCCCTTCGTCTTCGGTGCAAAGCTCGCCGTATTCTTCGAACTCAGGATCGCTGTAACGGATGTCGCCGATTTGAAACTCGTGCAAATGGTAATTATCCCAACCCATGACTGTCTGCAGTACGTAGTGCAGGTCAGCAAGATTAAAATCGCCGGGAACCCGGATCCGGCGCCAAATGGGGGGCTTGATGTCTTTCAGCGCAATTCTCAAGCGATAGGCGGCCTTTGTTTTGCCGGTTCTTTCAGTGTATAAGAAAGGAGATTTTGGCTGAGCCTCCTCCACTGCCTGCATCGATTCCTGCAAGGACGCCTGGAGACTGTCCAAAGTTTCCACCACTTTGAGATATTCTTGCTCTGAGATATTTTCAGTATGATTCAGAACATCGAGCATACCGCTGAGTTTTTCTATATGTTGACGCACCAGAATTACCGCTTCGCCCGGAAGCTCTTCTGGAACAAGACCGCGATCATCCAGGCCTCTCAGCCATTCCAGATAATTATCGTATATCCGCAGGGCGCGCCGGCGAAGACCGCCGGAGCGCTGGTCTGCAAAGTAGTTATAGCTGTCTTTAACATCCTCCCACAGCTTAAATAAAAACGTAAAGAAAGCCTTTTCCTGTTTACGATTAGAAAATTCAATATCTCTGCCTTTTAGAATGCGGTTGGCGACTCGGGCTGGGTCGTCGTGCCTGTGGAACAGCTCGTCCCGGATATAAGCTTCAACTTCCTCTTCGGAAATGGCAAGCCCGAGATCATTTAAAATGGCTTCCAAGGAATCATCATCCCCTCTGGGAGGCCGACTACGGCTTTTTAAAAAAGCTGTATCCTCGATCTTTTCTCCTTTTCGCCAGAGACAGGTACTGTCTCCCAAACCGATTATCCCTACTGCATTAGATTTTTCCAGAAATCCACCCAGGTGCATGAGCGGGTTGCTTAGAAAGTCCCTGCCGGCATAGAAGAAGGCATAGGCGATCGTTTCATCCATGCTCGCAGGCACACCCAGATCATCGAAGGCCTGGTTGAATCCTTTCTCCAGCTTCTCCATCCAGGTCGCAACAGCTGCCGGGTCTTTCTCGAAATTTTTCCGAGAGATTTTTTTAAAATTAAAAGCGCCCGTGCTCCAATCCTCCACGGTCATGATCAGCCCGTCTCCGTTCTGTAGATCGAGCTCCTTATCAATTCCGCTGAAGTTATAAACTGTAATATCCACCTTCTCTATAAGCGGGTTATTCTTCTGAAAAGCTTCGGCGTTGTCTTCGTTGTCTGTCAACAGAACCAGTGGGAGCTGGGCCAGGTCGAATAATGTATAGTAGATAAGGATATCCTTCAGCTGCATCTTAACTCTATTGGTCGGCACTTTATGCCCACCGGAGCTCTTCAGCGTGCACTCCCAGGGCTTCATCTCATAGGAGTAAAATGGCAGAAACCGATGTCCGGGAATGAGAATTTTTTGCTCGATTTCAAACGGAGTTAGATAAACAATGAAGGAGGCGCCTTTGAAATAACTCTGGCGAGGGAAAAAGGTCTCGTCGTCCCTGCTCAGGGTCAGCGAGCTTTCATGCAAGATGTCGATCACCCTGCTTGAGGTTTTGCTCCGTCTGGTAACTTCCTCAAATTTCAGGTTGTCTAAAAGCTCTTTAAGGTCGAATGGCCCGTCTTGAGCTTCCACAAAATCGAGAACAGCCTTTTGGAGAGATGATAACTGTTTAATAACAAGCCCCCTTCAGGACAGACAGTATATCATTTCCCCGTTCTATAAAAGAACTAGGGCCTTTCACTATTCATCTGGACGCTCTTGCCAAGCAGGAGTCCTTCAGCGGGATATAAACAGCGTCGCCCATGGCTCCACGATGAACTGCCAAATACGTAGCGACACTCAGGTGTAGGCCGAGGTTCCCGACCAAACCGGAATTGTTCGTCTCCTTCGAAGGGCTCGATAGCCCCCCCGTTCATTGGAATTACGGCAGGGCCAGCTCACTGCAGAAAACGTGGTAGGGCAGAACCCGGACATTGCTCTCAGCATCGCCCCAATCCTTTGTTCCCAGATGAACCTGATAGAAACGGGAAATGCCGGTCCGTGCGCGGAAGTAGGGTATCGCAGGACTGACACCCCGCTCCCCGGTTTTGCATTCCACTGCCAATAGAGGTCTTCTCTCTTTCAGAACGACAAAATCGATCTCCCGCTTATCCGTGTCACGCAAGAAACGGAGTTCCATACGGAATCCCTGGCTGTCCTCCTGAAAGTGACAATATTTTAGAAGTTGGCAGGCGACGAAGTTTTCAAATCGCTCTCCGGGTGAGGGAACCCGGGACCAGTCTGTAAGGTAAAGTTTTTGCTCTTTCTTGACGGCTCGAATCCGAGGAGCGCCGAACGGTGGTATTCGGAAACAGA
>CAYMGP010000067.1:0-22587 GCA_964390045.1 uncultured Spirochaetaceae bacterium | reverse complement strand
GTACATACCAGGCATATCCGGGCAGCTTGCGGTCAAAAAACCACAGGTAGCAGTTATTGTCCCGGTAATCATATTCAAACTCCTCCTCCAGGGTCGTAATCATGTCCTCTCGGGGCCGGGGGTATCGATCTTTGAAAAAGCTGCGGTATACGGGACAGTAGGTCCCACCGGCACCCACCAGGTAGGTGCAGCGGAACCTGTTGTCGATTACAAAAGTCCCCTTGGATCGTTCGATGTGGCACACCGCATGCCGGTATACGGGAACGCCGGCCCTGCGAAGCAGCCAGTTGTCAAACTCGAACCTGCGGATGGAGTACTGTTTAGTCCTTACGGGCACTCTGCGGTTGAAGAAATGGAAGTGCAGCCTGTTGAAGCGGATCAAGGAGAGGGAATAGTCTGTCATCTCCAGTTTTGTTAAAACCTTCGGTGTGATCCAACCGGCGCAGAGCTTAGTGCGTGGAAAGTCGCTCTTGTCCACGATAATGGTGTCGATTCCGTTCCGGTTCAGCTCCCAGGCACAAGTGGAGCCTGCCGGCCCGCCGCCGACGATGATGACCTTCGCCTCGATCATTTCAGACACTCATGATCCGATATTGATTGTTTAGTTGATGCGGCACTCCGGCTGGACCCGGCCGGGTTTTGTCATCACAATCTGCCACAGCTGTTGGTATCTTGAACGGAATCCCCCGGCACTGCTCAACAGATAATATTTCCACATTCGGTAGAAGCGCTCATTGTACTTCTCTTTTAGCCGGGGCCAGGCCTTTTCGAAATTGCCGTACCAGGCCATCAGTGTTTTGTCGTAATCCGGTCCGAAGTTGTGCCAGTCCTCCATTACGAATAAACCTTCCATGGCTCTCGCGATTTGAGCGATCGAAGGCAGCATTCCGTTGGGAAAGATATACTTGTCCGTCCAGGCATTCGTCATGGTGGTGCTGACATTTCCTCCGATGGTGTGGATAAAGGCTATGCCATCATCTTTTAAGCAGCGGTTCACAACCTCCATGTAAGTGAGGTAGTTCTTGTATCCTACATGCTCCAGGATTCCAATTGAAATAACCCGGTCGTAAACACCGGATACTTCCCGGTAGTCTTTCAGCTCGATCGTTACGGGTAGACCCTTACACTCCGCGCTGCCCAGCTCAACCTGTTCCTTTGATACCGTGACCCCGGTGACTTGGGCGCCATACTTTTCAGCAGCGAACTTGGCGAAGCTTCCCCAGCCGCAGCCCAGTTCTAAAACGCTCATGCCCTTCTGCAGGCCTATTTTCTTGCACACCAGGTCCAGCTTGGCTTCCTGGGCATCATCCAGGGTTCGCGTCTTTTTCCAGTACCCGCAGGTGTAAGCCATTCTCTTGTCGAGCATCGCCCGGTACAGATCGTTGCCTACGTCGTAGTGCTGTTCTCCTACCTGAAAAGCGCGACTGCGCTTTTGGAAGTTTAAGAGCTTGGATTTTAGAACCTGCAGCTTCAGCTTCAAGCTTCCCTTAACCTTTTGCTCAAGATCCGCCGCGGTTACCCGTTCGATCAGTTGATCCACAGCTGGAGTATCCCACCAGCCGTCCATGTAGGATTCACCAAGCCCCAGGGCGGCATCTGTAATAAGCCGCCGATAAAGCTGTTCGTTGTGGACCTGCATGTCGTAGGCTTTGTCCCCGTTTACCGTGATGCCGGCCAGGTCGAGCATATGTTCAACCACTTCCTTGCTTTTTGCCATACCGTTTCTCCTTTGAGGGATCGATCAGTGTACCACGGCTTTAGTCGGAAGGCTACTTCATACGGTTTCTTGTTTCTGTCAAACACCTTCACTGCTCGACCTAAATACCGCCTGAATACCACCTGAATGCTTGCTTTTTTTTCATCAATGTGCTATTTTATTTAAATACCGACCGGTCGGTCGGTATCGGCACTTCAATCCTTTCGAAATATCAGAGCTCAAAATCAGAGCTCAGTGCCGGCTGTTTGTTCCGGGCTGCCATGCTTGGGAAGGGAAGTTGAGTAATGGAAGAAAAGCAGAGCGGTGTTGGCACTCGCAGCAGGATTCTGAAAGCATCCGAGCAGTGTTTTTCCCGCTACGGCTACGACGGTACTGGAGTGGCTGAAATATGTGCTACGGCTGGGGTGAGCAAGGGCGCCCTGTATCATCACTTTCCCAGCAAGCAGGCCATATTTGTCGAGATGTTCGAAAACTGGATGAGGGCCTTTGTCGAGGGAATGGAGCGAATTCGGGATACCGCGCCATCGGTTCCGGACGCGCTGTTGAAGATGGTAAAGATGACGGGGCTGGTTTTCAAGAGTGCATCGGGTCAGCTTCCATTGTTCATCGAGTATCTCACCAAAGCAAGCCGGGAACCGGAGATCTGGAAGGCAACCATAGCCCCCTACCGTTTCTTTCGGGAGTTTTTCTCAGAACTGATACGTCGGGGGATCGAGGAGAAAAGCTTGAAAAATGTAGATCCACAGCGCACGGCTCAGATCATCGTTTCCTATGGAGCAGGGTTGGTGATGCAGGGGGTATTCGATCCTGAAGGCGGTCAGTGGGTCGAGGTTGGATCTCAGGGGATAGAGCTGATACTCAAAGGAATCAAACGGGAGGTCAATGGATGAACGTACTGGTAACCGGTGCTTTCGGGAACATCGGTGAGGGAACCGTGAAAGAGCTTGTTCGCAGGGGCCACCGGGTCCGCTGCTTCGAATTATCCAGCCGCAGCGCTAAGAGAAAGGCGGAAAGGCTTAGGGGCAGGGCAGAGGTGCTCTGGGGCGATCTGCGAAGCTATCCTGATACGGTTGCCGCTGTTCAGGATATGGATGTGGTCATCCATCTGGCTTTCGTCATACCGAAGCTTTCGGCGACCGGAGTTTGCTGCGAGGATGAACCGGATTGGGCCGAGGAGGTGAATGTCGGCGGCACGAAGAATCTTCTACAGGCCATGAACAGCCAGGAGAGGCCGCCGAAGATCATCTTTGCTTCGTCGCTGCACATCTACGGGATCACAACAGATCAAGCTCCGCCCCGCAGGGTTACCGATCCCAAGAAACCAATGGAGAACTACGCCCGGCACAAGGTCCAGTGCGAGCGTTTGGTGCAAAGCTCGGGTCTGACGTGGTCCATTTTTCGTTTCGCCGCGGCCCTTCCTTTTTCCCTCAAGCTCGACAGCGTCATGTTCGAAATTTCCCTGGACAACCGCATGGAGTATGTACACAACCGGGATGTGGGGCTGGCCCTGGCCAATGGGGCAACGAGTGGGCAGATCTGGGGAAAGATCCTGCATATCGGCGGCGGTTCCCGCTGCCAGTACACCTACCGGCAGATCGTGCAGAAGGTGCTCGACGGCGTCGGGGTTGGCATGCTGCCCGATGTGGCGTTTAGTCACAAACCGTTCAGCACCGATTGGATCGACACCGAAGAAAGCCAGCGGCTGCTGCGCTTTCAGCGCTATACGTTGGACGACTACGTTCGAGAGCTCGCCAGCCGACTCGGATTTCGCCGTGTGCTGGCCAGGATTTTTCGGCCTTTGATCCGAACCGAGCTTCTCCGCCGCTCCCCCTACTACAGGGAGCAAAGGTTTCAAGCTCGGAGCCAAGATCTGTGGGGAAGGCTCGCCGTAATCACCTGTGCAGGTAACAGCTTCGGGCAGGCCGCCGCGAAGAAACTGGCTCAGGAGGGAATGCGGGTGCTGCTCCTCGAGAAATCCGGCGAAGATTTGGGCATGTTGGCCTTTCAGATCCGGGAAGAGGGCGGTCAGGTCGATGTGCTACCGGCTGATTTTTCACGAGGTAGTACCGTGGCCGGGGTTTTTCGTGAAATCCGTCGTCGCTTTGGATCGATCGATGTTCTCATCAACTATGCCGACCTGGTCTGGTTGAACGGGCATCTTTCGGCCGCACACCCGACAGCCGCACACCCGACAGCCGCACACCCCTCAGCCGTGCACCCCTCAGCCGGGCACCCAGCCACACGCTGCAGAAGCGCTTGGGAGCGTCTCGAGCGGGATCTGTTGGGTATCGTGCGCTTCACTGAGCTCACCGTCGAAGAAATGAAACGCAGGCGGCAGGGTCATCTGATTTACCTCGAGCCGGCTTTGAAGCTGTTCCCGTTTCGCCCCGGCGCATTGCTAAGGGGATTGCGTTCGTTTTTCAGGGTGTACACAAAGTATCTGGACCGGGAGCTGAGACAGTTCGCAGGCCGGCAGCATACAATTCGGGTCAGCTTAGTCAAGGCGGGCATCTCCACAACAGAGCTGCTGAGGATATCGCGGCTGCTCAATGTCATCCGAAGACGCGGGGCTTATGGAATGGAGGTGCGGCCGGAAACCCTTGCCAATCGTATCTGGTTGTTGATCGTCAGACCCGAACCAGTGATCTACATTCCCCGTGTGGTACGGCTCTTTTCCTGGATGGAAACCTACGCCGGTTGGATCGTGGAATTGATTCGCCGGCGGCTCGAACCGGCCCGTGTGAAGTCCGGACAGCGCTGAGCTGGATATTTTCAAGCGCCAATGGCCGGAGAGTATCTCTACAGGCGGGAAAAATCCAGGGTTCTGAAATAATCCTCAACGGTCTCGGCCCTGCGTATTTCCTCGACGCTGCCGTCCTCTCGGAGAAGCAGCTCGGAGGAACGCAGCTTGCCGTTGTAGTTGAAACCCATGGCATGGCCGTGGGCGCCGGCGTCGTGGATGACCAGAATGTCTCCTACCTCTATAGGTGGGAGTTCCCTGTCGATGGCGAACTTATCATTGTTTTCACAGAGCGACCCGGTGACATCGTAGAGGTTTTGGTGAGGCATATCCTGCTTGCCCATGACGGAGATATGGTGGTAGGCGCCGTAGACGGCGGGACGCATTAGGTTGGCCATACTGGAGTCAAGGCCCACGTATCTCTTATAAGTATCCTTGATATGGCGGACCTTGGAGACCAGGTAGCCGTAGGGACCTGTGATCATACGACCATTCTCCATGAAGAGGTCGAGTGGATTGAGCCCGGCTGGTTTGATCATAGATTCGTAAGCCCGGCGTATTTCATCAGAGAGGATATTGATGTCCACCGGCTTGTCTTCCGGTTTATAGGGAATGCCGATCCCACCGCCGATATTAACGAACTCTATACAGATATCCAGGGTTGTTTTTATCTCGATGGCGAGCTCGAAAAGCATCTTGGCCGTATCGACGAAGTAGTAGGGGTTCAACTCGTTGGAGGCGATCATGGTATGCATACCGAAACGCTTGACTCCCTTGTCCCGAATGATTTTGTAGCCTTCGAGAATCTGGGCCTTGGTGAAGCCGTATTTCGCCTCTTCAGGTTTGCCGATGATGGCGTTGCCCTCTCGCAGGGGACCGGGGTTGTAGCGGAAGCAAAGAAGCTGGGGGACGCCCACATATTCTTCCAAATAGGGGATATGGCTGATATCATCGAGATTGATGATGGCACCCAGCTCTTTCGCCTTTTGATACTCCACGTAGGGGGTATCGTTGGAGCTGAACATGACCTTTTCCCCGCGAAGTCCGACTTTTTCGGCCAGGACAAGTTCGGGAAGGGAGCTGCAGTCCGCGCCGAAGCCCTCCTCCTTGAGGATCTTGAGAATATAGGGATTAGGTGCGGCTTTCACGGCAAAGAATTCCCGGAATCCCGGCGACCAGGAAAAGGCGGCGTTCAGTTTTCGTGCGTTTTCGCGGATTGCCTTTTCATCGTAGATATGAAAAGGGGTAGGGTGTTTTTCGATGATTGCCTCGATCTGTTGTTTTGTAAAGGGAAGGTACTTTGCCGCCATGCGTTACGCTCGCTCCAATGGCTTTGGAATGAGTAGGAGAATAGGGATGGAACATACAAAAGTCAAGGGTGTCCTTGACAAGCCGAACACGGGTTTATAGGTTGAATCCGGTAAACATGATACGACTTGGAGTTTCGGGCCTGACAGGCATGATTGGGAAGAACCTCATCATTCAGCATGCCGCCGCGGGAGCCTCGGAGAAAATCGAATTGATCGCCTTCACCCGCAAGGAATCCGCTACGGAGTTCCTGCAGCGGCATGAAATCGAGAGAAGAGAGATCGACTACACAGACCCGGAGAGTTTTTCAGGAAAGCTCGAGGATATCGACGCCTTCCTGCATCTCGCCGGTCTGACCAAGGCCGTTACTCCCAAGTCATATTACAGGGTCAATGTTGAGAACACTGCCGTATTGCTGGACGCCCTGTCGCGGTACGGGAAAAAGGTGAAGCATTTCCTGTTCAGCTCTTCCACCTCTGCTCCCGGGCCTGCACCTTCCTCCGACGAGCCCAAGACAGAAGAGGATCCGTGCAGCCCTGTGTCCCACTACGGCAGGAGCAAGCTCAAGGCGGAAAACCTGATCCGATCATCCCGGCAAAACTGGACGATTCTGCGTTTTCCCGCTGTTTGGGGTCCCTTCGATTTCGAGGGGCTGAACCTCTTCCAAATGGCCAAGAACGGGTTCATCACCCTTTTCTGCAGCGCACAGGTATCCTACTCCTATATAGCGGCCCAAGATGTGGGCCGTTTCTTGCTGCGTTTTATCCTGGACGAACGCTTGTATGGCGAGATCTATCAGCTTTGCTATGACGAATCCCTGACAGGACATGAGTTTGCCATAACGATTAGACAGGAGCTTGGATTGCCGCCGAAATATACCTGGATCCACGTTCCCCGATGGCTTTCATATCCCATTCGGGCTTTCCTCGCCGTTAAACTGCGGATTCAAAATCAAGCCAGTATCGTAAACCCCGACAAGATCGCCGAAATGTCGACTCTGTACTGGCTTGTTTCTAACAAAAAAATAAAAGATGCTCTGGGAATCACGACAATAGAGGAAGAAGGAGCAATAAGCGAGACGATACAGTGGTTTCGTGAAAGACAACTGTTGTAACACCAAAGAGTATGAACGCATTATTATCAGACAACAAGAGAGTCATCTATCCGGTTGAGCTGTTCGCGATCCTGTTGAACCTCATCTTCTGCGTCTGCTCACTGATCCATATCGGAAAGCTGGAGACAAACCTCTTCGGTTTGACGGTGGACAGGGAGCTTCTCATGGGGGTTTTGTTTTTTCTCACTACGCCCCTGATGCTCCTTTTCATCCGCTTGACCAATCCGTCGCGAAATCTGGTCGTCCAGTTCTTCCGCCTCAGCTACGTCCAACTCCTCTATATTCTGTATTTCACAGAATCGATCTGGCTGTCTCAGCTGATGTTCGGCGGGGCGTCTTTCGACAGGATATTCGCTGATTTGGATTTCATGATCTTTGGATTCCAGCCGGCTTTGGAGTTCCCTAAATACTTCGAGCAGTATCGGCTGGTCAATGAAATGTTTTTCTTCTCCTACTTCTTCTACTACGGCCTGGTTTCCACCGGTGTCTGGGTTCTATTTGCCCGCAAGAAGTATGAGCAGGCCATTAAAACATTGTTTATCGTTTCTGTGTCCTTTTTTATCATGTACGTCTGGTTCATCTTTTTTCCGGTTCAGGGCCCGAAATATTATTTCGAAGAGTTGCACAAATTGTGGTATACGAACTTCGAGGGCTTCTTTTTCACCAAGGTGGTAAAAGGGATGTTCAACGGCACGAATTTGGGAGGAGCGGCTTTTCCTTCTTCCCATGTGGCTCTGGCAATCGTCTCCTTCCTGCTCAACTGGAAATACAATCGCTATCTCATTCCGTTGTATCTTCCCCTGACGATCCTTCTTTTCATCTCCACTGTGTATCTCTACGCCCATTACTTTGTTGACATTGTCGCCGGGGTCGCCGTCGGTGTTGTGCTGATACTGTTTGTGCCGCGATTGTTGAAACCGACACAACCTCTGGCCGATCGGGTAAGCGGATTTTTGCAGAAAAAAGTTCGCTTTCCCGAACACTCTCTACCGATTTAGTCTCTATCCCCTTGCTCTGCAGGGTCGATATGGATCGTGGCCTCGATCTGCATCTCGGCGCCGATGACCGTCTCCAGATCGTGGGCGATCCTGTGCGCCTCTTTGAGCTTGAGATCCTGGGGTAGGGCAATATGAAAGGTAAGCTCTCGATGGTGTCCGTACTGATGTAGATGGAGGTGATGCAGGTCTACATCGAAGGATACCCTGCCGGCCACCAGTGCCTGCAGTCTTTCCAGCAGCTTCGGATCGGGCTCCTCTCCGATGAGAGAACTGATTGATATTCGTAGAATGTCGACGGTGGCCCAAAAGATAACCAGGGACACGGCAATTCCAAGAACTCCGTCGATCCACCACAGATAGCGGCCCAGCACGACGGCGCCAAGAATTAAAGCGGAGGCAATGGCATCGCTTCGATGATGCCAGCCGTCGGCCACCAGCGATCGGGAAGCTGTCTTGCGCCCGCTGCGAATAGCGAATTGCGCCATCGCCTCCTTGATCAGCACAGAGCCGGCGAAAACAAAGATTGCCGCAATGCTGTACGAAGCCGCCTCCTGATTGAGCAGCCTCTTGATCGATTCGATCAGGAAGTTGAGGCCTACCGTTGCCAGAACTGTGCCGATAATGACGGAAGCGATCAGCTCGATGCGGCCGTGCCCGAAAGGATGCTTCTTGTCCGGTGGTCTGGCCGCGCCCTTGGCTCCCCAGAGTACCACGAGAGAGGTGAAGGAGTCGGACAGGGTATGCCAGGCATCGGCGATGATCGCTATGGAGGCTGTAGTGATCCCAACCCAGTATTTCAACCCGAACAGGAGTGTGTTGAGGATAATGGAGAGCACGCCCTCCAAGACAGCAGCGCGGTTTAAATGAGATACAGTCTGATCTTTTCGGGGCTCAGCCATGCGTCACGTTTTTTTACGGCCGAAGATCTCTGGATTCACGATGAAACGGGGTCGGTATCCCTTCAGTACCCGTTCGAGCTCGTCCATGCCGTCTACCATGTCCTTCTCGAAGGATTCTTCGGAGTACCAGGCTACGTGGGGTGTCACCAGCGCGTTTTCCCGAGCCAGCAGAGGGCTGTCCGCTTTGGGTGGTTCTATTCTCAGGACATCGATTCCCGCACCGCCGATGATGCCGTGATCCAAAGCCTTGCACAGAGCCTGTTCGTCGATGATAGGACCTCGGGCAGTGTTGACGATCACCGCCGTGTCTTTCATCTTGGCCAGGGCCTTCTCGTCGATCATGTGAAAGGTCTCTGCTGTCAGGGGGGCATGGATCGAGAGATAATCAGATTCCCGTAGTAGATCGTCGAGCTCGTATCGCCGTTCAACACCGAGAAGGGCGAAGATATCGTCCTCTACGTAGGGATCGTAGGCACTCAATTTCATGCCGAATCCTTTTGCCTTGGGTACCAGTGCTCTGCCGACGCGGCCCAGTCCGATGATCCCCAGTGTTTTGTTCGTGAAATTGAATATTGGCTTTGTGAACTTGTAGTCCCACTCTGCCTTTCTTGTTCTAGGTAGAATGATATGAAGCTTTCTGGCAACGGCCAGCACCAGGGTCATGGCGTGGTTGGCCACATCGTCCGTACAGTAGGCAGGGGTATTGCAGACAGGGATTCCCTTCCTGGTGGCCGCCTCGACATCAACGCAGTCGTAGCCTACAGAAAGGGTGAGGATCAGCTTGCATCGCTTCATGGTCCCTATAATATCGGGGGTGATTTTTCGGGCAATCAACACGACAGCTACAGCGTCCTTCACCTGCTGTTTCAATACTTCATCGTCTTCATCATGAACATTGACTTCCTGGCAGCCGATTTCTGCCAACCGTTTCTCGAAGTAGTCCAGCTTGGCAAATTTCATAAACAGGCGCTGGCCCGTAAAAACCACTTTATCCATTTTTTCCTCCGGTGTTTTCAAAAAAGCGAACGCTCAACTATAACAGATTCGGTTCAGTAGTTAAAAGCGAGGAATTCGCACACAATGGTATTTGGATTCCTGGCGCGACAAGAGGTATAACGTTTTGCCTGCTATCGGTCCGACGCTTCAAATCGGTTTACTGAAATAAACGGAGGTGCTTGAAGCGGGTCATTGAGTTTTCAACGATTCGTTCGATTTCATCGTATCGACCGATTTCTTCAAACCGGTCGTATTCATCGGTGAAGAAAACTAAATTGAATATCACGAACAGAACGCTTCCCTTCTCGTCGTACGAGACGTGGTAGCCGTCTTCCAGGGTAGTGACCTCAAGTGCCAGCTCGAGATATTTTTTTGCGTTCTCGTAATCATCCAAACCTGCGTAGGCAGCTCCAACCCAGAGGTAGATATAGTCTTCGGATATATGTCTTTCTCTGAGATTTTTTTCGTTCTGCTTGAACAAGGCAATTGTATCATCGTATCGGCCCATTTTGTTGTAGGCTATCATCATTCGCGACATGATATATTCCGGGTAATAACCACCTAGATTGTCCCAGTCTTTCTTATCAGCGTAGAACGCAGCTTTTTCATAATTAGCGGTTAGAAGGTTTGCGTAGTAGCGAATAAGGAAATCAATTTCAAGTTCGGAAAGCTTTTTTTTCGACTCAATGCTGTCTATCAAATTTTGTTCTACTAACTCGTATGCGCCTGGATTCAGAACGGAGTCATAGGGATTTTTCTTGTAGTTTGCATTTCCAGTTTCGTAAAGTATGTTCGCACGTTTGTATTCTTGGCTGTCCAAAATTTTTTGTTCTAGATTCCTGTTTGCCGTGAATATCAGATATTTAGCATGAATTTCTTGTAATAACTGTAGAGTGTTTTCATTTGATAGAATCGACATATCTCTTCGATTTACTAGATTTTCCAAGCAGAGCTCTAAAGCTTTTTTCCCGGAATGCTCATGTAAATAATTTAGGGCCCAACCTATTTGAAAAAAAGGCTGTACATCCTCAGACGTTATTTCCATATATTCTTTGAAGGTCCGAAAACTACTCAGATACTCGGCGCGCATCAGTTGTATCATGGCTACGTCATAGACCCAGGCTCCGGCATCATTCTTGTAGTGCTTTTTCTTGATCGAAGGATCCTGTATGAAGATGAGAAGATGCTCGAGATGCTCTTTCGCCGTCAGAGGATTCTGTGCACTCCATCCCTGCCGAACTAGTTCTATGTTTTGCCTGTAATTGCTGTTGTTTATAATAAGATAATCGGGTAGCTGTGACTCCTCCTGACCTTGGCATGCAATGCAGAATGATAAAAAGGATAGAATGAAAATAATCACGACAGTGTTTTTCATCTTTTTCCGAAGTTGGTAACGATATCAAGATATTTTTCGTAATATTCGTCGAAATCTGACATGGTTTGAAGGTCTATTCCATATTGTAGCCATTCTTTGTACATTTCCAGATCTTGTGGTGGAAAGCTAGTAAATCTAATCGGATCTGCGCCCCAGGCGTATTGCTGCATCTGTTTGTAGGTGTTGAGCCGCTCAATGTTTTTTATAAGTTGTTTGTAATAGGCGTTTTGTTGCCAACCAAGATCCATGGTGTTGTTCAATTCGGCGAAGCCGGGAATGAAGGTGTATTGATCCACACTATCGATCTGCACCGATGGGCCGACACTGCCGTAGTACAGCATATTCAAGTCGGTGGTTGCCGTGACGTTGTATTGAGCCATGACTTCGCCCAACCACATGTAGATTTTCATTTTCTCGTTGACGGCGCGATAGAGGTGATGCTCGTTGGTGCGCCAGCGGTTTTCTACCTCAAAATCGATGCCCAAATCCTTTGCCTTATCGAAGATCACCATGTCGCAGACTATACGCGGATTATTGTACCATTTGAAGTCGTTGAAGGAATCGTATTTCCCACTGGCGATATCGCTCGACAGCTGGAAGTAGTCCTTGGACTCCCGGAACAGGCTCGAGAGCTGTTCTGTGCTGATAACAAGATCAGCGTAGTCCAAGATACTGGCCGTGGAGCTTGTATTCTCCAGCAGGTTGTAGACGACTTCAAGTCCGGAGACACCTTTGATGCTCTTGAACGAAGGAACAAAGTAGGCCGCGAGCAGCTCCTTTACGGCACTTCCAGTCGTTGTGGCGGTCTTGCTGCTGCCCACAGTTGTCAGGGTTAGAATTATATCGACGACGTCCAGCCCGACACTGCGCAGGTCTTTGTTTTGCAGATCTTGGTAATCGATCTCCGGATTGGGGGTTAACAGATACTCGCGGTCGACATTCTCGCCGCGCTTTCTCGCCTGATAGCGCTTCCAAGCATTTAAGGGAACGAGCTCCCCGAGAAAATGCAGAGGACCCCTCGACGGATAGTAGGCTTTGACCCCCACAGCATCATTACTGATGAACCATTCGGCGGGCCGTATCCCTTCTTCAACGGCATGATCTTCCAGGCCGAGCATCGTGCTCGCGATGAAGGAGTTCGCCGCTCCATACTCTTGAACGAATCGCGCCATCACGGCCATTCCCGTTCGCTCGAAGCCGCTTCCCGTCAGCAGCCACTGCTTTTGATTCATGAGATCGCCGAAGGCGTTCCAGCCCCGCAGGAGCGCGCCGTACTCATCTACCTCCGGTCGTAAGATATGGGTTCCCTCGTGGGCCATGAACGCGGCGATCTGTCCGGCATTCTCCTTTTCCGTTCCCAGGAGCGCTCTGCTGACGTGCATCGTCGTTGGATCCCGCTCATCTACATAACCGGCGTAGCCCCGCGCGTTATCGAAGACCACGCCGATGTGGCTGTCGAAGATGCGCCTGCCGATCGTGTAGTTCAGTTCATCCTGAGTGTAGGCGAGGGCGTTTACAGCGTTGAGGGTAGCCTGGTCCTCAATCTCCCCCCATTTAAATTTTCCTATTCTCACGCTCTCGGAAAGCCCGGCCATCCCGGCCGCCAATGCCGTGGCGCTCAGATCCGTGCCGGCGGAGCCGATAGTGAATCGAGGACCGCTTCCGCCGACATGCATTTCTAAAAGGCCGTGGGATTTCCAGCTATCTGTGTAGCCCCCTTGGGAATCCCGCATTCGGAACCAATCCAATCCGGCGACTTGGGCGAGATCTCGAAAATTCAAGAGATTCACCGTCGTTTCGCCGCTGAAGCCGTATTCGAAGGCGGTTGTTGTTAGCCCTCCCATCAAGCTGTTGAATGCGGAAATCTGTGCTGTGTTGAATACAGTATCGCCGAGACGGATACCATTTGTGTCCTCGAGGTCGAACTCGCCCAATGTGTTGGTTACCAGGGCACCGCTCATACTGCCGGCGTATTGGATCAAAGCCTCTTTGCCGATAAGCGCAGATTTATACTGCTCGGTGTTGAAAACCAACTCTCCACCACTGTTGAGGTTGACAGCGCCGATCGTCGCTCCGATCGCGCTGTTGGTCGCCGTCTCGACACCCTGCAGCAATGTCTTGCCGATAGCGTCCTCTCCGAATGCGCCCAGCGTTCCAGAGAAGGCGTCGAAGCCGAATCCGACCCCTGCGGAAGCGGCTCCGATCAGGGCTTGCTTGCCGAATGAGAGCGCCCCTTCTTCCATTCCCACATAGCCGCTCGATACGTCAGCGATAGTAAAAACCGCATCATCTATAAGATTCACCGCTGCAGCGAGCCACACGTTACCGGTGGCTGTGGCTGCAATACTTACAGCCAACCCGGCGACTGAACGTACGCTTGGAGCTCCGAAGGTTCCATCGGCCTCACCGTCGTTGTCCGCATCGTCGTCCCACATCCTCAAGTTGTACCAGGGCACACTCAGCATCGACAGGCCGCGTGCCTGCCGCGCCTCATTGCGCAGGAAGGCCTCCATTATAATTCCCAGCTGTCCGTATCCCGGTTGCTCGACCTTTTCCGGGGAATCCTGCTTCATTACCGGTTGATAGCCGATATGGTAGGGAAAAAGGCCTTCGATATCATGAAATAAAAACTTGTTGGAGGAGGCCTTGCGGTTATAGCCCTTCGAGGCCTGGAAAGAAGATTTTTGAGCTTCGAAGAAGGCCTGAAACTGAGCGTTGATGCCATCCCAATCCCAGCCCTGTTTTCTTTCTTCATTTCTCCCGAAGATCAGCTCCATGTACTTGGAGAGATTCTCCTGCGCGCGGGCCACCAGACTTTGAATGTAAGCACCGCTGTAGCGCCGCAACGCTTCTCTGCTCAGATCCACACCGCTGTCAAAGGCCGGAGCAATGAAGTATCGATAAGCCGGCACCCTCTGGCGTTCGTCTTCCATACCGCCGAACAGGGTGCTGTCTATGGTAGCGAATCGATCGTACTCGGATCCGTTTCTCCGATAGCCCGCAGCCTGAAGCGTATCGCCGAGATTCCCCTCCATGTTCCGGTTTGCCTCAGCGATGTTCTCTGTCACTGCCTCTTCGACTTCTTCCACGCTTCTGCGCATTTGCAGGGCCGTAATCAGCGCCGTGCGGCTGTAGATTTCCGCTTTCAGATTGGCCGTATACTCCCTCACATAGTTCATTCCTGGATCCAGGGACCTGATCTGGGGAAGAAAAGCAGACAAGACTACCTGGACTTGCCCGGGTTTGTCATTTAGACGGTTCGCTCGAAGCAGAAGTTCGCTCAGCGTCGCTCCCGGCAGGGCGTCGCGTACGATGTCGCCGAGATCTCGTTCCATAATCCTGGGAACAGTGATCGTTTGAGCTTCTGCGATCAATCGCTCGGCATCGAGCCCCATTTCCAGAGCAAAGGCTTGAGCCGCGGTGCCTATCGCAGTCCGGCTGCTTTCCTCAACCCACTGATCCCGGTTTCGCTGCATTAGCTGGAATCGTCCCTCCCACATGATCTGTTTCTGCATATATTCGTTTTGAAACTCTTGGTACCATTGCCTCTGCATCTCGGCCAGATGCCCGGCGGAGCTCTGCCATTCCCGGTATCCGGTTTCAAAAAGCTCTCCGATTGCTTTCTCCCAGCGCAAACGCCGATCCCGAAGCTGACGCAGCTGAAGCTGCAGGTCTTGCTGCCTGCTTTCTTGGATGACCCCGAGCCGGTACTCGAGCAGTCCGAGGAGATCGGCGGCGATTTCAGCCAACCGCTCTCCTCCTCCGTCGAGAGTTAGATCTTGGATTGCTTTTGAGTATGTAAGTTCGCTTTCAATGTACTCGTCGGGTCTGAGAGCAGGATCAACGAACAAAGCAAATGCGGCAGACAGGAGCTGATCGCGCTCGGGCTCCGCCGTATATAGGCACTCCAGGTATTTGCTCATGTTGTTTTCGTGTTCCATCAGCAGCTCAGAAGAGACATCGCTGATTGCACGACGAGTAGAGGAAAGGGTATTTCCTATGTTGCCAATCAATGCTTCGAGTGCACTGAAATAGCTGCCGCTGCGCTCAGAGCCCGGGGTATCGAAATAATTTTTGATGAATATCTGGAGCTCAGGACCCGGATTCCGAGCAGTCTGCTCGCCGATCACTTGCAGAAACTCGGCCACCGCTATGGGATTTGCATCCGGGCCTCCGGTGATTTTCTCGAGGGTGTTCTGTCCTAGCGTGTTGTAGGCGATGAAACCGCTGATTTCCTCGGCTCGGCCGGCGATGCGCTTACGCTCAGAAACCCCTGTCACGTGAGCAGCGGCAATCTTCTCTCGCAATGATCGGATCTCATCGGCCTTCCACCACTTGAACAGCCACCACTTCGTCTCCCACTTCCTTTGCAGGTCGTAGGCTTTGTTGTCTATGTAGCGGAAGGCTAGATCGCCAAGATCTTGTGCGATAAAACGGGAACCGGGCAGAAAGCGACCGCTGGCCAGCATAGCCTTGAAGAAACCATATAAACGCTGCTTCTTGGGATCGGATTGAACGGCGCTGAAGGCGTTCTTTGTTTTCCTAGCGAGGTAGTCCTCCGGCAGCAGCTTGTTATCCGGGTATACCGTTTTCCAATCGAACCAGAATTTCTTCCAGTTCCAGTACAATTTCTTTTGCGGACCCAATTCGAGATAGTCATCCACAAGAGCGTTGTAGCTGCGGTTGCCCAAGATCCCGACGGCGATTTTGGGAGAGCCCTTGATTTGAATGTCGTTTTGAACGATTGCATCATAGTAGAAGGCAAATCCAAAATCCCGCAGTGCCCTTTCGCAGCCTCCCGCAAGAGCGGCCATTTCCAGCATCCAAATCGTTGTGTCCAAAGAATATCTCTCTGCAACCTCCGCTGCATCTCCCGTAAAATATTCGGAAACCTGCAGCGCCAAGGTCCCCTCGTTGCGACTAGGAAAAGCTGTGAGGCTTTCCATAGTGAGGTTTTCCGTATCGAAGTCTTCCAGCTGCGGGGAATAGACGAGGCGGTCAGCTTGCCCGGTTTCCGAGGAGAAGGAAAACGAAAAAGTATCCTGAACCACAAGGGAAAGATCCTCCATGCTCGATATCTGTCGAGAAAGAAGCTCTCTGGTAGATCCTTGAAGCTGTTCGTATGCGAAAAGCAGATACTCCAGCGAGTTCAGCTCAGCCAGTTCTTTGTCTTTGAGCTCTTTGTACTCGGGAGCTAGTTGCCGAACCAGCTCGCCGTCGTTGGCGCCGGCAAGAATCGAACGCAGCAGCTCGAGAGCGTCGGCGGTGCGCTGGTACGCTTCGATTCGCAGCGTGAGGGTGCTTTGCGGGTCGCTCACCAGGCCTTCGTATCCGCCTATACTATTGACGAAATCGTAAATATCCTCTGCGATTTGCAGGTCGTGTTGAGCCTGTCGATACGCTTGAAACGCAGGCTCCAGCTCCGCCTGAAGCTTCAGATAGCGATCGGAGGATTTGTTGTACTCTGTCAAGGATTCCCTGTAGTCCTCGGCACAGGCTTTGGCTTCAAGCTCTCGCACCTCCATCTCCCTGCGCAGAAGATTGATCTCCGCCGGATCATAGTCGTCCAGGTGTTCCTGTTCCCTGTGATAGTTCTCTTCGTAGTGCTGCCGGGCCTGCTTAAAGGCCGTCTCGGCAGTCTCGAGTCTCCGGCGCGCTTCGGCCAGCGCTTCCATGCTCTGGGACAATTCCCCGCTTAGAAAGTCATTGAGGGCGGCTGCGGCGGTGCGGTAGCTCGTTTCGGCCGCCGACATTTGGATCCGGGCTTCTGAAACTGCAGCGGCCGCCTTCTCCTGCTCTGAGAGCGTAGCGGAATACTCGCGGGAATAATTCACCAGCGCCTGGGCGGCATCTACTTGTTTACCCAGGTACTCGAGCTCGGCTTGCAGGCGGGCGATCTCCTTTTCGAGAGATGAGGCGGGCAGATCATCTCCGCCATAGCCGCGTATGCTCGCCTCCAGATCAAGGATCGTTTGTTTGGCGTCACTACAGCCCTGCAGATACTCCGCACGCATCCCACCCCGGCCGTCCTCGCCCTGCCAGTAGGCCAGCTCCTGCTGCAGCGCTTGTATCGTTTCTGCTCGGCTGCTGTCCTGCATTTCGAGCTCCTCGATTTCTTTCTGCAGGAGCTCGATATTCGTATCGGCGAAGCGCTTCAGCTCTACATTGCGGTGATACACGTCGAGAAAGGTGTTTAATTCATCGCTCAACGCTTGCAGCTCGAGTTGAGAGGCCACGGCCAGCTGCTCCATGACCGACTCGTACTGAAGGGCGAAGTCACTCTCCGCCTGCTCCCAGGCTCTCGTTCCCTCTTCGAAGCGGAGCTGCATTTCACCCATCCAGGATTGCCGGGCCTGCTCGAATTCGGCGAACGCCTGCTGCCAGGATTCCTGGGAGGCGAGCAGGCAGCTTCGGGCATCGTTTTCCCAGCGTATCCGTTCCGCCAAGAAACTCTGCTCTGCCTGGTTCCAGGCTTCTAAGCCTCGTTCGAAGCTCTCTACAAAATCCTGCTGCCAGCTTTCCACATCGAGAACGATCGCACCTTGCCGATGCTCCGCCGCCTGGTCTGGATAGACATCGAGCCGTACACTGTTTTGCTCGAGCTCGCCGTGGGTACGTTCGATCAGAGCACGTGCCAATTCGCCCGCCGACGGGGTCTGGACGTTTTGTTTTCGGTCGTGGCTGTCGGCGAGGCGACTGCGAATGAAGCGGCTTTCCGCCTGTCTGTAGAGGCGTTCGAATTCCCTGCGCACTTCCTCCCGATACTGTTTCAGGCTGATCGTGGCTGCCGAAGCCACTTCCGCGCGGAAGGTCGGATCCGTTTTCGCTATCAGTTCCTGGCAGGTACTCCTCGCGCTGGTTTCCCACTTTTCGAGGAGCTCCTCCATGCTCGACTGCAGGTGTTCCTGCCAGGCCCGGTGGTCCTGCTCGTAGCCAGCCTGCCCATATTGCGCGGCTGCTCCACCCTCCTCCTCGGTAGATACAGAGTACAGCCGGTGGGCTTCGTTGATCTGCTTCAAGAAAGTGTTGATTGCAGGTGTGCTCAGGGTATTCGTCCAACCGTGGTGAAACCAGCCGGCAAGTCGAATCTCATATTCCTCGAGCAGACGCTCCCTTTCCCAGGATGATGCGTCCGCCAGCTGAGGATCCACGACTTGCAGCCAGTCCAGCAGTGTAGGAGCCTGTTCGGCGCGTTCGAAGACAAGGAGATTCTGCTCGTGGGGAAGTGGGCTAAAGGGCGACTCTGACTCGTCGGAGGTAACCGCTTGAGGGTTGAAAAACAGGAGTAGAAACCCGAAACCAATGAAACGTGCCGGTTTCATGTTCCAAACTTTTCTTATTTATTTTATCTTAATCCGTTATAAAAAAAAACGCAAATTTATTTTTAACTTATGTTAAAAAAAATTTTTTTCTTCCCTCGGTGGCTTTTCTGTCGAACGGATGGTTTACAGGACGGTAGGCAGGATGAGTTAGAAATGAGTTAGAGCGCAAAAACGATTTTCACTAAGCTGGTTTTATTCGAATCCAGGATTTTTTTTCAGGATTATGTTTGGCAAGCTCGAACTCGACTAGTCCCTGCTCGTCGAAGGATTTCATGAGCTCGAGAATATAGCCTTTCGATATCCCGAGCTTATCGGCGAAATAGCTCGTCTGAAGCTTTTTATCTCCTGCTTCCTTCATGACATCGAGCATTCGTTTTTCGTATTTCATTCGCGTTTCTTTGTTTAATTCCATCTTTCCCTCCGTGTTTCTATCATTCTATCACAACCTGCCAAGATGAAGAACAGCGCGGGGCAACTTGATTGAATATATATCCTGCTCGTTTCGAAGCCGTTGTCAGAAGCCGCCTAGTCCTGTACAGTCTGATCATATCGCAGAACGTCTCAGGGAGATGGGATTGCCCAAGATTCAAGCCCTCGAAATGAAAAACATCTCGAAAACGTTCCACACTACCAGGGCGAACCAACGGATCAATCTGAAGATACGAGCCGGCGAGATCCTCGGCCTTCTCGGCGAGAACGGAGCCGGCAAGACCACGCTGATGAATATCCTCTACGGCTTGATTCCGGCCGATGAGGGGGAGATCAGGATCAATGGACAGGCTGTGCGCATCGACTCCCCCCGGGACGCTATTGATCTGGGCATCGGCATGGTGCATCAGCATTTCATGCTCATCCAGAATCACACAGTGGCGGAGAACATCGCTTTGGGCTTGAAGGGCGCGCCCTTTTTAACTCCCACCCGGCAGGTAGCCAGGAGGGTCGAAGAGTTCGGCAGACGTTTCGGCCTCAAGATCAATCCTCAGGAGCGGATCTGGCAGCTTTCCGCCGGAGAGCAGCAGCGCGTGGAAATCGTCAAAGCTCTGGTCAAGGGAGCGGACCTGCTGATCCTGGACGAGCCTACCTCGGTTCTCACGCCTCAGGAAACGGAGGAGCTTTTCACGATACTCCGTCGTATGGCGGCAGAGGGCCACTCGATCATCTTCATCAGCCACAAGCTGGAGGAGATCCTCTCGATATGCCACCGGGTGGAGGTGCTGCGCAAAGGCGAGCTGGCGGGCAGGGCGGCGACCAGGGATGTTGACAAGAGGAAACTGGCCCGGATGATGGTCGGTCGGGATATCATCTTCAACATCGAGCGCGCCCAGCTCGAGAAAGGGGAGCTGGTCCTCGAAGTGAAGGACCTGGAGGTGGAGGGTGACAGGCAGCAGATCGCGATCCGGGGTGTTTCCTTTCAGGTATACGAGAATGAAATCTTCGGTATCGCCGGGGTCTCGGGAAACGGGCAGCGGGAGCTGATCGAGGCTATCACCGGACTGCGCAAGGCTGCGGGCGGCTCTGTGTTTCTCGGCGGCAGGGAGATCACCAACAGCTCGGCCAGGGTCGTGGCCAGCCGCGGGATTTCGCACGTCCCGGAGGAGAGAATAAAATTCGGGATCGTTCCAAACCTGTTTATATATGAAAACGCCGTGCTCAAGCAGCACCGCCGAAGGTTGTTTTCCCGCGTGCTGTTCCTGAACTACGGCAGTATCCGCAAGCATACCTCGGGAATCGTCGAACGCTTCAATGTCTCGGTGCCGACCATCGACACGCCGATCAAGAACCTCTCCGGAGGGAACATACAGAAGCTGATCCTGGGCCGGGAGATATCCGGTCAACCGGCTCTGCTGGTGGCGGCGCACCCGACCTACGGACTGGATGTCGGCGCCACGGAATACATCCGCCAGCAGCTTTTACAGAAGAGAGAACAGGGACTTGCCGTGCTCCTGGTATCCGAGGATCTCGAGGAGATCTTCGAGCTCTGCGACAGAATCGCCGTTATCTACGAGGGACGTTTCATGGGAATCCTCACTACGGCTGAGGCCGGCATCGAGGAGATCGGGTTGATGATGGCAGGCTCTACTGCGGCGGCGGGAGAGGGCGGATGAGCTTGGTGGTCCGCGTTCAGAAGCGTCAGGAAGCCCCGCCCTCACTTCAGCTTATCGTGCTGATTTTTTCCCTGATCGCCGGATTTATCGTGGTCGGCGTCATCTTCGCACTCAAGGGGGTAAACCCTTTCTACGCCCTCGGGAAGATCCTGGCGGGCTCCTTCGGAAGCCTCTACGGGATTTCCGAAACCATCACCAAAGCCATTCCCCTGATTCTGATCGGTACCGGATTGACCCTGGCCTTTCGTGCGAAGTTTTGGAATATAGGAGCGGAGAGCCAGCTGCTCATGGGTGCGATTTTCGCTACCTGGATCGGACTGCATCTCGGCGACAGGCTGCCCGCCTGGCTGCTCATACCCCTGATGTTTGCCGCCGGCTTTGTCGGCGGGGCGATTTGGGCGGCCTTTCCCGCACTGTTCAAGGTGCGCTTCGGCGTCAACGAAGTCATCTCTACCTTGATGCTGAATTACGTGGCTGCCGAGCTGTTGACCCTGCTCGTGGTCGGACCTTGGAAAGGAGCCACCCAGCAGGGCTTTCCCTACACGGACGATCTGCCCGCTGCCGCCAGACTGGCCATCGTCTCGGGCACGCGCATTCACTACATGACCCTGCTTCTCGCCCTGGTTTGCGCGGTCCTGCTCTTTTTTTTGATATACTCCACCAAGTTCGGCTACGAGCTGCGCGTGGTCGGGGAAAATCCAGAGGCGGCTCGCTATGCAGGCATAGATTTTCTGCGCACAACCATCGTGCTGATGGGCCTCAGCGGCGGACTGGCCGGAATGGCCGGCGTTGGAGAGGTCGCCGGCATCCATCATCACCTGACCTATCCCATTGTGATCTCGGGGGGCTACGGATTCACGGCCATCATCGTAGCCTGGTTGGCCAAGCTCAACCCGCTAGCCGCGATCATTTCGGGCTTGTTCTTCGCAGGAATTCTTGTAGGGGGAGACGCCATTCAGATATCCCTTGGATTACCGGCCGCCACGGTGCACGTGTTCAACGGCATCCTGTTGTTTTTCCTGATCATGGGCGATTACTTCGTGAACAATCGCCTCGTATTCTCGTTTGCCAGGAGAGCCTGAATCGTGGAGAGCATTCTCTTATCCGTTCTGACTCGGACCCTGATTGCCGGTACGCCCCTGCTGCTTGGTACTCTCGGAGAGATCGTCACCGAGCGCTCCGGCATCCTCAACCTCGGTGTGGAGGGCATGATGGCCATCGGAGCCATGTCGGCTTTCACGGTAACCCTGATCACGGGAAATCCCTGGCTCGGATTGCTTGCCGCAGTGGTTGCCGGTGCTCTGGCAGCGGGAATCCACGCCTTTGTATCGATCACCCTCAAAGCCAATCAAGTTGTCTCAGGGTTGGCCTTGACGATGCTCGGACTGGGATTCAGCGGTCTATTCGGCAGGCCCTTCATCGGCAAACCTCTGCCCCAGAAGCTCACAGCACTGCCGATTCCGGGGCTGGCTGATATTCCTGTGGTCGGAAAGATCCTTTTTCAACAGGACCCGCTTTTCTATATCGCGGTGATCCTCGGTATTGTGCTCTGGATCCTGCTCAACAGGACCCGCTGGGGTATAGACATACGATCCTCGGGCGAGAATCCCATCGCGGCCGAGGTGCAGGGTATCAGCGTGGTGAGAATCCGTTATCTCTGCGTGCTCCTCGGCGGGGCCCTGGCCGGCATGGCGGGAGCGCACCTGTCGCTCGTGTACACGAAATCGTGGAGCGAAGGGTTGACCGGAGGACGTGGCTGGATCGTGATCGCTCTGACCATCTTCGCTCTCTGGAACCCGCTGCGCGCCTTTCTCGGCGCCTTTCTCGTCAACCGCGGCGGCCCCCTGGTGCCCGTAGAGGAAGAGTCGGGACGGCACATGGAGAAGGTGGGGTTTGCACCCTTCCGTGTGGAAAAGACGTCACGCTACCTCTCCGTATCCGTCAATGCAGAGAAAGATTTATACCGCCCTGGAAGCGATGTCGACATAACAATTAAAGTGACTTCGCAAGATA
>CAYMGP010000066.1:0-22799 GCA_964390045.1 uncultured Spirochaetaceae bacterium | reverse complement strand
TCCTTGGAGAACACCTGCTCGCGAATGAACATCTTGGCAAGGTCTTTGGCCTTGCTCGCCTTGGGAATCCAGACCGAGTGGGTCCAGATGACGCTGCCGTTGCTCTCAGAACCCGGCCAGCCCACGTAGCCTATGGCATCCTCCGGCGCTCCGGCGCTCATGACCAGCTCCATGGTGTGGCCCTGGGCGGCGAAGAAGGAACCGGCCTTGCCTGTCTTCCAGGCCTCGTAGCCCGCCGTGTCGGTGACCGTCCAGTTGCCCAGCTTGTCCGCGGCCATCTTCTGAATCATGCCCAGCCACTTCTTGGCCTCGGGGCTGGTCACGTCGAAGCCCTTGCCGCTTTTATCCTTAAAGGTGCCGGTCATGGCCAGGATAGGAGCGACGTAATTGTACTGTAAAAATTCCTTGTCCCAGATCTGAACGTGAGCGCCCTGGTCGGCGAAGGGCTTCATCTTGCGAAACCAGTCGAGGAAGGCCTGTTCCTGCCAGCCGGGCATGGGCACCGGCCCGTCTTTCCAAAGACCCGCCTGCTTCATGATTCCTGTGTTGATCCCGACGATGGCCACTTCCCCCAGGAAGGGAATCATCGGGTAGAAGGCACCGCTGCCGTCAGGCTTCTTATAGTACCCTTCACTCAGGAAGCCGCCGACGATCTTATCTTTGCCCATACCGCCCGAGAGCATGTCGTCTAGGGGCTCGAGCCAGCCGTCCACGATCAGCGGGGCCAGCATGGTTCCGGTGCCGCTGACGTAAATGTCGAACGAGGTTTTACCGGCCTGCCATTCCGGGATGTAAGTCGGGCCGCCCCACTTGTCTACGGTGATCACTTCGACCTTGACATCGGCATGGGCCGCCTGGAAGGCTTCGGCGGCCGAAAGGGTGGCCGTTTTTTTCTGGATCCAGGGTGGGGCAGCAACCAGCAGCGTCTTCGGCCCTTCCGCCTCCCCCTGGCCGGCGGCGAAGGCAACGCCTGCTACCAGGACGGCTAGAAAAACGATGAGAAGTTTTTTCATACGATCCTCCTTACTTTTTTTGCCGCGATATGGAAAAGGACGTACGTTCGCCCCGATTCCGGAGCAGCGAAGAACTCTTTTAATCGCGGCTTGGGATTCATCGCCTGGGGACTATTATAGAACACGGAGAAGCAAAAAGGAAGGGCGGCGCAGCCGTTGAATCATCTGACGATCTATATAAATATGAAAGTGCGGGTAAGAAATCGATACGCTTCGTGTTCAGAACAATAAATCGTGAAAAAGGAGAGGGATATGAGCAAGCTTGGTGAACTACAGAGCAAGGGCCAGTCGATCTGGCTGGATTACATACGTCGGGCCTTTATGGACTCCGGCGAGCTGCAGAACCTGATCGAGCAGGGTGTGCGCGGCCTGACCTCCAACCCGACGATCTTTGAAAAGGCGATCGCCGGCAGCAGCGACTATGACGAGCAGCTCGATCGGCTCGCCGCCGACGGGGCGGATCGTGACGCGATCTACGAAGCCCTGGTGCTGCAGGACATCGGTCGGGCGGCCGATCTGCTGCGCCCCGTCTACGATGCAAGCGCAGGTCTGGACGGCTATATGAGCCTGGAGGTAAGCCCGGCGTTGGCGGCGGACACGGCGGGCACCATAGCCGAGGCACACAGGCTCTTCGAGGCTCTCGGCAGGCCCAACGTGATGATCAAGGTTCCCGCCACGGAGCAGGGAATCCCGGCCGTGGAGTCTCTGATCGAAGAGGGAATCAATGTCAACGTCACTTTGATCTTTTCCGTCAGTCAGTACGAGGCGGCGGCCGAGGCCTACATCAGGGGATTGGAGCGCTTGAGCGCGGCGGGGGGGGATCCGGGCAAGGTCGCCTCCGTGGCCTCCCTGTTTGTCAGCCGGGTGGACACAGCGGTGGACCGGGCAATCGACGGCCTCGCCGAGCCGGGGAAAGAGGCGTTGAAGGGAAAGACAGCCGTGGCCAACGCCAAGATGGCCTACGCCCGCTTTCGGGAGCTTTTCGGCGGGCAACGCTGGCAGAAGCTTGCCGAACGAGGAGCCGGAGTACAGCGCCTGCTCTGGGCGAGCACGGGAACAAAGAATCCTCTCTATCCGGACACACTATACCTCGACAGCCTGATCGGAGCGGATACCGTCAATACGGTGCCGCCGGCAACTCTGAGCGCCTTTCTCGATCACGGCACAGTAGAGCTGACCATCGAAAGCGGACGGGAAGAAGCCGAAGAGCAGCTTGAGAAAATAGCGGCTCTGGGAATCGATCTTGAAAAAGTAACGGCCGAACTGCAGGAGGCCGGCGTCGCTTCCTTCGCGAAATCCTTCGACGCCCTTCTCGGTGCTATAGATGAGAAGATCCGTTTCCTGCAAACGGGGAGAGAGATGCTGAGGGCAAGTTTGGAGAATTACAGGGATGCGGTGAACGCCGGACTCGAGGAGATGGCCGAACAGAGGGTGATCTCGAGGATCTGGAAGCACGATCATACAGTCTGGAAACCGGACCCGGCTGAGATCGGCAACCGCCTCGGCTGGCTGCATATCGCCGAAGCCTCGAAAGAGAACCTCCCCCGGCTCAAAGCTTTCGCCGACCAGGTCCGGTCGGCTGGATACAGGGAAGCCGTGCTCCTCGGCATGGGCGGATCGAGCCTGGCGCCGGAGGTTTTCAGCAAAACCTTCGGCACGGCTGAAGGATTTCTCGATCTTTCGGTTATCGACAGTACCGACCCCGGCCTGATCCTGTCCTACACAGAGAGTCTCGACCTCGGCAAAACAATTTTCATCGTGTCCACCAAGTCCGGGGGCACGGTGGAAACCCTGTCGTTTTTCAAGTACTTCTACAACCGGGTAGCCGAGGCTGTGGGCGCCGCCCGGGCGGGAGAGCACTTCGTGGCCATCACGGATCCGGGAAGCAAGCTGGCAGCCCTCGCCGAGGAGTATGGGTTTCGGGCGACCTTCATCAACGATCCCAATATTGGAGGGCGTTACTCGGCCCTGTCCTACTTCGGCCTGGTTCCGGCGGCTCTGCTCGGCGTGGACCTGGATCTGCTTCTCGAGCGGGCTCTGGAAGCGGCCTGCAACTGCGAGAGTTGCAACTGTTCCCCCGGCGGCAACAATCAGGGAGCCCTTCTGGGCACGATCCTGGGACGCCTGGCGCTCAGGGGAGGAAAGATGCCCGCCAGGGACAAGCTGACTGTGTTTACCTCTCAGGCGCTGAGCAGCTTCGGAGATTGGACGGAGCAGCTGATCGCCGAGAGCACGGGCAAGGAGGGCAGGGGAATCCTGCCGGTAATCGGCGAGCCGCTTGGACCAGCGGAGTACTACGGCGAAGACCGGCTCTTTGTGGACCTGGCGATCGAGGACAAAGACGAGCGCGAGCCGGGGCTGCAGAAGCTGGAGGCGGCGGGTCACCCCGTCGTTCGAATTCGGCTGCGGGACCTTTACGACCTCGGTTGGCAGTTTTTCCTCTGGGAGATGGCCACCGCCGTGGCAGGATACTGGCTGAAGATCAATCCTTTCGATCAACCCAACGTGGAAAGCGCCAAGGTTCGGGCTCGCGAGATGGTCGCCGCCTATTCGGAGACCGGAAAGCTTCCCGAAGACAGGCCGGCGGAGAGGAACCGGGCGGTCCTCGAGGGCTTTCTCGACCAGGCCCGGCCGGGGGACTACGTGGCCTTCCAGGCGTATGTGCAGCCGACAAACAGGACTACGGAGGCTCTGCAGCGGCTGCGGGCGTGGATCAGGGACCGCTACCGGCTGGCCACCACGGTGGGCTACGGACCGCGCTTCCTGCACTCCACAGGACAGCTTCACAAGGGAGACGGCGGCGGCGGGCTGTTCGTTCAGCTCACCTGCGGCGATCGTCGGGACGCTGCGATTCCCGAGATCGCGGGAAAACCGGAATCAACGATTTCCTTCGCAACGTTGAAGATGGCTCAGGCGTTGGGCGACAAACGAGCCCTCGAAGACAACGAACGGCGAGTGCTGCGGCTTCATCTGGGCGAAGACGCTGTTTCGGAGCTGGAAAGGCTGATTTCCGGGTAAGGAGATACCGATTCATGGAAAGAAGAATAAAAAAACCGGAGCCGGCCACGGTAGTGATATTCGGGGCTTCGGGAGACCTGACCCAGCGAAAGCTGGTCCCGGCCCTGCACAGCCTGAACTGCGAAGGGCTCCTGCCCGTGCCGACCCAGGTTCTCGGCGTGGCCCGCAGTCCGCTCAGCGATCAGGAGCTGCAGGACAGGACCTTCGAGGGAGTGAGCAGCTATGCCCGGCTGAAGCCGCAGATCTGCAACCTGTGGTCGAATTTCAAGGACCGCATATCCTACCTCGCAGGGGACTACGGCGAAGAGCAAACCTACAGGAACCTCTCCGCCGCCCTGGATCGAATCAAGAGAGAGAACGGAACAGGGGACAACTGTCTTTTCTACCTGGCCACGCCACCGAATCTCTATCCATTGATCATCGAGCAGCTCGGCAGAGCGGGGCTCAACCGCGGTCAGGACGGCTGGCGGCGGATCGTGATCGAGAAGCCCTTCGGCTTCGACCTGGAAAGCGCCCGCACCTTGAACAGCCAGGTTCATTCTGTTTTCGACGAGCGCCAGGTCTACAGGATCGACCATTACCTGGGCAAGGAAACCGTTCAGAACATCATGACCCTGCGCTTCGCCAACGCCATTTTCGAGCCTCTGTGGAACCGCAACTACATAGATCATGTTCAGATCACCGTTGCCGAGAAGGTCGGGGTGGGGCACCGCGCCGGGTACTACGACAAGGCAGGTGTGCTGCGCGATATGTTTCAGAATCACCTTCTGCAGCTGCTCACCCTCACAACCATGGAGCCGTCGTCGCTTTTCGAAGCAGATGCCCTGCGCGATGAAAAAGTGAAGGTTCTGCGCGCCGTACGGGCGGGTACGGAAAATGTGCGGGGACAGTACGAGGGCTATCGTTCAGAGCACGGAGTCGATCCGCAGTCCCGGACTCCGACCTACGCCGCCATTCAGGTATACATCGACAACTGGCGCTGGCAGGGAGTGCCCTTCTACCTGCGCTCGGGTAAAAACATGAAGCTCAAGACCAGCGAGATCGCGATTCAGTTCAAAAGGGTCCCCCACCTGATGTTTCCTGCCGGGCAAGCCCCCCGCCTGACGCCCAATATCCTCTCCCTCTGCATCCAGCCCGATGAGGGAGTGCACCTGCGCTTCGAGACCAAGCAACCCGGGGCGGGAATGAAGACCCGCTCGGTGGACATGGATTTTCACTACGAAGAGGATTTCGGCGGCAATGTGCTTCCCGAAGCCTACGAGCGGCTGCTTCTCGATGCCATGCAGGGTGATGCTTCCCTTTTCGCTCGGGCTGATGAGATCGAGCTGTCCTGGTCGCTGATAGACGAGATCCTCACCTCGTGGCAGGCAGAGGATGCCCCTGCGCTCGGCATGTACCCGCAGGGTAGCTGGGGGCCGGAGGAGGCCGACCAGCTTTTAAGCAGGCACGGGTGGCGTTGGTATCAGGATTGCGGGATGCATGGGGCGGCCAAGGATTGAGCAGCTATGATCTGCCTGCCAGTTTCCTCATGTAGTATTTTTGCCCTTCGTAGTCCGCCTCGATAAGCGAGCCCTCGTCGATCAACCGCTGAACGACGGACCAAGCGGCTTGCGATTTTTCCAGCAGCTCGTTTACCGCTTCTAGCCGCATGGGGTGTACCGAGGTTATGCTCAGTAGATCCTTTTCGGGATCTCCTGTGGAGGCGAAGGCATTGCCCTCGTACCCGATCAAGTATTCAACCCTTGGTAGCTTGCTCTTGAAACACTGATAGGCGCTGTTGAGCTTTTCTTCATCGGGGGGCAGAACGCGTTTGTCGGCGGGCGGTCTGGTCGGAATAGACAGGTAGGCCACATCCGGCTGGAGCGTAGCCAGGAAGGCGGCTACGGACCTGAAATTCTCGTCGAAATCGTTGAAGCCTTTCGCGAGCATCGTTTCTGTTGCCAGCTCACCTCGGAACTCTTTTTTGAACTCCAGCATTCCCTCCAGGATGCTATCTAAAACCAATTTTCTGTTCGGTCGATTGGTCTTGCGCCAGGTCTTCTCGATCGTTGAATCTGTCTTGAGTGACACCCAGTCCGCCTTGGCCAGGTCTTCTCTCACCTCGTGTCGCCAGATCAGAGAAGCATTGCTGATTACAGCGATTTTAATGCCCAGCGGCTTGAGCAGATCGATGATTGTGCCGAGGTTTTCGTCCAAGCTCGGTTCACCGTCGGGCACAAAGGAAAGGTAGTCTATTTTTTCTCCCCGTCCGCGAAGAGCTTCTACCCTGCTGCCCGCCTCCTCGGCAATCTCTCGAGGTTCGTAGAACGGGCGACGCTCGATCTGCAACTTTTCGGTTCGGCCGACCTGACAATACACGCAGGCATAGCTGCAGAACTTGGGTGGAATATTGTTGATCCCGAGACTTCTTCCTAGTCGCCTTGAAGGAACAGGACCGTATACAAGCATCTTCGTTTCCTCTCCAGAGGTCGGTTTTGTTGAGGCAAAGGGTAGCTCACCAGAAAATTATATTGAACATATTCTCATTATACCAATATGTCAACACGAAGAAAAAAGAATGCCTTGCTTTTAGGCACTTGAAAGGGCTTTAAAAAATATTGAAAACGTGCTCTTTTCGGATAGAAGAATAAACTGTATGCTTGAAGGGAGAATCGAGGAAGAGAATCAGTTCCGGCAACCGAGTTGTCCGGACTGAAAAAAAATACACCAATACGAAGGAGGTGTTGCTATGAAGAAGGGGAGTCTTATCATCCTCCTCCTGCTCCTCGGCGGGCTGTTGTTTGCCGCCGGTAAGACGGAAGCGGTGGGCGATTACCCGGATCACCCGGCAGACAAACCGATGAAGGCGGCCGTTGACATGGGATTCGTGCCTTTCGCTTATCTAAACGACAAGGGTGAACCCGAAGGTTTTGCCGTCGATCTGGCAAAAGCTCTTGCCGAAGAGCTAGGGAGACCCGATGTCGAGATCGTCGACGTGGAATGGTCCGGTATCTTCGCCGCGCTGTTCGCAAAGAAGGTCGAATACATCGTGGCTCCCACGAACGTCAGGAAAGAGCGGGCGGAACAGATGGATTTCACCGAGCCATACATGGATACCGCCGAGCTTGTCGCGGTAAACGTAAAGGACAAGAACAAGATCAAGACGCTCGAAGACTTGAAGGGCAAGACGATCGGTGTGAACACCGGTTCCTCGGGTCATGCCTGGCTGATTGACAATCAGGCAAAATATGGGTTCGAGATCGATGAGTACGACGGTATGCCGGCAGCCGCTCAGGCTGTTCAGGTGGGCCGCATCGACGGTGTTGTCGGTGACCGTGATGCCGTCGGCCACTATGCCGCCGATAAGAAAGAGCTGGTCAGCGCCGTCCTGATACCAACGGGCGAGCAGTACGCTCTGCCCTTGCGCAAAGGCGATGCCTACCGCGACGTCATGGAGGATGCTCTGGTCAAACTCAAGAAAAACGGAACCCTGAAGAAGTTGTACAAGGAGTGGTTTGGTGACGACCCACCGAAAGACAGCGCAGTGGTCCAGGATTATGCCGGCTACGGACCTCCGGGAATGCCTGGTTTCAAGGAATAACAGGAATATCTACAGCCGGTAGCTCATTCCCCCGGGCGTTTCGCCCGGGGGAAGCTTTTTTTTATATCGATAATTGGTTGAGCTGTGAACATCAGGGATCTGTTTTACTATTTTTTTAATTTCAAGTTTTTTGTGATTACTCTTCCCGAGCTCCTGCAGGGGCTCGTGGTCACGGTAGAGATCGCCGCCCTCAGTCTTTCCATGGGCTTCGCACTCGGCCTCGTGTTGGCCGTGATACGGGTCACGTTCAAGCATCCGGGAAATCCCCGCTTTCTGCGCATTTTGAACTTTCCTATTGTCATTTACGTGGATGTACTGCGCGCGGTACCTCCATTGGTTACCCTTATCATTGTCTACTACGCTCTTCCCTTCATCAACATCACGATACCGCGCTTCTGGGCGGCGGTTCTTACTTTTGTGGTGATACTCTCGGCTTTCGCCGAGGAGATCTTCCGCGCTACCATCGAAGCCATTGATCGGGGACAGGTGGAGGCTGCCCGTTCCCTTGGTCTTTCCTATCTCCAATCGATGGCCTACGTAGTCATTCCCCAGGCTATTAAAATAGCCCTGCCGCCCCTTACCAGCCGTTTAATCGCCGTTACCAAGGACGTCAGTCTGGCTTCCGTCATCGGCGTAGCCGACCTTCTCAAACGAGCCCGGGCCGCCCAGTCCCTGTACGCCAATCCGACTCCTCTGTTCTCGGCCGCCTTGCTGTTCACTATTCTCTTTCTCCCTTTGGTCAGGCTTTCCATGTATATCGAAAAGAAGCTGGCCCGGTGAGCAAGGAGCGAAGATGGAATCGTTGATCTACAACTTCTTCAACGTGGAAGTGATGCTGCGGGCCAGATACCTTCTCTGGTTGGGATTGCAGGTAACTCTCAAGCTGGCCTTCCTCTCTCTTTTTCTCGCCATTGTGGTTGGGCTGTTTCTGGCGGTAATCCGCGGGCTAAAAAACCGCTTCCTCAATGTGCTCATAATCATTTATGTGGACGTCTTTCGGGCCTTGCCCACAATCGTGCTCTTCATGCTCGTATATTTCGCCTGGCCCTACTTCGGGATTTCTCTTCCCCGCTACTGGGCTGCCGTAGTCGCCCTGACGATAAACGGCGGGGCGTATTTCGAGGAGATCTTCCGGACAGGAATCGAATCGATAGATAAAGGTCAAACGGAAGCTTCGCGGGCCCTGGGATTGAGTTTTTCTCAGACAATGTTTTCTGTGGTTCTACCTCAAGCTGTGCGCGTCATTCTGCCGCCGGCTACCAGCAACAGCCTCGAATTGATTAAGACCACAGTGCTTGCTTCGGTGATTGCCCTGCCGGAGCTGATGAAGCAGGCCCAGCAGGCCCACGGGTCCCTGGCGAATCCAACGCCCTTGATCATGGCTGCTCTGATTTTTCTGATCCTGCTCTGGCCGCTTGTTCGTCTAACGGGATATCTTGAAAAAAGGTATAGTAAGTGAAAACCAGGAGTATGAATGAATAGTTTTTTGGTGCAAATCGACAATCTGCACAAATATTTCGGCAAGGAAGAGGTGCTGAAAGGCATCAACATGAACATACAGCGTCAGGAGGTGGTCTGTATGCTTGGACCGTCGGGGGCCGGGAAAAGCACCCTTCTTCGCTGCATCAACCGGCTCGAGGAACCGACCAGCGGCCGTGTCTACATTGACGGGGAGGAGATCACGGGCCGCGGTGTAGACATCAACTACATGCGCAGCGAGATCGGTATGGTCTTCCAGCATTTCAACCTCTTTCCCCATCTCAGCGCGCTGGATAACTGCACCCTGGCTCTCGTCAAAGTCAAGAAGATGCGCAGGGGGGCGGCGGAGGAAATGGCCATGGACATGCTTCGCCGGGTGGGTTTGGAAAATAAAGCGCTCAGCAGACCGAAGGAGCTCTCCGGAGGGCAGCA
Source organism: uncultured Spirochaetaceae bacterium (assembly GCA_964390045.1). Classification (GTDB taxonomy): domain Bacteria; phylum Spirochaetota; class Spirochaetia; order SZUA-6; family DRHE01; genus CAYMGP01. The sequence goes on along the minus strand of CAYMGP010000066.1, from coordinate 13,277 downwards.
GCAGAGAGTGGCCATCGCGAGAGCTCTGGCGCTGGGACCGAAGCTCATGCTTTTCGACGAGCCTACCTCGGCCCTCGACCCCGAGCTGATCGGCGAGGTGCTCGATACGATGATCGATCTCGCGGAAAAAGGCATGACCATGATCGTGGTAACCCACGAGATGGGCTTTGCCCGCAAAGCGGCGAGCAGGGTATGCGTTCTGGACCACGGATTGATCCTCGAAGACAACACTCCGGATAATATCTTTGACTCGCCTCAGCATCCACGAACAAAGGAGTTCCTCAGTAAGATCCTTTAGAACCGCAGTTCCGGTCTTTTCGCTCCAGGGTTTTATGAGTATTTTTTAACTGTGAGTATAAGCCTCGAAGTTTTTTACAAGGGAGAATGTATATTCAGCAGCGAGGGCAAGTGGCTTCATCCACTGTTCGAGCTCGAGGAGTTTTTAACCGCACAATCCTATTCGCCCGAAACCCTTCTGGTCAGAGACAAGATCGTTGGCAAGGCGGCCGCACTCTTGCTTGTACGCTTGGGGATGCGGCGGATCGCTGCCGGTGTCTTGAGCCGACTGGCGCAGCAGGTGCTGGACCGCCATCACATCAGCTACAGGTTCGAGCAATCTGTCGATAGAATCGATTGCCAGACAGAAGCCCTGCTCGCCGAGATCGATGATCCTGAAGCGGCCTACAGCTTCATTCGGGAGAGGGCGCGCCGTTCGGCCGGAAGAGACGGTTCGGCCGGCAGTTAGGCTGTATTCATCGCGTCTCGGGAAGCTGTGTTTTATTTGCGCAGGTAGGAGAGTTTTCCAGGAAGGGGCAGATTGTTGCCGTAGTCATCCTCTCCATAACCGTTTTCCGCCAGCAGCTTGATATCTTCGAGAACCCGTTTATCTCCCGTAAAGGTCACGGATATATCCATGACCACATCGATTTTGCCCATGGTGAGGAGCTGGATGAGGGCACGGGTGACGTACTCGCCGGCGGTTTCATCCGCGAGAGGTTTGATATCATCCAACGGCAGGTTTCTATCGTAGAGAATCAGCTTGTTCTGCAGGAAGAGAGCCTGAATCGTGTTTTGAATCAACCGTTTCATCGTTGTCCTATCCTCGGCATCACCGGGCTTCGCCGGTTTCTGCTCCCCTGCTTTACTATTGTCTCCCCACTCGATTTTTTGCGGCTGAGATTGCTGACTGAGATTGTAGACCTCCTCGGCAAGCCAGCGTTTTTTTGAAGCGTTGATCTTTTCGTTGGCTCGAAACAGGTCCAGGGTTACCCCTGCATTGTAGATTTCACCGCCGAGATTCATCTGTATTGCACTGCCATAGTGATTAACGATTTTGGCCACCAGAGTAGAGGGGCGAACGTGAAATCCCCGGTAGCGGGGAGTGGTGACGATCACGCGTCCCTGGATCGCATAGCGCTTCAACATTTCGTGGCACAGGCTTCGTGTGCTGGAGATGTAAATGCTCGTGTAATCGAGTGAATAGTTCATCAACACATCGAGGAGACCCTGGGGATTGACGAGAAGCGGTCTGCCTCTATGCTTGTTCGAGGAGAAGCTCAAAACGTGGCGTTCGCAGTAGTGAGAGAAGGCGGTGGCGGTTTCCAATAGATGATAGATCACTGTGATATGCCCGCGCAGCACGGGAAGGTCGGCGTCCAGTGTCTCGACATTGGAATCGGAGATATGCGTGTCGTAGAGGGACTGGAGGTTGTGGAACTTTTCTTCGAGGTTGCGCACGCGCTCCTCGCTGATCGGTTCGGGGATCCAGTCGGCGTAGTTGTCTACTTTTTTTTCATGCACGATGTGGATGAACTTGCTTTCTTCCGACAGGTTGAGGAATGCGGTGGCCAGATAGACCACCGTTTCCTCGGGCGAAGCCACCTTCTGACTGGGCCGGTCAACAACCAGATGTCCATTTAGAAGCTGCTCGGAGAAGCTTTCCACGGCAGGTACTTCCTCCGGTATCTTGATGTCCAACTTTCCGGCCTCGGCGAGTAAAGCTTTCGTGCTCTCGATGAGAACCGCGCAGAGGAAATCTAGAGCCTTTTTCGTTGCCGCCCGGAAGTCCTGTTCGATCGGCAGTAGATTATAGTTGGGCAGAAAATGCAGGACGTGCAGCAGAATATAGCTCACATTGGAGAAGAGCTTTATAGGCGCGATCACCTGCCGCAGGGGATACCAGCGTTTGTTTCGTTTTACCCCGTAGGTATCGAGAAGCTCTTCTATTTTTGTGGACTCGGAAAGCAGGTCGGCGATCAGGGGGCGGGTAAAGCAGTTTTTGCTCGAGGTCTGTTTGCCGATGTACACCGCCAGTGCCATCAGCTCAGCGATTCGCCGGTTCAAGAACGAGCAGAAGGATTTGTCCGAAAGCGACATGTTCGCTGCCACGATGCTCCCTCAAGCCAGGTTTAGAAAAGACTAAACCATGGACTGCGTTTTTTCAATATTGATATGATTTTAACCAACTCATGATGACAGATCAGTGATATGTACGCGGCGCTGCATTGCGTCGAGGTCGGTGCAATGGATATAATAGAAAGTGGAGAGTTACAGTCCGCCCGGGGGAGGTACCTGATGTTTGTCAAATGGATCGCGAGTGTAATCGTGGCAATCAATGCAAATAACAGGGTGGGGGAGATAGCCGCCGGCGTATCGTTCGCTCTGCTTCTCGCTCTGATACCGAGCGGCAATCTGCTCTGGATCGTCCTTTTCGCCATCACCTTTTTTCTAAAAATCAATATGGCGATGGAACTGTTGTTTCTCGCCCTGCTCAAGCTGGTAGCACCGCTGGCCGACGGCCTGCTGCACCAATTGGGCGGCGCACTGCTGAGCTGGCCGCTTCTGCAAGGAGCTTTTGTCAAACTCTACAATCTGCCCCTGCTTCCCCTTACCCGTTTCAACAATACGGTGGTGATGGGTGGGCTGGCAGCCGGGTTGATTCTCTGGTTGCCCGTGTTTTTCCTGTTCCGTTCGCTCATCGTCCTCTATCGCCGGAAGCTTAGGGACAAGATTATGAACAGCAAGATCATGAAGGCTTTTCGTCGCATTCCCCTGGTGGCCGCCATCGGCAACATGGTGCGTAAGGTCGGCGGTGCCTATCTGAGCGTCCGCTAACGAAAGGAGTACTGTGATGAAGGTACCCAGACTGTTTAGAGAGCAGATAAAAGGCCGGCGCTTTGAAAAGAAGATCCTCAGGCGGGTATACATCGAATCGGAGCGGAACTTTCTGCTGGGCCTTTACACACAGGAGGCTGACGGCGGCTTTCGCCGCCCGACAGAGCTGAGCAGCGACGAAATAAAACGCCTGAGATCTCTAGCCCGCTCGATCAAGAAAAACAAAGGGGTTGTGCGCACAGGCAAGTTTTCGCTGCTCGCTTTGATAATCGTCGCCTTGTTGGTTTTCAATTTCCTGTTCAAGAACAGACTGCTGGAAAACGCGCTGGAGAGCGGGCTCCAGCGGGTGTTCGAAGCCCGGGCCGAGGTCACCGGCCTGGATTTTCGCATCTTTCAGGGTCGGTTGTCGATCGACCAGATGGCCGTTGCGGACAAAGAGCAACCTTTGAAGAATTTGTTCGAACTGGGCACTACCGCTGTCCATCTGAACACTGCCGAGCTGCTCAAGGCCAAGTTCGTTATCCGCAATCTGGAGTGCCAGGAGATCCGCTGGAACACACAGCGAGAGACCTCCGGGGCTCTGCCGGAAGCCGGAACGGAGGCTGCGCCGCAGAGCCAGGCGCCCGAGAAGACGCGCCGCTTCTCGCTGGGGCTGGGAAACCTGGATGCCCGGGCTTTGCCCGCTGAGCAGTTCGCGAAGCTGGAAAGCCCGGCCCGCCTCAGGGCGCTCAACGGCCGCCTTCGGGAGATGGAGGAACAGTGGTCGGAAACTGTCGGTGACCTGCAGCAGGACGTCGAGCAGCTTGCCGAGAGAATCGAGGTTGTGCGGAAGATCGAGGTTTCGTCTCTGAGCGCGATACCCGAACTTCGCCAGGCGGTCAGCGAAATCGGCGATACTGCTGCCGTGCTTCAAAAGGCCAAGGAGGATGCGAGCGGCGCCCGGGCAAAATTGAGTGCAGATTTTCGCGAGATCGAGGCGGCCCGCAGCGATGTCTCACAGACCATTGAAAAGGACGTAGCTTTTTTAAAAGCGTTCACAGATTTTTCGAGCGGCCAGTTGAAGAATCTTGCCTCTTCGATGGCCGGCGCCTATCTCGAACAGGCTCTGGGCCGTTTTTACGGCTATGCCCGGCGAGCGAAAGAGGTTTCAGAGAATCTGATAGCACGGAAAAAGGAAAAGACGCGCAAGAAACGAGAATCTCGCGGACGACGAAGCGGCACGGATATCGCCTTTCCCACAAAGGTGTATCCCCGTTTCCTCCTGGAGAGAGCGGCTGTTTCGGTCGGCAGCCGGGAAACTTCGCGCTTCGCCGAGGGGCTCGTGCAGAACATTTCCAGCAATCCCGATCTCATCGACCGGCCGATCACTTTCCTCTTCGCACAACAGCTCGAAGAGCGCGCACTTTCCGTGGAAGGATTGGTTGACAGCCGCAGCAGCCGGGAAAAGGACTTCTCCGTCGAGATTTCTGTGAACAACTATCCTTTGGAGATATCGAAGGGCCTGGAAAGCTTGAAGTGGCGCTCGCTCAGCGCACGCTACAATTTGAGCACGGAGCTTGTGCGCGGGGATTCAGGCCTCTCCGGCGGGGACGGTCGGGTCGAAGGCACCGGGGTGCTGGAGCTCGAGAAGCTACAGATTCAGCCGGCGGAGGGAAAACAGGATCTGCTCAGCCGGACCCTGTCGGATACGCTTGGCGGAGCTGAGGATGCAAACGTTGAGTTCTCCTATACGGTGAGCGGAGAAGGGTCGGTGCAGTTGCAGGCCCGCAGCAACCTCGATGAGCTGCTGGCGCGAGCGCTCGGCGCTCAGTTGAAACTGCTCGCTTCCGAGCATGAGGGCAAGCTGAGGGCCGAGCTCGAGGATCGGCTTGAAGCCGAGCTTGCCGACAACGAGGTCCTTTACGGAGCATTGAAGGACCTGCAAGGCTTGGCGGATGGAAACCTATCCGACCTGAACAGCTACGAGAGCGTTCTGGAGCAAAAGCGCGCCGCCGTGCAGAACAGGATCGACGATCTGAAGAAGAAAGCGGGCGAGACCATAAAGGAGGAGTTGAAAAAGCTGCCCCTGCCCAAGCTCGGCTTCTGATCGTTACGATGATCGTCAGCGCCAGCAGAAGAACAGACATCCCCGCGTTGTACGGTCGCTGGTTCGTCAACAGGCTGATCGCCGGATACGCCCTGGTTCGCAATCCTGTCGATCAGCGCCTCGTCTACCGCGTGCCTCTGTCCCCGGAGCAGGTGCGCTGCATTGTGTTCTGGACAAAGGATCCGAGACCGCTGCTCGAGCTGCTCGACGAGATCGATGCCGGGCGGATTCCCTACTATTTCCTTTTCACAGTGAATCCCTACGGTCCGACTATCGAGCGCAACCTTCCTGACCAAGACACGAGAGTGCGGACCTTTGTCCGTCTGGCCGAACGCCTCGGCCCGGACAGGGTTGTCTGGAGATACGATCCGATTTTCTTCACTCCCGAGATCGGCGTGGATGAGCATATACGCAGCTTCCGGTCGTTCGCAGCAGCATTTACAGGTTTAACAAGGCGCTGCATCATCAGCTATCTGAGTATGTACAACAAGACGCGGAGAAACATGAGGGATATAGAGATCCTCGAAATTTCCTCAGAAAGTAAAAACAGGCTGTTAGAGGAGATGAGACGCTGCGCTTCGGACTCCGGCATCGAGCTTCGCAGCTGCGCCTCCCGGGAGCTGGCCGCTGCTGGAATCGAAGCAGGCAAGTGCATTGACGACGAATTGATCGCCAGGATCACGCAGACCGGCTTTGTGGGCAGGAAAGACCGCTCGCAGCGAAAGCTCTGCGGCTGCGTGGAGAGCGTAGATATCGGCTCCTATAACACCTGCCGGAATCAATGTCTGTACTGCTACGCCAACAGTAATTTCGAGGCGGCGCGGCGCAACTGGGCCCGACATGATCCGGAGTCAGAGCTGTTGCTCGGAGAGCTGAAAGAGGGTGACGCGCTGGTGCCAAGGATTTAAAATTGAAGGTCGAACGTGAAGTAGTTACTATATAAGAGAACAATTTTTAAGAGGATAGGGAGATGAAAACGGTAGCTGTCGTACTGCTGTTTCTCTGCATTGTCGCCTCGGTTGCGTCTGCAGGGCAACTTCTGTTCTGTGGTGGTGTGGATATGTTTTTTGCCCTTCGCCTCGGCGTGGAGTATGGTTTCCATCCCCGCATGGCCGCCAGAGCGGATCTGGGCGCCTCGATCTTCGGCACGATCGTCGCCGATGCTTTCTATGTTTTCTATCTGCTTCCCGGGCAGGGACGGCTGCGCTTGAACCTGCTGCTGGGCATCCCTACGGTTTCGGCGCCCTTGACTTTCGAGGCGGCGGTTGTCGTCTTCGGGGCATCCCTGCTGCTCGGCTACCGCTTGAGCGAGCCTTTCACAATAGAATTACGCGTAGGCGGGGGTTTTCCCCTGTTCTTCGAGCCGGGAAAGGATATGATCCGACCGATGAACTTCCCCTTTCTACCGGATTATGTCTGGCCGGACCTTGTGATAGGTTTCAGCTATGCTCTTCCTGGGCGCCGCGGAGATTGATCTCTTTCCCCGGCTCATCCATTAAAGAGGTGCTGATCTTGAACAACGGTGCATAGAGGATACATAACAAAGATTACGAAGGAGGAAACTTTGTATGATGCGATTGAAGACACTTGTTGAAAGAGAACCGTTACCCGCCGATGTCTTTAGCCTGCTGTTTTCGAATCTGGCAATAAGCAGTGCAAAACTGCAGCGGCCGAATCTTGTGCGCCTTTTCAAGGCGTTGGCCGGATCGATGGAAGTCCAGGCCAAGGAACAGATCAGGGAAGAGGCGAGCGGCACGGAGATCGAAAAAGCGCTCGGGGAGCTGCAGTCCCGGATCAGCCGGGATCTTCAGCAGCACCACCCCGAGGCTTTGTCCCGCTCGGAGAGCGCGAAGAACAGGGGGGCGCTGCGAGCCCTCACCTGGGCGAAGAAGGTTGCCACGATCCAGGGCTCTCTCATAAAAAGGGTCTCCGCCAACAAGGATGGATTTCTCAAAGAGGAGCAGAAAATCTTCATTTGTGATGCCTGTGGATTTCTGTTTATAGGGGATTCGCCTCCCGATGTCTGTCCCGTCTGCAAGGCGCCTGCTTCCAGGTTCGTTTCTTTTTAGCGCCGCTATTTGGAGGATTGGAAATGTTTGCAGCAAGAAATAGTAAGCTCTGTACCAAAGATTGCCTGTGTCTGTTTGTATGTCCAACGGGAGCTACGGATACAGAAACCGGGCAGATCGATCCCGAGATGTGCATCGACGGCTGCCGCCTGTGCGTCGATGCCTGTCCCTCCCATGCGATCTATCTGGTCTACGAACGCCTGCCGGAAAAGGCGGAGACAGAAGAGACAATCACGGAGGTCTTCGCAAAGATAATAGAAAACAAGGCACAGGTGTTTGTCCGCGCAGGACTGCTCAGCGAGCTGTCGGACGGCTCGCCCATGAGCCGTTTTCTGGCGGCCGTCAGGCATTCCGCCAAAGTCCTGGGTGAAGATTTCATTCGGGAATCCGGTTACCTCTTTCCCCAGCGCAACGTTCTCGACGAGTTTTTCTCTTCCGGGATCCTGCAGAGACACTTCCAGGGTAAGTTGGGCGGCTCGGAGGCTGTCGACAAAATTTCCGAGCTGATCATGACGGCCCTGACTCTGCGCAAGGACGCGGCTGCGGCAAAGGTGTTTCTATGCAACAGCTGCGGAAATTTGATGCTTGCCGAAAAAAGCGAGAAGTGCAGCAACTGTTCTTCCGAGGACGTGTCTGAGGTGATGGTTACCTGACGATCTCCTGCAGAGAGCCGTAGACCTGCGGATCGTTGGGGAGCCGGATGCTCCAATTGGCCGTATTCGATGCGGGGTGCACGATGCGGGTGATTGTCGGGATGCTCTTAGGTGTAGATAGATAACGCTCGTCTTTGTCTTTAAAAGCGACGAAGGCAAGAATTTTGCTGAGATCCTGAGATCCCATAACGGTGCTCAGATGAAGGCGTTTGTGCTCTCTCTGAGCCGCATCGAATTTCTTGTTGATCAATGAGATCAGAATAAAGGCCTTGAGGTGTTCCTGACGGCTCAGGAGATCGAGAAGGCCCGGCTCCGGCTCCACATTGACATAGATCCAGACATTTTCCTGGGGATAGATAACAGCGAAGTCGAAGGCCAGGCGCTGGTAGATATCCTTCACCACGGGGGGAACGGGCTCGTGTTCGGCCTTGTACCACCACCAGGGTATGATCGGCTTGCTCTTGGTTGCCGTGACTACCTTGCAGTAATCGTTGTCCGGGCGAAATCCTTTGGTGGGGAGCTTTCCGTCCCAGCGGGACGGGTTGGTGTTGGCGATCACCTTGATCTTGGAAAGATTCTTATACGGATCGCTTCCGATCTGATGCGAGAGAAGGAATGCTTTGAAATGAGTGGAAAACTTCTTATCCATGATTCAATCACCTTCCTACATTTCATTATATATTCTCGGGCGCGAAATATCTATCCTAAAAAAAAGAATGATGCGACTTCCAACCCTGTATATTTATTCTTGACCTGAATACGAGCATCCTCTATGCTAAGTGATATACACATAGAGGAGGTGTTGTAATGAGAAAAAAGTGGTACATTTTTGTACTGGGTGCCCTTGTACTGGCTCTTGTAGCCTGCGGAGCCCCGAAAGAAGAGGCCGCCGCCGAAGAAGAGGCTGCCGAGGAGGTGGGACGCCTGCAGCTCATCAAGGACCGAGGCAAAGTAATCGTCGGCTGTAATGATGAGCTGCCCGGATTCGGCTATATCAATCCCGCCGGTGAGTTCGAAGGATTCGATGTAGATTTCGGCAGGGCGATCGCCGCCGCAGTTTTCGGAGACGCCACCAAGGTGGAGTTCCGTCCCCTTAAGGCAGCGGGACGTCTCCCAGCTCTGCAGACAGGGGAGATCGACGTGCTGCTCCGCAACACGACCTGGACGCTGACCCGGGATACTGCCAATGAGCTGGACTGGGCGGTTGTGACCTTTTACGACGGTCAGGGCATGATGGTTCGCAAGGATTCCGGGTGGGAGAGCTTCGGAGATATGGAAGGAGCTACAGTCGCCTCTACTACAGGTACGACCACGGAGATGAACCTGGCCGACTCGTTCCGCTCCCGGGGTATCGAGTACACTCCGCTGCTGTTTGAAAGCACGCAGGACACCAACACCGCCTATGAAGAGGGGCGGGCGGACGCCGAGACATCCGACAAATCCCAGTTGGCCGCGCTCCGCTCCGCCATGGCCAACCCGGACGAACATGTCATTCTCGACCTAACCATGTCCAAGGAGCCGCTCGGACCGCTGACAGCCCACGGCGACAACCAGTGGAACGACGTGGTGCGCTGGGTGTGCTGGGGCATGATGGAAGCCGAGGAATCGGGTGTGGATTCCAAGAACGTGGATCAGATGATGGACAGCAACGATCCCACTATCAGACGCCTGTTGGGCGCCGCAGGTGAAATGGGCGCGTCTCTCGGCCTGCCCAACGATTTCATGGTCAAGGTGCTCAAGCAGGTCGGCAACTACGCAGAGGTTTACGATCGGCACCTGGGGCCGGACGGCATCAACATACCCCGCGGCCCTAACCGCTTGTGGAAGGACGGCGGCCTGCTGTATCCCATGGCCTGGCGTTAGCTCTCGTTCGAGATACGGCAGAGTATTGTTGCTATAGTTTTACAGCCCGGTATGCCCGCTGCTGGTCATATCGGGCTGCCTCGTTCTAAAGGGGGTCTTCAGGTGAGCGGGACGGCTACCAAAAGGGGAAAAGTGCCATTCTGGCGCGACATCCGTGTCCTGAGGATTATCGCCCAGGTGTTATTCTTCATGGCGGTGGTTGCCTTGATCCTCTGGGCGATCTCCAACTACCACCAGCGCGGCCTGATCTTCAGCTACAGCTTTCTGGACGAAGAAGCGAGCTTCGACCTCGCCGAGGGGATCGAATTCAATCCCACAGATTCCTACGCCCGGGCCTTTCTGGTAGGAGTGGTCAACACCATCAGGGTGGCGGTTGCAGGTATCATCCTGGCAACGATTCTGGGATTGGTCACCGGAATCGCCCGCCTGTCGGGAAACTGGTTGGTTAGCAAGATCGCCACGGTCTACATAGAAATCATCCGCAACACGCCCCTTCTCGTACAGCTGTTTTTTTTGTACTTCGCGGTGATCATGAAGTTGCCGAGGCTCACGGAAGCCGTGGTTATGCCGGGGCCGGTTTACCTGAGCAACCGGGGTATTGTACTACCGTGGCCGCGGCTGGGACAGGCGTTTGCGCTCTGGTGGCCGTTCCTGCTGGTCGCGGTGGCAGCGGCCGCTGTTCTGATCGTCATCAGGAGGCGTGAAAAACAGCGCATCGGCAAACCCGTTGTCGGGGCGATTTGGGTATTCGCCTGCCTGATCGTTATCCCCCTGATCGGTTGGCTGGTGGTTCGCGGAAGCCCCCTTCAGTTCGACCTGCCCGAAATGGTGAGAAAATCCGGTGGGGTTCTCAAGGTCGAGGGAGGCGTCTCCCTGTCTTCGGAGTTTACCGCCCTTCTTTTCGGATTGGTGATCTACACGGGAGCCTATATCGCCGAGGTGGTGCGCGCCGGGATCCAGTCCGTGCCCAAAGGACAGACCGAAGCGGCCCGAGCCCAGGGATTTACCAACCGCCAGATCGTACGGCTCATCGTCCTTCCCCAGGCTTTGCGGGTAATCATACCTCCGCTGATCAGTCAATACCTGAACCTGACCAAGAACTCGAGTCTCGCCATTGCCATCGGTTTTTTGGATGTATATGCGGTCAGTCAAACCATGCTCAACCAGTCAGGTAGAGTCGTGGAGGTGTTCTTCATGATTATGGGCAGCTATCTGGCCATCAGTCTGAGCATCTCCCTGGTCATGAATATCGTCAACAAACGGATGCAGATTGTGGAAAGATAGCGATGGATGTTCAGACAGATATGGTGAAACCACCTCCCGTGGAAGTCGGGATCCTCGGTTGGCTGAAAAAGAACCTGTTCAGCCCCTGGTACAACGCCCTGCTCACCGTTGTATCACTGGGATTTATCTATTTTGTGGGGCGAATCATCATCCTCTGGGCTGTGCGGGCGGCCCGGTGGGAAGTGGTAACCACCAATCTCAAGGTCTTCATGATCGGTCGCTATCCGGCGGCCGAGGCTTGGCGCGTGCTGGCCAGTCTGGGCCTGATCGCGCTGCTGGCCGTCCTGACCTGGGTGTTCAGGAAGGCCAAAGACAGTGTGCTGCGACGCTGGCTCGTTCTCGCCTGGCTGGTGTCGTTTCCGGTGATCGGGATTTTGTTGAGGGGTTTTGCCGAGGAAAATCCCTTTCTGCCCAAGGTCTCGGCCGAGGTGTGGAGCGGCCTGTTGTTGACCCTGGTGCTGGCAATTGTGGGCATCGTGGCCTCTTTTCCGATCGGAGTTGTTCTGGCCCTGGGCCGCCGCAGCGAACTTCCCGTTATCAAGATCTTGTGCACCGTCTACATCGAAGTGATCCGCGGGGTACCTCTGATCAGCGTGCTTTTTATGAGCCAGTTGATGCTGCCCCTCTTCCTGCCGCCGCAGATCAGGCTGGGAACCGTCATGCGGGCCTTGACGGGCATCACCCTGTTCAGTGCCGCCTACACGGCGGAGAACATACGCGGCGGGCTGGCCGCCGTACCTCGAGGTCAGTACGAGGCGGCTCAAGCGGTAGGATTGAACAAGGCGCTGATGATGGTGCTTATCATCTTACCTCAAGCCCTGCGAAACGTGATACCGGCCATCGTCGGCCAGTTCATCAGCCTGTTCAAGGACACCACCCTGGTCGTCATCGTCGGACTGCTCGAGCTGTTGGGTATTGCCAAGGCCGTGACCGGGCAGCGTCAGTTTATCGGCCTTCATCAGGAGGTGTATTTCTTTGTCGCCGTCCTGTTCTTTATCTGCTGCTACCTGATGTCGCACGGAAGCCGTCGGCTGGAAAAAGCCTTGGGTGTAGGCGAGCGATGAATCCAGAGAGCGAGGTGCATATGCCAAGCGAGAGTTCGGAAGCAGCCCAGGAAATCATAGAGTGCCGGGACGTGCACAAGTGGTTCGGGAGTTTCCACGTTCTGCGGGGAGTGAACCTGACCATACGCAAAGGCGAGGTGGTTGTGATCTGCGGCCCTTCGGGCAGCGGGAAGTCCACCTTCATCCGCACGATCAATCGTCTGGAAGAACACCAGAGGGGAACGATCGTTGTCGATGGGATCGAACTGACCCACGATCTACGCAATATCCATGCGGTACAGCGGGAGATCGGCATGGTGTTTCAGCAGTTCAATCTGTTTCCCCACCTGAAAGTCATCGACAATGTAACCCTGGCTCCAATCTGGGTGCGCCGCTGGCCCAAGGATCGAGCCCTGAAAACCGCCGAGGAACTGCTCAAGCGGGTGGGGATCCCGGAGCAAGCTCAAAAGTATCCGGGGCAGCTTTCCGGAGGCCAGCAGCAGAGATTGGCGATAGCCCGGGCCCTGGCCATGCAGCCCAAGATCATGCTCTTCGATGAACCTACCTCGGCACTCGATCCGGAGATGATCAAGGAGGTCCTCGATGTCATGGTCGAGCTGGCCAAGTCCGGAATGACCATGATCGTGGTCACCCATGAAATGGGTTTTGCCAAGCAGGTAGCCGATCGCATCTACTTTTTCGATGACGGCAATATCGTGGAGTACAACACACCGGAGGAGTTTTTCCTGAAACCCAGGGAGGCGCGACCGAAAAAATTCTTGAGCCAGATCCTGACCCACTGAGCTCCATTAGCGGCACGAACCCGGTCAGCTGCTGAGCGACCCGGCCCGCCATCCCTGTTGATTGCACCCGGATCTGTTCAACCCTGCCCATGTTGGGCGCAGAAATTCCGCATTTGTCAGTATTGCTCAGCCGGCCGACTGTTCAGTAGAATGCCTGGAGGAGAATTGAATGCAGACTGTTTCTTTTATCGTTAAACCGAATATTCCCGAGCGGCTTAAACCCCTGGAGGAGATGGCCAACAATCTCTGGTTGAGCTGGAACTTCGATGCGGTCCAGCTGTTCATGCGCCTGGACTACGATGTGTGGCTGGCATCACGACAGAACCCGGCGCGCACCCTGGGCCGGGTCTCTCAGGCCAGGC
>CAYMGP010000065.1:12579-22925 GCA_964390045.1 uncultured Spirochaetaceae bacterium | reverse complement strand
ATCTGGAGGGGCTGTTCGGCAGCGGCGGCCAGCTTTGGCTGTTTTCGCGATTTTGCTTATACTGTAGGCACAAGACCATGAATAATAAAGAGCTCGGAGCAGTTCTGAAAAAGATTGCCGTATATCAGGAGCTGGCCGGTGAAAATCCCTTCAAGTCCCGGGCCTTCGACAGAGCGGGACGCATCGTGGAACGCCATCCGGAAAGCCTGGCTACCCTGGCCGAGGAGGACAGGCTTACAGGCATCCAGGGCATCGGCAAGGGCATCGGGGAAGTGCTCAAGGAGCTGGTCGGCTCAGGCCGCTGCACCCTGCTCGAGGAGCTCAAGAAAGGATTCCCCGCAGGGTTGGAGGATCTGCTTACCCTGGGCGGATTGGGCCCCAAGCGGGTGCGCGTCCTTTGGCAGAAGCTGGGTATCTCCAATCTCGGGGAGTTGGAGTACGCCTGCCGGGAGAACAGGCTGCTGGCCCTCGAGGGATTCGGGGAGAAGAGCCAGGAGAAAGTACTCAAGGCCATCGCCTTCAAAAAGCAGTTTCAAGAGATGCACCTCTATGCAGAGGCCGAAGAGATCGCCGGCGAGCTGGTCGCAGCGCTCGAAGAGAGCAATCTGTTTGCCGCCCTACACATCGCGGGCAGCCTGCGCCGGGGGAAGCGTATCCTCAAGGATGCCGACATCCTGCTCGTTGCCCGCGACGATGTCGATCCGGAGGGGGTGCGCTCCACACTGACCGGCCTGGCCGATTCGGGACCGGATATCGAAGGGGTCCTGGGAGCGGGGGAGACAAAGGTTTCGATCCGCCGCAGAGGGCTGCAGGTCGATTTCCGCCTGGTAGAGACCGGCAGCGAAGCCGCCGCCCTGCAGCACTTCACAGGCTCCAAGGAGCATAACACGATCCTGCGCGGCAGAGCCAAGTCCATGGGGCTGAAGATGAACGAGTACGGCGTTTTTCGAGGCGGAGAGCCCCTGCCGCTGACCGACGAGGAGTCCGTATACAAAAGCATCGATCTTCCCTGGATCGCGCCGGAGCTCCGGGAGGGGGAGGAGGAGGTCCGGGCGGCCGAGGCCGGCGAGCTGCCCCTCCTGGTCGAGGCGGAGCAGATCAAAGGCATGATCCACGTGCATTCCAACTACTCCGACGGATTGGCGAGCATCGAGGCCATGGCCCGGGCCTGCCGGGATCTCGGTTACCAGTACCTCTGTTTGAGCGATCACTCGAGAAGCGCAGGCTACGCCGGAGGGCTGTCGATCGAACGACTGCGGCGGCAGATCGAGGAGGTCGCCCAGGTCAACGAGAAGCTGGCTCCCTTCAAGGTCTTCGCCGGGATCGAGTCGGATATCCTCGGAAGCGGAGGTCTCGACTATCCCGACGAGGTTCTCGCCGAGCTGGACTTCGTGATCGGCTCGATACACTCCAATCTGAACATGAGCCCGGAGGCCGCCACAGAACGCCTTCTGCGAGCGGCGAGCAATCCCTATCTCACCGTCCTCGGCCACGCCAGCGGCGCCCTGCTGCTCTCGAGAGCAGGCTACCAGTACGACGAGCAGAGGTTGTTCGCCGCCCTCGCGAAGCAGGATGCCGTGCTCGAGCACAACTGCAATCCCCACCGCTTGGACCCCGATTGGCCGGCTCTCAAACGGGCCGCCCGCCAAGGCCTGCGCGTCGCCCTCTGCCCGGACGCTCACTCCATAGAGCATCTTAGCTTCATGCACTACGGGATCCAGATGGCCCGCAAAGCCTGGTTGGGCCCGGAGCACATTCTCAACTGTCTCGACAGGGAGGAGATCGATGGATTTTTCAGAAGCAGGAAGAAAAGAGCGGGCGCTTGAAATATTCAAAGCTCTGGTGCAGGAGTATCCGGAGGCCCGTCCCCATCTCAACTACAGCAGTCCCTACCAGCTGCTGGTCGCCACCATTCTGGCCGCCCAGTGCACCGATGAGGCGGTAAACAAGGTCACCCCGGAGCTGTTCCGCCGCTATCCGGGGTCCACCCAGCTGGCCTCCGCCGATCAATCCTCCCTGGAGCAGCTGATCAGGAGCACAGGCTTCTACAGGAACAAAACGAAGAGCCTTCTCAACATGGCCCGGGCGCTCGAGGAGCGGCACACAGGCAGATTGCCCGAAAGTGTGGAGGAAATGGTGAAGCTTCCCGGAGTGGGCAGGA
Organism: uncultured Spirochaetaceae bacterium; assembly: GCA_964390045.1. Taxonomy (GTDB): domain Bacteria; phylum Spirochaetota; class Spirochaetia; order SZUA-6; family DRHE01; genus CAYMGP01. Next base: position 20,764 of record CAYMGP010000065.1, on the reverse strand, counting down.
AGACGGCCAACGTGGTAGCGGGCAACTGTCACGGTACTCCTGCTATCATCGTGGACACCCACTTCAAGCGCTTGGCCGGACGCCTCGGGCTCAGCGGCGAGACAGATCCGGACAAGATCGAGCTCAGCGTCCGGGAAATCCTGCCCGAGCGGCACTGGACGCGCTTCTCCCTGGTTATCAATGAGCACGGGCGGCAGGTCTGCACGGCCCGCAAGCCGCGCTGCCCTCAGTGTGTCGTCAACCCCCTCTGCCCCTTTCCCGAGAAAAATTGTTGACAGACCCATCACCGATCCGCTAGAATTTCTTTCATGTTTGACACCTCTTTAGTAAAAGATATTACGGAGATGCTGGGAAAGAGCCTGACCTTCAAGGATGTTGATGCGGTCGGAGGGTACATCTTCAAAGATCACAGCTACAGCACCCATGCGATCGCCGGGGTCGAAAAAGGGGTGAGCATATCGCCTCTCAATGCGGCCAAGCACCTGGTCGAGCAGTGCGAGAAGAAGAACAAGCTCAAGGAGCTGTTCAGCTTCGCCTTCGAGCTGGAGGGAGTTCCCCTGAACGGCAGAAATGTCAAGCTCGAGGGCCTGGAGAACATCCTCTACAGGCTCTCGCGCACCGGGGTTTACTTCGACTATGGAAAACGCAAGTTCATAGATATCAAGGTGGACAAGCAGAGCCTGCTCAACTGGGGCGCCCTGCGCAACGGCAAGGAGTACGCCACGGTGATCGCCTCGGTGGATATCTGCGGAAACAGCGAGCTGGTGCGCAAACACAAACCCGGAGTGATGGAGAAGGTCTACTATCAGCTCTGGGGTTTTTTAAAGCAAAAGCTCGATATCTACGAGGGGCGGATTTGGAGCTGGGCCGGAGACGGCGGCTTGTTCGCCTTCCGCGGGGAGAAGAGCATCCCCGACGCGGTGAGCTGCGCTTTGGAGATCCTCTACACCATGCCCGTTTTCAACTTCCAACCGTACAAATCCATAAAAGAAGAGATCTGCCTGCGCATCGGCATGGACTTCGGACCGGTGAAGTTCTTCGAGGACACCGGCAGGATCGTCTCCGACGTGATAAACTACGCCGCCCACCTGGAGAAGCAGATCACCAAGCCGGGAGCCCTGAGCATCTCCGGCGACATCCACACCAGGCTTCCCGCTGCGATGAAAGCACTTTTTCCTGAAAAGCAGGAGTTCGAAGGCAAAACAGCCTACTCAACGTAGTGCCACCGGGAACAATACGGCAAAGCCGAAGATAAAAGCTTTATAGTCGACCGTGTACGAATCTCCGTCGGCCAGCGTGTCCGCGGACGAGTTCCAGGTGACTGTTCTGTAGGCACCTGTCAGCTCGAGCTTCAGGTTTTCAGACAGGTGGTAGAGTACCGATAGATAGGGCTCGTGTTCGTACAGCAGGGTGGATCCGAAGTTCAGCGGGAAGTAGAATCCGTAGTTGAGGGAGAAGTTTAGAAGAGGCTCCCGGTTGCGCATCAGGAAATAGGTCAATCCCGGCCGCACCATGATGGAGTGCTGGGAGTTGAACGTGTTGTAGAGGTATCTGTTTTTCACTGAGATTATCCAGCTCTTACCGGGAAGAAAGTCGAGCAGGAAGCGGGGGCTTGCATCCAGGATCAGTACCTGCTCCGTTCTTTTTCTGCTGTCTATCCACTCCCAGCCGGGATTCAAGTCGATCCAGTCGTCGTCGTGGCGCGCTCCCTGCTGCAGGCGGTAGAAGGCGCCTATCTTTAGATTTTTCAGCAGGCGCAGGTAGCTTCCCGCTGTAAGGGCACGGTAGCGCAGCTCATGATCGACGTCCTCTATCCGGCCTTCAAGCTCCACCAGGGGATCGAGGCGACCCAGGTCGAGCAGCAATGCGGAGCGTCCCTGAAACTAGACTACGCCGCTGGGAGCAACGGGAATATGGTCGGCCTGTGCCAGGGAGGCAGCCGAAACAAAGCACACGAGGAGAAACAATCGCATATTCATGGAACCCTCCTTAGTCATAGTCCTGATCGAGCAGATCGCTATACGCCTGTTCGAGGTCCGTCCTGTCGACGGCGTCTCCCCGCTCTGGATCCATATTCCAGTTGAGCTTGCGGGTCCAGGGATAACGTTTGGGCTTGGTCAATGTGGTTCCACCCACTATGTTTGTTCCCTTGCCTTCTTCGACAATCAAGGTTTCCCTGCTTTCCAGCACCCCTACCTCCACCGATCCTGAGTTGACGCAGACCCAGATGTCGGGGTTTTTGTCGATCCTCCGGCCGTAGGCCACGAAGAACTCCGTTCCCCGAACCCCCATGATCGCCGTTTCCGTTTTAACGGAGTAGCGGCCCGCGAGAGCTTTGCTTACCCGCGAAAATACGCTGCCGGCGGCAAGGTGAACGGAAGCGCTCCGTCCCAGAGAGTCCAGGGAAAGTGATGTATTTTCCCGCAGCTTCAATTCCGTTCCATTGGTCAAGCTGATTATGGCCAAGCTTTCGGCGGCTGTTTCGATAACGTCGCCTCGTTGCACGGGCATACCTATGTCGGCGTTATGAGTGAGCGAATCCCGCAGCAAAACGACCTCTCCGTAGGTGTATACGACCTCACCGTTTTGTGCACCGAGCCGGCCTGCAATCATCGTCAGCCCCACAATGCTCAACAGCAGCCTTGCTCCTATAGCTTTTTTCATATTCCACCTCTTTTGATAAAATATTACTAAATTAGTAATATTAATCAAGACTTTTCGCCTTGTTGGAGACCGAATGCTGGCGCATTGTTGGATATTCAGTTATGGTAACTGCCGAGGTAAAATAATGAGCTCATGGGAAACGATTGAAACAGCCTGGTACGATACAAGCGTGCAGACCTGCGCCCTCTGCGGACAGATGATTCCCAAGAGGTTTTGGGAGGCGGAGGTGCGAGGCGAAGCGCTTGTTTTCTGCAGCGAGGAGTGCGAGCAGCTGTACCGCAGCTACTGGCTTCCCAAATATGGTCCGAAGGAGAATGGGCGATGAGCTACAGGGTCGGTATCGATACGGGCGGAACCTTCACCGACCTCATCACCTTGGATGAGCAAAGCGGTGCGGTAACAGTGACCAAGAGACCCACCACGCCGGAGCATCCGGAGTTGGCTGTTTTGGAGGCCCTGCAGCACTCGGGGGTCGATCCGACCGAAGTGAGGCAAATCGTGCTGGGGACAACGGTCGGTACCAACGCGCTGCTGCAGAAACAGGGCGGTCGGGTTGTTTATCTGACCACAGGGGGATTCGAAGACATTCCCTATATCCAGAGAGTGGACAAGAAGGACCCCTACGACCTCCAGTGGCAGAAGCCGGATCCGCTGGTGGACCGTTCCGACTGCCTCGGCGTCAATGAACGGATCGCCAGTGACGGGTCGGTGCGGTTGGCTTTGAGCGATGAGGAGCTGAAGCGGGTCGAGGGATTGGTCGGAGACAGAATCGGGGACGATTCCGCCGGCGTCTCTCTGGCCGTAAACCTTCTGTTTTCTTATGCCCACCAGCAGCATGAAGCAAAGCTCAAGGAGCACCTGGAGACCTGTTTCCCCTCCCTTCCGATTTCGATTTCCAGCGAGGTCTCACCGATCTGGCGTGAATACGAGCGAGCCAGCACTACGATCATTGATGCCTACCTCAAGCCGATCATGAGCCGATTCTTGGCTGAGCTGGCGCGGAGGTTGCACAGCGGGCGCTACGCTGGATCGTGGACTGTTATGAAGTCCAACGGCGGACAGATGTCGTTCGCCGCTGTCGAGAGCTCTCCGGTTCAGGCCATGCTGTCGGGGCTGTCCGGCGGCCTGATCGCCGGCAAACGAATCGGAGAGCTGGCCGGCTGCCGTAACCTGATAACCCTGGACATGGGGGGAACCAGTACAGACGTGGCCACTGTGGTGGATGGGGAAACCGGCTACACCACGGAGTACTCGATCGATTTCAACATCCCGGTCTGCGCACCCTTCATCGATATGAAGACGGTAGGGGCGGGGGGAGGTTCCATCGCCTGGATCGATAAGGGGGGGCTTCTGCGCATCGGGCCGGACAGTGCCGGAGCCGATCCCGGTCCTGTATGCTACGACAGGGGAGGGCAGCGGGTCACTGTCACGGACGCCAATCTGGTGCTGGGAAGGCTTAACCCCGAGAATTTCCTGGGTGGAGAGATCAAGCTCAACCCGGCGAAAGCAAAGAAGAAGATCGCCGAGTTGGGCCGAGGCCTCGGTCTATCGGCAGTCGAGGCGGCCGAGGCGATCGTCGCTGTAGCCGTGGAAAACACGGCCAATGCGATCCGGGTGTTGACGATCGAGAGGGGCCTGGACCCGCGAGAGTTTTCCCTGGCCGCCTTCGGCGGGGCCGGTCCCCTGCACGGTTCGGCCATCGCCGCCGCCCTGGGCACCAACCAGATCCTGGTACCGCCGCATCCTGGATTGATCTCCGCTTTCGGTACCCTGGCGGCGAATCCGCGTATCGATAGGCGCTGGACACGGTACTATCGCTCGGATCGGATCGATCTGAAAACGATCAACACCCAGTTGGACAAGATGGTAGCGGATATCCTTGAAGAGCTCGGCCGCGAGGGTTATCGAGGCGAGCCTTCGCTGCGCCGCTCGATCGGTATGCGTTATGCCGGACAGAACTACGAGCGGGAGATCGATCTGAGTCCCGGCACCGTAACGAGCGAGGGATTGAGGGCACTGCTGGACAGCTTCCACGAGGCGCACAAACGGTTCTATGGATACAGCTTCCCCGAAGAGGTGGTGGAGCTGATCCACTTCAATGTCACGGCGATTTGCGAAACAGACAAACCGAGTTTTCCGGCCCCGACAGCCGGGGGGCAGGCTGAGCCGGTGTGCAGTAGAGCCGTGTATTTCAGGCCTGCCGGCTGGATCGAGTGTCCGGTCTACAGACGGGCAGCGCTGTCTTGCGGCACGGTGCTCTCGGGCCCGGCCGTTGTCGAGGAGATGGATTCCACCACTTTGGTACATCCGGGTCAGAGGCTGAGCGTATCACCTGAGGGAATCTTTATCATCCAGTGGGAAACCAAGGTCGAGCGACGGTCCGTCAAGGACAGTGTGAGCCTGGCGATCATTCACAACAGCCTGGTCAACATCACGCGCGAGATGGGGATCGCCATGATGCACACCGCCTATTCACCTATCTTCAGCGAATCGCGGGATTTCGCCTGTGCCCTGTTCAACCGGCAGGGTGAGATGATCGCTCAGGGAGAGTTCTGCCCGGCTCAACTCGGGGCCATTCCCCTGACTGTACGCTGGATCATAGAAGAGCTGGGTTTGGAGAGCTTCGCGCCCGGAGATGTGGTGATCCACAACGATCCCTACAGGGGCGGCTGTCATATGCCCGAGCATATGCTGTTGAAGCCTGTATTTTTTCAGGACCGTCTACAGGGCTTCGCCGCCGTGATCGGCCACGTGGCCGAAATAGGAGCCAAGGCGGTAGGATCGTTCGCCAGCGACGCCACCGAGGTGTTCCAGGAAGGGCTGCGTCTGCCACCCGTGAAGATAATGGCGAGAGGCGAGCATGTGGAGGATCTCTGGAAGGTCATCCTCGCCAACCACCGCACGCCTAGAAATACCTGGGGGGACTTTCACGCCATGCTCGGGTCCCTCAACGTGGCCGAGCGCCGCTTGCTCGAGTTGTTCGAAAGCCACGGTACCGGATTTGTCTTGGAGGCTACCTCAGAGCTGATCGACTACTCGGAGAAGCTTATGCGAAGCGAGATCACCGCCATCCCCGCCGGGACCTATTCCTTCACCGAGGTGATGGAAGACGACGGGATCGAAGACAGGCCTTTCGCCATACGGGCTGCCGTGGTGGTGGGGAGCGACGATATACTTGTAGATTACACGGGCTCCGATCCCCAGGCCAAAGGTCCGATCAATGCCACCTACGGGGTAACGGCCTCGGCCACCTACAACGCCCTCCTGCAGATAACAGGTTCCCATATTCCCAGGAACGCCGGCTGTTACCGCCCGATCAAGATCATCGCCCCGCACGGCTCCCTCCTCAATGTGAAATACCCGGGACCCTCTGTAGGAGGAAATACAGAGACACAACCGAGAATCGTGGGGGCGGTGCTCGGCGCCCTCGGTCAGGCCCTCCCCGAAGCGGTGATGGCCAGCGAGGGAGCGACCTCCTGCAATTTTCTCTTCGGAGGGATTCACCCGGTTACCCAGGCGTACTACGTGCACTACCACTTCGAAGCGAGCGGTTGGGGTGGTAGGTATCGAAGCGACGGCAACAGCGTGCAGAACCATATCCACGGCAACTGTCGCAACACCTCCGTGGAAATATTCGAAACCCTTTTTCCCTTTCTCATCGAGCGCTACGAGCTCAGGCCGGACTCCGGAGGGCCGGGACGCCGACGGGGAGGGCTCGGCTGCCGGCGGGAGCTGCAGGTCCTCGCTCCGGAGATTACCGTGAGCGTGATGATGGATCACGTGAAGCAGGGCGCTCTGGGTGCTTTCGGCGGGAAACAGGGAGGCCTGGCAGGGATATGGATCAAGAAAGCCGGGGCAGACCGATTCGAAAGCTTCTCTTCGGTCTACGATACGGTGAGCCCTTCCAAGTTCGCCGATGTTGTTGTCCGAAAGGGAGACCTTATCCGCATAGACAGCGCCGGCGGCGGGGGGTACGGCGATCCGGCTCAGCGTGAAGCGCCCCTGGTCCTGAGAGACGTGGAACAGGGTTTGATTTCCGTACAAGCGGCGGAGCAGCACTACCAGGTCAAAATTATAGAGAAAAACGGCTGTTATATCGTGGACGAGCAAGCTACATCCGCTTTGAGAGCCAGAAAGGAAGCATAGATTAATGAACGCAAACGAGAAGTTGTTTCGGCAGGCATCCCGCTACCTGCCAGGAGGGGTCTGCTCTTCGGCGCGTTTCAATAAGGCGCTGGGCAGCCCGTTTTACCTCTCGCGGGCCGCCGGCAGCAAGGTTTACGATTTGGACAATCGGGAATACGTCGATCTGAGCCTGAGCTTCGGTGCCGCCCTGATCGGTCACGGGCATCCCCGGGTTGTCGAAGCGATCCGGCGGGCACTGGATATGGGCATCATGTGTGCCTACGAAAACGAGTGGCAGGCGAGATTGGCCGGCCGCTTGGCCGAAACCATTCCCTGTATCGACATGCTGCGCTTCACCATGACAGGCACCGAGACGACCTATTATGCTGTGAAGCTGGCCAGGGAGTATACCGGCCGTACCCTGGTGGTCAAGTTCGAAGGACATTTTCACGGATTCAACGACTACCTGGCTTACAACTACTGGCCCGCGGCCGACTCCATGTGGCCTGTCGTCACGCCGGCGGTTGCGGGATTGCCCGAGTATCTGCAGCAGGGCTTGATCGTGCTGCCCTTCAATGACCTGGCGGCCGTCGAACAGGCCTTTGCCGAGCACGGCGGGGAAATCGCCGCCGTGATTCTGGAACCTGTCAACTACAACAGCGGAAGCATTGCACCTCTGCCCGGTTACCTGCAGGGTTTGAGGAAGATTACAATCGAACATGGCGCTCTTCTCATCTTCGATGAAATACTCAGTGGATTCCGTACAGGTGCGGGATGCATGCAGGCCGAGTTCGGGGTTATCCCGGATCTCTGCACCCTCGGCAAGGCGGTAGGCGGTGGAACGCCCCTGAGCCTTTTCGGCGGCAAGCGGGAGATCATGGAGCACATCGCTCCCCTGGGGAGGGCTCAACACAGCGGTACGTACAACGGGCATCTCATCGAGATCATGGCTGGAAGCGCCTTCCTCGATGTCATCTCAGAGCCTGGTTTTTACGAAGAGTTGCTCGCTCGCTGCGATCGCCTGTATCTCGGTATCAACGAGATCATGTCCCGGCTCGCTCTTCCGGGTCGCGTTCAGGGCAGGGGTGCTCGCTGTTCCTTCCTGTTCGGTCCTCCGTCAGAGCGGGAGGTTCGACGCTACAGCGACCTGGTGGACAACGGCTGGGCTGTGCTCAACCGCTTCTACCGGGCCTGCCTGGCCCACGGGCTGTATTTGCATCCGATGCAGCACCACGGCATCTCTTCGGCTCATACAGATGAGGACATCGACCGAGTTCTGGAAGCGATCGAAGCTGCGCTGCGCGATCTACTGGCAGAGGGGATAGAGGACGAGGAGGAGGATCAGTACAGCTCTTCCAGCACGTAAAAAACATTGGCGTCTGTGCCGAAGACCATC
>CAYMGP010000065.1:0-12479 GCA_964390045.1 uncultured Spirochaetaceae bacterium | reverse complement strand
TCAGTACAGCTCTTCCAGCACGTAAAAAACATTGGCGTCTGTGCCGAAGACCATCCACTTCCCTGCAACCACGGGGGCGCTGAGCAGGGCACCGTCGAGCTCCGTTTCCCAGAGCAGCCGCCCGTTCTTGGCGGCCAGACAAACGAGGCGCGGTTTTCTGCCCGGGTTGTCCGCGACCCCGGCGGCCTCGCCCGCCTTGTACAGCTCGTCCCCCTCAATTCCGAAGTAGACCCTGTTGCCCGCCACCGTGGGCGCGCTCGAGGTGGGCAGGTCGAAGGAGCGCGTCCAAGCCAGGGTACCGTTGCCCGCTTGAAAAGCCCGCACAATGGTGTCCCCGCTGGTGTAGATGACCAGGTTTTTCCAGAGAGCTGGGGCCAGATAGTCGAGCAGCTTCATGTTCTGCGAGAACATGTCGTAGGAATCCATTACGGGCATGGCGCCCCAGTCTGACAGGTCGGAATACTTCCAAACGATCTCGCCGCTCTCCCTTCGGAAGGCGTAGTAGTCGAAGTTCCAGTACTCTCCCCGGTAGGTCGCCGTGGAGAAGTAGAGCAGGCCTCCTTTGAGGGCGGGAAATGAGTACCAGACGGCCTGGAACAGGGATGTGTCCAGGATCCAAAGATACGCTCTTTGGTTGAGGTCGAAGGCGCCGAAGGCGTGGGGGCGACTCGGCGGGCCCGGGGCGAAGTACAGCACATCCTCGTAGACCTGGAAGGTGTTGTAGTGCCACACGGGGTTGGGCAGGGTGAAGTGCTCGCTTCCCTGCGGGGAGAGGAAGTAGGCCGTGCCGCCGTCGCTGGAAAAGATAATGAAGTCCTCGTAGCCGACGATCGAGGACTGAACGGTGGAGTCCGTTTGGAAAGACCAGAGCTCCGCCCCGCCGGTCCGCGAAACGGCGTACACCTTGCCCACGTTGTTGCCGAAATACACGTTGTCGCCGTCGGCAAAAGGAATGGAGTTGATCGCACCCTTGGTCTTAAAAACCCAGTTCATGTAGCCGCTCTCTATGTCGAGGGCGTAGAAGTTTCCGTCGGTAGAGCCGAAGTAGATCGTATTGCCCTGCACCACGGGATTGTTGAAGGCATAGGTGGGCTCGGCACGGGGCTGGAGCTGAAGCTGCCACTTCACGGCCAGAGGAGGGCGCAGGGCGTTGTTCGTGTAGCCGCGTCCCTGCTGGCCTCGAAACATAACCCAGTCGCTGCGGGTTCTGCAGCCCGTCAGGGCGAGGAAGGCCAGGGTGAGGAAAATCGGGGCGAGGAAGATCGGGGCGAGCAGTCGCAAGGTCGGTCGACGCATCAGGTGTAGTACAAACCTTTCAGGCTGAACAATCTCTTCAGGGCGGGCCACAGTCCCGGCTTGCGGCTGCGCTGGAGGATTTCCCGGTAGCTGGCCCAGAGTCGCTGCCACGTTCGGCTGCGCTGCGATTCAGCGAGGGCTTCCCTGTAGCGCAGCATGGTATAGGTAGCGGCGAAATCACTCAGCTCCGCATGCTCTTCGGCGTATTCCACGGGGGTGAGAAACGGTTTCTTGAGCTCGAATCCCCGAGCTGAAAGCTTTATAAGAAGCAGGGTGTACAGCGCCTTGAGACCCCGTTGGTCCTGCCGCCGGGCAACAGTGCCGAGATAGGCCTGATGAGCGAAGCGGAAAGCGTACATGCCCACGAGGGTAAGGACGGCCAGGGCGAGCAGAAGCTGGATGGCGAGAAGCCAGGGAAAACGAAAGCGGCGCGGCTCGTGTACCTCTCCCTGTATCAGGGGAATCACCACATTCATCGAGTTCGGGTTGCGCCCCGGCGGCGGGGGAATGGCGTAGGCCGTGGCCTCGAAGTCAACCCAACCGAAGCCTGGCATGTAGGCTTGAACCCAGGAGTGACGCTGCGCCGTGGTCACGAGGTACAGTTCGACGAAGGGAAAACGTTTGAGCTCGGGAATCGCCTCCCGCAGCATGAACAACCCCCGCAGATGGGCAAAGCTCTGCAGGTCTCTCGAGGCCAGATAGCCGGTGACCACCCTGGAGGGAATTCCCGCCAGGCGCAGAAGTATGGCGGCCGTATTCGAAAACTCCGTGCAATCGCCACTCCGCTTGTCGAACAGGAAGCGCTCCATCTTGGCTACCGCGGTGGAATCGTCGAAACCGATGTCGTATTGGTACGCGGAAAAACTTCTAAGAATCGCGTCGATGCGCCCGAAGTAGCCCTTTTCCTCGCCCAGAGCTCGGGTAAGGTAGGATTGGAAGGACTGCCTATGGGTCTCGGCCAGGGGGATGGCGAGGTAGTCCTGCAGGCGGTTGCGCTGCTGTTCGCTGAGATCCTGGATTGCACCCCACTCCCGGACGCCGGAGCGGCTGATGCGGGACACCGCCCGATAGGAATACTGGAAGGGGTTGTACTCCCGCTTGAGCACCGTCGGCTCTATGCTCTGCGGCCTGTACGGGAGATAGCGTTCCGGCAGGGTCGATATGTAGGTGATCTCCACCGGCTCGCGCAGCCGCTGCAAAGGCTCCTCCGGATTGTTCCACGTTTCCAGGAAACGCAGGTAGGTAAGCTCGTTGAGAGGCTCGGAGCGGGAGAGGAGAAAGCCCCCTTCCCGATCGAAATCTCCGTAATAGGCATCGGCTGCGTAGACAGGATCGAGCGGGCTGGCCACGATCATGACGGCGTACTGCTTGCCGTCCGCCGATCCTTCCATGCCTGCTTCGTTCCACTTGTCCGAGGGTATGCCCTCGAGGGCGTTCTGACCGTTTTCACCGGGTCGTCCCTCGCCGGCCTCCGCCTCTCCCTCTTCCTGATCGCCGAGCAGGTTTCCACCCTCCCAACCCTCTCCCCTCTCGTTGAGGGGTACGGGTTTGGGTTTGATATCCCTGTCGATACGGTTGAACACGATGGAGTGGCTGATGAAGTCCGGAGGCAGAACAAAGGAGATCACGAGAAAAAGGGGAAGCGCTATGAGCACGAAGATGCCTACCTCTTTCAAGTTTCGCCGGCTGCCCTTTTTGTGAAAGGCGCTGAGGTACAGCACGACGGCGTGCAGCAGGAAGGCCAGGGGAATGAGCGCCAGGAGCGCCTGAGTGATGCCGCTCGCCTCGCGGGCGAGCAGTTCCGAAGCCCTCGAGAAGCTCAAGATCCGGTAGGCAACGATGCCCAGCAGAAAAGGTTCGATCACTGCGACGGTGCGACCCAAGCCCTCGGTTTTGAACACCAGCGCCGTCAGAATGAAGGCCGCCGCGGCTCCGCCGATATACAGCAGGGAGGTCAGCTCGAAGCCAGCCGCCACGAGCACGAACAGCCCGATGGGAATTATCCCGGCCAGAAGCCAGGTGCGCAGCCGAAAACGGGGCGGCGAAGCAAAAAAGGCGAGGAAGATCTCCAAAGGGACGAGGAAAAACCAGAAGGCGATCCCAACCCTGTCGTAGGGGACCGCGATCGCCGGATGCAGCATGGGCAGCGAAATGGTGATCAGGTATAACACCAGTCGGGTGAAGAACAGGAAATGCTTCATTGAAATACCCTCACGGAAAGCGCATGCTCTTCCAGCCTGCTCTGCAGCGACAACGGGATACCCGGAGGCTTTGCAGCGGTTTCCCGGCGCAGGATCCAGGCTCCGGGCAGGCAGGCGCAGGCAGGCTGAAACAGGGAAACCGGATCGGCGCTTTCCTCCTCCCCCGGTCGGGCCGCTACGGTACGAAATACGAAGACTCTGGCCTGGGCCTGGGAGGAGATGAACAGGGGCAGGCCCCTGTCGAAGGCCGTGGAAAAGACGAACAGCTGCTCCTCGGGAGGAAGGGGGGATTCGGCTCCGGCTTCGCGGCGAAAATACATTCCGGCCAGCTCCCAGCTGAAGCGCTCTATATCCTCGTCCGTCTCCAGCAGCCAGACTCCCGACCCGCTGGCGACCCGGAACTGCATCTCCGGATACTCTCTCTTCATGGCTCGCAGAAAGGCCATGAGCCAGCTCTTGAGGACATTCAGGTGCATGATCGACGGCAGGCTTTCCCGCTCCTCGTCCCGAAAATTGCGCAAGAGCACGGGCAGGATCGTGGTTTTTTCCTGCGTCACGGGGGAGATGCGGGTGATCAGCTCATCGAGACGGCTCGAAACCTTCCAGTTGATGTCCCGAAAGCGGTCTCCCGGGAGATATTCCCGCATGTAGTATTTTTCCACATCCGAACTGCGCCTGCGGCTGGTCTCTTCGAATCCAACAGAGGGATCGACCAGGGGAATGCTCTTCTGTGTGAAGGAGGCCGGTTGGATCGAGAGCCGACTCTGCATCTGCTCTCCAAAGCGGGCCCGGCTCAGCCCGAAGATATCCCGGACAAAAAAGCGGCCCCTGCAGGAGTAAAGACCGCAGACGGGGAAGTACATGTCGATCGAGTGGCGGGTTCCGTGGGCGAAAGATATTTCCCGTCCGATGCGCAGTCCAGCTTCTCTGCCCGCCTTTAGAATCCCGTTCAGTTGAAAGTGTATGCGGAAGAAGGGGAGGGTAGGTACGTTGTCGGTGATCAATGTCTGGCTCGAGCCGACCCTCCGTGCGTAGAGGGCGCCGGATGAGTCCCAGTGCCAGTGGGGCTGGTGCAGGCGGAAGCGCTGAGCTTGCAGTCTCGCTGCAATCGAGGAGGCGGCCAGCAAGATGAGAGCCAGAACGGAGAGCAGCAGCCCGTAGGGATTTTCCTGGGCCAGACCGCGGCCGAGCAGGTAGAGGGCCGCAGCGAGCAGCAGAGTACCCGCCGCCGTAAGCGGATAATGGTAGGCAAAGCTCTTCACGAGCGTTTCCTTCATGTTGTGACGGGAACTGTCTTGAGTATGTCCTCTAGCAGAGGCAGAGCGGACTGGGAGACATCCTGCATCACGATACGGTGGGATACGGCGGGAAGGAAGATCTCCTTGACCAGATCTATGGTTACATAATCCTCTCCCCGAAGCAGGGCCAGGGCCCGAGCCAGGCGGGATACCTTCACTCCTGTTCGCGGACTGGCTCCCATGAGTACGTCGGGATTATGGCGGGTCTGGCGAACGCAGGCCACGATGTAGTCTATGATATCCTGATGGATGCTTACCCTGTCCACGAGGCTCTGCCAACCGAGCATTTCCGAGGAGGAAACCACGGGAGCGAAGCTGCTCCAGGCATCGTTCCGGCCGTGCTGCTTGATGATCGCCGCCTCGTCCTGAGCGTCCGGATGGCCCATGGAAAGCTGCACCATGAAGCGGTCCAGCTGCGGTGCCGGCAGGGGAAAAAGATGCACTCCTTTGAGATTCATCGTGGCGATGATGAAGAACGGATCGGGCAGCTGGTAGGTCTTGCTCTCCACGGTAACCGTCTGCTCCTCCATGGCCTGGAAAAAGGATCCTTGGGTCTTAGGGGTCAGCAGATTGATCTCGTCGCAGAGCACATAGTGGGCGAATATCGGTCCCCGTATGAAAACGAGGTTGGTCGACGTGCCCAGGAAACGGCTGAATCCCAGGATGTCCTGGGGCAGAAGATCGACTGTGCATTGAATGCGGCTGAAGTGCTTGATCCCGCGGCTGTCCTTGGACTCGTTGCTGTTGTCCCATTCGATCGATCCTGCCAGCGCCCTGGCCAGTGAAGTTTTGCCCACCCCATGAGCGTCGGCGAGCATCACGTGTCCCCCGGCGATCTGAGCGGCGATGACGTATTCCAGTTTGCTTGTGTCTATATAGATAACGGATTTGATGTTCTCGATGAGACGAGCCACACCGTCGCGGACCTGCTGAGTGAAGCCGGCGTCCAGCGCGGCAGTGCTTTTCTTCGCCATGTAGCATTGAAAATAGAAGAATTGCCGGGTAAAGTCAACTGAGATGGATCTCGATCATCCTTATCTGAAGAAGCACCTTATCGCCTACATCGGGAACAAAAGGGCCCTCCAGCCTCTGCTGTACAAGGTCTTCACCCGCATCACCGCCGAGCATTGCACGGCAAGCCGCCCCATCACCTTCCTCGATCCCTTCGCCGGCTCGGGAAGCGTGTCCCGGCTGGCCCGCTGGATGGGCTTCCGGGTTCTGGCCAACGACTGGGAGTACTACGCCTACCTGCTCAACTACGCCCACCTCTGCGTCGGGCGGTCGGAAGCCGAGGGCCTGTTCGCGGGAAAGGGACCGGCCGGAGTATTTGCCGAGCTCAACTCTCTCGATGAACCTGCCGAGCAGGAGCGCTACATCTCCTGTTACTACGCACCTGCCAGCACGGCGGATGCGGACTATCGACGCGAGCGCCTGTTCTACACTCGGGAGAACGCCCTCAAGATCGACGCGCTGCGCAATCGCATCGAGCAGTTGTACCCCGAGCCGAGCAGTGCCGGGAAGGAAAAAGTGCTGCTGCTCGCCTCGCTGCTGTACCAGTGCGCGACCCACACCAACACCTCGGGGGTGTTCAAGGCCTGTCACAAGGGTTTCGGCGGGCACAGCCGTGACGCTCTGAAGCGAATCCTGGCCCCGATCCGGCTTGAGGTTCCCGTTTTGATAGACGGCGGCGAGCCCGCCGAGGTGGCCTGCCAGGAGGCGGCGGAGTTTGCCCGTTCCCGGCCCGCAGAGATCTGCTATCTCGACCCCCCTTACAACCAGCACCAGTACGGCTCCAACTATCATCTGCTCAACACCATCGCCCTCTGGGACAAACCGCCCGTGGACAACGGGCTGCAAGCCGACGGCCGGCTCAAGCACAAGGCCGGGATCCGCAGGGACTGGGTCCGAACGCGCTCGCCCTACTGCTACAGGCAGAGCGCCTTCGCCGCCTTTCGGCAGCTTCTCGAGACGATCGACGCCCGTACGGTGGTGCTGAGCTACAACACGGAGGGAATTATAAATTTCGACGAGCTGGTGGATCTGCTGCATTCTCAAGGCAAGGTCGAGCTTTTCACCAATGAATACGTCAAGTACCGGGGGGGGAAGCAGAGCATCGGCAGGCAGGTGCACAATCTCGAGCTCGCGCTCGTGCTCGACAGAAGCCGCTCCGGATCGAAGCGGGACCGGGAAAAGGTCGCCTCCGTCGTGCTCGTCAACAGAGTGTCGATGATGCTCAAGCGCTCCTTTCACCCGCAGAAGATCCGCCGGAGCTTCGGTCTCGATTCCGAAGAAGCCGAACAGCTGCCGCTTCGTTTGGGAGGCGGTACCGTGTTTCTGCCCATGCCCAATCTGTATCGCTTCGACTCCGCCGCCGCATTGCTTCATTTCGACGGCCTGCTGCAGAACGCCGCCCCGGCCGAGCTGCGCAGTCTCCTGGCAGCCCTGGGCTCCTGCGAGTGCGGGGACAGGCGGGAGGAAATCGAGATCGTGATCGGCATTCTGCGGCGATCGCCGCTGGTGAGCCTGCAGAGGCGTGCTCTCTGGCTGCTGCGCAAGTTTGCCCACCGCAAGTACCAGGCGGAGTTCGAGGAAACGCTGAGCGGGCTTCGCCTATTCTGCCGGCGGCAGCCGGACAGCTTCCCCGTGCTTGCCGAAGGGCTCTCTCAGGTCGAGGAGTTGGCCCGGGCCCGTTTCGAGGGTTGATCGACGCTGCGGTTGTTCCAACGGCGCGCCATTTTCAGGATATTTCTATGAGCGAGGTTTTCCACACTCTCGAGCCAGTGGTTGTAGCGGGGAATAAAGGCGTCGACCGGCAGGGCGACCATTTTTCGCGCCGGAAAGAAACTCCGCCTTCCTGTGTAAAGCACAAAGCCGTAGTCTATCCATCCCCGCCTGCAGAGCCGTCGCAGGCAGATCCAGGTGTGCTGGATCGGAAATAGAGAATCAGAAAGAATGAAACCGATTTTCTTACAAGGTGTATTCAGGATCAAATCGATATGCCCGCCGGAGTAAGTTTGAAAATACCCGAAGGAGCTAGAAGAGCTGCGCACCTTTTCGCAGGCGATGATCTGTTCGATCAGACGCATTCGAAAATCTAAGTTCGTTTTCATGCAGAGCATAGGCGCCGTGCGGCCGTGGGCCTGCCGTGCTTCTGGAAAGCAATGCAGCAGGTGAAGGAATCCCACTTTTTCCAGTTTTTCGATTCTTCGCTTGACAGTGTGATACGATATTCCCAAATGCCGGGCCAACACACATAGTTTAGAGGTTTCCCATTGTGCCTGCTGAGAATGGTCTGGATTGTTTGCATGGCAAAATCAGGATCTCTTGAAAAAAAAGGTGTTCGTTACACTGTATAAAAACGTAAAATTAGAAATCGTTGCTTCGAATTTTGCGGAAAAGTACAGGGTGTTCAGTCTGTTTTTTTCAGGCTTTTTTTCAGACCCAGGTCTCCGTGTCGGCCGCGATTACTCGACGAACAGGCTCTGAGTCGTCGTATGATGGTATAACGCTCCGGGTCGCAGCACGGCAGAGGGAAAGGCCGGTTGATTCGGAGCATCGGGATAGAATTCGGTTTCCAGACAGAGAGCGGTATGTTTGTCGAACACGGCGCCCCCCGCTCCCTTGATGCCGTCGAGGAAGTTGCCCGTGTACAGCTGCACGGCCGGCTTGCTGGTGGAGAGCACCATGCCGCGCCCCGAGGTGGGTTCGTGCAGCCGAGCGATGGCCGCCATCGTGCCCGGCTGTTTGTCCGCCACGAAGCAGTGATCGTAGCCGAGGGATAACTTTCCGATGTCCCGGCCGATCGCTTTTTCGGTGCTGAAGTCCAGCGGAGTTCCCTGTACGGGCAGGACCTCTCCTGTGGGCAGCAGGTCGTCGTTCACAGGAAGGTAGCGGGAGCAGTGGAGGGTGAGACGGTGGTCGTAGATCTTGCCGGAGCCGGCAGCGGCGAAGTTCCAGTAGGTGTGGTTGGTCAGATTGATCGGAGTGGCCTTGTCGGTTTCCGCTCTGTATTCGAAGCTGAGCTCGCCCGCCTCGCTGAGGGTATAGGTCACGGTGACCTCCAGATTTCCGGGGTAGCCTTCCTCGCCGTCGGGACTGGTGTAGGAGAATACCACCCCGACCCGATCGCTTTTTTCTATTTCTTCGGCGGCCCAGATCTTCTTGTCGAAACCCACCGTTCCGCCGTGCAGGTGGTTTTTGCCGTCTATGTTGCGGGCCAGAGAGTAGGGCTTGCCGTCGAGCTCGAAGCGGCCGGCCGCAATGCGGTTGGCGAAGCGTCCCACCAGGGCTCCAAAATAGGGATGGCCTGCAAGATAGCCGTCAAGGCTGTCAAAGCCCAGAGTAACCTCTGCGATCGATCCCTCTCTGTCGGGCATCTTGACAGAGGTGATAATGCAGCCGTAGGTGATTGCCGAGACCGTGATCCCCGTGGAGTTGCTCAGGACAAAGCGTTCGACGTTCTTCCCTTCGAGGGTGTTTCCGTATTGTTCGCGTGTTATGTTCATTTTTGCGCCACTCTTTCAGTAGTTCAGATCCACCTTGAATTTACTGGAGCTAATCCCGTTGGGAACGAGACAGAGAAATCCGAAGGGTTCCTCTCCCTCCTGAAAGAGCTGATGCTCTTCCCGGGGTGCGATCAGCACAGCGTCTCCCGAACGAAGGGAATAATTCTTTCCCTCCAATACGAGCCTGCCCCTGCCCCTGACCACGAATATCTCATGTTCTGAATCGTGCAGGTCCTTGGAGGAGGAAGTTCCCTTTTCCAACTCGAAATATCTCATCTCGAAATTGGGTGCGCCGAACTCCTCGACGATCAAGTACCTGATCGACACACCTTCCCGGTAGGATCGGTTGATTCCGCTTTCAGGAATTTCTTCAATATTGATCTTGTGCATGTAGGACAGTATAAGAGCGCTTTATTTAATTTTAAAGCTCTTTTTTGCAGGTTACTCGACAAACGGCGCGATTTTTTCTTGCATCCGTCGACAATTGGGTCTAATACGGAGTAATAGGAGTTTTCAGTGGCAAGATCTATGTTTCTTCCCAAGACGAAGGCCGCCAAAATCGATGAAGCCTCGCTGAGCATTTTGGAGCGGACCGGGGTTAAGCTCGATCATCCGGAGGCGATGGATGCCCTGCTGAAAGCCGGGGCCACCAGGGATACCGAGGGGAGGATCCTCGTTCCCCGGAAGCTGGTACGGGACGCTCTGTACAAAGTGAGCCATGAGACTCAGCTGTACACGAGGGACGGCAAGAAGTCCATCCTTCTCAGGAATGGATGCAACTACTTCGGTCCCGGCTCGGATGCCCTTTACAACGTAGACCGATCGACCGGACAGCTTAGGTTGTCCACCCTGGATGATGTGCGGGAAAATGTACGAATCGCGGATTCGCTTTCCGAGTTCGACTTCATCATGTCCATGGCCCTGCCCAACGACGTCGATCAGCACCGCCTGTACGCCACCGTTTTTGCCGAGATGGTCAAGAACACGACCAAACCGATCGTGGCCACGGCAACCACCCTCGACGATGTAAAGCAAATACACCGCATCGCTTCCATCGCGGCTGGTGGGGAGCAGGAATTTGGGGAGAAGCCCTTCTTCGTTGCCTACCTGGAGCCGAATTCTCCCTTGAACGCCAACCGATCCAGTATAGAGCGGCTTCTCTTCTGCGCGGAGCACGAAATCCCTTTCCTTTACGCGGCGGGCGCCAATATCGGGGCAGCGGCACCGATCAGCCTGCCCGCTGCCGTGGCCCAAGGAAACGCGGAGTCACTTTTCGGACTGGTACTGGCCGGCCTGAAGAGCGATACCGTTCGCTTCATCCTGGGCTCCAACAGCTCTTCGGTAGACATGACCTGCGGAAAGGTGCTGTACGGGGCGCCGGAGTGGTTCAAGACCGTGGCTATGTATGCGGACCTGGGACGGTTTTACAGGCTGCCCACCTGGGGAACCGGAGGATGCAGCGACGCACAGTGCATAGACGCCCAGGCGGGATTCGAGGCATACGAGGGGATTCTGCTCAGCTGCCAGTCGGGACCGACAATGGTCCACGATGTGGGCTTCCTCTCCTACGGTTTTCTCTACGATGCACGCATGATGGTGCTGACAAATGAGATGATTCGCCGGGCAAGGCACCTGACGGATGCCGTCGATGTCGACCACGAGCAGGAATCATTGAAAGCTTTAGATGAGGTAGCCAGGGGTTATCAGGAGTACGGCAGTTTCTTGGATCACCCTCACACTGCCGCGAATTTCCGAAAGCATTTGTGGCTCCCACCCTCATTTATACAGAGGGAACTGCTCCGGCCGAGCGGATCTGCACAGCAGGAGCTGTGCAACAGGCTGTCCCAAGAGGTAAACACCATTTTGGCAAAGCACCGGGTCAAAGCGATGAAGAAAGAGAAGTCGGAGGAGATCGACAGGTACCTGGAAAAACTGAGCAACGAAGCTCAATAGGATTGTCCAGCAGGTGTATGTCCCCTTAATGTGAGGGAGAGGACGAATCCTCACCGAGCGGAGAAAGTTCGCAGCTATTTGAAACCGACTCGTTGGATTCCTTAAGCGTGCAATATTTGCTTGCCCCCGACAACGATTTAGCTATACCGGAGCCAAACGAGAGAGGAGGAGTTCAATGAGCAAATTCCGACGCGTGGCAATAATGTTGGTTGTGTGCCTCTGCCTGGCGGCAGCCGGTCAGAGCTTCGCCGACACCGGGGCTGTCGAGCAGCAGATCGGGAGCATACTCGATGGATACTCCAGGTTACGGGACAGCGTTTCCAGCGGGTCGACTATCGCGAGCACCGCCATGTCGATAGGCGGATCCAGGTCAGCGGTCATATGGCAAGCTCGGTCAGCACGATCGTGGACAGGATGGCGGACGGTACGCAGAGGGAATCGCTGGTATACCACATCTACGCCTGCGAAGAGGGAGGCTGGAAGGTGGTATTCACATCGGATCTCGTTCCCGGCGACTGAAGAGCTAAACCGAAGATCGGCAATACTATAGTAGTACGGTCCAAACTGGAAGGCATTGACATTTTGTCTCTCATTTCCCGCATGAGGGTGGATGCAGGCGGCAGGATACAGGAGCTGAGGTGGATAACCGGAGTGTCTACCAGACACTCTACACCGGTGAGCGCTTGTTTTAGGACTAGTACACGAGGCGGAGTTTGCTGACCCAACCCTGACATCGTTGAATGAACTCTGAGAATGTTCCCTGCAGATGAACCTGGATTCCCGAATTGAAAGCCCCGAAGTTCTTCTTTACTTTACCCATTCGCCGCAGGATTGATCGTTCCATCGATGTTGCAAGCCGCCGCTTCCGACTGTGGATAATCCTGTCTACCTTCAGCTGGATCAGATTTCGGGCTTCCCTCACTCCGGATAGAAATTTATCTGCTGCGGATATCTCTCCGGTAATGGCAAAGAGATGAAATCCTTTGATAGCCAAGGCCACGGCATCGGGAAAGAGCCTGGGACGGATTAATAAGGTGCTGAACAGGTATCGCCAATACCGCAGGCTGTACGAGGAGAAACCCTGCTTCAGCAAGGAGAGCAGCAGGGCTCTGATCTCCATCCAGGATGTGGAGCGGACAGCTTTTGCTCCCGGCGGTAGTCGTCGCAGCAGGGTGATGCAGCGCTCGAAGTAGCGTTTGGGTGAATACAATTCGGAAAGAACTCGT
>CAYMGP010000064.1:0-23683 GCA_964390045.1 uncultured Spirochaetaceae bacterium | reverse complement strand
GGCTTGATCACTGAGGAGGCCGAAGGTGACGGGCTCCTCGTGCTCGTGGTCTACCAGCCGGCGCTCGCCCAATCCCCGGAAATCGATCGTCACGGGATTGCTGTACGCTTCCACGATCTCGAAGTTGCCGTCGATGAAGTTGACAGGCTTGGAAGCCATATCCCCGAAGGCGGTTTCCGGGGACCACCAAAAGGGGATGAAGCGCTTCGTCCAGATTCCGTCATAGAGGTAGATCGCGATGCGATCTACCTCTTCGAGCTTGTCTGCGCTATTGCGGGCGAGCACGCTCACCAGCCCCGGCGCAGAACCCGTGTTCATCAACGCGGTCAGACCCGCCTTGCGGAAATCATCATCGAGTGCCAGCTGTCGCTTCACAGCGGAAACAAAATCCGTTTCCTCGACAGGGCCGGAGGCCAGGTCCTGGTAGGCACACTTGCCATCCAAAGCCGCCGCCATCAAGGTCATGTTGAACTCGGGCGGTAGGGCATTGACGATGAAATCGACACGCTTGGCGATCGCAAACACCTCCTCCCGCCGGCGAGCATCGACCCGTAGGGCTTCGGCTTTGGGATTTGCGCTCGCTGTTCGCCTGGCCGCCTGCTCGTTGTAATCCGCGCACAAGATCTTGGTTACTTCGGATTCGGCTGCCAGCTTCTGAGCGATGATGCTTCCCTGAGCACCGTTTCCTATTACGGCAATGTTCATTTTTGTTCTCCTCTACACAGCTATAGTCTGTATTTGTCGTGTCATCTGAATGCCCCATTCCGCGATCCCACGATAGAAGGTTTCAATCTCCTTTCGGTCGAACACTTCCGGGGGAAAGACCCCTGTATGCTTCACCTGATCCCTCATCAGCATCAGGGAAAACACGGAAGCGGGCACCGATGTCAGCCAGGATACGTCGTTGGCGCCTTTGATCCAATCGCAGGCTTGTTTGCCCGTGGGGCTTCTGCTCCACAGTTTGTAAGCATGCTTTTTTTCACCTTTCCTGCCCTCCACGTCGCATACCAGCATCAGGCTGCTGCTTAACTTCCCGCTGGAGTAAAGCTCGATCTGCCTCTTGGGTAAAGCGGTTTGGGGGATCTTCTTAAACAGCAGATCCCGGGGGCTGACCCGGCAGCCGCCCACTTCGATCGGCTCTTCATCCATCAGCCCAAGTCCCTGGATGAGGTATTTCCACATGTCGATGTCCGGCTCGCCGATCTTGAAGTCGCAATACTTCACAGGCTTTCCGCAGAACAGGGGAATGGTTACGCTCTCCTCATGGTCGTGGTAGTAGCAACGACCGCGAACACCGAGCGGCGGCGGGAAATCGTAGTCCTCCAGGCCGCTGAAGGGGGCTACCTCCTTGGGCTTGCCCTCTTCCCAGATCGTGGCGGAAAGCGACAGATCCTCGAGATAGGTCCTCATGGACCAGAGAGCCACCGGCTGCTCGCTGTGCACGATGCCATAGTCCTTGATCCGAATGGAATCGATCTCATCGAGATCGAGTACGGCATCTTTGGCCATGATATTGGACAACCCCGGATCGCCTCCGGCACCGGTCAGGCAGCGAAGCCCCGCCTTTTTCCAGTCTTCTGCATAGGCGAGCTGCTCGATGGGAACACCGGCCTCTGGATAGATCTCGTTGGAGGCCATGTCCAGGTAATCGATACGGGCTTGATAGGCTGCCTGCATCACCTGGCGCACGAACATCGGGATGGTAGCGTTGATCACCAGATCGAAGGATTCGGCCTTGAAACGATCTGTCATCCGGCTCACGCTCGAGGCATCTATGGCTTCCGGGTGAATCTTGGCGCTGCCGTTGGTCTCGGCGATCTCCCCGGCACGGGCGAGATTGATATCTGCCAGCACGATCCGGGAGACCTCTTCAGCCTGAGAAAGCACGCCGCAGAGCACCGTTGCCTGTGCACCGGCTCCTACTATTATGACATTCTTCATGAGTCGTTCCTTCGAGATATATGTCGTTGCGGCAAAGAACATACGGGAGGCCCCGGGCCGCTAGGATGAGGCCTCACCTATTCTCCTTGAACTAGGGCTTGATGTCGCCCTCGTTGAACTCTTTCAGCCTTTTGCGAACTGCCCGTACGTAATAGTAGATAATGGCCAGGGGTCCCACGATCGAGATGGCTCCTGCGATATAACAGAAAATATCCCAAGTAGAGCTAGGCATGACTCAGTACCTCCTTACTTCGCGTCCACGGTCTGTTTGGCCACAGCGTTGACGATCAGATAAATGATCAGGGCGATCGGGGTGATGATCAAAATACCGTACTCCTGCCACAGCTCGAGGTTGCCGATCTTGATCACGTATACCTCCCAGTCTTCGCTCCAGACGCCCAAGAAGTTCGTCCAGATGTACCAGCCGATCGAGGCGATCAATCCGAAGCCGGAAGCCCAGGCTCCGGCGGCCTTCTTTTGCGGCCGTTTTGAAAAGGCTCCAAAGTAGACAGGGATCAGCGCGGTGGTCACGATCAAGGTCGCCTGGAACACCCAAACCTCCATGATTCGTTCAAAAACGAAAGCCAGAACTATGGATAGCGCTGCGGAGATTAACATACCGCCCTTGGTGACGCGCTCAACCTTACGCTCGTCGGCATCGGGTTTGATGATATTGCGATAAAGGTCCACGCCTATCACACCTCCGGCCACGAGGAAATAAGAGTCGGCGGTGGACATGGCACAGGCCAGCACTCCGGCCACGAAGATTCCCATGACTCCTATGGGCAGGTATTGACCGACCACAGCAAACAGGGCTTCATTTGCCTCGACCTCGGGAATGATGGCCAGTCCGATGGCCGCGGCACCGAGAATGCCCAAGAAGCTAACACACCAGTCGAAAGACAACCACATAGGAACACCGATGGCGAAGCCCCGTTTGATCTCCTTGGGTCCAGCCGCGGCGAACATCCTCTGGAAGAAAGCCGGTTCACAGAGCACCGCCAACGCGGTCACAGAATAAGCAACCAGGGTCCACGGGGACAGGTATCCGGCTCCCGGGCGGAAAAAATACACCGCATCTTCGGCGCTCCCCGTCCATTCGATCAGACCTTCCCAGACTCCTGGAATACCTCCCACCGCGTTCCAGCCGATGATCATCGCCAGACCGACAGTTACCATCATGGCTACAAACTGAATGAAGTCCGTCATGGTGACCGCCCACAGACCGCCTGTCCAGGTGTAAATGATCACAATCACAGCTCCGATTAGAGTGCCCACAATGAACGGCATGCCCGTGACCAGGTGCAGCACGAAGCCGATGCCCATCATCTCCATGGTGTTTGTGGAGTACAGATAGGCGGCAATCGAAGTAAACACCCCCGTGGTTTTCCCGTACTTCTTCAGGGCAAC
Organism: uncultured Spirochaetaceae bacterium; assembly: GCA_964390045.1. Taxonomy (GTDB): domain Bacteria; phylum Spirochaetota; class Spirochaetia; order SZUA-6; family DRHE01; genus CAYMGP01. The sequence goes on along the minus strand of CAYMGP010000064.1, from coordinate 20,332 downwards.
CTCCTGCATGGTGGAGCCTTCCGGGAACTTTTCTTTGAACTTCGGCGCCAGGAAGGCCATGACGATGTAAAAGACTGTGTAGGGCAGCGAGTAAGCGAAGAAGGCGGAGATTCCCTCGAAGAATCCCACCTCCGAAGTGCCGAACAGGGTGTCCAATCCGTAGAAAGTGGAAACCAGGGTTCCCACCAGCAGCGGGGCAGTCAGGCCGCGACCTGCCATGAAGTAGTCGTCGAAACCCTTTTTCTTGCGAGAGAAGTAAAACCCAATGTAGAGCATAAAGCCTACGTACGCCAGAATTACGACGTAATCGAGCCAATGCAGTTTTACTATGGCTTCCAAGATTGTGCCTCCTTAGATCTTTGTTGTTTGAGGATCAACGATCCTGTACGGAATTTTTTTCCTCCTCTCTATTTGTTCTTATATTAATAGTTATAAGTTACGTTGGGGCAATTGCAAGTTTTTTTAGTTTTTTTTGGGAAGGCTGACGCTTTGCAGGAGAGTGGGTTCGAGTCTGGAAAATTCTGTAAGGCGACGCAAATCGTATCAGTGTCAGGTATTGCCCTAATTATGACTTGCTGAGGTACTCAGCTCGCTGTGATCGGAGATCGGTTGAAAAGCCTCCTGGCGGCGAGCTGCCTGCACCATGGCAACGACGGCTGTGTTGACGATGTCTTCAACACAGCATCCCCTTGAGAGATCGCTTACAGGTTGTGCCAAACCCTGCAAAAACGGTCCGTAGGCTTGCGCTCCGGCAAGTCTCTGTACCAGCTTGTATCCGATATTCCCCGAGTTCAAGTCCGGGAAAATCAGGACGTTCGCCTTTCCGGCGACCGGCGATCCCGGAGCTTTCTTTTCCCCTATTGCCGGAATCAGGGCGGCGTCGAGCTGCATCTCTCCGTCGATGATCAGCTCCGGTCGTTTCATCTGGGCCAGGTGTGTGGCTTCGACGACCTTGTCGACCATCTCGTGGTGCGCGCTGCCGTGAGTAGAGAAGGAGAGCATCGCCACCCTGGGCTCGCCCTGAAGCAGGAGCTGAAAGGAATTTGCCGCAGCCAGGGCGATTTCGGAGAGCTGTTCGGCGTTGGGATTGGGAACGGTCGCACAATCGGAGAACAGCAGATGCCCCCCTTCCCCCCATTCGGAGTCGGGAAGATACATGAGGAAAAACGATGATGCCAGCCTGATTCCCGGTTGAGTACCGATGATCATGAATACCGATTTCAGCACCTGCGCGGTGGAGCTCCTCGCCCCGGCCACCAGCGTGTCCGCCAGGCCTTTGCGTACCATCATAGCTCCCCAGTTAAGGGGATCGCAGATCACCGATTCTGCTTCCTCTTCACACATTCCCTTGTGTTTTCGCAGCTCGCACAAATCGTGGGCGAACTCACCGCGCTTATCACAGCACTCGGGGAACTCCAACTCAATTCCTCTCAGCGAGCAGTGGGCGCTGTGGGCGGCCCGCTCGATCTCCTCGGGACAACCTACAAGAGTGACAGAGGAGGCCAGCTCGCCATCAACGATCTTACGTGAAGCTTTGACCGTACGGGGCTCGGTCCCTTCAGGAAAAACGAGCCGCATGGGATCGCTCCTAGCCTTGGCTCTCATCGTGTCTATGAAGCTCATGAATCAACTCCTTGCTGCGCACTCGCTACGCTCGCTACGCTCGCGATACACTTCACTTACAAAATTAAGCAACGAGAAACGAGTCCACAAGCGCCAACTGGCGTGCGCATTTTGGCCGCTTTGAAAAAAGAAAAATTACGCCATTCGGCGTACGCCTTATTGGAAGGAAGGAATTGTTTGGCCGTCCGAGCTGCCCGTGTTATAATCACGGCGAGGAAAGAAGATGAATAAAATCAGGATTCTGCTCGCCGAAGATCACGTCCTCGTCCGCGAGGGGATTCGGGATCTGATCGAGCAGCAGCGGGACATGGAGGTGCTGGGTGAGGCATCAGACGGCGAGGAGGCTGTACGGCTGGTCGGGGAACTAGAACCCGACGTTGTTCTGCTCGACATTGCAATGCCCAAGCTCAACGGTATCGAAGCAACGCGACGGATCAAAGCCGAGCATCCTCTCAGGAGCGTCCTGGTGCTCACCGCCTACGACAATGAGGAGTTCATATTGGCAATTCTCGAAGCCGGCGCCTCCGGTTACCTGCTTAAAAATATCCGCGGCGAGGAGCTGCTCAAAGCGATACGCTCCTGCTCCAAAGGGGAGTCGGTTTTGCATCCCAAAGTTGTCACGACCGTACTCGAACGCCTGCAGTCCCGCGGCATTCGAGATACTTCAAAGGCCAGGCCGCTGCTCACCGACAGAGAGCTGCAGGTCGTTACGCTCGGGGCGCGCGGCCTGGCCAACAAACAGATAGCTTCCGAGCTGACCGTGTCCGACCGGACGATACAATCCCACTGGAGAAACATATTCATCAAGCTGGCCGTCGGTTCCCGTATGGAGGCTGTGCTGCTCTGCCTGCAGAACAACTGGATCCGCCTGGAACAGGAAAACGCGGAACAACTGTGAAAAACCGTTTCGCTGCGCTGCGGAGACCTCATCTTTGGATCATCGTCCTGCTGTTCCTGCTCCTCATTATCCTTCACTATCCGGAGCATTTGCCCGGCCTGAAGAACCTGGGAAGGTTTTCCCTGTTCGGATCAGAGCGTCATGCTTTGGACAGGATCCTGTTCCTGATACCGACTATCTATGCGGCTCAGGTCTTCGGTTTGAGCGGAGGTCTCGTCAGCCTGTCCGTGGCCTTCCTGATCATGCTGCCCAGGGTCATATTCGTGTCCCACTTCGTAAGAGATGCGGGGATCGAAACCGTCCTGATCGTGGTGATCGGCGGCCTGGTCAATGCCTGGCTCGAATCACGGCGCCGGGAAACCGGTGCGGTACGCAACCTGGAGAAGAGCCTTAGGCTGTACACCGATCAGATTGCCCGCGCTCACGAGGAGGAAAGAAAGAGAATCGCCAGAGAGCTGCACGATGATACGATCCAAACCCTGACGGCCCTCTCACGGCGCGTGGACAGCATGATCGCCCGGCAACCGAAGCACCGGGATGGTTCGCTCGAAACTTCTCTCAAAACTCTGAAGAGCATACGGGAGGAGATCGATGAATCTCTCGTTCGGATGCGGCGGTTCATACAGTACTTGAGACCGCCGATCCTCGAGTATTTAGGACTGCTTCCCGCCCTGCGGGAGCTGGCCGCCCAGGTGCAGCAGGAGTCGGGGATCGTTATCAGGCTGCAGTCGGAGGGCAAGTGGCAGGCTCTGGCCGCCGAGAAGGAACTGCTGCTCTATCGCATCATTCAGGAGGCCCTGCGAAACGTATGTAAGCATTCACGTGCCGACGAGGCATCGATCTCTGTGTCGGCGAAAAGCGGAGAGTTGCGGCTGTCCGTCAGCGACAAGGGAAGCGGATTCCACGTCGGCCAGATGGACGATCTCGTCAGCGGAGGCAGGCTAGGGCTGGTGGGCATGCAGGAACGAGCCCATCTTGTCGGGGCATCTCTGGCGATTGATTCACGGCCGGGAGAAGGCACAACGATCACGGTAAGGCTTGCCCTGCCCGCCTAGAGCATAAACGACCAGCCGAAATCGGATAGAATATTCCAGCAAAAAGGCAGAACTCAACACCGGGGTAAGAGGGTCTTCCTCAGGAAGTCTTATTCGATTACAATCTTGGCGAATTCCATTTGAGCAGGAGAGAATCATGGCGTATAAACCGTCTGAAAATCGCTACGACAGTATGACGTACAACCGCTGCGGCCACAGCGGTCTGCTGCTGCCGGCTATCTCCCTCGGTCTCTGGAACAACTTCGGGGGTGACTCGGTAAGCGAGAACGCCCGCCGCATGGTCTTCAAGGCCTTCGATCTGGGCATCACCCACTTCGATCTGGCCAACAACTACGGGCCGCCGGCCGGCTCTGCCGAAACGAACTTCGGCCGTATCCTGGCTGAGGATCTATCCGCCTACAGGGACGAGCTGATCGTTTCCACAAAGGCCGGCTACACGATGTGGCCCGGTCCCTACGGCGATTGGGGCTCCCGCAAGTACCTGCTCGCCAGCCTCGATCAGAGCCTCAAGCGGATGGGCTTGCAGTACGTGGATATCTTCTACTCGCATCGCTTCGATCCCGAAACACCCCTCGAAGAGACTATCGGAGCTTTGGTCAGCGCTGTCCATCAGGGCAAGGCACTATACGCAGGGATTTCCTCGTACTCTGCCAAAAAAACGGCTGAGGCGGCCCGCATGCTGCGCGAGGCGGGGGCGCCCTGCCTGATCCACCAGCCCTCCTATTCCCTGCTCAACCGCTGGATCGAAGGAGGGCTGCTCGATGTTCTCGGCAGGGAGGGCATCGGCTGCATCGTCTTCTCTCCACTGGCCCAGGGAATGCTAAGCGAAAAGTATCTGGATCGCATTCCCGGCGATTCGCGCGCTGGACAGAAAAACTCCTTTCTTGCCAGGGATTTCCTGAACGCCGAAAACCTTGCCAAGGTGCACGGGCTCAACGAGATCGCCCGGCGGCGCGGGCAGAGCCTGCCTCAAATGGCTCTGTCCTGGTGTCTGAGGGATGACCGGGTGACAACGGTTCTAACGGGAGCTTCCAACCCGAGCCAGATAGAGGAAAATGTTAAGGCGCTCTCGGCTCCGGCGTTCACTCAGGAGGAGCTGAAAGAGCTCGACAAGTACGCCACCGAGTCCGGAATCAACCTCTGGGCCAAATCGAGCGAGGCCGGTTGATGCGGCGGCAGAACCGATGAGGATCCGCATTCCCACTCCGATATCCGGAGGGTTGATTCTGTCGTATAAATGCACGGCGTCCTGCCGGCACTGCATGTACGCCTGCTCGCCCCGCTGGCCGGCCGATTGGATCTCTGAAGAGAATCTGAAGGCCACGCTGCAGTCTCTGGCCGGAAAGATCGAGCCCAGCCCCTGGGGGGCGGACGCGATGAGCCTTAACCACGGCCTTCACTTCACCGGCGGCGAGCCCTTCCTGAACTTCGAGCTGCTCTGCGAAGCGGCCGGCCTGGCGCATGAGCTGGGTATTCCTTCACTGTTCGTGGAAACCAACTGCTTTTGGGCCCGAACGGACGAGGAGACCAGGGAAAAGCTCGAGACCCTGCGCAGCCGCGGGATTATCGGGATTTTGGTTTCTATCAATCCTTTTTACCTCGAATACGTGCCCTTCGAGTGCAGCGAACGGGCTATCCGCATCGCCAAGGAAGTATTCGGCGCCAATGTGGCTGTGTACCAGATCGAGTATTACAGAATGTTCAAACGCCTCGGCATTAGCGGTCGTCTGCCCTTCTCCTCGTTCCTCGAGATCGAAGAGGGCCGGGATTTCACGCGCAACGCCGAGTTCTTCCTCAACGGCAGAGCCCCGTACGCTGTGCAGTCCTACAACCTGTTTCCCGGCTTTCCGGCTTCCGTCGTGAGCAGCCACCCCTGCGCGCCGGCGTTCATCCGCAGCTGGCACAATCATTTTGACAACTACGGTCACTTTGTTCCCGGCTACTGCGGCGGTTTGTCTCTGGGAGACTGCCGGCATCTGGACGAGCTGCTCAGCGAGGGGATCGATCTGGACTCCCATCCGGTGCTCTCCTACATCGTGGCGGATAATTTCGACGGGTTCCTCGGTTTTGCAAAGGACCTCGGCTATCGAGAACTGCCGCAGGGCTACCTCTCCAAATGCCATCTCTGCGTCGATATCAGGAAGTTCCTTTCCGGGAGGGGGGAATTCGAAGAGCTCGAGCCTCAAACTTTTTACAAAGAAGTGGACGTTTGTAGTCCCAAGTAGTAGTTTATTGCGCACATTATGAATTATACAGGTCCCAAGGTCAGGCTATCCCGACGAGTAGGCTTGGCCCTGACTCCCAAAGCGTCGAAGATCATGGAACGGAAAAAAGGCGGGCCCGGGGAGAGGCACGCCCGCTCCCGCCGTCGCCAGATGTCCGACTACGGCCGCCAGCTGCTGGAAAAACAGCGTCTGCGCTATCAGTACAATATCGCAGAGAAACAGCTGCGCAACACCTTCGAAAAGGCCCTCGGCAGGCATGGAAACACCGGCGAAATCCTCATGCAGATGTTGGAATGCAGGATTGATGCCTGCGTGCTGCGGGTCGGATTTGCCCGGACTGTGTACGCTGCCCGGCAGTACGTCAGCCACGAGCACTTCGAAGTCAACGGCAGGAAGGTGAAGAGCCCTTCCTTTCAATTGAAACCCGGAGATACCCTGCAGATCCGAGAGCGCAGCCGCAAGCTGGCTTGCTTTCGGGAAGCTCTCAGTCAAGCCAATCCTCCTGTGTATCTGAAGGTATCCAAAGACGAGCTCATGGCGCAGCTGATCGGCTTGCCCCGCCGCGAAGAGATCCCCGTGGAATGTGATCTCGGTCAGGTGGTCGAGTTCTACTCGCGCTGACCGCCTTCCGTCGCTCTGTGCGTACGGGAAGCAGGGCGGGTTCTACTCCTCTCGGGCAAGGTTTTCCAATCGGGAGGTAATGACCTTCATGATTCCCTCCGCCTTCTCCCGCGTGTTTCCCGGTACAAGCGGGTATAGCTCCCGTACCTTGAGGGGCTCGGCGATCCTGATGACTGTTTTTTTCTTCATTGGGCTGTAACGAAAGGAAATATCCCCGCCCATGAGCCTGTTGATTACATCGGCCAAATTCAGGGCGTATTCGAGCAGACGGTTGAGGGAGGCCTGCGGGCTGATATAATCGGGATCGATGTACTCGAGCAGATCTACGAGCTCGTTGTGCCGCAGGTGAAGGTAGGCCTCGTCGGCGACACGGTCGGCCAGCACCCTGTCGAGGGGCGGTATTTCCCCATGCTCCGGGAAATCGGAGCGGAACAGGTAGTCCCATCCCCGCTGTCTTACCGTGAACACCCGGGAGAGAAAGTCCCGATCCGGACGAATTTTCATGAAGGATTCCGGCACCATCAGAGCTGAGTCACAGATGCCTTCGATGCGGCCGCGCAGTGTCAGCTTTTCCCCTTTCTTTGCTTCGAGGCCGTAGAACCTTTCATAGAAAGTCTCGATTTTGGTCAAGAGCTGATCGGTGAGATCGATGAGCTGCTCGTAGCGGGAAACCGAGGGCGATGCCTGCAGGCCGGCACGGTTCGCGATCCGTTCAACGACATTACGAAACACCTCTTCCGGCTTCTCCGTGTACAGGTAGCGGGAAGCCACGGGCACGACGAGGATTTCTTCCTGCCGACCCTGCCTCTCAAGATCTTGAAGGCACCAGATAGCCAGCCGCGCGGTGCCCGCCTCGATCGGCCCGAGCTTGTGATTGTGGTAGGTTACCTGGCCCTCCGGCGCCAGGGAAATGGGAAAGCGCCCGTCGGTGAGGGCGCGGCGGATCGCGCGCATACCCTGGGTGTCGCTTCTCCTGTTCATCACTGGAATCCCCGCGATGCGTGGGATCAGGAAGCTCGCTCCCCCGCCGGCCCAGTGCAGCACGCCCCGGCCGTAGAGAAAGTGGGCGTGCCCCAAGCCTCCCAGCTTCTCGCCCCGCTTTCTCGCGGCGGCGGGCAGGGCGCGGCAGAAAAGGTAAACCATGACCGGAGCATCGTGCACCGAAGCGTGCCGGAAGGCCACGAACAGGCGTGCTTTTTTATCGTAGAACTGCCTGTAGGAAGCGATCAGATGCTCGATGCCCTCCGTTTCGACCCGGCCGATACCTTCGGCAAAACGCAGGTAGGTCGGAACGCTGAGGCGCATCAGGGTGTAGACCCAACGGATAAATCGGGGCTCTATAAACTTCAGACTTCCCTCGGCTCGAACCCTGTTTTTTCTCAGCATACAGGCGAACAGTTTACTCGAACGACGGCCGCTTTACAACATTCGGCTTTTAGCTTCGTGCGCCCGGCCCAGGGGCGCCCGGCTCAGGGGCGCCCGGCTCGGGGCGCCCGGCCCAGGACTCTTGGTTCCCGGCTACTGGCGGGAAGCCTTGAGGCGCTGTATCAGCCATTCCACATCGACGTATTCCTTAATTACCTTTTTAACGATTGCAATTTTCTCCGTGTCCTGGGGCCTTATCTTGATGATCAGGTTGTTCACCTTCTGGGCAGTGGTGAAGGTATCGTCTTTTACAAGGAACACGGGTATCTTGGCCGTTTTGAGAATGTTGAGAACCGTCGGGTTCGGCCAGATTCCGCAGGTCAGGATGATCCCGCGTACATCGTAGTCTTCATGCACGCCGGGAACGTTGCAGGCTACCGCTGCCAGAATCAGATCCTCTCTGTTTCCCGGTGTTATTAGAAGCACGTCCCCTTTGAAGAAATCGAAGGCTTCATGGGAGGCCATGGCCCCGACCAGGATCTTGCTGATCATGGTGTTCAGCCCTTCCTCATCTCCGCTGACTAGCTCCCCCCGGATATCTTCCAAAAGCTGACGCAGGGTCGGGCTGGACAAGACAGGGTAGAAGGGTATCACTCCGAAGGTTTCGATCCCCTTTTTTTCAAATCCCTGCCGCACGAGCTTGTTGATCTTATCGTATTTCTCGGGTATCACCTTGTTCACGATTACGCCGAGCACCTCCACCCCGTAGCTGTCAAACACCGCTTTGTTCAAAGTCACCTGATCGATAGGACGTCCCAGCCCTCCGCAGGTCACGATGACCACCGGTGTTTTCAACATCTTGGCAACCGCAGCGTTGGAAAGATCCAACACCGAGCCGACCCCTGCGTGGCCGGTACCCTCGATCACCATGAAACTCTTATCAATGCTTTCCCGCTGGTAGGCAGTCTGAATTCTATCCGTTAGCCGATGCACGTCTCCACGCAGGATGTACTCTTCTGTGAAGCCCCGAGGAACGGCCACAGGGCTCATGTCGTGGAGGGGGCTGCCGATGTGAAAAACGTCCTTTACCAGACTGGCGTCTTTGTCGATTTCATGCTCGCCGATCAGCTTGACCTGCTGACCCACGGGCTTGATATATCCTATTTGAGGGTACATCTCGCTGATCACTTCCAGCAGGCCTAAGGCTGCAGTCGTCTTGCCGTCGTTCTGTTGAGTTGCAGCGACATATACGCACAAGGGTCTGTCCATAGCAGCAAGGGTAGTACGATTGGGTGGGTAGTGCAAGCGAACGGAGCTCCTGTAGTAGGGGCAAGTTGTTTTTCCGTGCGTGACAGAGTCGGGCGTTCCGTACTATAACGTGTACAACGGAGTGAGGAAATGAAGCAAAAAAGACCCGGCGGCCTGAAGGCCAGCTACGAGGTCGCCTACAGAAAAGCCTGCCAACGATTAGCAGCGGGCGATCTTGCTGAAATTTGCGAGCGAAGTGGAGCAGCGATCAACGGCCGCAGGATCAACCTCTCCTTCTTTGGAAAACGCGTCGAGATTCTGGCATCTGAAAAGCGGGAGCGGGAGGATGAGGGCAACCCCACAGGAGGATTGGTGACCTTCGAGCCCGCTGATCTGCCTCTGGCGGAGAAGATACTCGTGCTCCACTACCTCTTGGGTCAGCAGGCGCGGCCCACCCGTGGGGTGATGGTGGCCTTCAAGAACCTTCCCGGCGCCGCCTTTTACGATCCCACCTACCAGAAGAGGGGCCCGAGGCGCATCTCCCGTCGTTTCGGGGCAAGCGAGGACTTGTTTCGCAAGGCCTGCCGTAGTTTGGGCTGGCGGGAAACAGAGCTGGGGGACGCCGCTTTCGAGTTTGACATCTTTCCCAAGATCAGGGGAGTAGTGGTGCTGTACACCGGGGACGAGGAGTTCCCCGCCGAGGCCAATATACTGTTCAACGACGAGATCGGGAACTTTCTGTCCCTGGAAGACGTAGCTGTTCTGGCCGGATCGATCGCCACCAGGTTGAGCATGGCAGGGTAGAGCCTGCGGCCTCCCCTGCCGGAAGCCGCTCCTCTTTGCCTCAGCCTCGAATCTGCGATTCTCCGATGATTTGCATTTTTCTCCATTCTGTGGGAACATGCCTGCGTCCGTAAGGAATACTCTAGGAGGAAGACTGTGGGCAACAAGGAGCTCGAGCAGACCCTGGTTCTCATCAAACCGGATGCCTTGAAAAACTCATTGACAGGATACGTGCTCTCCCAGCTTTCCGAATTCCATACAGGACTGATCTATGCGGGCACCAAGGTCGTTCACGTCACCCGCATCCTGGCCGAGGAGCACTACGCCGAGCACCTGGGCAAGGTATTCTATCCTTCCCTGATCGAGTACATCACAGGAACGATCCACTATGCCGATGCGCCCCACCGACAGAGGGTCATAGCCATCGTCTATCAAGGTCCCGATGCCGTAAAAAAAGTACGCGCGATTGCCGGGCCCACCAACCCGCACACGGCGCGTGAACAAATGCCCGGATGCGTCCGAGCCCTCGGTACGATCGTGAGCCTGCGAGATAACGAGGGCAAAGAGATCGGCGAGCGCATGGACAACCTGATCCATGCTTCGGCTACCGATGAAGAGGCGAAGAGGGAGATCAAGCTCTGGTTCAAACCCAACGAAATTCCTCCATTCATGCGTGCCTATTCCACGCAGGTGAGTGAAGAGCTTTTCTACTTCAAGGACGACAAGCTTTATATAGACCACGAGCGGGGAAGCGTCTGCGTGATAGCACCCGGGGACGTGATTTGGGAGTCCGACCTGCAGGCCCTTCGCCTGATCCATCAGGGCAAGGAGGCCCCCTGTTCTCTGCGCTTCGTAGTAGCCAAATACCTTTCAAACGAAACCATTGGCGCTTAAAAGGCGCTCAAGAAGAGTAGCTGTAGCCTTCTTTTCGAAAAGGTGTAGTTACGACCCGTATTAGCTGATAGAATCGAAAGACCGTTTGCGGCCAGGAGGAAGAAAAAAATGACAAAAAGAACCAAAGTGCTGATCATTATCGGAGCAATCGTTGCTGTGCTCGTGGTCCTGTTTATAGGCGCAAGGATATGGCTCGACGTACTGTGGTTCGACAGTCTTCGCTACCTCAGCGTTTTCACCACTATTCTGTTCACAAAGATCGGTCTTTGGTTTGCCTACTTTCTGCTCTTCCTGCTCTTTGGCGGACTGAATCTTGTCATTGCCTTCAGGAAGGGGGATATTCGAACGCTCAAAATTCCTCGTTCCTCGCGTCCGCAGCCGGGCATTCCTGCCGAGCTCACCCAGGGTACAGAGGTTGAGGTAAACAGGAAAACCGCGGTTATAATCTCCGTCGTGGCACTGCTGGGTCTCGGTGTCATCCTGGCTGGAACCGGAAGCGGCCGCTGGGAGCTGCTGCAAAAGCTTGTGCACAGGACCAATTTCAACCTCACCGACCCACTTTTTCAGCGAGACCTTTCCTTCTACGTGTTCGTTCTTCCATTTTACAATTTTCTAAAAAACTGGAGCCTGGGGGCCGTTGTGTTGACAACGGCGATTGTCGCGCTGCTGTACCTGATCTCGGGAAACATCACCTATACAGAGAAAAAACTCAGGGTCGGCACCCGGGCTACCAGACATCTTTTGTTGCTGGCTTTGCTGATCAGTGTCCTGATTGCCTGGCACTACTGGTTGAAGGAGTACCAGCTGCTTCTCTCGCCGCGAGGGATCATCTTCGGAGCTACCTATAAGGACGAGAAAGTCATGCGTCTCGCCTACTACATCATGATCGCCGTCGCCCTGTTTATAGCGGTTTTGATCGGTTTCGGAGCCTCGAAACGGCGCTTCAAGCCATTGCTCGTCGGCTATGCCATCCTGATCGGCGGCGCTGTGCTGATCACGGGAATCGTACCCGGGATCGTCCAACAGTTTTCCGTGATTCCCAACCAGCTTAAGAGGGAGCTTCCCTACATCAACTACAACATCGAGTTTACCAGACGAGGGTACAACCTGGAGGGCGTCGCTGTGAGGCCCTTTCCGGTTTCCGACACCCTCTCTGCGGACGATTTTTCTCCGGGAAGCGGGGCCAGCAAACACATTCGTATTTGGGATGAACGGCCCCTGAAAACAACCTACAAGCAGCTGCAGGAGTTCAGGCTGTATTACGACTTCAGCCAGGTAAACGTCGATCGCTACCGTTTCGCCGATGATTTCCGGCAGGTGATGCTCTCGGTGAGGGAGCTCAACTACGAGCAGCTCCCGCAGACGGCGAAAACCTGGGTCAATAAGAGACTTCAATATACCCACGGGTATGGACTGGTCATGTCTCCCGTCAATGAAAAAGGTTCAGAGGGGCTTCCTCTGTTTTTCATAAAAGACATCCCGCCCAAGGTGTCCATCCCCCTCAAAATCGATAGACCGGAGATCTACTACGGCCAGGGAACGACGGAATACGTGGTAACCAATACCAAGCTCGAGGAGTTCGACTATCCCAAGGGCGCGGCCAACGTCTTTACCAGCTACCAGGGCTCCGGCGGCATCGAGATCAAGAATTTTTTCAGAAAGATACTGATCGCCCTACGTTTGAAAGACTATCAGATACTGTTTACCAACTATCTGAAGCCGGACAGCAAGCTCATGATCTACAGGAGCGTGCAGCAGCGCGTGCCCAAGATCGCCCCCTTTCTGCTCTACGATCCCGAGCCCTACATGGTAGTGGATGAGGGCAGGCTGTACTGGATGCGCGATGCCTACACGACCACCAACATGTTTCCTTACTCCACCCCCACGGCCGAAGGCTTCAACTACATCCGCAACTCACTGAAGATCACGGTAGATGCCTACAACGGGGAGGTGACCTTCTACGTCATCGACAAACAGGATCCCCTCATGCAAACCTACAGAAAGATCTTTCCTGACCTTTTCAAGGACATCGACGAAATGCCGCCGGGGCTGCGCGCACACATCAGGTACCCCTTCCATATGTTCAAGGTTCAGGCAGGGATCTATCAGACCTACCACATGACGGATCCCGAGGTTTTTTACAACAAGGAGGATCTCTGGGCTACTCCTCAGGAAATCTATGGAGACGAGCAGGCGGAAATGATCCCCTACTACATGATCAACAGGTTCCCCGAGCTTGAGAACCCGGAGCAGTACATACTCATGCTGCCTTTTACTCCTACCAATAAGAACAACATGGTGTCATGGATAGCAGCCTTTTCCGACCCGCAGGAATACGGAAAGATGATCGAGTATCAGTTCCCGAAAGAGAAACTCATCTTCGGACCCCTGCAGATCGAGTCGCGGATCGACCAAAACAGCGAAATCTCCCAGCTGTTCACACTCTGGAGCCAGAGTGGATCCGATATCATCCGGGGCAACCTCCTCGTGATACCGATCAAGGATGCGCTCATATACGTGGAGCCCGTGTACCTCGTGTCCGCCAACAGTCAGCTGCCCGAATTGAAGATCATTATCGTAGCCTATCAGGACCGGCTTGGATTTGCCCCTACCCTGAAGGAGGCGCTCGGCAAGGTGTTCGGCACCTCGGGCAGGAGGGTGGCTCCGGCCGCCGTGGAAGCCGCAGCCACCGCCGTAGCGCCCCTTGAAGACATCGGCAGGCTGATCGAGCAGGCTCTGGAAAACTACAATGCCGCGACCGCAAAGCTGCGCGAGGGCGATTTCGCCGAGTACGGCGAGCTCATCATGCAGCTGGAGGCCGATCTAAAAGAGCTCGCAGAACAGTCGAAGGCACAGGAAAAGCAGGAGGCAGGCCAATAGATTGGTATCAATAGGAGGCGTCTATGAAAAAGGTTTTCCTGGTGATCGTTGTTTTCAGTTTCCTGATAGCCGGCTATGCCGAATCACAGGTAATAACCTGGACCCACGTCGTCGGCGCATCCGAATACAAGCAGGCGAAAACAATGGATGGGAAGGAGTACCTCGTCTACACCTACTACGATGAGCGTTTCAATACAACCGACTGGTACGACACCTGGATAGAAGACTGGATGGGGCAAAGCGGCGGTTGGAGTGACTTCGCGCCTACGATGGATGAAAACTTACAACTGTTTCTCTACGATGTCGTTTACAACGACGGATATGTAACCTGGAAGGCGTACCCGGTCGACCTCGATATCATCGTGGGAAAGAAGCTGAAGTTCTACCAGTTGAAAGCGAAATAATTATACCATTTCGCAAGCACTCTTCTTCTCGTTTGGTTGTTGCTTTCCTTTCGTAACAGAGATTGCCAAAAGGGATAATACTCAAAATTTATACCCCTGCCCCCTTGTAAAATGAGAATATTCTCATTATACTTTAATGAGAATATGTCCATTAAAGATTTGAGCCCATAGAAAACTACCGAGAAAAGCTGAATTTACCCGAGGTCTCAAAGAAAGGAAGCCGAAAATGAAAATCGCAATCACATCAACAGGACCGGACCTTAATAGCAGTGTTGATCCCAGATTCGGCCGCTGTGCATATTTTCTCGTCATCGATCCGGAAACCAAGGAATTCGAGTCAATAGAAAATCCAAACATCTCGCTTGGCGGCGGCGCCGGCATCCAGTCGGCGCAACTGATGTCCGAGAAGGAAGTACAAACGGTACTGACAGGAAACTGCGGCCCCAATGCCTTCCGTACGTTTGCGGCGGCCGGAATCCAGGTGGTAACAGGGGTGAGCGGATCGATCCGAGAGGCTTTGGATCAATTCAACGCCGGTGCCCATCGGAGTGCAGCCAGCCCGAATGTGGCAAGCCATTTCGGCATGGGAGATCCAACACAAACATTCTCGAGTCCCGGCAGCAATCCCCAGGCTGACTTTTTCGGCTATATGGGAGCAGGTGCCGGAATGGGAAGGGGAATGGGGGGCGGAGGCCGCGGTCTCGGTCGAGGTATGGGCATGGGCAGAGGCATGAGAAGCGGAATGCAGCCAGCCCAGCAAGATGAGCCGATGAGTATAGACGCGCTGAAAGAACAGGTAAGGATAATGGAAGAAAGACTTGCCGTCCTTAAGGAACAGATCCAGAGCGAGGAAAAGGGCGACAAAAAACCGCGTCTTGTCGCCCACGTGATTGCAGATAGGTGTAACGGCTGCAGGATTTGTCAGGACGTCTGTCCCGGGGGCTGTATTTCCATCGTCGAGAACGTTGCTCATGTAGATGCAGCCAACTGTACGGGCTGCGGTCGCTGCGTGGAATCGTGCAGGCAAGAGGCAATTGCTTTGAAAACAGCCTAAATGATAGGAGCTTGAAGAAATGAAGATAACAGTGGCAAGCGGCAAAGGCGGAACAGGAAAAACTACATTTGCCGTTAACTTAGCTTACTCCCTCGCGGCCAAGGGGGACAAAGTCCGCCTGTTGGACTGCGATGTGGAAGAACCGGACGATCACCTCTTTGTAAATCCCAAATTCAGTGAAAACATACCTGTAAATGTAGAAAAACCTGTGCTTGATGCTGATAAGTGCACAGGCTGCGGGAAATGCGGTGAAGCGTGCAATTACAACGCGATTGCCGTGGTCAAAGGCAAAGTACTGATCTTCAACGAGCTGTGCCATTCCTGCGGTGTCTGCTCCTACGTATGCCCTGAAGGAGCTCTTCGGGAAGAGCCGTATTGCATCGGGACGGTGCAAGCCGGCACGGTACATATCGGGACGGTACAAACAGCGGTGGATGATACGAACGAGCATAGTTTTCCATTTGTCCACGGCCTTCTGAACATCGGCGAAGCGCTGGCACCAGCGATCGTTCGCCAGGTGAAGCAGTACATCGATCCGGAAGCGATCAACATCATCGATGCTTCACCCGGGACGAGCTGTCCCGTGGTGGAAGCGGTGAGCGGCTCGGATGTTGCCGTGTTGATCACCGAGCCGACTCCATTCGGGCTGAACGATTTGAAATTGGCCGTGGGTTTGACGCTGAAGATGGGCGTTCCTACAGGGATTGTGGTGAATCGCTCGGACGGCAAGGACGAGATCATAGAGGAATATGCAGAGACGGTCGGTGTTCCCATAATAGGTAGAATTCCTTTCAAACGCGCGTATGCCGAAAGCTATTCCAGAGGAGACATTCTTGCCGCCTCCTTTGCCGAGCTTGGGGAAAACCTGCTCGCTGTTTTCGGTGAGATAGGCAAACTGATCGGCGGCTCGGTTCCAGCCGTTCCGGAAGACGAGGAGGTCTCTTTAGCAGAGAAATCATCCGCCCCGCTTGACAAACAAGCAGCGCAGCGCTGCAGGGAAATCGCGGTGATCAGCGGCAAGGGGGGAACGGGCAAAACTACGATCGTCTCCTCTTTGGCCCTGCTTTCTCGCAACAAGGTACTGGTTGACACCGATGTGGATGCTGCGGATCTTCATCTGCTGCTTGCACCTTCCACATACGAGGCGCACGACTTCATAGGCGGGAAAACGCCTACCATCGATTATGCCAAGTGTACCGGCTGCGGCCAGTGCGCTGAAAATTGCCATTTCGATGCTATTCTTGAAGTTCTTTCAGACGGATCATACAGAATAGACGAGCTGGCCTGCGAAGGGTGCGGACTGTGTGGCTATGTGTGTCCCGCCGAAGCAATCGATTTTCATGAAAATATAACGGGAAGGTGGTTTTTCTCCGAGACCCAATATGGGCCCATGGCCCACGCCCGGCTTGGTATTGCCGAAGAAAACTCGGGAAAGCTAGTTACTCAAGTTCGCAAGCGGGCAGCCGAGCTGGCACGGGAGCACGGGTTCGAGAAGATCCTTGCCGACGGTCCTCCTGGAACAGGCTGTCCCGTGATCGCCTCGGTTTCGGGGGTAGATTTAGTGTTGATCGTAACCGAACCTACCGTCTCGGGTGTGCATGATATGCAGCGGGTCCTCGAGCTTTCATCACATTTCGGCGTTCCCTCTCTGGTGATTATCAACAAGGCGGATTTGAACGCGGAGCAGGCTCAGAAGATAGAACGGCTGGCCAAGGAAGCAGGCTCCCGTGTCATCGGAGAGATACCCTTCGACCGCAATGTGAATGAAGCCCTCATGAACGGGAAAACCATCATCGAACACGGAAAGGGACCGGCGCTCAAAGCGGTTCGGGCGGTGTGGGATACTCTTAGAACAGAAGCATTCTAATTACTGTCGGATTTGTTTTTTTTTCTTGGTTCTACTAAACGCGAGCTCAGGAGCAGCCCGAGCAGTATGAAAACAAAGGCAACCACAAATAGTATATGGTAGGATACGTGTTGGACGATCACTCCGCCGATAAGCGAGAAAAGCGATATGGGAAAGGTCAGGGTCGATGTCACACTGATATACGTGGGCCTGTCCTTCGAAGTGGCTGTATCCAAAAGATAATTTGTTTTCCCGATCAGCCTACCCGAAATAAAAAAACCAATCAGAGCAAACAGTACAACGAACATTGGCTTGTTGTGTGACCTGGTTAAAAGGGCGATGATGGGAACCGCTAACCCGGCGAGTGTGCTTATCTGAATCACCCTTTTATTCCCTACAAAATCGGAAAGACGCGCCCATAAGATATTTGACACCACCGAGCCCAACATTTGAGCGGAAAGTAGAAGGCCGACCGTTCCTAGTTCGATATCCCGCATTTCTTTTGCATAAAGTATGTAAAACGGCAAAGCCAGGGCAGCCCCACCCACCAAGATCTGGACAATAATGAACCGCCTGTAGTTATCGTCTTCTCTGATAATACTCAGAGCCTTCTTTAGAAAATCTTTGAAGCTCAGCCGGCTCTGGTATACCTGTTCAATAGGTTCTTTGACCGAGCCCAACGCAATATAGGAAACGCATAGAAAAGCAAAGGTAAGAGAGAAGAGTAGAACGAAATTTATAGGAAACGCCAATTCACTGCTTCCCAAAACAAACTTGGCTATGAAACCCGAGCCTACGGCGAGAACGCCTCCCCATAACTGGCGGTGACCAAAAAAACGTCCCCTTAGATTTGAGGGCAGAGACTTGGCCCAGATATCATAGAAAGAAACGGTTGCAACACCGCCCATAAATGTATAGAGAAGCAGGAAAAAGAAAAGAAAGAAAATTGTTAGATGGAAGCTTTTACAGGCAAATAAATATGTGGTTAATGCGAGCAAACCCCAGCTCAAGGCGCGTATCGTGATAGCGAACTTCAGGATGGGTTTTTTATGAATCTTGTTTTCCAATCTTCTGGCCACAAACAGCTGAGGCAGGACAGTACCTATCCCGCCGAGGCTTCCCAGGATCGTGGCTGATAATCCTATAAGGGTCTTGGAATCTGTGAAATGATTCAGGAACACGGGAATGATAGTGTCGGGGTTGCTGAAAGCCTGGCCGCCGATGAAGAATATGCCGTGGATCAGCCCCATGGCGAAATTCCACATCAACGTATCGTCAACACTGTTTTTTCGCTTTGAATTTAAAAACATACGTCAACTGTGTTTTTTCCCGGCGAGATAAGGTTGCGCAGCTCAATCATTTTCTTGAAAATAGCATTCTACCCTTTTTTTGAAAGACGCGTATTCTTTTATACGCTGAGAACCTTTGCCGTCATTTGTCGCCAAGCTTCTGATGTCTTCGGGCAGGGCTGTGATGTTTCCGCAATTATCTTTTAGATAATTGATAGCTTTTTCCAATCCGCTGTTCCCCAAACTGGGCAAGTGTTTGTACATCTCAGAAAAAATACGCTCGGATGCATCCGACCCATAGATCTTGTCTACGAGCTCTTTTTCTATGAGCAGGTTCAAGGTAAGAACTTCATTCCTTCTACATTCTTGAATAACATGCAGCAAGATTTCCGAAGTTTCATAAAAAAGCGTCCTGCATCTATCGAGAGCGATTTCCGTATGGTTCTTAGTATCTGAAAGGATTTTGCGACTCAACTTATCTATTACTTTGATATGATTGAACTCATGTCTCTCGTCGTCATTGAACGCATGCCCCAGTTGGTTGGAAAGTGATTCTATTTTTCCGATATAGTTATGCTCATGTACGTACTCAATTTCATAGTATTGGAACTCGTAGAAGCTTTCCTTCAGAATTGTCAATATATGAAGTATCCTTCTGATATTGGAGTCAACAGATTTATTCAATAAAGATTTTCTGAGCGCAGAAAATGCAGTTTTGACTTTGCTTTCTTTTATGGAAGTATATTTTGAGGCTGCGATGTTTTTAAGATCATCATACCTCGTCTCGATTTCGCTCCTGAAAAGAAAACGGCTTTTTTCTTCTATATCGGAAAAGAGGGTTTCTTCAAGATTTTTCATTCGCTCAAAAAGACCGAATTCTGCTAGTTTAGTCTTTTTGTGCTTGTATTCGGAAAAATCTTTGTATATGCCGTTGAAATTGTCGTAAGCTTTTAAAAATCTCACGACCAGAAAAGAAAGATACTCTTTTTTCCTTCTTCCGATATACGACCTATTGTTCTTGTTCAAACCTTCCATCTAATTTGCGCCTTTTACAGTCAGGGGCTCGGATGTTTCCAAGATATTTTTATACACATTTATAAAAGCATTGTTTTCTGAGCGAATCCCCACAGATACCCTTATATAACCCGGGGCTAATTGACCCGCGAGATCAGAAACGAGCACGCCGAGATCCTTGAGCTGCACGGCTATTTCAGGTATCTCTGTTTTGACAAGCAGGAAGTTGGTGTCGCTTGAATATACCTTGGTTCCCAACGCTTCTATATTTGTTTTCAGCCTCTCTTTTTCCTCGGTTATCAGGCGTACATTTTTCCTCATATATTCGCTGCAGCTCAAAGCCTCGACGGCCGCATGCAGGCTTGATTGCGGAAGAAAGCCGTAGAATGAGGTAAAGACGCCCAGCACAAGCTTTCCGGCAACAAGGTAGCCTATTCGAGCCCCTGCCAGGCTGAACGCTTTGTCCATCGTCCTGGTAATCGCCAGGTTCGGGTGATCGCGAACCAGATCTGCAAAATTCACCCCCGAGAACTCGAAGTAGGCTTCATCGATTATAAGGATATTATCTCTATTTTCGAGAACAGCCTCAACCGTCTGTCGCTCGAGGAGAATTCTGCCCGTCGGATTGTTCGGATTATCTATGATCACCAGAGCAGGTACGTCGAGCTCATCCAAAAGGATATCCGGTGTTAGATTGAATTCCGGAGGGCTCAGGCGGATGCTGACAAACTTTGCTGCAAATTGTTTTGCCGCCTGAACGGTCGGCAGGAAAGTAGGGCTCACCATGACTACCTTCCTTCCGCTTGAAAATGAGTGAACGATTTCTCGTAAAAGAAGATCGGATCCCGGGCCCAACACGATATGCTGCTCTGGGACTCCTACGTAGTCGGCCAGGAGACCTCTCAGGTGTTCGAGATCTTTCTGTTCCGCATAACGATTCAGATTCAGTAGGCCCTTCTGGGCAGCCCTGATAATGTTTTCCGGAGGCAGAAAGGGCATTTCGTTCATGTTCAGATGAATGGATGCGCTCAGCAGCGAACCTCCATTTTCAGGGTTTCCTTATAACCCACGGTGACATCCATGTATCTCGCGAGATCCTGGTCCAAGCCAAAATCGCCCGTATCGACCCGCAA
>CAYMGP010000063.1:0-23752 GCA_964390045.1 uncultured Spirochaetaceae bacterium | reverse complement strand
ATCGAAGAGATGCTCTACAATGCCATGGAGGATTTCGAGATCGATGTGGTGATGGGGCAGGGACCGGGTGCCAGGACGATCAAGATCCCGTTGCCGTCCTTCACCCTGGCGGGAGCCACGACGAAGACAGGGTTGGTATCCAGTCCGCTGTACTCGCGATTCGGCATTACCGCCCGGCTCGATTTTTATTCGCAAGAGGAGATCCAGAGCATCATCTATCGTTCAGCGGGTATCCTGAAGATCCGGATAGAGGACGAAGCCTGCCGCATGATCGCCTCCCGTTCCCGGGGCACTCCCAGGGTGGCCAATCGTCTGCTCCGCCGCATGCGGGATTTCGCCGAGGTGTGGGGTCAAGGCCCGATTACCGCCGATATCGTCCTGAGGGGCATGAGCTCGCTCTCGATCGATGCCCTCGGTCTGGACAAGCTGGACCGGGATATCTTGAAAATCGTTATCAGAAACTACAGTGGGGGACCGGTAGGTTCGGAGACTTTGGCCATATCCATAGGAGAGGCTGTGGACACTCTGGAGGATGTCTACGAACCCTACCTCATCCAAAAAGGTCTGCTGCAGAGAACTCCGCGGGGTAGAATGGCAACCCAACTCGCCTATCAACATTTGGACGAGAAGCAGAGAGGAAGTGAAGACCAGCAGCTTCTCCTTTGAGCTCCCCGATGACCAGATTGCGCAGCAACCGGCACCTGAGCGGGGAAGCTCCAGGCTCCTGGTGCTTGAACGCGAGAGCGGCCGCCTGGTACATACCCGTATCGGCGAGCTGTGCTCGTTCATCGAAGCGGGAACCGTCATGGTTCTCAATGATTCGCGGGTACGCAAGGCCAGGCTCTTCGGGACTGCCACGGGCACCGGGGGCAAGGTCGATTTTCTGCTTCTCGAGGAGATCGCTCCGGGACTGTGGAAAACCCTGGTCGGCAAGGCACGCAAGCAGAGACCGGGAAAAGAATTTTTGTTCCCTGCCGGCGTGAAGGCAAAAATCGTTGAGCCGCCGGGGACTGCAGACCGGCCGATCTTCCGTTATCTGTTATTCTCACAGCCGATCGACGAACAGTATTTCGAAAACCACGGCCACGTTCCACTGCCTCCCTATATCCGACGCTCGGACACGCGCGGCGACGGCGAGCGTTATCAGACGGTTTATGCCCGGAAGATCGGCTCGAGCGCCGCGCCCACAGCGGGCCTTCATCTGACCGAACAGCTGCTCGACAACCTTGCCGCCGGCGGGATCATTGTAGAGCGACTTACCCTGCAGGTAGGAACCGGAACCTTTCTGCCGATTCGCAGCTCAACCATCGAGGAGCACAGCATGCACGAGGAAAGCTATGAGGTGCCCGAGCGGACCGCTGCGGCTGTAAACTCTGCCTTGGCAGAAAAGAGAAAGGTGCTCGCCGTAGGAACGACCGTGGTGAGGGCTCTGGAAACTGCCTTTTCCGAAGACAAAAAAACTGTGCTCCCCGGTCGGGGAAGCACTTCCCTGTTCATCTACCCCGGCTACACCTTTCGGGTGGTTTCTCAGCTGCTGACGAATTTCCACACACCACGGTCGAGTCTACTGGTCCTGGTTGCCACCTTCGCCGGTAGACAGAGAATTCTCAGCTCCTACAAAATTGCAGTCGAGGAAGGGTACAGATTCTTTTCCTACGGGGATGCAATGCTTATCCTGTGAGCGGCCGCTTGTCGGCAGACGGCCGCAGGGACCGGTGTTCAATAAGTGCTCTCGTCCATGTCGAGGAATCGCCGCCGTACCTGCAGCAATCTGTCTATCTGTTCTGCGATGATCTCGCCGTAGTCCAGATCACCATTCCAAATTCGTTCGCGCTCGTCTTCCCATTTCTGGATTTCTTCCAGATTGAAATACAACCAGGGCAGACGGGCCGCCCACTGCCGGGTTTCGTCCCAGTACCTCAGAGCGACCCGATAGGCTTGTTCTGCCAGTTCCAGACTCTCGAGGTTGCCGTCCGCCCACGGCGCATTATAGAAGTAGGCCACCCGTTTATCATATTTGCTGCCCAACGTAAGATAGAGCTCCACCAGTTTTAGATTGACGTGCATCTTGAAAAGCGCGCGGTACTGGGCCCACTGACCTTTGTCCTCTATTCGGGCCAGGGCGTAGAGGGGATTGGCAAAATCCGATTTCAAGGCCTGCTCGAGGTAGTAGATATTTTCCATCGTGTCGTCCGGATATTGATAGAAATGAAGGTGATAGAGTTTGTAAAACTGCTCTGCATACAGAACCCTGTAGGCAAACAGGCCGGAAGCGCAGAGAAGAAGGGCAACGATCAGAATGAGCTTTTTCCTCACCCTTTTACAATCGGCAGGCTCTCGAGTATGCTCCAGAACTTATCAAAAACAGTATCCGCTTGATCACTGCCGTTGATTCTGTGCAGCTGCATCCCGGTGTTCCTAAACATCGAGAAAGAGCGCTCATAGCCGGATTGGATCGATCCCTGTATATCGGCCACGTCGTAGAGCTCGTTTGCCTCACGGGCAGCTATTCTGCTCTGGCTGAGGGTTACCGGCGTATCCACGAACACGAGATGTTCTGGAAGCGGAAAACCACTGTTCAGAGAGTATACGAACTCGAACTCACAGGCCAGGGATTGGTAGGCCAGGCTTGAGAACAGGTAGCGGTCGCAAACCACCAACTCGCCCCGGTCCAGGTGATGCACGATCCCCTCCGGCTCGTGCCAAAGATGCTCGGTTCGATCGGCGGCAGAGAGCAGGGCCACGGTGCTCGGTTGCGCCTTCAGGCGCCTCATCAATATCGAACGGATCGTGGTTCCCACGGGACCGTCGGTCGGCTCGCAGGTACAGTGGTGGGGGACTCCCAAGCGTGTGAGCCGCCGTTCCGCCAGTTCGAGCTGCGTGGTCGTGCCCGACCCGTCGAGCCCCTCCAGTACAACGAAGTTGGAGAGAACCGGAGGATTGGCATCAGGCGTGGAGGGCTTATTTCGTTTTTTCTTCTTCGAATCCATTAGCCGTGTCTGGACGAATATTTCGATCCTAAGCATAATCAAAACAGGATATTTTGTCATGCTGATCGTGCTCATATCTTTGGCACTCGGTCTCAGTGTGCCGCTGCCTGCACAGGACAATGCGGTCACCCAAAGCGACGCCCAAACCCTTCAGCTTCCAGACGTCACGCTTCTCGGTGAGTACACCGTCTATCTCAGTGCTCCGGCGCCCAAGCTCCCGGCTGCACCGGCTGCCCGAGGATTGAGCGATGAACGATTCGCCTATCCGATCGGGGCGGCACCACCGATCTGGGTGGCACCGGAGCCAGCGACGCTGATACTTTCCGGTGGGACCGCTGCTCGGCGGTACGAGCTTACCTCCTCCGGGCGGAACAAGGCCGTGGATCTATCTTCTGCCGATCTGCCTTCGGCGCAAGCCTGGCGCGTTCGCACGGATTACATTGTTCAAGAGTCTGTGCAGTCCAGGTTCTCCCTCACCCGTTCCCGGGGGCTCTGGGATTTTTCCTCGGAGCTCGCCCTGGGATTGGCGGACGGCTGGTCGAACAGAAATCCGGAGTCGCCGACGGACCTGCTGTTCTCGGTGCAGGCGACGCGCCGTACAGAGTGCCTAATGCTCGACCTGCTCGGCAGCGGAGGTGCTTTCTATCTTCCTTCCTTCTCGCCTCTGTACGATCTGCAGCTCACCGCCGAGCTGGAGGGAAGGGGCGAGTTTATCCGCTGGTTGACCCGTACCAGTCTGTACGGGAACAGCGAGACTGACAGCGAGACCGAGGAGGGCGAACGGCGTGGTTTGGCCGCACAGGACATCGAGCTCGCCTTTTGCGGTTCGCGTTTCTGCATTTCTATAAAAGGAACGGCAATAATGAGGGGTGAGCTTCCCTCGTCGAGCTTAGAGGAGCATGGGCTGCTCAGCGCCGAGCTTTGTTGGATGAGTCCCCGACGGATGCTGCGGTTTTGGGCCGGGGCGGCAGGGCTTGTCTACGACGGATCCTTGGAGATTGTCCCCAGCGGCGGCTTTGAGCTGTCAGCCACCCAATGGTTCACCCTCCTGTTTCAAGCGACGGCCTTTCTGCGCCCGCCGCCGCATCCGGATTTCTACGCGGCTCAAGCAGGGGAAGGGCTGTATCAGATGGGCGTCGAGGGGGGATATAACCTTTCTACAAAAGCGCTTTTCGACTGGACGGATCGTTTCGGCGCCTCGGTTTCATTCGATTGGCAAAAGGGGCGTTTCTACAGGCTGCGGGAGGAGGGAATAGAGTTCGAGCAGGCAAATGAGGCGGTAGCCGCTGCCGAGCTTGTTTGGCACGTTTGCAAGCGGGCTTCAGGGAGGCCCGACTTGCGGATTCAGGCACTATCTCAGCTCGGCCTGAGATGGCCCTTAACGGGCAACATCGGCGAACGGATTGAGTTTCGAACCGTGGGCGGAGAATTGGTACTCGGCTTCCAAAAAATCCCGGTAGAGTTTATAATAGAGGCTCTTTGGGGAGATTTCGCAGACGACGGGTCATGGCCCTTTTTGTTTTCAGACTGGGAAATCATCTCGGGACTTACGACGGGAATTCTGAGCGAGTGGGGGATCGGGCGCAGACATACACTGCGTACCGGAGTCGAGTTCTTCTCCCCTATCGGTTCAGGCGATCCGGTTGACTACAGTTATAGATTTCTGATCGGTTATGACATCCGTATGTAAACCGGCTGTTTTTGGGAGCAAGGCTTGATAACATTTCTTGTAAAGGGGGGGATTGTTCTAATCCCGATTTTGGCGCTCTCCGTGATCGCGGTGGCATTGATAATTCAAAAGAGTGTTTTCTTCGTGCAGATACGCTCGGCTCACCCGGATCTGGGATCTCATGTGGTAGCCATGCTCCGCGGCGGCAAGGGTACCCGTATAATGAAAGAGCTCGAGCAGCTGAGCTCGCCGGAAGCTGTAGTCCTTCTGGCAGGCCTGCAGTCGCGAAAAGCGGGCCATCCCCAGGAGCTGATCAACCTGCGTATGGAATCCCAGGCGATGCGCAGCGCCGATGAGCTGGAAAAACACGTACCTTATCTGGCCAGTATCGCTAATCTGGCCACGCTTCTCGGATTGCTCGGTACAGTGACAGGGATGATTGTATCGTTTCTCAATCTCAAAGTGTCCGGAATCTCGGATCCGGCTCTCTTGGCGGGCGGCATTTCCCAAGCCCTGATTACTACCGCGGCGGGATTGACTGTAGCGATCCCCTCTCTGCTTTTTTTCCATATCTTCAAACAGAAGGTCAACAGGACCCTTACCAGGATCGAAATCGCCACTTCGGAGCTTCTGTCCTTCTTTTCGAGACAGGCACACTCCAAGGATTCAGCGTAGTGCATGGACGATGACCTACTGGGCCGTCTGATTCCGCTGGCCGTTTTGCTGCTCCTATCGGCGTATTTTTCCGGGTCCGAGGCCGCCTTTTTTTCGCTGAGCACCCTGGAGCGGGATTCCCTAAAACGTCGCTCCGGATCACGGCTGTCCAAGATTCTGACATCTATTCTCGGCAATCCGGATGAGATTCTCATCACGCTGCTGACGGGCAACATGTTCGTCAATGTCTTCGCCTCGGCCCTGGGTGAAACGATAGGCGCCCGGATTTTCCCTTTGGGTGCGGAGTTGTACTCCATCATTACCATGACGGTTGTACTCCTGATCGCCGGCGAGGTGGTGCCGAAGAACGTGGCTGTACGGAATGCCCAGGCCTTCAGCCGCTTCAGCGCCGTCCCGCTGTACTACCTGTTTGTGCTGCTCAAGCCTCTACGCTGGTTCTTCAACCTCTTCACTAAGATCGCCAATGCCTTGTTTCCCTTTCGAGGGAACTCCGACCAACAGCAGAGACATAGTATCATCCTCTCCGCCGCTCAGATCGGCTTCAAGGAGGGTATCCTCGACGGCTCGGAGTTACACCTCGTCGAATCGTTCTGTGATTTCAGGGACAAGCAGGCTGAAGAGTTCATGGTTCCTCGAACCGAGATCAGGGGTATCGATATTGATACAGAAATACAGGAGTTGATAGCCAGTGACGAACTCGGAATGACAGGTGAGGGCGGTTCGCTCCTGCCTGCCTTCGATGAAGATCTCGATCATATGGTGGGCTACATAGCCCTCCGGGACCTGCTTCCCTACAAGTACGGCATGAAATCAGGGGTAAGGATCGCGGAGATTGTAAGGTCTTCGATCAGCGTGCCTTTCACGAAGAACTGTGCCGACCTGCTCGTGGAGATGCGGGAATCCAATACCGAAATGGCCGTGGTAATTGATGAGTACGGCGGTACCGCGGGCGTACTGACCTTCAAAGCACTGGTCGAACAGCTTCTCGGTTACTTCTATCCCACAGAAGAAAACGGGATTCAGGAGACCTCCCCGGATACGTACAAAATTCCCGGCAGCCTCAAGATTGAAGAGCTATCCGAGCTGCTCGAAGAGCAGCTTATCAGCGATGCTCACACTGCGGCGGGATTTATTATAGAGAAACTAGGCGAGATACCGGAGCAGGGCAGGAATCTGGTCATCGACAATCTGCAATTCACGGTGACGAAAATTTACAAGAACAGGATTCTCGAGTTGGAGGTGAGGAGACTCAAGCCATGAACGTGCTGATTGTTCCGATCTGTGCCGTGGCGGCAGCCTTCTTTGCCGGATTGGAGACGGGCTTGCTATCCGCCGATCAACTGGACCTGTATTTAAAAAAAGAGAGAGGCGTTTATTTCGCTCGTGCGGCCGATTTTCTTCTGCTGAAACCGGAAAGGCTTCTCAGCACGACTCTGATCGGCACCAACTTGGCCATAGTGACCGCCGCCATTACGGTAGCGAGCGCCTTGAGACAGCACGGACTCATTGCCTCTTCCTGGTTGGGGAGCCTGATCTTGAGCGTAGTATTGCTTATCTTCACCGAGATTGTTCCCAAGACTTTTTTTCGCAGGCATGCCGATACCATTGCTGTCCGTCTGGCCCCGGTTCTCGTGGTCTTTTACTTCCTTTTTCTACCTCTCGCACTGGTCTTGAACACGATTGTGAAGGGAATTTTCATTTTTTCCAGAGAGAAGAAAAAAACCAGCAAACTGCCGCAGTCCAGGGATGACCTACGGCTTCTCATTCGACTCGGCTCCCGCGAGTCGGGACTGGCCAGAGCGGAGCACAGGGTCTTCGAAGACATATTCGACTTCCGTACGACCCTGGCTCGGGAAGTAATGATACCAATGCACGAGTATCCCGTGTCTGCGACCAATTCTTCGATCCGGGAGGCCGTGAAAACGAGTCATGAAAACGGCATTCGTTTCATACCCGTTTTCGAGGCTCGGGCGGACAACATCGTTGGCTATTTCGATGTGGAGATCCTGCTGCGAATCGAGGCTAAAGCAAAGAGCAAAGGACAGGTTCGGGAGTTCATGAAGGAGGCTGTGTTCTACCCGGATGTCAAGAAAATTCCAGACCTTCTTCTTGAAATGAACCGCCGCAAGTTGGACGTGGTGTTTCTTTCAGATGAATACGGCTCTGTTTCCGGCCTGATAACACCTGCAGAAATAGCTGCCGAGATCGTGGGGTTCGTACCGGGAGAGGCTTTTCATCTCCAAGAGGATATCCAGATCCAGGCGCCAGGCCATTTTGTAGTTGCCGGAGTAGCGGATATCGAAGACCTGTACCATGAAACAGGAATACGACTGAAAAAGAGCAGCTGCGACACGGTAGGAGGGTTTATCTGCGAACAGCTCGGCAGGATCCCGGAGGTCGGAACGACCTATCAACATGGAGACTACATCTACACTGTGCTGGACAGAGACGAGCGGCATATCATAAAAATCGAAATATTGCGAAAGGCGGCAGATGCGAATACGAAGAAGGCTTGAAGACGACGGGGGGCTGGTGCTCACTCCGCTTATAGATATGGTATTCCTGGTAGTCATTTTTTTTATGCTCAACACGACACTCTCAATAAATCCGGCGATCACTGTGGATCTTCCCGAGGCCTATACCTCTCAGGCCGTGCTCGAGGAAGAAATTGTTGTAACCTTGACCCGGTCTGGGGATATTTACATTGGTGCTGTTCGGATATCGAAGCAGCGGCTCGCTGCAGAGTTGAAGAAAGAGATGGTGAGGTTGAATCTCAAGCAGATGATCCTCCAGGCAGAAGAGACGTTGGCATACAGGGAAGTAATCGAGGTAATGGATCTGGCGAGGCTCGCAGGAATCGAATCTATTTCGCTGGTGACCACGCAGAAGAGTCTTCCTGAATGATAGATAGCGGCCGCCTCTACCTGCTTATATCCTTTGGCCTGCACCTCGGAGTTTTCGCAACTTTGTTTTTTATTAAAGGACCGCAGGTCCCCGAGCTTACCTCCCGTCGGGTGGTAATTGAATTTTCTCAGCAAGCCCGGAGGATACAGCCGCAAAGCTTTGCCGCTGCGCAGGAAAGCCCGCGACTGCCGGAGATGGAAACAGGCGAGCTCTCCGACAGTCTCAAGCTGGAGGGTCCGAAAACACTCAGCCTGCCGGCGGCGAAAACACAAGTTTCGGCTGCGACCGAAGCTGCAGAGCCGGCAAGCGGAGGGCGCGTCGAAGTACCCGAGGTGCGAGAGCCGCTTCTGCCGCGGCGGCCCGGCGATTTCCCCCTGCCTTCGCCGGGGGAAATGCTTTCCAGAGAGATCGAAACTCCGTCCGCCGCCTCTGCCGAGGAGGCTCTCGACGGTGGAATTACTTCAACCGGTGCGCTAGAATGGAAAGGGAAGGAGCGGAAGCTGCTGAAAACAGCTCGGATAGAGTTTCCGGAAATACTCCTTGAGCAGGGTCTCGAGGTCGATGTTGAAGCGCTTTTCGAGGTTGCGGCGAGCGGGCAGGTGATCGATGTAGATATCCGGCGCAGCTCAGGATACGCTTCCGTGGACAGGGCCGTGGAAAAAGCTCTTTTTAGCTATCTTTTTGACAGCTCCGATGAGACGGCTGTCGACCTCGGGAAGATTCAATTTCGATTCAGATTGGAGCGCCGCGATTGAGCCCTCATCCAATTCGGCTTAGATGGCGAATCCTCGAAATTCTCATACTGGCGGTGATCATCACCGCGGGCGCTCTTTTTGTATACTATATAGGAAATCGACTGGACAGCCGAATGGAGGAGCTCAAAACCGAGATGATCCATGCGCTGGAGCAAAAGATCGATCGCAGGATCAGCTATAAGAGCATATCTCCTTCTGTGTTCGGCTACCTCGGCATCCGTGAACTGACGATCTACAGCTACTACGATGCACAGGAGGTGCTACTGCGCATCAGCCGGGTGAAGGTGTACTACAACATCTTTCGATTCCTGTCGACCCGGGCCCCTGTGCTTGCCCTGTCTGAAATTCAAATTGCAAATTCCTACTTTGAGATCGACTATGACAGGGACAGGGAGCTGATCGAATTTCTCGACTCCCTGAGGACCGGTAATGCCGCCGGCGGGGATTCGTCTGTCCTAAGCCGGCTGGCCGGCGGTGCTTCCCAGGCCGATGATCGATTGCCGCAAATCGACATCAGCGGCACCAACATAACAATTCTCTACAGATACGGAGAATGGCACCTGCGGGTTTCGAATCTTTTTTTCGACGTGGCACGCGCGGAACAGTTTTACGAGATCGCCGTGCGGGGCTTCCTCGAGGCAAGACGGGCCAGGGGAGAGCTTTCCGCGTCGTGGCTGTCGACGAGGGTGAAGGCCAGCGGCAAGCTGGGCAGGTTATTCACCTGGTCGGACCTGGCTGTGAGGCTGTATTCCCTCAGCACAGATACAATTGATTTGAAGCGACAGACATTCCAGGTCAGCTATGACACGCAGAAACTCACAGTGCGCAAAATTCAAGACAGATCGCCTTTGGATATCCAGTTTCTATACGACACCGAGAGCAAAGATCTCAACTTTCAATTCAATGCAGAGGATTTTCAACCTTCCGATTTGTTTCAAATGACGGGCGAGCTCGATCGATTCAACTCGTATCTGGAGAGCACGCTGAGCGCCTCCGGGTCGATAGAGGCTAACCTCGAAGAGTTTCGCTTTCGATACGACGGCGAGGTGGAGCTCGAGCTGCCCGGTAAACTGCTGCCCTTCGAGCTGTCGTTTTCCAGCCGCATCAGCGGCAACGAACGGATCATGTACCTCAGCCCGTTGATCCTGGATTCATCTCGGGGAAGGGTTGAGTTTATAGGAAATATCCTGATCAGCAATCTCTTTCCCTCCGGTCTCCTGCGGATCGACGATTTTCAGCCTCTCGTTGGTCAGTATTTGAGCGCACGCTTCAGCGTTCGGCGGGCAGCCCAGTCTCTTTCTGTAGAGGGAAGTTCCTTGAGCTTGGGAGAAACGATCTTCGACTCCTTCCTCCTCGACCTTACTCCGGGGAACAAGCAGCTCGAGTTTGTCCTCGACGCCGCCATGACCAGCGTGGAGGTGCCGGGATCGATTGCAGCGGCCGGAAGCCTGAGCTGGCATAGCGGCATGAATCTCACCGCGTCCGGCCTGGCCGACAGCATTCCCCTCGGCACCCTCTACGGATTGCTCGGCCCCCAGAGCAGCCGGTCGAAGGCGTTGGAGAAGCGCTTGAGCTCTTACACGGTCTCAGCCAGCGTGAAGGGCTCGACGAATCTGAAGAGTTTCTCCCTGGCGGCCGATCGTGTAGAAATCGTGGAGGTCGGGAAAACGGGCAATTCGATTCGATTTTCCCTCGAGGCGGACAACAAGTTTCTCGAGTTGAAGGACTTGCAGGCAGCCTGGGAGGGTTATGACCTTGCTGGGAGCATCGCGGCGCGGAGGCAGGAAAAAGGCGTATCTGTTGACAGCTTGCTTTGGTTTGAAACCGTACCCTATAAGATCGAATTACAGTATCTACCGGATCGAGAGCTGCGGATCAGTGGTTCTTACGGTCTGGAAGGTTACTACCGGTTCAGAGAAACGGTACAGGTCGCTTTTCCTGGAACCGCATCTCTGATCTGGGGAAATCCCTTCCGGCTGCGCTCAGAAAACCTGCCGATTCCGCTGCAGAAGAGCACCATGTATGCATCCCTCGATATCGAGGGCTTGATCGAGGGAAACGGATCTCCGTACGTCCGCTCCGGTGAAGCACAGCTCAGAAATATACCCCTGCGGGTGTTGAACAAGAACTCAATGGCTCTGTCCTTCCAGCTGTACAATAAACAGCTGTCCGTGGATCGGATTGTTTACAAAGACGCGGTCTCAACCCTTGTGGGAAGCGGCACTGCGGAGGTGGAGGATGTGATCCCGCTGAGGGGCAAAACCAGCATTCAACTCGAATCGCCTGAGGGAGCGGAGCGGTACAGCGTTGCCGGTCGAATCGACAATAAAGAAATAGAGGGCAGTCTCTCGTTCAGCCAGGCTCCCATGAAGCGCGCTGGTGTAGAAGTGGTCAGCGGCAACATCAGTGGATCCGTCAGCGCAGTGGGGTCCCTTCCCGATCCAGATCTTCAGATCCGGCTGGCATTGGAGGAAGGACGGCTGAACCTCGACCCGCTCGAATTGGATCTCGCGGTCGAATATTCTGCGGAAAGCATTCGGCTGAGCTCTTTCAATTTGACCTTTCTCAACCACAAAATCAAGGACGGTGAAGGTAGATTTGATTTCAACAGTGGGGGTTTCTTTTTTCGCTCTCATTACCGGGCTGACTATTTCGAGCAGATCGTGAACCTCGAAGTCGATCTTAACGGGGTGTTGAGCGGTGTTCCCCTTCGATTCGACATGAAAAACCTTCTCGATAGAGAAATCGAAGGCTCTCTGAAGCTGGCGGATATCACAATCGACCAACGAAGCGTTCCCGATTGGGTTATCAGCCTCGAAGCGGCGGGGGGAACCCTCGACTTCATTGGCGGTCCTCGAGAGGCTATCCGGGGACGGCTCAGCGGGGAGGGCGGCTTCAACTTGACTCTGCTCGATCCTCTGCCCATTCAGGGCAGAGCCGAAGGAACAATAGTAAAAGACAAGCTGGAGAGCAGTTTTTCAGTCGACGCCCTCGACATGCGGATAATCAATACGTTGACGCCGACTACAGATATATTCACCTTCACGACGGGAAGCGCCCAGGGCACACTACGCATTTTCGGTTCTGTAAACGATCCCGATTGGATAGGGTATCTCGATGTATCAGGAGCCGAACTGCTGTTCAAGCCTTCTCCCGATCCGGTAAAGCCGATAAACGGACGTCTGCTGTTCGAGGGCAAGAGCTTCAGCCTGCCCCGCACAACCTCTTTCAGCGGGAAATCAAAGATCGAGGGCGAGGGGATCTTCTACCTGGATCACTGGGTCCCGGAAGCCCTGGAGTTAATTTTTTACGCCGAGCAATACCCCGGAGTTCATATACGCGACATCTTCGGGCCTGTTTCCGTGGACGGTTTTGCTACCGGGGCTGTTCGCATCCGCGCAGACAAGAGCGCCGTTCTCCTCGATGGAAAGATCGACGCCAACTCCTGCAGCATCGCAGTGCAGCGCCAGGAGGATGTCGTAGAGACGTCGCTTGCTGCCATTACCCCCCTGTCCGTTGCCATGGAGATAAAAACGGGTCGCAGCGTAGAGTTTTATTGGCCGGCTGTCAACTTCCCCATTGTTCGAACCTATGCCAAGCAGGGCGAGGAGGTTACTATCGATCTGGAAGGTCAAACAGGCGCGTTTCGAATGAAAGGTGAGGTAGAGATTCGCGGCGGGGAGGTATTCTACTTCGATCGCAGCTTCTATCTCAGACAGGGCAGCATTACTTTCGAGGAAAGTCTCGAAGAGTTCGATCCATGGATCTATGCTTTGGCGGAGATCCGCGAACGTGATCTCAACAACGAAGAATTGAAAATCTACCTGGAAGCGAACAACAAGCTGAGCCTGTTCTCTCCCCGATTTTACTCCGAGCCCTCCAGGTCGGACGTGGAAATACTCAACCTCATCGGAGGCACGATTCTCAATCGTTTCGAGCAGACGGATTTCGGCACTGCGGCGGTGATGTTGACCAGCGATATAATCGGCCAGTTCGGAATTCTAACTCCGTTTGAAAGAGCGGTCCGGAAGGTGCTCAATCTCGATTTGTTCACCGTGCGAACACAATTCCTGCAAAACGTGCTGATTGGCAAGATTCGCGGTGAAAATTTGGCCGAGAACACATTTAATCCTCTTGACAACACTACCCTGACTCTTGGAAAGTATCTGGGAACCGACCTGTTTCTCGAAGCTCTGGTGCGATTTCAATCAACAGACGATCTCACCGACTCGAGCAACATCAGAACAGAAGGAGAGCTGAATCTGGAGTGGGTAACCCCGTTCTTTCTGCTCGAATGGACATTGACTCCGATGCACCCTGAAAACCTGTTCCTTTCGGACAACAGCATCGGTTTGAGCTGGAAATATTCTTACTGAGCGTACCGGTACTCTCAGGCAGGAGCTACTAGAATATGAGAAAAATTAGGCAAAAGATACACCGGGCTGTTTTTTCAGCTCGGCCGATCGTTCGACATCCCCTGGCCGTGGCATTGGTGCTGCTGGTCGTAGTCTGCGTCGCCCCGCTGTCCGCTCAGGAAGAATGGTATATGGGAAAACCGATCGCCGATTTCGCCTTCATCGGTCTGGACACGGTTTCGGAGAACGAGCTGGTGCCCATTGTTCGCCGTTATATAGGAGTTGAGTTCAGCCTGGATATCTTCTGGGAAATCCAGGAAACACTCTATGCCCTGGATTATTTCGAATCGATAGAGGCCAATGCCCGGCCCGGAGATGAAACTCGCGAGAGCGTGATCGTAGAGTTCACGGTGAAAGAGAAGCCGAGCGTGGAGGATGTGGTGCTGGAGGGCAACAAGCGCCTGCGCAAAGGCGAAATCCTGGACAATGTGCTGGTGAAGAAGGGTGACCTGGTCACAGAAACCGCGGCCAACCTCGACGCCCAAGCGATCATCGACCTGTATTTGGAAAAAGGGTATACGGAGGTCAGTGTCGTCGCCAACCTTGAGCCTGGCGAAGAGGAAAACACGGTGATCGTGAAGTTCATCATCGATGAAGGGGTACAGACGGCGATCAGATCGATTGTTTTTTCAGGCAATGAATTCGCCTCGGAAAGCACCCTGCGTCGGCAGATGAAGACAAAGCCTCAGTCCCTGTTTTCCAGCGGTGTGTTTCAGGAGATCAAGTTCGAAGAGGACATGCAGCGGATAGTGGATTACTATTTCGAGCGGGGATACATCGATGCCAATATCGTCAACGTAGAAAGAAACCTGGAACGGGATGAAGAAGAGGAAAAGAACTTCCTAAATATAACGATTTACATAGAAGAGGGTCTTCAGTGGACGTACGGCGGCATGGATTTCGAGGGCAACCACATTTTCACAGATGAAACGCTGCGGGAGCTGGTACGCCAGATCCCGGGAAAGACTCTGGACAAGCTCAGGCTCGAGGCGGACACCCAACGCGTGGCGGACTTGTACTACGAAAACGGCTATATCTTCAACGTAATTAACCGTGAGGAAAAAAGAGATGAAGAGAAGCAGGAGATCTCCTTTACGATCCGCATCGTAGAGAAAGACAGGGCGCACATCGAGAACATCATCGTCAAGGGAAATGAAAAGACAAAGGACTACGTCATCTATCGGGAGCTTCCCTTTGAGGAGGGGGATATCTTCAGCAAGACCAAGGTGCTGCAGGGCCTGCAGAACCTGTACAATCTACAGTATTTTACCGCCATTCAGCCGGAAACACCACCGGGCAGCGCCGAAGGGTTGATGGATCTGGTCATCAATGTGGAGGAGGGCAGCACTGCCAATATAAATTTCGGCGTGATGTTCAGCGGCGGCAGTTATCCGATTTCCGGTATGGTCAAATGGGAGGAGAACAATTTCCTCGGCAAGGGGCAGAAGCTTGGCGTCAATGCCGAGTTGTCCACCCAGCGACAACTGATCTCCCTAAGCTTCGAGGAACCCTGGCTGCTCGGCTACCGCTGGCTCGGGGGGGTGAGTTTCAGCTTTGAGCATGCCGTGGTACCGGATGTAAAAACGGATTCCATGTTTCCGAGGTTCAACGGAGACGAGGAAGAGGCCTTCCCCGACCCCTTCCTGACCTACGAGGATTATCAGAACGCGGATTACATACCGGAAGGCTACCTCGCCGAGTACGATCTCTGGAAGTTCTCCCTGGGTTTCAATACGGGCTATCGGTATTTCACTCCCCTGGGCTGGCTGGGGGTAAGATCCGGGATCAGCACGAGCCTCGAACAGATCAAATATGATGAAAGTATTTATCCCCGTCCCTTCGATCCCACAGTGCGGGAAGGCGACGATGTCTGGAAAAACGTGAACAAGCTCGGCGTGACCTTGTTCTGGGACAAGCGGGACTTTTTTCTCAATCCCTCAACAGGATTCTACATCGCCCAGGGGGTAACCTTCGCCTACGGGCTTCCTCCGGGAACCCGCGAGTACACACGTACAGATACAACCGTGGAGGGATTCCTGACGCTTTTCGATGTCCCGGCCACCGACACATGGAACTTCAAAATGGTGCTGGCAGCTCACACCTCCCTGTCCTTTATTTTTCCTCCGTTCTGGGAACTGAGGAAGGGGCAGGACATAGCCATCACCAACGATCTGCTCTATGTGGACGGTTGGAACATAGCCCGGGGTTGGCCGTTGGAGACGGACAGGAAAGTGCTGTGGGACAACCGTCTCGAGCTGCGTATGCCCATTTCGGAGCAGCTGCTCTGGTGGGTGTTCTTTTTCGACGGGGTGGTCGCTTACCCGGAGATTTCAGACATGAGAGGTTTGAGCCTGGACGACCTGTATTTCAGCATCGGCGGCGGACTGCGCTTCACGATACCGCAGTTTCCGATACGATTGTACCTGGTCAAGCGTTTCCAGGTTGAACAGTGTCGTTACGTTGACCAGCCCGGTGATTTGAAATTTTTCGAGAGAAAAGACGGAACGTACGGTCTTACCCTGGATTTCGTGATATCTCTTGGCGGCGATACATTTTAAGGTGAAAAGATCATGAAGAAAGTCTGGATTTGGATATTGGTAATCGCGGGGACCTTTTTTGCCTGTACATCCCTGTTTGCAGAACAGATAACCCGCGTGGGCATCCTGGATATCGAGAAGGTATACGCCATCTATTTCAGGGAATCTAAGGCTGTAAAAGAACTGCAGCAGATGCGGGCCACCGTTTTAAGAGAAATCAACAGGATCGATGAGGAAATCCTTTCCCTGGAAGCCCAGAAGCTCGATGCGGAGAGCAGAAACGACGGGCAGGAGGCCCTGCGGTTGGACACGGAAATCTTTCAGAAGAAGCAGTATCGCAACGACTACAGGCGGATCAAGATGGACCAGATCCGAATACGCTCGGAGAACCTGTACAAGTCCGACGAGTTTCTCGATGAGCTGCTGCAGGCCATCGAGTACGTGGCGGAAAGCGAAGGATTCTCGCTGATCCTCAATTCGAGTGGGCAGTTTTCCCAGTTTTTCTTTTTCTACACAAAAGAGGTGGACATGACCGAAAAGGTGATAGAAGAGTTGATGCGGCGGGCCGGACAGAGCTACAGTTACGACCAGTAGCATGAGCAGGATCTTGGCCGTCGATTTGGGACATAAGCGGATCGGGCTTGCACTTACCGATCCGCTCAGGATGATCGCTTCCCCTTTCAAGACTCTCACTTATCGTACCGACAAACAGCTCATCGCAGATTTACTCGCCGTGATCGAAGGAAACGCCGTGGAGACCGTGGTGATCGGGCTTCCCCTTTTGGAGGACGGAGGCGAGAGCGAGGGCTGCAAGCGCGCCCGCAATTTCACAGCCCGGCTGCGCGGTAAGGGCGTGGATGCTGTGCTTTGGGACGAACGTTACACCAGCCGGCAGGCAGAGGAAAGTCTCCGGCGCGTAGGTTTGAACCGCAGAAGAGCTTTGTCGAAAATCGACAGTATTGCAGCTTCCTATATTCTTGAAGACTATCTGACTGAAAATAAAAACAGGAGTTGAAGCTCTTTTTACCCCTTCGAAATCTAGACGCTGCCCCTAGACAAAGATGTCCACAGTGCGCTCGAGGTTTTCATCCTCGGGCGGTGGCTCAGGTGGTGGCTCGGGCGGGGGAACCTGTTCCCTCTGCTCGGGCGGTGGGGGCTGTTCTGTCTGTGGTGGAGGGGGAGGGGGTACGTAACCGGAATCTACACCGTCTATCTCCATATTGTCCTCACCTTTCTCTTTAAATATAATCTACCTGTATGCCCCCGACAACCCCCATGATGAGGCAGTACCGCAGTATCAAGAACAAGCACCGTGACGCCATTCTTTTTTTCAGATTGGGAGATTTCTACGAGATGTTCGAGCAGGATGCCGCCGAAGCATCCCGTCTGCTCGACTTGACCCTGACGAAGAGAAACGGCGTACCCATGTGCGGGATCCCTTATCACGCTTCCCAGGGATATATAGCCAGGCTGCTCAAGGCGGGCAGGAAAATCGCGATCTGCGAACAGACCCGTATCCCCAAGAGCGGTCTGGCCAGCAGGGAAGTGGTGGAGGTGATTACTCCGGGGACCGTGGTCGACGAAAATCTGCTCGAGGCAGCGGTGAACAACTACCTCGTATGCCTCGGGAGGATGGGCGACGATGTCTCCCTGGCCTATATCGACCTGTCAACCTCTGATTTCTTCGCCAGCCACTTCTCTAGTGCCGAAGTTTACGAACGTTTCAAGAGGGAGCTGCTCGGCCTTTCTCCCAAAGAGCTGTTGATCCAGGAATCCCTGCTTGGAGAGGACGAGCATTTGGAGGGGCTTTTGCTCGAGCATGACAATCTGGTGGTCAACAGACTGCCCGACTGGAGCTTTGATCTGCCGAGCAACAGGGAGCTTCTGACAAAGCAGTTCGGCGTATCCAGCCTCAAGGGATTCGGACTGGAGGATGATTCACCGGAGATCGTGACTGCGGGGGTGATCCTGTCCTATCTTAGGGACACGGCCAAAGGATTGCTCGCTCACATCCGCGGTATTCGGGTGTATTCGGATTCCAGCTTCATGGGCCTCGATGAAACCACATTGCGGAACCTGGAAATCATACAGAATCTGAACGACAGATCAAAACACTACACTCTCCTTGAAGTGCTCGATCAGACGCGATCGGCGATTGGAGCTCGGAAGCTCAAGCGCTGGCTTCTCAAGCCCCTCAAAGAAATTCCACAGATCGACCGCCGCCTCGATACGGTAGGTTTTTTTCATAAGAATCAAATCCTGCTTTCCAAGATCAGAGAAGAGTTGGGGAGAATTTTCGACTTGGAGCGTTTGAGCTCCCGCGTTGCACTGGACAAGGCACACGCCAAGGACCTGCTGGCGATCAAGAGCTCTCTGTTTACCGGGTCCGCCGTTGTAGCTCTGCTGGAGAAACATCGGCCCGTACAAGCCCAAATCGAAAAGATCGGTGGCGCGCTCGCCGATCTCCGCAGCCTGGCAGATTTGCTGGAGAGGGCGATTCTCGAGGAACCTGCGATCCAGCTGAACGAAGGCAACCTGATAAAAGAGGGCTACGATCACGAGCTGGATCGACTGCGAGAGCTCAAGGAAAACGCCCGCAAGCTGCTCAACGGATACCTCGAGGGGGAGAGGGAGAGGACCGGAATCGCCAATCTCAAGTTAAAATACAACCGAATCATCGGTTATTTTCTCGAGGTGAGCAAATCGAATCTGAAGCGTGTTCCGGATCGTTTCATCAGGCGCCAGACCCTGGTCGGAGGCGAGCGTTTCTCCACGGAAGAGCTCTCCGACCTGGAAAGCGAGATCCACAATGCCTCGGAGCGAATCGTGGAGTTGGAAAAGAGGCATTTTCTTGAGATTCGGGCCGCGGTGCGGGAAAAGATAGACAAGCTGCTGACAGTATCGGAAATCATATCCGAGCTGGATGTGCTTCAAGCTTTCGCCTTTGCCGCTACCCTCTACGCCTATGTTCGACCTCAGCTCAGCGACAAGAGAATTCTCAGGATACAGGAGGGCAGGCATCCGGTAGTGGAGGCTCATCTACCGGGCGGAACTTTTGTTCCCAACGGTCTGGATCTCGGTGGGCGGGGTAAATCCTTCGTGCTGTTGACGGGACCCAACATGGCGGGCAAGTCGACCTATCTGCGGCAAAACGCCCTTATCGTGCTGATGGCCCAGATCGGCTGCTTCGTTCCCGCCTCGGAGGCTGTGGTTGGAATCGTGGACAA
Source organism: uncultured Spirochaetaceae bacterium (assembly GCA_964390045.1). Taxonomy (GTDB): domain Bacteria; phylum Spirochaetota; class Spirochaetia; order SZUA-6; family DRHE01; genus CAYMGP01. The sequence goes on along the minus strand of CAYMGP010000063.1, from coordinate 4,580 downwards.
TATATACTGCCGTGTGGGAGCTACCGATAATTTGGCTCGCGGCGAATCCACCTTTCTCGTCGAGATGGCCGAGACCGCCAACATACTTAGATCGGCCACCGAGAACAGTCTGATCATCATGGATGAGGTAGGCCGCGGCACCAGTACCAAAGACGGCCTCTCTATAGCCTGGGCTGTTACCGAGTATATTCTGCAGCGGGTCAAGTCGTTCACGCTTTTTGCCACTCACTACCATGAGCTGACATCCCTGAGACATGAAAACCTGGTCAATTTTTCCATGGCTGTTCTGGAGCGCGGCGGCGAAATAGTATTTTTGAAGCAGGTCAGAGAGGGCCCGACGGACAACTCCTATGGGATTCATGTTGCCCAACTTGCAGGTGTTCCTCAGGAGGTCGTGCTCAGAGCCCAGCAGATGCTGGAAACTTTGAAGGGCGAAGAGAGGGAAGATATCCAGCGGAACGTCAGGTCGCCGCAGCAGCCCTCGCTCTTCCAGCCGCAAGATGTTGTTCAAGACGAGATCTTGTCGCTCGATATCTCCGCAACTACACCACTGGAAGCGCTCAACAGGATCGCCCGCTGGCAGCGGGAGCTAAAAGCAGAGAAACCCGGGCAGCCGGGGGTCAGCTGAGCAGATCTAAAACATTCTCTGCTTCGAGTTTCAGCAGAAGGTCGCCGGCGTTTTCAATACCCTGCAAAATGGAAGAAAGCGGGGTTTGCGAGGGAGCAAGACTGCGGCTGTTTTGTTCCGCCGTTTGCAGTCGGCTGAGCTGAACGGCACGCTCTTCAATAATCCTGCGGGACGCGGATATCAGCTGCTCGAGCGCCGCCCTGTCTCCCGTCTCAAAGATTTTTTCGAGCCGGTCCCGATGCGGGACAAGCACCGCTTCTCCCCGGTAGGTGACATCGCTGATGAAATCGCCCGGCCGGGCGGTTGAGGAATCGAGCAGCGAGCGGAATCCTTCAAAGCCGCCCAGAATGCTCTGCTGACGGCTCAGCGAGCGCTGAAGGATCAGGATCTGCTTGCGTATTTCCGAAATGGGATTGTCTCCCACATCGCTGAGCACACTCTCAGCCGCTTTCTGCGCGATCGTGGGCTTTCGGGCCGATCCCCGGACGGATTTCCGAACGGATTGTGCTTCGCCGTTCCTGTTTTTCTGTACCTTTTCCGGCACATTGTCACTGGGATTTATTTGCATAGCTCCCCTCCCTTGAAGAGATACACCTGTATAGTAAACCAGGATACCCTGTTCTGTCAAATCACAGTTTCTTTGTGTGTCAGCCCCCTTTAGTACCTTCGCATTTCAGTAACCTGGCTAAAAGCCGGCTATGGAAGATAAAACTTTCGCACTTGCCATGGATTCACGATGATGGCCACGATCTCTTCGGTCCCGTCGAACAGCGGACGGAGCTCTGACAGAGTCATGCGCAGCTGGTAGTTTTGCACCCGATCGATTCCGGCAGGGATGCTCTTGACCATGTCCCTGCCCTCGTCGAAATGGTAGATACGGAAAAAGCTCGGTTGCACTGCTGATCGGGGCTTCATTTTCCGGTCTCCCCGCATCGGGACCGCCCGCCTGTACTCCATCCGAAGCTGCAGCATCCCGCCTGCCTTGTCCTGTACCTCCCATGACTCGCTCCCGCTTCCGGGTTCGGTGTTCGTGCCTTTCATCGTGTACTCCCTACTGATGCGGGCCTGGACCGAGTTCTTGTAGGGATTGTAGAGGTTGACGCCCTTCAACGGTCCCCCTTTGACCGGATCCACCGTCCAATCGGCAGGTAGCCACTTCTGAAGCTCCGCCTGATCGACACGGAGCGACACGTTGATGCGGTAGTCAACGTTTGATCCTGCCAGGGTTTGCGCCCCGGACGGTGCTGCGGGAGCCACAAGCCAAGCCGTAATCATCAGGACGCATACGAGCCGCCCCCCAGCAAAAATGCTCCTGGTCTTGCTCATGATTTGATAGTTACAATACGAAATACAAACTTAAAATTTACTATTTTTCTATGATATGATAAAACTGTGTAAAGGCCAAACAAATCTGCATTGTTATGTCATCCCAAAAATAGACAAGGTCACTTTGGTCTATCAATCACGGTCTGTTCGTTTACGATGGACAACGCATGCCAGGCTGGTGAGCAGGGGCGCAGATGGAATGAGTGAAGAACGGCGGATTAAAACGGCAAAGGCGCTGCTGGAGGTACTTTTTCCTGGCGTTTGCCTTGTATGCGGTAAACCCCTGCTGTTTGAGGAGGATCTGAGCGTTCCCGTGTGTTCCTCCTGCCTTGCGGCGCTCACACCCATAGAAGCCCAGAGGCGCTGTGCGTTGTGCAGTCTGCCCCTGATATCAGAGAGGAAGCTGTGCTGCCGCTGTCGGGAGAGGAACGGCACCTTTGAAGCCAACTTCTCGATCTACGAGTACAGGGCGGTGATTCGGCAGCTCATCTCCCAATTCAAGTTCTCCAACCGCAGATGCCTCGCTCCTCTGGTAGCCAGCCTTATGGAACCCGAGATTAGAAGAGGCTACCCCGACTTGCCAATCGTTCCCGTGCCGGGCAGCGCGAAATCTGTTCGTCGGCGGGGTTGGGACCCGATGTTTGAGGTGGCGCGGAACCTGGCACTGAAACGGGACTTAGGCGTGCTCCCGATTCTGATCCGCGGCCGCGGAAAACCTCAGAAAAGCCTACAGTACGAACAGCGCCTGCAAAACATACGAGGAACCCTAACTGTAAGGAGGGGGGCCGGAAAGCTGCCGAACCGGGTAGTCTTGATCGACGATATATTCACAACGGGCGCCACTGTCGAGGAATGCGCCGGAGTGCTCAAGAGCCGGGGAGTGGAGAAAGTGTACGTTCTTACCCTGGCCATAGATTGAGGCGCTCCAAACAAGATGTACGGCAAAGCAGGTGCAACAAAGCAGGTGCAACCAAGCAGGGGTGCATTGACAATAGGAGAAGGGTTTGTTATTTTTAAAGTACCTTACCAGTATACAGCTTACGCTTTTACTTAAGGGTCGATGCATCGACTCTTTTTTTTTGGGAGGAGGCATAGCTGGGTATGGATTACGGGTTGAACGATCTGCTGCAGAAAGAGGTAGAGCCGATTGTTTCCGGAATGGGATTTTCCCTCGTGGAACTGCGTCACAACCGCAGTAAGAACCAGAACCACTTATCCATTACAGTGTATCGCCCCGAGGGAGTCAGCATCGAGGACTGCACCGCAATATCGAAGAACCTCTCTCCCCGGCTGGAATTGATAGAGGGGCTCGAAAACTTGCGTTTTGAAGTTACCTCTCCCGGTTTGGGTCGTGTGCTGAAAGCTGCGCAAGAATACGAGATCTTCAAAGGAAGGGGAGTACGTATCATGCTGCACGGTGAAACGCAGTGGCGGTACGGATTGATCGAGGGTCTCAAGGGGGAGTCTGTGGCATTGAGCACGGGCGGTGCAATAGAGGAAATACGTTTGCCGGATATCCGTAAAGCCAAGCTGGATGATTCTTTAGGAGGTTAGGAAGGTTATCATGGCTTCCAAAATGTCAGATGCGATGAAGCAGTTAATTCAGGAGCGCGGAATCTCTGAAGATCTGGTTCGGAAAACAATAGAAGAGTCGCTGTTGGCTGCGTACAAGAACAAGTACGGCTCGATGGACAATGCAGTTGTGCGTTTCAGTGAAGACGGCAACGACGTGACAATTTTTTCCCGTAAAAAGATCGTGGAGGAAGTGGAAGATTCTGTCCGGGAGATCTCGCTGCCCGACGCTTTGGAGTTCAACGAGGAGAGTGAAATAGGAGACGAGCTCCTCATAGAGATCAGCCCGAAAGAATTCGACAGGAGCGCCGTCCAAAGCGCCAAGCAGAAGACAAAACAAACACTGAGGGAGATACAAAGAAACACCCTGTATTCAGAGTTCAAAGAAAAAGTCGGGGAGATGATCATCGGCTACTATCAGCGCGAGCGCAATGGGAATATTTTTGTCGATCTCGGCAAAACAGAAGGAATTCTTCCGAAAAAATTCCAGTCCCCCCGTGAAATCTACCACCCGAGCGACCGAATCCGAGCTCTGATCTACGAGGTGAGCAAGTCCCCATCGGGCCTGCAAATCGTTTTAACCCGCACGCACACGGATTTCGTGAAGAGAATATTCGAGCTCGAGGTCCCCGAGCTGTACGACCATACCATCGAGATATTCAAGCTCGTTCGCGAGCCGGGGTACAGAACAAAGATGGCTGTCTATTCAAACAGGGAAGATGTGGATCCTGTAGGCGCCTGCGTCGGGCTCAAAGGAGTACGCATCCAGGCCGTTGTTCGAGAGCTGGAAGGAGAGAAGATAGACGTTCTACGTTATGACGCAGATCCGAGGTCCTTTATCAAGAACGCGCTTCTGCCGGCAGAAGTGAAACAGGTCATCTTGGTCGACGAGTCTAAAAAATCGGCGCTGGCAATCGTCGCGGACAACCAGTTCTCCCTGGCCATCGGAAAGCAGGGGTTGAATGTCCGCCTGGCCAACCGGCTGGTTGATTGGAATATCGATGTGAAAACAGAAGAGCAGTTCGCAGAGATGGATCTGTCCGCCGAGACCAAG
>CAYMGP010000062.1:0-24504 GCA_964390045.1 uncultured Spirochaetaceae bacterium | reverse complement strand
GGGAAACACTGGAAAGCCGACGATAAAAATCAAATCACGCTCCTGTCAAAAGCCGTGACCCGGCAGCTCTACATACACGCCGCCAAAGAACCAAACGATAAGCGCCGCCAGGCAATCATGGACTACCTATTCCGACTTGAGCAATCCGGAAAAATCAAGGCCATGCAAGAGCTCCTAAGGGCGGAAGTGCCAATTGTCCCGGAGCAGCTCGATCGGGATCCGTTGCTTTTCAATGTGAAAAACGGCGTTATCGACTTGAGGACCGGAGAGCTTCACAGACACGAACCGGCAAGATTCATTACCAAGCTCGCACCGGTCAAATACGATCCGGAATCGAAATGCCCACTCTGGGAAACATTCCTTCTGAGAGTGATGGATGGTGATGAATCTATGATCAGTTTCTTGCAGCAGGCGGTCGGATATTCGCTAACTGCAGAAACTTCAGAGCAGGTCATGTTTCTGCTCTACGGAACAGGAGCAAACGGAAAATCCACCTTTGTTGAAACCATCGCCGCGATGCTCGGAGACTACGCATTGCAGACTCCGGCCGAGACATTACTGGTTAAGCGAAATGAAGGCATCCCGAACGATATTGCCAGGCTGAAAGGTGCACGGTTCGTATATGCCGTTGAATCAGAACAGAGTAAGCGGATGGCCGAATCCCTGGTCAAACAGCTCACCGGCGGGGATACTGTCACAGCGAGGTTCCTCCACGCGGAGTTCTTCGAATTTCAACCAGAGTGCAAGCTCTTTCTCGCTACCAACCACAAACCAACAATCCGGGGGCAGGATCACGCGATATGGCGTCGCGTCAAACTCATTCCCTTTACCGTGAAAATCCCCGAAGAAGAGCAAGATCGGCACCTAAAAGACAAACTGAAAACTGAGCTGCCCGGAATCTTGAACTGGGCGTTGGAAGGCTGCGCCGATTGGCAGCGGAACGGCTTGTTTTATCCGCAACAGGTTCAGGAAGCCATTAAGGAATATCGCCAAAAAATGGACATACTCGCCGATTTCATCTATGAGCGCTGCGATGTTGATGTACCGGATGAACTTGCCTCTTCTGAACTCTATAAGATTTATAAGGATTGGTGTGAAGAGAATGGAGAGCGGTCTGTTTCGCAAACGAAATTTTCTTTGATGCTGGAAGAACGCGATTTTCATAAAAAACATACAAGGACCGGGTGGAAATGGATCGGTTTGAGGGTGAGACCGTGACGGGTGTGACGGGTTTACCCTATTTTCAGGTTTTTTCCAATGCGGGGCGAGCTAGAAAAAAAACCGGAAAATGCCCTCAACCCGTCACACCCGTCACAGACTACGCAAATTATGCGGGATTTAAGCCTCAATATCTGTCTGAGCCCCTGGCATTACAGCCTTCATTGTTACGAACATGTCGTGTTATTAACCGTCGGCGGCTCCTTGAGGCTCAGGCCGCCTATATCAGGAGTAAGTATGCAAGGACAAGAAGCGATAGAGCTGCTTGATCGGCTATTACGTTACGTGGCAACTGTCGAGATCGTTCTATCCGAGAACGCAGCGAAAGAGGCGGGTCTGGGGGTAGCATATCTACATCTGGAGCTGGTGCAGGATATTCCCTTGCGGGTCCGTCAAAACATGACTGAAATGATTAGACAGATCCGCAAGAAAATGCCGCCGGCATCGACCTTCAAAGGCGAGAGTCCTTTGCAGTATGCACTCCGGGAGAGAACGGAAGAGCGGAATTGACGAAATAAGAAAATGCTCCGCGATGAGCGGAAATCTATACTGGGAGGGTTTTTTTATGGCTTTAACAGCGGATAGAAATTATGAAACAGTCGGTCCCGTCGTCATCTTGGAGATCGAGGCCGGCGCGGCGGATACGCTCTACAAAGGAGCGATCGTCAACATAGGGACCGATGGGTATCTCAAGGTCGCTGCAGATGTGGCGGATGAGGTCCCGATCGGTGTAGTCAAGAAACAGCACGTAGCGGATGGATCCGCACATGAAAAGGTTGCGGTCGAAACGGGCAAGATCTGGCTGCCACACTCCGGGGCGGCCCAGACCGACGTAGGAGCGCTTTTTTTCGCTACCGACGACGATACCCTGGCCGATACCGGATCGAATGTCGGACCGCTCGGCCTATGCGTCGGCTGGAAAAGCGGCTATGTGCTGATCGACACGAACATCAAAGCATTAAGTTAAGGAGACACGGATGGTAGTTGATACAGTAGCACTGGAAAAAGTGCTGAATATCGCTTTCAGGAAAGCTCAGGATGAGCTCAACAAGTCGGGATACCGACAAGGTCTTCAGATTTTGCTCATGCAAATCTCAAGCACCGGATCCAGCGAAAAATACGGCTGGTTTGGTGACGTCCCGGAAGTCAAGGAATGGATCGGGGATAAGACCGCTGGATCGATCGAAGATTACGAGTTGGAGATCCAGAATAAAGATTTCTATACTGCGATTGCGATCGATAAAAATGAGATCGAAGATGATCGGACAGGAATCATTAAGCCGCGGATCGATAGCATGATTCAGGCCGTGGTGGATCATAAAATCGATCTTATCGCAGCTCTAATCATAAATGGCGGTACGGGTTTGGCCTACGATGGTCAACCGTTTTTCTCCGATCGAGATCCGAACGACAATCTGCTTGTCGGTACAGGAACCACCGTAGAGCAGCTGAAGACGGATATCCGGGCAGCCCGGACCGCGATGATGAAGTTTCAATCCGATACCGGCCGAATTATGGGTCTGGAGATGGACACGATTCTCTGCCCTCCGGACCTGGAAGGCCTGATCCTTGAGGCCTGCAATTCGGCCCCGGGAGCTCAGACTTACAATCCGTTGTCGAAGTGGATCAAGACGGTTATCTCTCTACCGAGCTTGATTGATACGGATGACTGGTACGGATTCTGCACGGCAAAAGCAGTCAAACCGTTCGTCTACCAGGCGCGGCAAGAGCCAAAACCGATCTTGGATGATACAGAGGTTCGGCGTAACAGAAAACTCACTTATTCTGTTGAGCTGCGGGGAAACGTCGGTTACGGGCTGTATCAGCTCGCAGTCAAAACGGTCAATTCGGCATAACCAGGTTTCTCCTTTCCGCTCTCTATCTGCGGGAAGAGCTATATAGAGGCAGGGGTGTAGCCGTTGGCAGCTCCCGTCTTCTCCTATGGATTCCAGGAGTCCGAGCCTGTAAGGTTATCCTGTTTTTCTTACGGGTGAGGGAAAAGGATCCACCTCCTATTTTGTTTTGGCTCTGGGAGAAGTCAGGACTTTTCAAGGTTTTCACCCGGCGGATCCCGGAGCCTCTTTGAAAATTGTCGCCCGTGCAGGCGTCGCCGGCGGGTGATAAGCCGCGTTTTCTGAGCGCGGAGCCACCCATGCGTTGGCTGGGAGCTCCACAAAGCGCGGGTCCTGGCAAAGCCCGGTTGTCGTCTGAGAAATCGGGAGCTCGCGGTTCGGGCCGAGCCGGGACCTTTTTGAAGCGATGAAAGCAAAATACTTTGGTTGTAACCAATTATTTGACCCCCCCCTCATTTATACACACGTCGAACATAGACCGCGAGCAGTCCTGCGCTTTCAATATGTCAATAAAGAGATAGGGGGTAAAAAATTTGAAAAGTGGCAAAAATGACCTGCTCCCGCCTCCGGATCCGCCGGCGGGCTTGAGCGAGTATGCGGCCGGCATCTGGCGCCGGGTCGTGACACGTCATGCAGACAGGATTTCTCCCGGCCGGCTCGAGGCGCTGCACCTGGCCTTCGAGCTGCTTGACGATTATCGCACCTTGAGAGAAACAATCAGAGCGGAAGGGTTCACCGTCGAGAGCAAGCGCTCCGGCCTGCAGCGCCGGCATCCTCTTCTGGACTCCTATTTCCGGATCCAGAAAGAATTGATAAAAACCTGGAAGAATTTAAACCTGAATTGGGACGTCGACGTCGACGGCCGGAGCAATTGGTAATCGTTAATTAGAAATTCGTTTTTTGCAGACGTCTGCAAACTCCGGATCCAGGTTTTTTGTCAGGTATTGACTATTCTTATTTGAAGTAAATAACGAGCGTCGTAGCAATTCCACCAATGATTGACAGAAACAGGAAAAAGCCCGTATAGATACGATTGTTGGTTTTCTTGAGTTTGTTTTCTCCAGGTGAAATGCCTTTTAGACCTTTTCTATATTCCGTGAGAGAGGCGGCAGTTTGACATTGAAAAAAAATGCTCATTCCTGTGATCGCAAATATCAAATGATAAGTAACTATCTTCACGACAGGGAGTACATTGGGCGGTATTGTTAAATCTGTTCTGAAAAATGCAATTATCCCAGCAAATAAAAGCAATGTGAGATATACAGTATGCCATTGGCGGTTTTTGGCATATCTGATTTCTGTAAAAGTCTGAGTCTGATCGTCTTTGTCACTCATGATTCTAACTCCTATATTCAATCAACATACATTATAGTCAAATCGATGGTCCCGGGACATCATTTTTATTTGATCTACAAAAGATCCGGTGGTATCCAAGGTCCAACCCGGCCGAGAAAACGCCACCACGGCAATCCTCGGCAAGAGAATTTCGCTAAATCCTTATGAAATAAGCAAATCCGGCAAAATCGGTCAAAAACCGGACCCGGGCCGACCCGAAAACCCATATGTGAGTACCTCCAGCTCCCGAAAAACCGCTTGTAGCCCCCTTCAGCCGCGAAACAAGGGGGTTTTTTCTTGCAATCTCCGGGGGATGACCTATACTTCAGTTTAGAGAGCCTTTTTAAAGGAGTCAGCAAAATGTATTTCCGGAATTTCAAGATTCAGTTTGATGATGAAAAAGCAAAAGAGTATGGATGTATGCCTGATGTTGGATATGAGGTTTTGGCTATCAGCGCCGTGCAAATTCCTTCAGGCAGGATGCATCAAGGTTTGCCGGTAGCCCCACAGCAAACCTATCTCCTAATCAGTAACGATCAGAATAAATTGAAGTGGATATCGTATTCTCTTGTTTCAGTACCAAGAATCGAATAGGAGGTGCTTATAGACAGGTAATGTAAAAGCTCTATCCCGGCTGCCCTTTTGGGTCGATAATGAGGGTGGCCAGGGATAGCCGAAGGGTAGCTCCCGGAGGCGAACGCCAGGACCTTGCTGGTTTCCCTGGCTTTATCATTTCAAGGATGCAATCTTAAGGAGGTTGCTATCATGTCTCAGAATCAATTCATCAAACATAGCGTTACGATCTCTGTTTATCATTCGACCTGGTTGATGCTGTTGCGAATTTGCGAGCGCGAAATGCGCCGGCCAGGTCCACAGCTCTCGTGGTATCTTGCTTTGATGGCGGGCCAGACTACGCCACTGCGAGACGATAAAAAACCAAGACCTGAATTGCTGGAGGATCCTTTCTGGAGAGAAGAGTACCAGCTCCGGAAAATCGAGCACACGTTGTATAGGCTCTTCTGTGAGAATGAGTATATCCGACCGGCGCCTACCGGCCTCATCCTCTTTCCGGATGAGGCGGAGCGAGACAGGATCCTTTCACTGGGATATCGTTAAGGAGCAAGCCCCCGGATCCGGGGGCTTTTGGTCCTTAGACATGGAATCATTCAGATGAGATAGCCTATCCAGACAGATTTTATTTCGACACCGATAGTCGAATTCGGGTTGATGACCAAATCGTAATGAAATCGAACATGCTTTGATTCGCCAATATGACGCTCGATATAGGAATACGTCCCCATTGCAGCTTTGGCTTGACGTTTATGCGGTTTCCCGATGTATGGATTAGCGTTTATTTCGAGAAGTAACTTTTCAATTTTATCTCGTTGGAATTGGGTGAGCTCATCTCTTTTGCGTAGTAAGTAGTCTTCAGCTTGCGGAGAGAGGGTAACATTAGCGATCGGTCTCGGCATCTATGCGGGTTGAGATTGGAACTTCTTTAAAAAAACTTTAAGGGACGCGTATTTCCGGCGATCTGTCATTTCGGAGTCTAGAATCATTCGCGCAGTATCCGTATCGTATAGGCTTTCCGGAATTCCGGTGTGACTACGGAGATCTAACTCTTCAAAGCGCATATCTTTCTTCTGCGCTTCTTTCATGGGCGGTGTGTTATAAACAAATTCCTTCAATTGGTCCGTTGTCATATCGCCATATTTGTTGATGATGTAATCAAGTATTCGCTCGGCTTCCGCCTTTATACGCGGTCGAGTTTTGTCTATGGGGAGATGAAGGAAACAATCATGATTCGTCGATGTTTTATAGGGCGAAATCTTGATTTTTTTCTGATTGTGTAAATCCCAGAGACGTTTGTCGATTTCCTTGCTATATGGGCCGTACCAGTTCCACTCATAAGGTATATCCGTTGATGGTTCTCCGGTCAGCTGAACATAGGCAAGATCAAAAAGATAGGCTAATTTTGCAACGTGGAATCTGGTGAGGCTGGGTTTCTTCTGAATGATGCGCAAGAGAAGAGTCTTCGCTTTCATCATTGTCCTCCTTGAATCCCTTAACCATCTATACATCATATCGCCATTTTTATTCCCCTGCAACAACAAAAAATGGAGGGGATTCACACCACTAGCGAAACTCGCTAGAGTAGTGTAGACGATTTGTAGAATTTCGCATGTTTTATTCTACAGTGTCATAATCGGTCACTGTTCGCATACTTCTCAAAATGACGAGATTCGCAGAACGGGGAGATCCCGAGCCTGGATAGCTCGGGCGGTTACAATCCTGACCGTTTTTGTCAACAGTCGACAAATAGTCGACAGTTTGTTTTTCCCCTGTGCGCTGTATGCGCGGAAATACACGTAAATGCACCTAAATACCTTCTATGCACGAACATACACAGCTATCACAGCTACGCAGTCGCCATCGATTTAGCTCCGAAGAGCTTCGGCGGCAGGCACACCTACTGGCGGTGGGCTTTGTCCCAGACCGACGAATGGTACGCCATCCCCTACGAGCGGCGCTGGATGGTGCCCCTACAGATCGTCGAAGTCTTCGAGGAGCAGGGATTCATCTGGGGCGGCAAGTGGTTTTTCTTCGACACGATGCATTTCGAGTACCGGCCAGAGATCCTCATCCTGGCGAAATAGTTGTTGCTTCAGTAAGGGCGCAGAAGGGTATCGACCAGGCTGCTCAGGTTTTCCCGCTCCACGGGCTTTTGCAGGTGGGCGACGATACCCAGCCGCTGCATTTCGTCTGGAGTACCGGAACTCCGGCCGCCCGACATATAAACAACCTTGGCTTCTGAATTTTTTCTTTGGAGTCCCTTCAGCAGCTGCATTCCCTCTCTGGGAGGCAAATCCTGATCTGTGATGACCAACTTGATATCTGAATTTGTGAAAACATCGAGCATATCCATGGCTTCCTGGCCGTTTTCGGCTGCCACCACAGGAAAACCCATAACTTCTAGATTTCTCTGGATCGTCTGGCGTTCTTCAGGTTTCGGGTCAACGACCATGATGATCTCTTTACGTACTTCCACAGGCATTGTCACTCCTCCTGATACTTGAATATGAGCCGGACAACCATCCGAAACACATCCAGCCCTTGATCAAGTGTTCAAGGAACCTTTTGTCCATATTTGTCTTAAAAAGTCCTCTAAAATACCTTATATGCCATTATAGAGTATTTTTGGCCATTGTCAAGCTTTTTTTCGATTAGGAAGGCCGAAATCTTCTACTTTGAGACCCAATGACGATCAGCATCGCTGAATACGAAATAAAAAATGGTCTGTCCAACGTATTGGTCAGCCCTTACCCAAGCGGTTGGCGGAGCGGCTATCTTGGAACGGTAACTTTCTCCTTTTTCCTGATCTGAGCCCACTCGGGCACGAGCGGTTTGTCCGAACTCTTGAAGCGAAAGAGCTGCTTGTACTCCTCGCCCTCCTTGTACCAGCGGTAGTTGGGATCCTCGATCATCTGCAGCCAGATTGGATCCACCAGGTTCTTGAAGCGGGCGGCGTAGTCATCAACCCAGGCGACCACGTTTGGATCGCGGATGATGTCCTCCGAGTGCTCGTGCCCCTGAGGTACCAGATGCTCCTCTACGACCTTCCTCAAGACGTGAGGATTGTCGATGATCATGCAGGGCCGCTTGAGATTTCCCTCGTCATTGTAGGGGAACTCCCGCCGGATAGCCTTGAAAAACGGCGAGTTGGCCGCCTCCAGAATCGGTTTATCTCGGATGTTGTCTACGCCGAAATGAGCAAACACACAGGGCTCGATACGCCCGGAGTTCAGGACGTGCAGGTAGCTGCGTGCACCGGCCAGGCAGCCGCCTACTGCCGGGCCGTCGTTCCAGAAGTCCGCGATGAACATCGGGTGCCTCTTGCGAAGCTCCACGACCCTGTCGCCGCAGTACAGCCTCTGCTCCGGGGTGGGCACAAGATCGAGGATCGGATCTTTGCCCACGGGCATGAACATGAAGTACCAGGCGAATATCACCCCCTTGTCGAGATAGTACTCGATAAACTCATCGCGAGTGATCAGATCGATATTGTTCTTCGTATAGGTCACGCTCATACCGAAGAGCACACCGTAGGATTTCAGCAGGTCCATGGCCTGCATTACCTTTGCGTACACCCCGTCACCGCGCCGGGCATCCGTGTGTTCCCTGTAGCCCTCTACGCTGATGGCGGGAGCCACGTTGCCCAGCCTGGCCAGCTCCTTGACGGTATCCTCGTCGAGCAGGGTTCCGTTCGTATAGGTGAGAAAGTACATGTCATTGTATTTTTTGAACAATCTGAACAGCGTGCGCTTCATGGTATAGGGCTCGCCCCCCGATACCACGATGAAGTAGACTCCCATTTGTTTGCACTGAGCCAGGACATCGTCGATCTCAGCTTCTGAAAGCTCTCCATCCTTGGAGTACAGTCCGGAGTAGCATCCCGTGCAGTTCAGGTTGCAGCGCATCGTGGGACTGACCACGACCAGGCTTGGTACCCAGAGTTCTTTGCTGTTCAGGTCCCAGCGGATCCTGGCTCCGGCAACGCTCCAGTTGAAGATAAGGTTTTCTATCAGCTTCCTCTTATTCTGCGGATTGAGCAGTTTTCCCAGGCGGACGAACAGGCTGGCCATGCCGGTGTTGTCCTCGATGTCCCGGGAAAGACCCTTGAGAAAGGCTTTGAGTCCCGGATTACTTGTGTGAACGCTTTGAAGCTCGGTGAGCTTCTTCAGATCTTCGATGTTGCCCGTTAAACAGTCGGCAATCTTCTTCCCGCCGATTTTTTTCGTAACATACGTTTTTAATGACATCATGGACCTCCCTCTCGATGTTGTATTGCGAGGTGGTGTATTTCCATTCCATAAAAAATTATATGACTTGACCTGATACCGTGCAAGGATTTTCTCTGCCCAAGCGGCCAAGATTTACCTTGAATTGACCGATTCTGTAATATAAGCTGCAAGTGTCTGTCGAAGGTTTGCGATCTTTGTTGAATCGCAGAAAATGTACTTCGGCGGACGATAATCGAGGGTTAAAGTGGGCGAGAGGAAAGCAACCTGCTCCCGGAAAACAAGGGAAACCCAAATTCGACTGGAGCTTGTCATGGACTCCCGGGAGGAAATCTCCATAGATACCGGGGTTCCCTTCTTCGATCACATGCTCGAAGCCATGGCCTTTCACGGCTGTTTCTGCCTCCGTCTCGAAGCTAAAGGGGACCTGGAGGTGGACGAGCATCATCTGATCGAGGATACAGGGATCGTGTTGGGAGAAGCCCTGAACAAGATCGTTGCGGAGCACGGCCCTGTTCAACGCTACGCTCAGGCCCTGGTTCCGATGGATGAAGCTCTTTCCGAAGTGGTGATCGATGTATCAGGACGACCGTACCTCTGCTTCAATGGAGAGTTTCCCCAGGAGCGGATCGGTTCCTTTCAGGCGATCCTGCTGCGGGAATTCCTGGGCGGGCTGGCCGGTAGAGGTCGAATCACCATACACGCGGACATGCGCTACGGAGACAACGCTCACCATATGGCTGAATCCCTTTTCAAGGCTCTTGGAGTAGCTCTGGGACGTGCGTATTCGCCGCCCGCCGGAGCTGCCGGATCGTCGGATCGTGAGCAGGGAATGTCGACAAAGGGTACGATCGACTGAACAGTTTGCTTTCGAAGATGACTGTACGTATATTTTGGAGGGATGTTCCGGTATGAAAGCGAGAGAAGAGCTTCTTAAAAAGCTGCCCAAGGAAGGATTTTTAAAGATCACCAGCAGCCGGGCAAGCCCGCTTTCGAAGGAACAGAAGGTGGCGCTGATCCGCAAAGGCAACGAGCTGTTCAATCAGAAACAGTACGATTTGGCGAAAAAGCTCTTTCTGACCACCGGCTATTCGGATGGATTGATCCGGCTCGGTAATTTGTACCTCGAACAGAATATGCCGCTGGAGGCCTTTCGTATGTACTGGCTGGCTCCGGACAAAAAAAAAGTTGATACCATGCTTGAGAAAACGATTTCTATAATAAAAAAGTGGTTGCAGGAAGGAGAAGAAAAAAGTTGAACGGGGAGAGCAATTCTTCTTCTGCCGAGCGAGATCGGCAGGCAGAGCTTTCCAAGGCCGGATACAAACATCTGAAAGAGGGTAGACTGGCTGAAGCCAGCGAGTGTTTCAACGCTATTATCGACTTCAATCCCGAGAACAACTACGCACTGGTCGGTCTAGGGGAAGCAGCCAGAAAACAGGGGGACTTTGAGCGGGCCGTCGACTACTACCAAACCTGCTTGAAGTTCCATCCGGGTAACAAGTACGCCCTGATCGGGCTGGCAGACTGCTATCGGGCTCAGAATGCCTATCAGAAGGCCATTGAGATTTGGGAGCAGTACCTGCATCAAGACGGACATGATGTGACGGTTCTGACCCGAATCGCCGACGCCTACCGCAAGACAAAAAAATTCGACAAATCAAAAGAGCTTTACCTGCAGGCTCTCGAGGTCGAGCCTGAGAATCCTTACGCCCTCAACGGCCTGGGACACCTGCACTTCGATTTCAGATACTACACAGAGGCGGTCACTTTCTGGGAGCGGATGCTGGAAAACGATCCCGGCAATATCAAGGTGTTGACCTCTCTTGGCAACTGTTACCGCAAGACCAAGGATTTTCAGAAGGGTCTGCCTTACTTTGAAAAGGCCCTCGAAATTGAATCCGGCAACTTTTACGCTCTCTTTGGTATCGCTGATTGTAATCGGGGAATGAACCGCCACGATAAGTCACTTCAAGCCTGGAAGCAAATCCTCGAATCCGATCCCGACAACAAGGTCATCATCACACGGGCCGGCGATGCTTTGAGGAATCTCGGCGATCTGGAGCAGGCCGAGGAGTTCTACCACCGGGCCCTGAACATCGAGTTCGACGTATACGCGGTGATCGGTTTGGCTTTGATCAGCAAGATAAAAGGCGATCACCTGCAGGCTATCGAATCCCTGACAGGATTGCTCGTGCAGAACCCGAAGAATCACCGCTTGGTGATCGAGATTGCCGACTCCTATCTCAAGTTGGGCAATCGGCAGGGCGCGATCGATACCATGACTCGTTTCGTGCAGCTCGGCGGGAATAACTCCAAGATCACGGAGATGTTGAAAAACCTCAAAAGAGAATGATCCCCATTTCAGCTCTTCTTCCCGATCAGCTGGCTGAGACCCTGAGCTTCGAGCCACGCTTCAGGAGCAGGCAGGTCTTTGCCTGGATACACAGGAATCTCGTTTTCGATTTCACAGCAATGAGCGACCTGCCCGAAGTTTTGAGGCGGGAGCTGTCCCAACGGACTCGTAGCGTAACACTGGAAACTGCCGAGGTTCTGAAAGGCGAGGACGGGACTGTGAAGCTCGGTTTTCGTCTCCACGACGGCAACACCATTGAATCTGTATTGATGCAGGACGAGCGGGGACGCCGAACAGCCTGCCTGTCAACACAGGTGGGATGCGCTATGGCCTGCCGCTTCTGTCGAACGGGAGCCCACGGCTACGGGAGAGATCTCGAGGACTTCGAGATCGTCGAACAGTATCTACTGCTGCGCCGTTATGTGCGCGCTGAGATGAAAACCTCGGCAGCCCGGGAAATCGCCAATGTGGTGTTCATGGGTATGGGCGAGCCTCTGGCCAACCTCGACAATCTCGAACAGGCAGTGAAGGTGCTGACCTGCCCCTCGGGCAGCGCGCTCAGCCCCCGGCGCCTGACCGTGTCCACCTGCGGGCTTGTTCAGGGTATCCGCTCGCTGGTCGAGCGGGGGCTCGGTGCGCGCCTGGCTGTTTCCCTCGTATCGGCCGAACCTCGAGTGCGGAACAAACTCATGCCGGTAAGCAAAGCGAATCCACTGAGGGAGCTGCGTGGCAGCCTCAGCGACTACCAGAGAGCCTCGGGCAAGCGGATTACACTTGAAATCGTTCTGATGGCCGGGCTCAACGATCGTCCCGAGGACATCGAAGCTCTGGTACGGTTTGTGGCCGGCGAGCGCGGCCAGAGACCCCTCAAGGTGCTGGTGAACCTGATTCCCTGGAATCCCGTTCCTGAGTTTCCCTACCTCCGGCCGGATTCAAAGCGCCTCGGCTGGTTCCAACGCCGGCTCGAGCAGGCCGGCATTCCCGCTACCACCCGGCTGTCACGGGGAAGCTCCGTCTGCGGTGCCTGCGGACAGTTGGGCTGATCATTCCTGTCCTCGGGGCGCCTCTCCAACCACGGCGCGGATGCGGCGTACACCCGCCGAAGAGGACTGCTCCTTGACGATGCGGAAACCGCCCAGCTCTCCTGTATGCTCGACATGCGGACCACCGCAAACCTCGCTCGAGAAATCCCCGATGGAGTACACTTTTACCTTTTCCTGGTAACGATCGCCGAAAAGAGCGATCGCGCCGGTCTCCCCGGCCCGCTCGAGAGTCATGGTCTCGAAATGGACAGGCAGGTCCCTGCGAATCTGCTCGTTTACGATTCGCTCGATCTCGTTGATCTGCTGCTTGGTCAGCGGCTCGGGATTGGAGAAATCGAAGCGCAGCCGCTCTGCGGTGATGTTCGATCCCTTCTGTTGGACGTGTTCTCCCAAAACAAGGCGCAGGGCCTGGTGAAGAAGATGGGTGGCGGTATGCAGCTTGCGCACCTCGGCGCTGTGGTCGGCCAGGCCCCCTTTAAAAGCCTTCTCCGCCCCGCTCTTGGAAAGTTGTTGATGTTTCCTGAATGCCTGCTCGAAGCCCTCGAGATCGACGCTCATATCATGCTCGGCGGCCAGCTCCTCGGTGAGCTCTATAGGGAAACCGTAGGTATCGTAAAGACGGAAGGCCACTCTGCCCGGCACGATCCGCTTGGGATTTTTCAACAAATTGGGCAGCACCTTCTCGAACTCGTGCTCGCCCTTTTGCAGGGTCTGGAGAAACTTCTTCTCCTCCCGCTGAAGCTCCTCTAGGACAGTATCCCGGTTTCGCGTCAGTTCGGGGTAGGATACAGCTTGGGCATTGATGCAGGCTTGGGCGGCGGCGGCGAGGAAGTCACGCTCCACGCCGAGCTTGCGGGCGTGTCGAATGGCCCTCCGAATCAGGCGGCGCAGGATATATCCTTGACCGAGATTGGAGGGCTTGACTCCCCTGTCGTCTCCCAGGATGAAGACTGCAGAACGGATGTGGTCCGTGACGATCCGTATCGATCTGTCCGTCTCTGCACCCCCTCCGTAACTCTGTCCACTGACTCCCTCTACGGCTCGGATGATCGGTTCGAAGGTTTCGATCTCGTAGACGCTCTTCTTTCCCTGCAGCATGGCACAGGTGCGCTCCACCCCCATGCCTGTGTCTACCGTTGTCTGGTCCAGAGGCAGGTAGCTGCCGTCGGAGCTCTTGTTGTACTGCATGAACACATCGTTCCAGACCTCGAAGTACTTTCCGCAGGAGCAGCCCGGCTTGCACTCGGCAGAGCAGGGATCTATACCTGTATCGATGAACATCTCGGTATCGGGACCGCAGGGGCCTGTTTGCCCGGCCGGTCCCCACCAGTTGTCTTCCCGCCCGAGGAAATAGATCCGCTGATCCGGGATACCTAAGCTCCTCCAGATAGAGGCCGCTTCCTCATCGGCGGGCACCTCTTCGTCACCGGCAAACACGGTTACCGACAGAGTGTCCGGGTCGAAACCGAGCCAGTCTGCGGATGTGAGGAACTCGTAGCTAAGCCGGATAGCCTGCTCTTTGAAATAGTCGCCGAGAGACCAGTTGCCCAGCATTTCGAAGAAGGTCAGATGCGAGGGATCGCCCACCTCTTCGATGTCACCTGTGCGGATGCACTTCTGTACATCCACCAGTCGTTTGCCCGCCGGATGGGGTTCTCCGAGGATGTAGGGAACCAGGGGATGCATTCCCGCCGTTGTGAACAGCACGGTAGGATCATTCTCCGGGATCAGGGAGCTTCCCGAGATTTCCGCGTGTCCGTTGATCCTGAAAAACTCAAGGTATTTCTTTTTTAACTCGTCTGTTTTCATAATCTTATGAGATACTATGGAGCAGAGGTAGGAATGTCAATAAACTGGACCTCCTCTTCCAGCCACGCTATAGTGGATTGCAGCGGTCGATTCTCGAACAGGAAAGAAGGGAATGGAAATCGAAACCTCCGGGGAACGCGAAAGGCGGTTCTCTGCCAGGAGAAGCGTTCGAAACACGGTGATATTTTTTTTGGGATTCGGGGTTTTCACCGTTCTCGGTTTGGGTTTGCTCATCTTCGGCGAGCGGATCGGCTTTCTCTTCATTGTCTTCTCCACCGCCTTCCTCGCCCTGCTCGTTTTTGTAACCCTCAAGCCCGGCTGGGCTTACTTCATAGATCCTTCGGGAATAACTGTGAAGCGTACCTTTCGAAGCGTACAAATCCCCCGGGTACAGATCGGGGAGCTGCGGCTACTCACCGATAGAGAGGCCGTGGCCCTTATCTATCCGGACCAAGCAGCGGAGGCCGAAAGCACCAGCAACCTGAACGTGGTCGATGCTTTTCGAGCCCAGCGCCGGGTAGGTGAGAAGATCGGTTTTTCATCGGTGCCGATTGTTCTCAGCGAAACCCGCAGCGGAGGTCCGCTCACCATCACATCTGTGGGAGCCTCTACCAGCGGCGATTTCGTTTTGGTTGTGACGGTGGAGGGAAAGGTGTACCTGCTCAGCCCGAAAGAGCCGAAAGGCTTCATAGAAGCCTTTCGCAGCCTCCGGTGAAGCCGGATACGGAACTTTCTACAGATCTTCGAATTGGGAATCGTTTTCCAAGAACTCGGGAAACACGTAGGCGATGATTCCGGATTTGCGGATGCGCATCTCGGCGAATCCCTCGGATACCAGCTTTTCCAGAGCCTTTTTGGCTTCTTCAATGGGGATGTCGCCTTCGAGGGCTACCTCTCCCGGCGTGGCCGCGCCTTTGTTTTTCTTGGCTGTGCGCAGGATTACCTTCTCCAGTGACTCCTTGGGTTTTGATACCGGCCCGGATGTAGAGATGGAGAAGTGGGGGTCTGAGTACAGGGCGCTGCGGTACCCGCGCCTCAGGTTTTCCTCCCGCACCATGGTGGGAATATAGAACAGGTCGAACAAGCCGCCGATGCCGGCCAGTCCGCCAGTAAAAAACCAGAGCAGACCGGTGCCGATTCTTCCGAGGTAGAACCTGTGGAAGCCCAAAGCACCGAACCCGGAGATGAACCATAAAAAATAGGCGATGGACAGTTTATACAAGGCAGCCTCCTGTGCGCGAATTTATAGCATGTTTGAATGGGATTCTCAAGGCGGATGAGAGCGGAGCAGCCGCGCCCCATACTTCTCAGAATCCGCGGTTTCCGGGTACAGTAGGTGCCATGGCTGGAGCGCAGATACTGGCAGTTGTTTTTGACCTCGACGGAGTGCTGGCTGATTCCGAGGGACTCCACGTCCGCGCCTGGGAGCGGGCTTTAACCGAGACAGGTCTTTCTACCGGGCTCGTATCGATGAATGAGTGGATCGGGCGATCGGACACGGTAATTGCTGAGGACATCGCGAGAGAGCAGGCTGCCGGGATCGATGCTGAGCAGCTTCGTGACTTGAAACGGGACTGTTTTCGGCGTTTTGTCTCTGAAAGCCTGCTCGCCTTTGACGGAGCTGCTCAAGCCGTGGCGGCGCTGCATCCTTTACCCCTTGGTTTGGCCACCTCCAGCGGGCGCGAGGAAGCCGAGCTGATGCTCCGAAGGCTCGGGATGGAAGGCAGCTTTGAGGTGATCGTCAGCGGGGACGATGTAGATCATCCCAAGCCGGCGCCGGACTGCTACCTGCTGGCCGTTGAACGCCTCGGCGTACCTCCCGACCGTTGTGTAGCGATAGAGGATTCGGTGAGCGGCGTGCATTCAGCCTGGAAAGCCGGGCTCACGGTACTGGCCGTTACAAATACGATGGCCGCGACGGAGCTTGGACAGGCCGACGAGCTGTTCGATTCCACAACGGCTGCTGTCGACTGGATTCTTGCCAAGAACCGCGTTTAATCCAAGACAACGGTCTCGCCGTACTCGGGGATCGTCGGTTGCCAGCCCTTTCGCTTGTGGATCTGCGCCGACAGGGCGGCGATGGCCCCGGCTTCGCCGTGGGTGAGAAAGAGCCTGCGGGGCGGGTGCTCGAGAGAGCCGAGCCAGCGTAGCAGGCCGCTTTGGTCGGCATGGGCCGAGAAGCTGTTGATTCTCCTTATCCTGGCCCGGCGCTTGTGCATGGTGCCGAAAATACGCACCTCTCGGGCTCCGCCCAAAATCTCCCGGCCTAGAGTGCCTTCCGCCTGATACCCTACGAACAAGATCGTGCTCTCCGGCCTCGAGATATTGTGCTCCAGGTGGTGTTTGATGCGGCCGCCGGTGCACATGCCGGAGCCTGCGATGATGATGCTGGTACCCCGAATGTGGTTGATCGCCTTGGAATCGGCCACCGAGCGTGTCATCTTGAGACCCGGAAAACCGAAAGGTGATTGATCGTCAGCTACCAGTTCCCGCATCTGGCTGTCGAACAGCTCGGGGTGTTGCTTGAACACCTCGGTGACGCTTACAGCCATGGGGGAGTCCACGAATACCATGAGGTGAGGGATCCGGTCGGCCCGCAGCAGCTTGTTGAGGTAGTAAAGCACCTCCTGAGTACGTTCCAGGGCGAAACTGGGGATCAGCAGGTTGCCGCCGCTGTCGTGGGTTTTCCTCACCGTGGTTTCGAGCAGCTGATCGATCTCGCCCGGGTCTTCGTGTATCCTGTCGCCGTAGGTAGATTCCATAACCATGTAGTCTGCGCTTTTGAAAACTGTAGGATCTTCGATGATCGGTTTGTCCCATTGCCCGATATCGCCGGAGAACACCAGGGATCTCTGTTCGTCGTTTCTACGGATTTCGAGGCGAATCATCGTGGAGCCGAGGATGTGCCCGGCTACGAAGAAAGCAGCTTGAGTCCCATCGGCGATGGCAAGAGGTTTTTCGTAGGCCGCTGTCTTGAATAGAGGAAGCGTGCGCCTGGCATTCTCCTCTGTGTAAAGCGGCAGTTTGGGGTAGGGGCCTTTGCGTCCCTCTCTCTCGTGGCGGCGCCGCTTGAACTCAGCATCCTCTT
Organism: uncultured Spirochaetaceae bacterium; assembly: GCA_964390045.1. GTDB lineage: Bacteria > Spirochaetota > Spirochaetia > SZUA-6 > DRHE01 > CAYMGP01. Next base: position 7,003 of record CAYMGP010000062.1, on the reverse strand, counting down.
CCTGGATACGAGCGGAGTCGAGCAGCACGATCTTGGCGATTTCGGCGGTAGCCGGGGTGCAGTAGATTGGACCGCTGAAACCTTCTCGAACGAGCTTGGGCAGCAGCCCGCAGTGGTCGAGGTGGGCATGGGTCAGAAGCACCGCATCGATCGAACCGGGATCGAAGGCAAAGGGCTTCCAGTTGCGCTCGCGAAACCTGCGTTCCTGGAACAATCCGCAGTCGATGAGCAGACGAGCGCCTTCCGTTTCAACGAGGTAGCAGGAGCCTGTTACGTTCCCGGCGGCGCCGAGAAAGTGTACAGAGATGTTCATGGATAGAGACGGCTGAGCGTACGGGGAAAGGGGATCGCTTCCCGTATGTGGTGGATTCCGCACAGCCAGGTCACGGTTCGCTCGAGCCCAAGCCCGTAGCCGGAATGGGGCACCGATCCAAAACGACGAAGCTCAAGGTACCAGGTATAGGCCTGCTCGGGAAGTTTTTCCTCATGGATACGGGCAAGAAGCTTGTCGTGATCGTCCTCCCTCTGGGAACCGCCGATGATCTCGCCGTACCCTTCCGGTGCCAACAGATCGGCGCAGAGCACGGTTTGCGGATTATCGGGATTTTCCTTCATGTAGAAAGCCTTGGCGCGTTTGGGATAGTTGACCACAAACACGGGTTTTTCGTAGCGTTCGGACAGCAAGGTTTCCTCCTCGGCTCCGAGATCGGCCCCCCATTCGATGCCGCGGCCCTGCCCGCGCAGCCACTCGACGGCGTCTCCATAGTCGATCCGTGGGAAAGGTGGTTTGATCCTCTTTAGCTTTTCGAGATCGCGGCCCAGGGTTTTCAGCTCCCTCTCGCAGTGGGAGAGGATGTCCTCGACCAGGGCGCAGATCATGTCCTCCTGCAGCTGCAGATTGCCCTGGCTGTCCAGGTAGGCTACCTCGGCCTCCAGCATCCAGAACTCTGTCAAATGACGGCGGGTCTTGGATTTCTCAGCCCGGAAGGTGGGTCCGAAGTTGAAGACCTTGCCGAAAGCTGCGCAGGCGGCTTCCAAATAAAGCTGGCCGGTTTGCGCAAGATAGGCGTTTCCCATGTCGAAGTAGGGTACCTCGAAGAGGGTTCCCGCGCTCTCCCCGATCGACCCTGTAAGGATGGGCGTATCGATGAGAATGAAATCGCGGTTGTAGAAGAAGCTCCTCAACGAGGCGATGGCTTCGTGACGTACTCTCAATACTGCTGTGGGCAGGGTCGAACGCAGCCACAGATGCCGATTCTCCAGCAGAAAATCGATGCCGTGCTCTTTTTTGGCTATGGGATAGTCATCCTCCGGATTCTGTACGACGCATAGTTTTGTAACCGTGAGCTCGTAGCCGGTAGGCGCCCTCTCGTCCTTGCGCACCGAGCCGTCGACGAGCACCGATGCTTCCATCTTTAGGTTTGCGATGACCTGAAAGCTTTCCGGATCGCACTCACCCTGGACGGCCACACCCTGGATTCGTCCCGATCCATCCCTCAATTGGAGAAAATGTATTTTGCCCTTCGAGCGGATGTTATACATCCAGCCGGCGATTCGAACCTCCTGGTTTTCGTAATCGGCGATGCTTTCAATCTGTACTGTCTGTGGTTGGCTGTGTTTCATTCTACGATCTTGTCTCCGTTCTTAACGATGCTTATCTCGCCTTTTTCTTTCTGAAGCTTTATGTAATCGAGGAAATCAGCAACGGCTGTCTCAACTTCAGAACGAAAAACAGCCCCGAGGTCTTCGCTTTCTGCTACGATCGATGCCCAGCGGCGGGCGGAAAGATTGCTTTTAATCCTCTCGGTTTGGACCTCGTTCAAGCCTTTACAGAGCAGGGCCAGTTCTGAGTCCGAGAAGTCGCGCAGGACCGATTGCAGGTCTTTGTCGCTGATGCTGAGGAGGATGTCGAGGGTCAGCAGCTTCTTTTCGATCGCTTGAGCCAGTTTGGGATCTATGAGCTCGAGCTGCTCCATGATGTCCTGCTCGTTGCTGTAGTTCATGTTTCGCAGGATCTCCGCCAATACCGCCTGTCCATCGATTTCCTGGGTAACGATCTGTCCCTGAGTACGGATCTTCTCCTTCAGGGTCCCTTCGGCCTGGCGCAGGACCTCGGGATTGATCTTCCTGAGATTGGCCATGCGCCTGACAATCTGGAGTTGCAGCTGTTCATCCAGCGAGCCGAGGATTTCTGCAGCCCGGTCCGGGCTGAGGTGGGGAAGAATGGCGGAAAGAACCGGGGCCGATTCGTTTTTCAGCAGGATCTTCACCTGTTCCATATCCAGGTCCATGATGAAGGAGAAGGGGTGGGGTGCTGTCCGTTCTTTCAGCCTTTTTATCAAAGCTTGAGCCTTTTCTTCGTCAAAAGCCTTGCGCAGGATTTCCTCGGCGATGCCTATACCTCCCCGGGCCACCAGATCCTGCGTTTTCAGCAGGTAGCCGAACTCTTCGAATATCTTGGTAGCTTCCCGAGATTCGATCGTTTTCACCCGGGCTATCTCTTCGGTGATTCCGGCCACCTCGTCTTCGGAGAGGTGTTTCATTACTTCCGCCGCTTCCTCTTTGCCGAGGAGCATCAGAAAGCGGGCCGCCTTGGAGTAGCCCTTGTCCCTCAAATTATCCTTTATTTCTTGTGGATCCATGATCTGCCTATGATAGCATCCCCGCCCAGGGGGGTCAATTCGGGGGGTTTGGGAACGGTTGTGAGTCAGGGATTCAGCGCCGGAGCTTGTTCGAACTGGAGGTACAGCTCGTCGATGAGTTGCGCGAGAGGCAGGGGATCGTTGAATACAAGCCTGTTACCCTCCCGCCAGTACAGGCCTGTTTCCAGGGATTGATTGCCGAGCAGTTGCTCCGCCTGCTGTGGCTCAACTTCTCCGTTCAGAATCTGTGAGATTCCTGTCAGGATGGGCACCGCCTCCTCGAGGGCTGCCTCGTACAGCTCGGGAAAGCTCTCGTTGGACCGCCACTGATTGTTGCAGGGATGAGTCCAGAGCCTTTTCTCCAAATTGAGAAAATCGATATCGGCGGGCAGCTTATAGAGATGGAAGAGAGCGAGACGCCGCTGATTTTCTTGAGACATAAGATCCCGTTCGTAGGCCAGGCGCCTGTGTCGAGGTTTCCGGGGATCGATAATGGCATAGAAAGCCATAGTGTCGCTGTAGGCGTTTTGCACTCTCTGCCTGTCCCGGGATTTGAAGTGCGTCTTCGGGTAGGTGACGTGCAGGGCTTTTACAAGTGTCTTGACAATTCCGTAGGGAAGTTCCGGACCGCAGTCGAGAAGCGAGGGCAGGTCCAGCTGCCCGATGTCGATTCCCCGCTTACGCTTCAGCATCAAAACATCGAGGATGCGCTCTAAGAATATGTGACAGCGAAAAAAATCCTCCGTCTCATTCTGCTCGCTGCCCTTCCAGCCGGCGTAGTAATCGATAAAGGGATGAGCCTTTTTGTCGAGCACAGCGTGGGTCGAGAAGCCGAGAATGTAGGCTCTGATGCGGGGCAACTCCTCGTGGCATCTGGACTCCAGCCGCCTCAGCTCTGCGATCATATTAGCGACCAGCCTGCCGAAGCCCTCCCGGTGAGCGTTCGTGCCGTATTTGAGACCGGAGGGTCTGGTACGCTGGTTATGGTAAAAAAAATCGGGACCCTGAGCCCCGAAGCGGAATATATTCCCTCTCCGTTCGAGGATCTCCTGAGCTTGACTGCCCAAAGCCTTTTTTAGAGCTTCTTCTGCAAATATAATATGACAGATTTGTGATGGCATATCCAACTATATAGTAATAAATAAATACTTGAGTGACAACGTTTTACACTATTTTCTGTGACCGCCGCGGCGGGAAGTTTGATCGACTCAAGCCCGCTTTACCAACGCCGCGGCTTAAAAGACGAGATCTGTGAAAGCTCTTCGAAAAGTTTGCGTTCCCGAGAGCTCAAGTTTTGAGGAACCTCGATCTGGATTCGTACGTAAAGGTCCCCGTGTCCACCGCTTTTTTTAGGGAAGCCCTTTCCGCGCAGGCGCAGGCGCCGGCCGCTTTGGATACCGGGCTGAAGCTTGAGCGATGCCTTCCCGCCGATTATGGGAACCTCGATCCTGGCTCCGAGGACGGCTTCCCATGGGGTGACGGGAGCGTCGAGCTCGAGATCGTGGCCGGTGAGGCGAAACACGGGGTGAGGAGCGATCCCCACCCTCAGGTACAGGTCCCCTGAGTTTGCATCGCCGAATCCGGCGCCTCCCTGACCCCGCAGGCGCAGCCGCTGCCCGTGGGTCGTGCCGGCGGGGATGCGAATCTCCAAGGTCTTGGTGCTTCGTTTCATCCGGCCGTTCGAATCGGGCGCCGTGCTCTCCAGGGATATATTTTTCTTGGTTCCGAGATAGGCCTCTTCCAGAGTGACGGTGATTTCGGCTTCTTGATCCTGCCCGCGCATCGAGCGGCCGCCGCGTTGTGCGCCGCGCCGGGATCCCCCGCGCTGCGCACTGGATCCGCTCTGAAATCCTTCGAGACCGCCTCCGAACAGGGCCTCAAAGAAATCGCTGAATCCCGAAAGGGGGGATTCGCCGAAATCACCGAATATATTGAAGTCGAATCCCCGGCGTTGAGCCCTGGCACCGCGACCGGTACTGAAAAACTCCCAGCCGGGAGGCGGGGAGAAGTCCTGCCCGGCCTTCCAGTTGTCACCGAGCGTGTCGTATCTTCTTCGTTTTTCCGGGTCCCGCAGCACCTCATAGGCCTCGCCGATACGCTTGAATTTTTCCTCGGCATCCGCGCTTTTGTTGATATCCGGATGATACTTGCGAGCGAGCTTTCTGTAGGCTGCGTGGATGTCTTCCTGGCTGGCACCCCGTGGTACCTGCAGTGTTTCGTAATAATCCTGGTATTTAACTGCCATGGCTCACCTTTTAATTTATCGCTGGTAAAATTTTGCGTCAATCGAATTCTCTCCGGAGCGAGCAGTTCTACTATGATGATACAGTGAAGCCCAATCCCCGACGGCATATTCTCAACGATATCCCCCTGATTGACTATCCTAACGGTAAGATGCCTGTAATCGCCTCCGAGATCAACATTTCCTGTCTGGAGAATAAGAGCACGATTACAGAGAAATCCTTGCCAGGACCAGGAGCCACTTTTTTTCGTCTAAAAGATGAAGAGTTTTCGGTATCTGGATAATTCCGAAAAAACCTCGACACGAATACATTAGTATTAATAGCGTGAAAGAAAGGAAGCTACGCCTTACGAGCTCTCAGATATGGCTTGCGGGCATATCTGTGATTTCTTTAGTGATCTATGTTATAGGACTCTCTACTTTAGACGGCGGAGGCTTAGCTTTTATTCCTTTGCCCGCAATATTACTGTTTTATATTCTGCCAGTATATATATTCTTACAAACCGCAAGAAATATAAAACCGGTTATCCTTGGCATTATATATGGATTGATACACTCGGCTTTGCTGGTACAATCAGCAGTTTATTTTTTATCTACGGTGAAATGGTAGCCCTGATTGCTTCAATAATGTATCCTCTCGAGTTCCCTTTTCTGTATGTTTTTATACCGATTTCTCATATGGATCTTCCTGTTATCCCCTTTCTGGTTCGTTTTAAAAAGCTTTATTACTACCATCCTTCTGAAACCACCTTTCTGATTCTGGTTGGAATTGGGGGATTTCTTATAGGATGGATATCACTACTGTCCAATTATAAATCTATTAATAGCAATTGTTTAGCAGAATCGCCCCCAGCAACTCTGTAATCGAAATTCGTAAGTACTTGTATGATAGGCACTTGCTCGAAGGCCGTCACACTCAGAATCTGCAAAATTGTGTAGAGACTGAAAGGCAAATCCAACCGCCTCTTGATGATGGCGATAAGAACGTACACAGAGATAGCGATCCAAATCTGGGTCTTCACTGCATTCTTGGAAGTCCCATAGAAGGCTTTGATCCTCAGGTGTTGCTTGATCCATCGAAAAAACAGTTCGACCTGCCAGCGACACTTGTACAGCTGGGCGATGGTCAACGCCGGGATAAAGAAGTTGTTCGACAAAAAGGTCAAAAGTTTCTCCGTCTCCTCATCGAAATATCGCGTACGCCGCAGTTTGTCCGGATATCCTTTGAAGGAGGTATAGCCTGTCAACACAATTGTCTGATCGCATCGTAGTCCGAGGGACCTATCAACCGGGTACGAATACAGTCTACGACACTGAAGGTTGGTCTTCGCGCGGGTGACGAAGAAGGCACAAAATTGCGTCAGCCTATAGAGCCTGGCGAAATCAACATACCCGCGGTCCATGATATAGAAGGAACCCGGTTCGGGGATCAGATCATCCAGGATGTTTACATCATGTACTTTGCCGTCCGTTATTTGTATGTAGGAAGGTAAATTACCGCGCAGGTCCAGCAGGGTATGCAGCTTGATAGCTCCTTTTTGTTTGCGAAACCGTGCCCAGGGAAACAGCGAAAAGCAAAGATCGATCGTTGTTGAATCCAGAGCATAGACGGTATTGTCGAGTTCGGCTCCGAACTCATCGTCCTTGTACAGACCCCTGGCCATATGAATCAGTACCTGGGCAAACTCGGCATAGATCCGCCAGTCTCGAGTTTCGTTTGCGTAGGCGATGGTACTGCGTGAAAGGGTACCCCGGAAACCCATGTGATAAAGTTTGCTTTGCATGGAATTGAGACAGGATTCGATATCTCGAAGGCTCTCCCGGTAGGTGAGTTGAGCGAAGGCCATGCACAAAAACTGATTCCAACAGGAGAAACTCTGGACTTTGTAGTTTCCACGATATCGCTGCACACATTTTCTGAACTCGTGGGCAGGAACAAAATCCATGATCTGTGAAAACACCGTTTGTCCTAGATTCATCGGCCACTCCTTCACTTTGTTGTCAGAGAGTGGCAGAAGTATAGAATCTATTTCAAATCGATAAAAGTTAATTTTACCTCTATATACTTGCTATTTAAATAATTAAAAATAATCATATGCCCAACAGTTGGACAGCCGTG
>CAYMGP010000061.1:0-24728 GCA_964390045.1 uncultured Spirochaetaceae bacterium | reverse complement strand
GCTATTCTGGCATCTATTTACTTTTTATATAAGTAATTAGTTTTTAATATCAATTTCACTATCAATATTGACCGTTGAAATTTACACCGTTTTCAGTGATTTTGTCTACTGCTGGGAATTGTGGTGCTTCAGCGCAGTCGGAGAATATTGGTTGACCGCTGCAATGAACTGTGCTACATTGTAACACAGAGGACTCTATGAAACAAACACTTACAGTAAGGATTCCTGAAGATCTCCGAAAAGAGTTGCAGGAGCTGAGCCGGACCGAATCAAAACCGGTAAGCGATCTCGTGCGAGAATCCATACAGAGATATGTAGCGATTCGTCGATTCAGGAAACTCCGCAGCCAAACGCTACCCTTCGCCGAAGCTCAGGGTATTCTGACCGATGAGGATGTCTTTAATATCATTTCATGACCGTAGTGCTAGACACGAACGTGATCGTCGCGGCTTTCGCGGCGCGAGGCTTGTGCCAAGCGGTATTCGAGCTTTGTCTTGATCAGCATCGAATTGCGGCGAGCCCGCATCTGTTCTCTGAAGTCAGAAAGAATCTGTTAAAGAAAATCAAAATGTCAAAATCCAAGGTAGATGAAATAATCGGCCTGCTGACCGACTATTCAATGCTAATCACCCCGCAAGCGTTGCAGACACAGATTTGCCGGGATCCGTCAGATGATAGGATTTTGGAGCTGGCGCGCGGCTGTTCGGCTGACTATCTGGTAACCGGTGACAAGGATCTTCTCGTACTGGAACAATTTGAATCAATACCGATTGTTTCTCCACGTCAATTTTGGGCGAATTTAAAACAACAAACCAAATTATCTTAATAGAAAAAAACCGTATGAATCAGTCGAACCCGGCTCTCGTCAAGGATTTTTACGGCAGACCGATAATCAAATAGACATGGGCGGTTCCGGAAAAACGAAAGCCTGCCCGTGGATAAACAGCGGAGGAGGCAATCCTTGATTCGAGGCCTGTACACAGGTGCCAGCGGAATGGTGGTGCAGATGCACCGCCTCGATGCGATCTCCAACAACCTGGCAAACGTAGATCTGAACGGGTACAAGCGGGACACGGCCATCAACAAGGCTTTTCCCGAGATCCTGCTCCGGCGCATGAACGACGACGGCATGTACGTCTTCCCATTGGGATCGATAGACACCACACCGATCGTGGGCAAGCTCGGCACCGGGGCGGAGCTCAACGAGGTGTATACAGCTTTTACCCAGGGCTCCCTCAAACAGACGGAAAATCCCTTCGATCTGGCCTTGGAAAGCGAGGGATTCATGAGCGTTCTGCTTCCCTACGGGGAGCGCTATACGCGCAACGGTTCCTTTCTCATCAATGACGAGGGGTACCTGGTCACCAAGCACGGAGAGTTTGTTCTCGGAGAAAACGGTCCGGTCAAGCTCAAGAAGAACAACTTCGTAATCGACCAGGATGGCGTCATCTATCAAAACGCCACCTTTGCCGGGGATGAGCGCAGGCTGGTAAGCCTCGAGGAGAACGAGTGGGAAAACCTGGAGCGCGTGGACAGGCTAAAAATCGTCAACTTCAAGCGGCCCCGCTATCTCAAGAAGATGGGCAACTCCTTTTGGACAGCCACGGAGGAATCGGGTCCCGCCGAAATCGCCTTCGGAGAGCAAAGGCCCAAAGTGCGCCAGGGCTTTTTAGAGAGCTCGAACGTGAATGTGGTTACGGAGATGGTTCAGATGATCGAGGTGCAGAGGAGCTACGAAGCCAACCAGAAGATGATCCAGACGCAGGACAGTCTGCTGGGGCGCCTGATCAACGAGGCCCTACGAGTATAGGAGGTAGAGGAAGATGATGCGATCTTTATGGACTGCAGCTTCAGGCATGGTGGGCCAGCAGTTCAACATCGATACCATAGCCAACAACCTTTCTAACGTGAACACTACGGGGTTCAAGGCCAACAGGCCCGACTTCGAGGACCTGCTGTATCAGACGCTGCGGGTGGCCGGAACTCCGGCTACCGAGGTGACTCTGGTGCCGACGGGTATACAGGTGGGGCACGGAGTGCGTCCCGCTGCCACGCAGAAGATCTTCACCCAGGGAGCGCTGCAATCCACAGGCAATGTGGCCGATTTGGCGATCGAAGGCGAGGGATTTTTCCGGGTACTGCTCTACGACGGCAGCTACGGCTATACCCGCGACGGTTCCTTCAAGATCGATTCCAACGGCCAGCTTGTGAGCTCCAACGGCTACCGCTTCCTGCCCGAGGTAATCCTTCCTGAAGGTTTCATCCGGGACTCATTGACGATTTCCCAGGACGGCAGGGTCACGGTCAAGGTGGCCGGGATCGAAGATCCGATCGAGGTGGGTCAAATTGAGATCTACCGCTTTGTCAACCCGGCGGGCCTGCAGGCGGTGGGAGAGAATCTTTTCAAGGTCACGAACGCCACGGGAGAGGTGATTCCGGGACGGCCCGGTTTCGACGGAATGGGCAAGACGCATCAGCGTTTCCTCGAGATGTCCAACGTATCCGTGGTTCAGGAGATGGTGAACATGATCGTTGCCCAGCGGGCCTACGAAACCAACTCCAAGGCGATCCAGACCTCAGATTCCATGCTGGCTACCGCGAACAACCTCAAGCGGTAGATGTGAGGGTACACACTGTGCGCCGGATCCTGCTCTTGATCCTGCTCCTGCCCCTGGTTCGACCGGGGGCTTTGAGCATCTATCTACACAAGTCCGCCTTTCTCGAGGGTGAGGGTTACACCCTGGGTGAGGTGGCCGCGATCGTCAGTCAAGATCCGGCCGCCGCCGCTGTGCTCGAACAGCTGCCCCTCGGCGCAACTCCGAAACGTATGACGCTGCTGCCCGGTACGGCGATTCGCAGCAGAGTCGCCTCCGCGGTAGACGGAGAGTTCTTTGTCATCGGCGGCCGGGTCGCGCTGCTGCCCGGGGCGGCCGTAGAAGCTCAGCAGAAGCGCTTCTTCGAGAGATTCCTGAGATTCATAGATAACCGGGACACGTTGAAGCAGGGAACAATCGAGATCGAGCTTCTCAGCGCTCCTCTCATCGGGCGCGGTGGGGGCGATGGATTCGCTCCGCGAGCTTCGCTCGCTACGCTCGCTACGCTCGCCTCCGGATGGGAGGATCGGGTCGTCTTCGATGTCGAGAACTCGACAGCGAGAGGCGGCAGCGGTACGTTGGCCGGCTCGCTACAGATAGGCTACCGCGTCCTGAGTCCGGATGGCGATGGGGGAGCCGGCGGCCAGTCCGTCGGAGGCAGCTTCCGCGTTTGGATCCACCATTTTCTGCCCGTAGCCCGGGCGGCGCAAGACCTGCCTGCCGGCCGGCTGCTCTCTGACGGGCTCGTGTATTTCTCTCCGGAGGATATCTCTGTTCTCTCATCCAGGTATCTGCTGCCCGGCGATCCCTTGGACGGTTATCGAACTACCGCTCCGATTGCGCGCGGCGCCCTGATCGAACCGAACCGCCTGCAGCGCGATCTGGCCGTACGGGCGGGGCAGAGGATCACGATCGTCTTTGTCAGACCAGGGCTGCGTATCGCTGCTCAAGGCCGGGCTCTGCGTTCCGGAGGCATGGGGGACACGATAGAGGTACGTCCTGCCGATGCGGGGAAACGCTTTATGGGACGCGTAAGTGGTGCAGGGGAGGTGCTCGTTGAAAAGTTTTAAATGGATCGCTGCTGGATTTCTGTTTTTTATCTGCCTGGCGGTTTATGCGGTACCCACGGTGAGAATCAAGGATATCGCCGATCTCAAAGGAGTGCGGGAAAACCAGCTCGTCGGAATCGGTCTGGTGACAGGTCTGGCCGGCAAAGGGGATTCTTCCAACTCCGAACTTCTGAAGAGCGCCATAGCCAATCTGGTTTCCAATTTCGGCTTTCGCGTCGAGGCGGCCGATGTGCGCAGTAAGAACTGCGCCGTTGTCACGGTCAGCTGCACCGTTCCCGCTTTTGTACGCGCCGGGGAGAATGTGGACGTACTGGTCTCCAGTATAGGGGATGCCCGCAGCCTGGAGGGCGGTGTCCTGCTGCAAGCCCCTCTGAAAGCGGCGAACGGCATCGTATATGCCCTGGCTCAGGGACAGATCTTTACCGTGTCGCCGGCCTCCGGCAGAAATCAGAGAAATCAGAAGACCGTCGGTACGATTCCCGGAGGCGCGATCATCGAACAGGATGTGCTGTCCGACTACATCGTGGAAAACTCGATCGAGGTAATCCTGCGTCACCCGGATTTTGTTACGGCAAGTGCCGTGGCGGCGGCAATCCGGGAGAAATATCCGGAAATAGAACTGAAGGCCGCAGATGCCGCTTCCATCGAGCTGCAGATCCCCGCCCGGTATCGCCAGGACACGGTGGGATTCATAGCCGAGCTCGAGTCGCTCGAAGTGACACCCGAATTGTCCAACAGGGTGGTGATCGATTCCGAATCCGGAGTAATCATATTCGGCGAGCGCGTGCGCATCGGCAAGGTTGCCGTTTCCTACAAAGATATCTCTGTGAATGTAGGTCCTTACAGGCGTCCCTCGGCCGGGCTCTGGGAGGGGGAGCAGTCGGAGCAGCACTTCACCTTCGCGGAAACCACGACGGTGGAGGATCTGGTTGAAACCCTGCGCACCATCGGATTGGAAACGGAGTTGATCATACATATCATCAAGGCGATCGACAGGGCCGGTTCTCTGTACGGTACCCTGATCGTGATGTGAGGACATGCTGATGGATATCATGAATATTCCCTACACACCGTATCTTCCCGAGCGCCAGCTGCCGCGCATGAAAGCGGCTGCCTCTGTCAGGCAGAACAGGCCTGTTGATAAAAACAGCAAGCTGTACAAGGTTTCTGTGGAATTCGAAGCTATCTTTATAAAACAAATGCTCAATGTCATGAGAAAGTCCGTGGCCAAAACGAAGCTTTTCCACGGTGGAATGGCGGAGGATTTTTTCGAGGACATGCTTTACGATGAATACGCCAAGAAGATGGCCGAAAACGGGGACTTCGGCATCGCCGACATGATCTACCAGCAGCTCGATATAACGGCTTGATTCGGGAAGAACCGCTCTGTTTGCTTGGCTCGAGGTGGCTACTTTTTTAGAACCCGAATCGTGTGATTTGTATTAAAAAGTATACACATTTGTTGAGCTGCACAGAGTATAAAAGTTACGATTCTTAATTCATTATTGTATAAGAGATTATAACTCAAAGAGTGAGTTATAAAATTGGCACGTTTCTTGCTTGAATTCAGGTAGGGAACCGGCGATGGCGAGAATGAAAGAAACCACGGACCATAAGGAAGACGCTCTCCGCGCCTACTTTGGCCAGATAAAGAAAGGCCGGCTCCTGACCTTCGAGGAGGAGCTTCAGCTTTCCCGGAGAGTTCGGCGGGGAGATGAAGCGGCTCGACAGCGCCTGATAGAGTCGAATTTGCGTCTCGTTGTGCGGATCGCCAAGAAATACATGACCCGGGATGTCGCTTTACTCGATCTGATTCAAGAGGGCAACCTTGGACTTATCAAGGCTGCCTCCAAGTACGACTACCACAAGCATGTGCGCTTCAGCACCTATGCATCCTGGTGGATCAAGCAGGCGATTGTCAGAGCTCTGTCAAACAAGCGCAGGACGATTCGCCTTCCCCACCGCAAAGAAGAGAAGCTCAGAAAGATCAACAAGGCTTACAACTCCCTGTCTCAGGTACTGAAGAGGACGCCCAATATGAGAGAAATCGCCGCGGAGTTGGGCCTGAAGAACAAGGAAGTCGAGACGATCGTCCAGCTTGCCAATGCCGTCGTTTCTCTGGACGGACCTACCCAGGAGGACAGCGGCACGCTGCAAGATGTTATCGAAGACAACTCCTATATACCTGAAAAAGAGATCATGAGAGACAACTTGAGGGAACGCACTCTCAAGTTCCTCGAAACTCTTATGGAGAAAGAAAAACAGATACTGCTCTACAGGTTCGCCTTCTACGGCGGGAAGAAGTATACCCTCAAAAAAATCGGCGACGAAATGGGGATCTCACCGGAAACCGTTCGGCAAATCGAGATACGCGCCCTGAGGAAGCTCAAAGAAAGCGCTCAGGAACTGCGCGAGTTCGTCTACACCTGATCTGAGAGCTCTTGACCAAGCCCCGGCCGTATATACAATAGGCCCATGCGCGCCAAGCGAGCCGTTCTCCTTCTATTTTTAATCTTGCTCTGCCTTGTTGTGATACTGATTCTGCTGCCCGAGCGCGAGGCTGTGGAACCCCCTACCGCCGAGCGTGCACCGGCCGAGCGTGCGCCGGCGGCAGAAGAGCGTCAGGAACGTGCCGTACGGAGAAGCAGGATCGCCGTAGTCATCGACGATGTTGGCTATAATCTGGAAAACTTAGAACCTTTTCTTTCGTTTCCGGAGGCGCTATCGCTCTCCGTGCTGCCCAATCTTGCGCACAGCCGAGAGTCGGCCCAGCGGATCAGGGAGGCGGGAAAGGAGCTGCTTCTCCATCTACCCATGGAGCCGTTGAACGGCGAAGATCCCGGGCCGGGAGCGATTCTCACCACGCAGAGCGAAGAGGAGATACGGCAGGCGCTCGAGCAAAGCTTTTCACAGGTGCCGGGGGCTTCAGGAACAAACAATCACATGGGGTCCAAGGCGACCGCAGATGAACGGGTAATGTCCGTTGTGATGGAATACCTACGCGTGGAAGGCGGGTACTTCCTCGACAGCCGGACCACGCCGGACTCCGTAGCCGGTGTGACAGCAAAGCGCTACTCGGTTCCCTTCATCCAGCGCAGTGTTTTTCTAGACAACGATCCTGCCTACGATGCCATCAGAGAAGCGCTGGAGAAAGGCATAGAGCTTTCAATGGCGGGCGGCTATGCCGTGTTGATAGGACACATTCAAAATCCTCAGATTGTAGAAGCCCTGATGGAACTGTTATCCAGGATGGAAAGGGCCGGGGTGGAGCTTACCACGGTGTCCGCTTTGCTCGATCAAGGAGACGGGCAGCCGTGACCGTTCTCGGTATCGAGTCATCTTGCGACGAATGCGCCGCTTCGGTCGTAGTGGACGGAAAACAGATTCTCAGTAATGTGATCGCCTCCCAGGTAGAGGACCACCGGCCTTTTTACGGTGTTGTCCCGGAGATAGCCTCCCGCAGGCACATAGAAACCATCAGCGGGGTGGTAAGCCAGGCACTGCAGGAGGCGGGCAAAAGCGCACGGGATATCGACGGTTTGGCGGTAACCAACCGTCCCGGGCTGGTAGGTTCCCTGCTGGTGGGACTTTCCTTTGCCAAAGGTCTTGCCCATGCGCTGGAGCGGCCCTTTATCGGCGTGGACCACATTCTCGCCCATCTGTACGCACCTCACTTGGAGTCCGAGATTTCCTATCCCTATCTTGGGCTTCTCGTTTCCGGAGGGCATACGCTGATCGCCCGGGTCGAGCGTTACGACAGAATCGAGGTGCTCGGAACCACGATCGACGATGCCTGTGGGGAAGCCTTTGACAAGGTGGCGAAGCACTACGACCTGGGGTTTCCGGGAGGTGTGGCCATCGACAGATTGGCCGTCAGGGGAAATCGACAAGCATTCAATTTTCCCAAGCCTTCCCTGCACAAAGGCGATCATCTTTTCGATGTATCCTACTCAGGCCTGAAAACAGCGGTAGTCAACCAGCTCGATCAGTTTTGGAACCGGGAGTTAGAAAAGAGCAAGGAAAACATCGCCGCTTCGTTTCAAGCCACCGCCATTGATATTCTCGTGGACCGGACACTCAAGGCGGCTCGCCATACGGGGCTCGGCACGATCGTCGCCGGCGGCGGGGTGGCGGCAAACAGCTATCTGCGCCGACGTCTGACGGAGCAGACGGATTACCGCGTCATCTTTCCTTCCCTCGAGCTTTGCACCGACAATGCCGCCATGGTAGCCGGCTTGGGCTTTCACCTGCTGGAAGCGGGAAACGTTTCGGAAATGAGCATTACCGCCAGCGCCCGGGTACAGGGAATGCGCAAGCTGTATCCCTGATTCTCAAAGTATTGACCGCTGGTGGTATCCATAATACGATGCTGTGAAAGAGGAGATCGATCATGTACCGCGCAGCTATAATTTACGCACCGGGAGAGGCCCGTATGCTTGATATCGTCGGGCGTCTTGAAGACTGCCTCCAACGGCAATCCTTCGAGGTGATATGCAAAGAAGCCGGTCAGGCTCACATGCCCGATCTGACAGCGGCAGATCTCTTTTTGCTCGGCTCTCTGCCTGAAGCAAAAGGAGCGATCCATGCGGATTTCTCAGAGATGGTTCGGGCGTTCGAGGGAATTACTCTGGCTGGGCGGGTGGCTGGTTGTTTCTCCGTCGACAGCGAGGCTACCCTGAAGGCTTTCGGGGAAGTCCTGAAGGACAGCGAGCTGAGCCTCGGAAACAACAACTATCTCAATATTCCCGACGCCGAATCAGGGAGGGCCGATCTGCAGGGATGGATTGCAGCACTGGTAGAGCAGCTGAAGGATATCAAGGGTGGAAGGTGATTTCGATCTCGATCAGACGATCCGCAAAGTACCTGATTTTCCCAAACCGGGCGTCCTTTTCTACGACATTACCAGCATCCTCACCTCACCCGAGGCATTCCGCCACTGCGTAGACAGGGCTGTTTCGCTGGGACGGGAGTTGGATCTTGGTGCTGTTGCAGCCGTTGAGTCACGGGGCTTCGTCTTTGCAGCCCCGGTTGCCCTGAGCCTGCAGATCCCCCTGATTCTGATACGCAAGAAGGGAAAACTGCCGGGAAAGACGTACCGAGCGAGCTTTTCCCTGGAGTACGGCGAGGACGAGATCGAGGTCCACGAAGCGGACGTGCGTGCCGGACAGAATATCCTGCTGGTCGACGACCTGATCGCCACAGGCGGAACTTTGAAAGCGGCGGCCGGTCTTTTGGAGGCCGCCGGTGCAGTTGTTCGAGCTATCTTTGCCGTGGTAGGGCTGCCCTTCCTGAACTACGAAAAGGTGCTGAACGGCTACACGATTCGTACCCTGATACAGTACCACGGAGAGTGACAACCGCTTCAGCAGATGCGCGGAAGCAGCAATCCCCGCGGCAGGTCGAGAAAGCGCCTGCCCCCTACTGCGGTTTGTAGAATCACCTTGCCCGGAGACTCCGAACTTACAAACCCGATATCGCAGGCCTCTCTTCCCAGCGGCAGGGAGCGCATCAGCTGCAGAGCCGGCGCGGCGCTGTCCGGAGCAACCACGGCTAGTAGCACTCCTTCGTTTGCGATCTCGAGAGGATTCAACCCGAGCAGATCCGAGGCGGCGGCCACGGTGGAACCAACAGGCACCGAGCTTTCCAGCACCTGAAGCCCCGCAGTGACAGAGCCCAGGACCATCTCGTTGAGAACGGCCGCTGCCCCGCCGCGGGTGGCATCACGCATGAAGCGTAGATCGGCGCCCAGCGAATACAATGCCTCGCAGATGGGGTAGAGGGAGGCGCAGTCGGAGCTCAGGGAAGAGGCCACCTTCAGCTCTTCCCTGGCCGCCAGGATCGCCAGGCCGTGACTTCCCACCGGTCCGGATATCAGCACCCGGTCTCCGGGCTTAATGTTTTCGGCAGAGAGAGCATGCTCGCCCAATGCCTCGCCGACCCCGGCGGTGTTCACGAAGATGCCCCCTCCCTTGCCGGCGGGTACAACCTTCGTATCGCCGCTGATCACTTTGACTCCGACCTCGGCTGTTGCCTGCCGAGCCGATTCCAGCACACGCCGCAGCTCTGAAATCGGAAAGCCCTCTTCGATAACCAGACCCATTGTCAAATAACGGGGTTTGGCGCCGCACACGGCAAGGTCGTTGCAGGTTCCGAACACGGCCAGGGTGCCTATGTCTCCCCCCGGGAAGAAGGGAGGATCCACGACGTAGGTGTCGGTGGTGAAGAACGCTTTACCGTGGATCTGGAAGGCGGTGGCGTCGGCCAGCTCGGCGTACTCTTCATTCTTCAATATGGGATAGATCAGTTGTTCGGTGAGCTGCCGGGAGAGGGCGCCGCCGCTGCCGTGCTCCAGGGTGATGCGGTCCGGGCTCACAGTCTGGCCTCTCCGTAGCGGTAGCTCGCCGCACAGGACCCTTCCGAAGACACCATGCACGGGCCGATCGGCCGTTCCGGTGTACAGGCGCGTCCGAAAAGGGGACACTCGACCGGCTGCAGCTGACCCTGCAGAACCCGCGCGCATTCACACCCGGGAGGCTCGATGTTTTTCAGCGCGGGCAAAGAGAAGCGGTGGACGGCGTCAAGCTTCATATAGTCTTTTCTGAGCCGCAGCCCGCTGGCAGGGATCTCGCCGAGCCCCCTCCAGAGTGCGTCTTCCGCTTCGAGAAGTTGGCTCACGATCTCGCGGGCTTTGGGATTTCCTTCCGGGCGGACGACCCGGGTGTAGGCGTTTTCCACCCGCCGCTCGCCTCTATCGACGAGGCGCAGACAGGCCAGGATACCCTGCAGGAGGTCGATGGGCTCGAAACCGGTTATCACTCCTGGCACCCCCTTCGGATTTTCAAGAAAGCGGTAGGGCCCCTCCCCGATGATTACAGAAACATGCCCCGGCAAAAGGAAGGCGTCGATACTGCAGTCCGGGCCGGCAAGCAAAGCCTTCAGGGCCGGCGGCACCGTCTTGAAGGCCGTGTAGAGGTACAGGTTGTCGATTCCTGCAGCAACGCCCTGAAGCGCGGCCGAGGCGACCGTGGGAACCGTTGTCTCAAAGCCGATGGCCAGAAAGATCACCGGGGTTGGTTGTTCGCCTGCGATGGTGAGGATCTCGGCCGGGGAGTACACGATGCGCACCCTGCCGCTGCCCAGATAGCTGGATAGGCTTCTCTGCTCGGACCCGGGCACCTTGAGCATGTCTCCAAAGGTAACAACCGTGATGTCCCGGTCTTCCAACAGCGAGAGCGCGTTGTCTATGTATCCGGTAGGGGTAACACATACCGGGCAGCCCGGGCCCGAGATCAGTGCAACGTTTTCCGGGAGCAGAGAATGGATCCCCGAGCGTCTGATCGCCACCGTGTGCGTACCGCAGACCTCCATGATCCTCACGGTCGTAGAGATCTTGGCTGCAACCTGCTCGATAGCCTGCAGAAGCGGTTTGGCCAGCTGCGGGTCCTGCAGGGTTTTTTTGAGGGATGCGGCTCTGCTGTCTGTCATCCGGATTCGCTGCCGGCGGCCTCTTCCACGGCGCGGAAAAGCTCGAGCCGCTGCTCCGCTTCCTCGAGATTTAATATGTCAATCGCGTAACCGGCGTGAATGATCACGTAATCCCCTTGTTTCGGGTTTTCTATCAAAGAAAGATCGACTTCCGCTTCGAGGTCGTCCTGTTTGACGATCGCCTTTTTCTCGTCATCGATCCTGATTATCTGCATTGGTACTGCAAGGCACATCGAATCCTCCAGGCCTCTAATTTACTCATTCTCATGGAGAAAATAAACCTGCCCCACAGCGATTCCGCCGTCCCCGGCCGGCACTTCCCTGTGGGTGTAGACCTCGAAGCCCTCATCGGCCAGGGCGGGCAGGAGCAGCTCGGCCAGGAGCACATTCTGAAACACCCCCCCGGAGAGGGCGATTTTGGCGACGCCTGTTGAACGGCGCATGCGTCTCGCTCCCTCGAGAGCGGCCAAAGCGATCGACCTGTGAAAGTCGAGGGCCAGGGATTGTATCGATTGGGTCTCCTGAGCGGGGTCGGTCCGGGTGTTTCTCGATGCCAGCCTGGCGAGCAGGGCCGTGGGATCGAGATGGAATGAACCGTCATCGAGCTCAACAACAGAAACTGCCTCGGAAAGCTCTTTCGCGGATTCTGAGAGCGCTTCGCCTCGATAGGACTGCAGGGCATGCCCCTCGAGTCGAATCGGTCCCTCTCCTTCGTAGCTTACCCGCCGGACAAGCCCAAGCAGGGCGGAGGCGGCGTCGAAGATACGTCCCAGGGAGGAGGTGAGCGGACAGTGAAGCTCTTTGTCGATCATCTCGAGCAGGCTGTGAAGCTCCTCCTGAGACAGCTGCTCCGGCCCGCTGCGCGCAGCGCGTGTACTCGATTCGCAAAACACCTGTTCGAGCTCCTCTACGCTGAGCGCCTCACGCAAAAGCGAAACAGCGATCCGAATCGGCTGCAGCACCGCAGCCTCCCCGCCGGGAAGGGCGAAGGGCTTGAAAAAGCCGAGACGCTCGAAACCGCTGCGGCGGGCGAGCATGAACTCTCCGCCCCAGATCGTGCCGTCGCTGCCATATCCCGTTCCATCGAACGACATGCCGATCACCTCCTCGAGCTGATGCTCGGCCATGACAGCGAGGAGATGAGCGTGATGATGCTGAACTCCGAATTTCAGCTCCGTCTTCTGTTCCACAGCCCAGCGGGTCGAGTGGTACAGCGGGTGCAGATCGTACACGAGAGCTTCAGGCTCTATATCGTAGAGGTCGATGATCTTTTGGATTTGGCGCTCGAAATCTCCGCGGGTGATAGGATCTTCCAGATCCCCTATATAGGGTGCCAGATAGATGTCCGACTCCCTGCCCAGAGCGGGAGCGTTTTTTAGGTCAGCACCCACGGCCAATACTGTGCGCTTGAGTCTGGTATGCAGGGGTATCAGCCGGGGAACGTATCCCCGCGATCGGCGCAGGAATATATGCCGGTTGTCGCTCGTGGTGCGCTGCACCGAATCATCGCTGCGGAAGAGAATGCGGCGGTTGTTGTATAGAAACAGATCTGCGATTCGGCAAAGCTTCTCAAAAGCCTGCTGCGGATCGGTGATGATCGGTTCCCCTTTCAGGTTTCCCGAGGTCATGACCAGGTGCCTGTAGGTGATCTCGATATCGGGATACTCGAAAAGAAGAAGGTGCAGGGGAGTGTAGGGAAGCATTACCCCGAGGGTTCCCGTATGGCTGACATCTTTCAGGTACAGGGGAGCTTGATCTTTCAGGGGAAAGATCATGATAGGACTGGACGGGGAGGCGAGGTGCTCCAGATCACGACGATCCAATCGACAAAGACGAGAGGCTTCCGCCGAATCGACGACCATCAGCGCAAAGGGTTTGCGCTCCCGTTCTTTGTCCTGGCGCAGATGCCGCATGGCGGCGGAGTTGCGGGGATCGGCTGCAAGATGAAAGCCTCCGATTCCCTGAATCGCCACGATCTTGCCGGCCTGCAGGCCGGCGATCGTTTCGAGAATCGGATCCCCCTCTACCGCTGGACCATCTGCTGATCTCAGCTCGAGCGTGGGCCCGCAGGACCAGCAGGAGTTGGTTTGGGAATGAAAGCGGCGATCCTCTGGATTCGTGTACTCTTCCAGGCAGTCCGGGCACTGGGGGAAGTCAATCATCGATGTGGTGTCCCTGTCGAAGGGCGTGTCTTCAACGATCGAATAGCGAGGACCGCACTGAGTGCAGGTAATGAAAGGATACAGATACCTGCGGTTGTCAGGATCCAAGAGCTCCTTTCTGCAATCTGCACAGATGGCCAAATCGGGAGGAATGGGCGGGAAGCTGTAGACCGTGGCTTTGCTCTCGAGAATCCGGAACTCTGTCTCAGAGCCCGGAGGCACTTTTGTTTTTTCTATGCGTTCGACCGCAGCGGCCGGAGGAAGCATTTCAGCCAGCAGCCCGGGGAAGCGCCTCACGGCCTCCGCAGGGCCCTGCACCTCCGCCACGACTTCTGAGCGTTGATTGCGGACGAAACCAACCAAGCCAAGAGCAACAGCGCAGCGATATACAGTGGGGCGAAAGCCGACTCCCTGGATGATGCCTCGAAAAACGTAACGGGTTCTTTGGACGGTTTCTCCTTTTTTTGCCACAATCGTTACATAGCACTTCTGTTCCCGTTAAATCAAGGCCGGCGGAGCTCGTTCGCTTCAAAAAAAATTGCCCGGAGAAACGGTGAATGCAGAGTTACAGGTCTCCGCCGTTCTTGACGAAGCACATCCCCGTGGGTAAAGTTGGGTAGTCTTTTTCAGGAGCTGCTCACCATGAAAAAAATCGTCTTGCAGGCCTCAGATCTCGATGGCTATCTGACCGATGATGATAAGAAGATCATTGTAGCCATGGATGAGAAATACAGTGATGCGATGGGGATTTTTCCTCTTCTAAGCGAGGAAGCGGATAGGGCGGAAAGGGAAAAGAGCAAAAAAAAGCTGATCAACGCCTACAACGAAATGGGTGACAGCATGCAGGCAATCACCCGCAGGGAGCCGAATATTCACGTATATTCCTTCGAAACGCCGCGGACCACCCACGGGGAAGCCTCGCGTCTGATAGCGAAACTCCGGGACGTGCGTACCGAAACGCCCGAGTTTGTATACTACATACAGAGGGCCTACGAGCTGCTCTTCAATCTGGCCTTCTCCAGCTCTATACCTGAAAAAAAGAACTACATCTTCGTAGATACTCCCGTGAGCATTCCCATCCAGAATTATGCGGTGCACAAGATCCCCGACATAGACGAAAAGGTGGACAACAGTGTGATGTGTGTGATGCTGCGCGCCGCGCTACTTCCCTCGATGATCGTGTCGAAGGAGATCCAGGAGTACTCCTCCAACGACTACGTTACACCTTTCGCCCTGTTCAGGATCGCTCGAGATGAGACCAAGGAAGAAAAAAACATGGCCTACATACTCGATCTGGAACGTTCCTTCTTCGACCTGGAGCTTCTCGACGACAAGGACCTGTTCTTTGCAGACCCGATGAACGCCACGGGGGGCAGTCTGGTAACCATAGTGAAATACCTGCTCGACCAGGGGATAAAGCCGCGTTCTATCAAATTTCTCAATGTGATTTCTGTGCTCAAGGGTTCTCTGCGAATCGTACGGGCTATTAAAAACTCGGAAATCTATACTCTCTGGATGGATCCCAGCTTGAACACCATGGCATATATCATGCCCGGTCTGGGGGATGCGGGGGATCGTATCAATGGGCGCGATCTTCCTGAGAAGTCGCGGAATATCATGCAGCTGGTCGCGGATTACGGTGTGAACATCACCTCACTGTACCGGGCTCAGCTGCAGAAGATAGAAGAAACCGTCCTGGGGTGAGGCTATAGGGACATCATGACGACGTTTGCAGTTTTAGGCCTTCCTGTTTTTACATTTTTTATTACCTACATCGCTCACGCGAGGGCTCGCTCGACAGCGCGCTCACTACACTCGCTGCGGTCGCGGAGCAGCTCCCGGCCTTTGAGCAGGAGTGTTTTCGCGATCCATTTCCTCAAAGGCATGCTGTACTGTGTTCCTTGCTTCGTAGCGGTTCTGCTTCTGAGGAGGTACATTTCTCTTTCCTACCGTTTTTTTCCACTCTTCTTCTACTATTTCTGCATAGATCACCTGCTGCCGCTGGTTTTGCTGGTGACCGCCTATTTTACGTTCTATTCGGAAAGCAACTTCGTCGAGTTGCTGCTATTCAGCGGTGGGTTTTTCTCGGTCCTGGGGATCGTAGAAGTGTTGTTCGGCTACGGGCACTACGAGCCGTACCTGCTTTTTATTCTGCCCACCGTTCGAATGGGGATTCTCCTATTCCTGCCTATCTTCTTTCTCCGCTTCAGAGAGTGGTACGGAGTGGTGCGGGCACTTTTTCTCACCCTGCTGATATTTGTTCCCTTCCTTACAGCAGCGATATCCTATCTGCACCTGCGTTTTTATGTGCTCTGGGCCGGTTTGCTCGCCGGGTTATTTTTTCTGGGTTCTCTTTTGTATCTGTTCTTGGAGCGGGAAGCTTAATCTTCCGCTATAAGCCCCTGGCCGAGGATACGTAGCAGAATATCCAAGTCTAATTGAAAGGCTGGTTTGTTCTTGCGCTGGAAAAGGTTCGCGTCGCAGGACAGAAGATGCACGATCGTGCTGTAGACGACGAGCCCTGTTTTTTCGGGATCGAGGTCTTTTTGAAAGATCCCTTCCTCCTGGCCTTGCTCGATGATGGCTCGGATGGTTGCCACACCCTCGGCAAACAGGTCTTTGGAGTAGCGGGATTTGACCCAGCGGGGCATGAGATCGTTGCCGGGTGTGTATAGGTCCTTGTAGAGAGGGTAGGTCTCGAGGAACCAGGAATAGGTGCGAACGAAGATATCCAGTTTCTCCATGGCGCTGCTGGCAGTTTTGCTCCTCTGGTTGAACTCGTACTGGAACTCGTCGTAGGTGGCAAGCATCACCGCGTTGAAAAGCTGTTCTTTGTTTTTAAAGTAGTTGTAGAAGGTCGGTTTTGAGATCCCTATCTCTGCAATCAAGCGGGAAAGGGAGGCCTTGCGATACCAGTACCTATGAAAGTATTGTCGCGCTTTTTCGATGGTCCTCTCTTTTTTCTCTTCCATCGCTTCACCCCCTTTATCACAATGTAAAAAGCCTTACCTTGTTTTGCAATAGAATTTAGGAGTCTTCCTGCCGTCGGGCAGGTTTCTGTGAAGCCCCTCGATTCGGTCTCATCGGCAAGAGACAAGGTAAGGCCTTACATGGTGTCAGGCTCTGTCCGCGCTTCCCAACACCTCCCGATTCTTGCGAATGATCATCTGAATCAGTTCTTCCCTGGCGGGGCCTAGATATTTTCGAGGATCGAAATTTGTAGGTTCCTCATGCATCATCTTGCGGACAACAGCGGTAACCACCAGCCGCCCGTCGGAGTCAATATTTATCTTGCAGACCGCCGATTTCGCTGCTTTGCGAAGCTGGTCCTCGGGAACTCCAACAGCACCTTCCAGCTTTCCACCGTACTTGTTGATCAGATCCACGTAAATGGGCAGCACAGAGGAAGCTCCGTGAAGCACGATGGGAAAACCGGAGATTCTTTTCTCGACTTCCTCGAGAATGTCGAATCTCAGCGGCGGTGGTGATTCACCCGGTTTTACTTTGAACTTGTAGGCACCGTGGGAGGTGCCGATGGATATGGCCAGACTATCCACACCGGTTTTCTTCACGAAATCCTCCACGTCGTCGGGATTCGTGTAGTGAGTGGTTTCATGAGTCACGGCATCTTCGATTCCAGCCAGTACGCCCAACTCTCCCTCTACGCTCACATCGTGTTTGTGGGCGTATTCTACAACTTTGGCGGTCAGCTCCACGTTCCCTTCGTAAGGCAGGGCCGAGCCGTCGATCATCACCGAAGAGAAACCTGTTTCTATACAGGACACGGCCAGCTCGTAGCTGTCTCCATGATCCAGGTGCAGGGCAACAGGAATCGGATGATCCGCTGAGTTCACGATCTCCATTGCTCCTTCCGCCATATAGCGCAGCAGAGTCTGGTGGGCATACTTGCGCGCGCCTTTTGAGATCTGAAGTATCAACGGAGAACGGCTCTCGAGACAGCCTGTAATGATCGCCTGAAGCTGCTCTAGATTGTTGAAGTTGTAAGCCGGAACGGCATATCCCCCGGCCATGGCCTTCTTGAACATCTCTCTCGTATTGGACAATCCGATATCTTTGTAGTGAGTCATTTTACCTCCGGTTTGCTACGCAGCGAACTTTTATCGCTTGCTGTGCGAGCAAGTATTAGATTCCTTATCGTTGATATTTGCACGATACTATGCGTGTATTGTCGAATACTGTCAAGTCTGAGCTTTGAATGGGTGCATTGACCCGAGTGCCTTGACGAACCGATATCGCAGATGTAGCTTGAGTTGTGTACCGATGGAAACGAGTCGCCCTGCTGTTTTGTTTTGTCGCGCTGCTGGGCGGCTGCCGGCGGGCTCCTCTGCTGCTCCTCTATTTTGATCCCTACAGCTTCGAGCTCGCGAAAAGCCGGGGAATCGAAGGGTGGAATCTAGAGGGGCTTTTGCCTGAAGGCAGCCGGATAAGGATAGAAGTGCCTTCTGCGGAGTCCACAGGCGATACCGCAGCGGAACAGAGGCTCGAAGAACTTGCTGAAATTGTCGAGCGCAGGAATCCCAGATGGGTGTACCTCAGCTCGGCTCATCCTTTTGCTGCGGACAGTCTCGCCTCCCGTTTTCCCGACATTCTATTCCTGACAGAGGGCCTATCCACGGGAGGCCCGGAGAATCAGCTGTGCCTGGTCTATAAAAGGAAGGAGGCATTCCACGAAGCGGGTGTGGCTGTCGGCCGGTTAATCGACGAGCCACACTTTCGAGATACGATCGGCAGTTTGGCCGGCGATCCTCGGAAGCCGCGGGTGGGAATCCTTGTGGCACGAAGCAACGAACGGATCGAAGCTCAGATCGAGGCTTTTGAAAACGGATTTACAGATGTCGCCGATCCGGCGCGGATAGAGAGAAGGGATATTGGAAGTCTCGACGATCGGGTCAAAGCTCGTCGGCTGCTCGAAAAGATGAAAGAGGAAGGTGTGGATGTATTCCTCCTCAAGACCTATACTCTCAGCGGCTTCTGCCTGGATTTCCTTCAGAAGGAAGGAGGGTTGGCAATAGTGGACGATCAGCAGGCCATCTCCGCATATGAGGACACCGTGCTGTTGGCGATGGAGGATGATCTGCTCGGGGCCTTGCAAAACGTTTTCGATTATACGAATCTTCATCCGGAATCCCGGCTTGGAGGTGGTAGAGAGGTCGAGGCACCCGTCGTTCTACAATGGGGCAAAGCCTTCAGCAGTGTGGTAGCAGAGATAAAACCAGGAGTAACGAGGCAATGAAAATAACCCCGCGGCCGCCTTGGCTGCGAAAACAGAATCGATTCACCCCGCAGGTATTGCGCATTCGCAGGTCCATCGACGACCTCGGCCTGCACACCGTATGCGAATCGGCCCGCTGTCCCAACCTGGGCGAATGTTTTGCCCGGGGCAATGCCACATTTCTCATCTTAGGTGAGCACTGTACCCGTAACTGTGCGTTTTGTGCCGTGGACCACGGACGGCCGGACCAACCGGATCCCGAGGAGGGCAGCAAGATCGCCCGCTACATAGAGAGCAACAAGATACGCTATGCGGTAATCACCTCGGTGACCCGTGACGACCTGCCCGACGGAGGAGCGTTCCATTTCATCCGGGTGGTGAAAGACTTGAAGCGTCTACTTCCCTCCCTACAGATCGAGCTGCTTGTTCCCGATTTTCAGGGGCAGCGGCAGGCTATCGAACAGGTGGCAGGGTTGCCGATCCAAGTTTTAGCCCACAATGTGGAGACGGTGAAGGAGCTCTATCCCCGCATCCGCCCGGGTGCCGACTACAGGAGGTCCCTCGAGGTCCTGAAGACCGTAAGTCAGCTGCGCAAGCCGGTTGACGGGCGCGAGCCTTCTCCAAGGATCAAGTCGGGGATCATGGTCGGACTGGGAGAGACAGAAATTCAGCTGCAGAGGCTCTTTGAAGATTTGGCGGCAAATTCCGTAGAGATCCTCACAATAGGACAATATTTACAACCGAGTAAATTTAATGCACCTGTGGACCGATACTATAATCCAGATGAGTACAATCTGTTGAGGGAGAAAGCGGTAGCGTGCGGAATCGGTCACGTCGTGGCCGGACCCTACGTACGCAGCTCGTATCTGGCCGAGGAGGCCTACCGCAGTAGTTTCTCGAGAAAAACGTTTGACAAAGGGGTTATGTCAAAATATAATTCCAGATGAGCAAAGGATTAAGAAGGAGAGAGTGATGAAGCTTGGGCGCAAAGTTACCATCAGGCTTCTCGTTATGGCACTCCTGTTTGGCGGTTGTCTGTTGGCGATTGCCGATGAAGTCACTGTCAACTATGTACCTCAGGTGCTGCAGAGTTTTGATCCGGAGGAAGTAGGCAGAGAGAATTATCGCAACTGGGCCCTGTATCCAAACAAGTTTGGATACGATGCCCAAGGCAACAGTCTGTGGGAAGGGAAGCTTGTTGACGCCTGGCCGGAAGCGCTGTACGGGAAGAACCGTGACGACCTGGAGCTCCAGGTGCTTGGAATCCACGGCGCTTTTCTGCGCAAAGGCTACAATTGGGTAGAAATCGTTCCTGGAGAAGGTGAAGGGGAAAGCTTCGAGCCGAAACCCCTACCGATTCCCGGTCGAGCCGATGCCATAGACATCTGGGTCTGGGGCTCGAATCACGCCTACCAGCTGGAGGTTCATGTCCGTGATTTTCAGGGCATCGATCACGTGCTCCCCTTCGGCTCGATCCAGTTCACAGGCTGGAAGAACCTGCGCGTACGCGTGCCCGGTACGATTCCGCAAACATGGAAATATCTGCCTCGGCTTCGCAACCTGGAGGTAACCAAGCTGGTGCTGTGGACAACGCCTATGGAAAAGGTGGACGATTTCTATCTGTACCTCGATCAGCTCAAGGTTGTCTCCGATGTTTTCGAAACACGCTACGACGGAGACAATCTATCAGATATTGATACCCTTCAGGATGTCTGGGGAACCGGAATAGAGTGAGAGGGGAGAAGAAGATGAAGAAGACAGTACTATTTGTAATTCTGGTTGTTTTTATCCCTGTACTCTTGACGGCTCAGCAAACCGAAGGAATTAAAGCCGATCGTTTAGGGAAAGACCAGGCTCAGCAGGAGCTGGTGGAAGTTTCTGTGAGTAAGTTCGAAGATGTAGCCTACTGGGGATCCTCGATGATGCTCGACGAAGGCGTGGCGGTCATTCGCAGGTTCGAGGGAGCACCTCTGGATAAAGAGCCTATTGCCGGAGAGCGGAGCAGTGCTATTGAGGAGGCGGATCGTTTCGTACTGGGCGGCAAAGTCCACTTCTTCCGTCGGGGACTAAGCTCGGTTGCGATCTTTCCCGTGCGTCCTATTCCTATCGAGGGAATAACAAAGACCTTGTCCGTTTGGGTCGTGGGCCGGAACTTCAATCATGTCTTGAAAGCCGTGTTTGCCGACTACTTCAATCAGCCCAGAGAAATCACCCTGGGAAAGCTCAATTTTATGGGTTGGAAGCAGATGACCGCAGCGGTTCCGCCCTGGATCGTACAAGACGAGTTTCACTTCGCCGCCGACCGGGGATTGAAATTTCTAGGTTTCAAGATCGAGTTTGACCTCATGGAGAGTTACGGTACCTACTACGTGTACTTCGACGATCTGCGGGCTGTTTCCGATCTGTTCGCCGAAACATACCGCGATCCGGATGATATGTCAGACGGCTGGTGATGAGCAAATCCTGACTGACAGAAATGTCGTCTGTATACAAATGGGGTTGTCCCGAAAAAGGGCCAGCCCTTTTTTTTCTATTCGTAGAGAGCAGGGGCGCCCGGCCAGGGACGCCGGTTGCGCGGCGCTTGAGGTTCATGTTACATTGCGCTATGACTCCCGAGGAAGAGCTAAAGACTTTGAATCGCACGATAAAACAGTTCGAGGCTGTGTTTAAGTCTACCAAGGATCCGACCCAGCGCGAGAGAGTTACTCGAGAGCTCAACAAACTCAAGACCTACAAGGACAAGCTCGAGTCCTTTCACGATTTCGATCAATCGGAATTAGAAGAGACCCCACGAGTAGACGAGTTCGATGGATTCACGTATTTGAAGATACTCTTGGAGAAAGCGAGCAAGGGTAAAAAAGCGGAGGGTCAGAATCGTTACGGTGATCGGGAGTTGAATTACCTCGATATGTATCTCGTTTTTTTCGAAAACGAGTTTTTGACGATTCTAAGCGAAACAAAGCTCAAGCTCGATTTCAAACATTCCCTCGAGCGAGACAGTTTTTATCACCGTTTTGAGAATCTGCGCCGGCTCTTTGAGGATCTGCACGAGGATTCTTCGACGATCGACCTGTATGCCGGACAAAAGCACGAAGAGGACATGCGCAAACGAAGCTTCAAGAAAAAAAGAAACGTAATCGTCGATTCTGATAAATTTCTGCGCAGTGTCTCGCTCTTTTCAGGTAATCTGGTTGAGGATATTGAAGCCGGCGGATTGATATGTCTCAATGCGGATGATGTGCTTCACTTCGACAGAATAGAAGGTAAACGCTATTTCGAAGGCAAGCAGGTTAAAGAAGCGCTGCGCGAGCTTCAAATTTTTACCAGGGAAGTGATCGAGTTTTTAAACGTTCCCCGGATTGCGGCTCAGGAAAGCTGATGCAGATTGATATTGAAGCCAACTCGACAATCGGGCAAGAATCGTTTTTCGGAGGTCGATTTGCCGTGAAAGGGAACATGCGCATAGACGGTACGTTCGAAGGTAAGGCTCTCCTCGTAGATCAGCTTCAGATCGGCGCTCAAGCCCGGGTGAAGACAGACATCAGTGCTACAAGCGTAGTGGTGGAGGGGCTTGTTATTGGTAATATATCTGCCGCTCGACGCATACTGCTTCTCTCTACGGCACGGGTACTTGGGGATCTGAAAACACCAGAGTTGATTATCCAGGATGGTGTGATTCTCGAGGGGCGCTGTACGATTAGTCATGTTCGTATAGACGACACGCGCACCTATATACAGTCGCTATACGAGAGAAAGTGAGAAGGTCTTGAAGGACCTCTTTTCCTTCCTGAAAAATGTCTATTTTTTTCAAGAGTTGCCGGATAAGGAAATCAGGAAGATCCAGCAGGTTTGCCATCAGATATCCTTTGAGCCGGGCCAGGTTATTTTCGAAGAAGGTGCCCGGGCCAACCGTTTTTATATCGTGGCAGAAGGCGCTGTTGAAGTCTGGAAGGGATATACATCACTGGACAGGGACTTGCTGGCCCTGCACGAGCGAGGTCATCTGTTCGGAGAGATGGCGCTGATCGACGAGCTTCCACGAAGCGCCACGGTTATTGCCAAAGAGCCTACTCGCCTTTACTACATCAACAGGAACGATTTCCATAAGATCATTCAAGAAAACGCCAAGATCGCCATCTCGATTCTGAAGTCCGTATCCGCTATGGTGCGTAAAAGCAATGAGACCTTCGTGGAGAGCCTGAGAGAGCGGGCCCGAGAGTTGGAGAAAGCAAATGTGGCGCTGCGGGAGGCGCAGGAAGAGCTGCTGCTGAAGGACAGGCTTTCCACTTTAGGCAAGTTCTCCTCCCTGATCCTGCATGATATCCGCAACCCGCTGTCTGTTCTGCGCAGTATGGCCGAGATGACCATCTTGAACAGCACGGAGCAGGAAAAGGTCAGGCGAAATTCCAAGAAGATCATCGCCGAGGCGGACAGATTGAACCAGATTGCCAGCGAGCTCTTGGATTATTCCAGGGGGGAGATCAGGCTGAACATGACGGTTGTTAACCTGCACGAGTTCTTCAACAGGCTGATCGAGTCTGTGGAAGAGAAGTTCCAAGCCCGGGATATCTCGATCGATACGGAAATTTCCTTTTCAGAGCCCATTATCATGGACGAGCAGAGGATGTTCCGAGTGTTTTACAATCTAGCCGACAACGCCCGCAAAGCCATGCCGCAGGGGGGCAAGTTCTCCTTGAAGGCTTTCAAGCAGGACCAAACCCTGAAAATTGAGGTATCGGATACGGGTGTCGGCATGGACCGGGATATTCAGAAGAAGATCTTCGATCCCTTTTTCTCCTACTCGGACCAGGGGGGAACCGGTCTGGGCATGTCGATCGTCAAGAGCGTGATCGAGGCGCACCACGGAACCCTGTTCGTGACCAGCAAGCCCAAGGGCGGCACCAGTTTTCGAATCAGCCTGCCTATCATCGACTGAAGATCTTTTTTGAGAGGAACTCTATCCCTTTGATGAGGCAACGGCTTCCTTTCGGCTGGAATTTTGGTGAGGCAGTGTGCCATATTGACTCTCACAAAAAAAAATGTTAGCTTAGCTCTGCCGGCGTAACCGGGGTACCGGGTGTGTTAGGCAAAATGGATACCGATTCCCGGTGGTGTAATTGGTAACACACAAGACTCTGGATCTTGCTTTGGGGGTTCGAGTCCTCCCCGGGAAGTATATGGCCCCTTCGTCTATCGCGTGGGGGCAAGAAGCGGTAAGGTTCTGGACTGTAAGAAATTAAGAGAAGTTCCGACGTAATGTAGCCAGGACTGTAGCCAACCCGTCTAGTTAACAAGACCCTCCCTTCGAAAGCCTTTACCGCAGGGAAAGGGAAAGGCGTGCCCTTTTCCCAAGGAAGCTTTCGATGAGTAGCGGTCAGATCTCCTTCACCCTCTACCCCCGAAAAACTAAAGACGGCAAACGAATCTGGTACTACCGAATCGTGGACTCTGAGGGCCGTTCAAGCGGCCGCAGCACTCGCCAGACCAACAAAGGGGCAGCCAGAGTCTATGTGACCGAGCTGCTTCGAAGCGGCAAGCTCAACCGTCACGACCCCCTTTTCGAAGAGTACACCAAAGATTGGTGGACCTGGGAGCGCTGCCGCTATGTGAGGCTCAAGAAACTGGAAGGGCGAATCAGCCGCAGCTACGTAGAGGTCCGCCGGGGCTACCTCGAGCATCACATCCAGCCTCGCTTCGGAAAACTCCCGCTCTCCCAGATCACCGTCAAAGGAATCGAAGACTGGAAGCTCGGCCTGCTTCAAAAGATCGGCCGCTACGGCCGGCCGCTTTCCCCGATCACCGTCAACGAGGCTCTTTGCACTTTGAGAATTATCCTCGAAGAGGCGGTCCGGCTTCAGGATCTGTCATTCAATCCTTGCAGCTCAGTCAGGCGTCTTGCCGAGAAGCGAGAGAGAAAGTCATTCCTGACCAGAGAGGAAATCAAAGCGCTTTTCGATAAGGCTCGTTTTCAGCAGGTCTGGAAGGGAGACTTGAGGCACTTTACGATCAACCTGCTCGCCGCAACCAGCGGAATGCGTATGGGGGAAATCCAAGGGCTTCAGCGCCGCTACGTGTTTCCGGGCTACATCCAGGTCGCGCATGCTTGGGAGAGAAAGTTCGGGATCAAGGAGCCGAAAGGCGGATCCAGGCGGGTCGTGCCTGTGCCTTCAATGACTACCGCTTT
>CAYMGP010000060.1:0-26128 GCA_964390045.1 uncultured Spirochaetaceae bacterium | reverse complement strand
GCCGAGTGGTTTTCATTAGTCAGCGGCGATTTTTTCTCAGACCGACGAATAAAGACCCGATCAATCTTTTCATCAGAGGCACCTTGACCCGCCTGGGACCGGTAAAGGGCCGCGATAATGTAAGCCTGTTCGAAGTCCTGTACAAGAACTGCCCCAACGACCTGGTAGAGATCATCGGTGACTACCTTTTCTCTTACAGCTCCCTGAAGACCCAGTTCGACAATTACAAGAACCGGGAAGTGGAGATGAACGAGAAGGTCGCCCGCACGATGCGCTTCAACGATTTTGCCGAGTCTCAGATCGGGGCGCAGAAAATCCAGACCCGGCTGATGTCCGTCGGTGTGGACAAGATGGCGATCGAGATACCGGGACGTTTTCCTGCGCCGGCGGCGGGGGAGATCCTGGTCACCAAGCTCTACTTCCAGACCTACCAGTTTCTCGTCAACGGCAAGGTTACGGCGGTAGAGCCTTTGGGCTCAGGCAGCAAAAAAGTCACGATGGAGGTTGGTTTCACACCGGAGCTGGTCGAGATCATGGATGATTACTTCTTCCGCACCAGCTTCAAGAAGGAATAGCAACGGGAACATCTGACCCTATAGCCGAGACAGCCCGGCGGCACTTCGCCGTTTCCTACCTTTATCCGATCCAGCGTTACGTTATCTCCAATACCCTCGAGGGCAAGGATCAGATCGTGGTCCTTCCCACGGGTGCGGGAAAATCCCTCTGCTACCAGCTGCCCGCCCGGATTGTGAACGAAGTGAGCGTGGCGCGCGTAGCCCGTGCAGAGAGCGCAGAGAGTCAAGTGCGCGGCGAGCAGGCAATGCGCGGTCTGACTGTTGTAGTCGTTCCTCTGCTCTCGCTTCTTCGGGAGCAGCTCGAGCGCTGCAGGCAGGCGAAGCTGAGAGCCGAAGCCCTGCACGGCGGGCAGCAAAAAACCGAAACAGCCCGCATCGCCGCTCTGCTGCGTTCCGGCGATCTCGATCTGATCATCACCACACCGGAGACGCTTCTCTCGGTCCGAGCAGCAAAGCTGCTGGCAGACTCTGAGATCGCTCACTTTGTCGTGGATGAAGCGCACTGCGTGTGCGAATGGGGAAAGAGTTTCCGGCCCGCCTATCTGAAGCTGCAGCAGTTCGTCGAAGCGGCGCAGATCCGCTGTTTGACGGCCTTCACGGCCACGGCCGGCCCAAGGGTGATCGAAGCGGTCCGCAGCACGGTTTTCAGCAGCCGTACCCCAGCACTGGTGGCGGGTAACCCGGACAGACCGAACATCCGCTACACAGTGATTCCCACGCTCTGCAAAGCCCGTGCGCTTGAACAAATCGTACGCCGCTCCCCGCGGCCGCTGCTCGTGTTCAGCAGAACGCGCTCCAGCGCCGAAAACGCCGCCAGGGAGCTGCGCCGCCGCCTTCCGCACTTGAAGAGCTACTTCTACCACGCAGGGCTGGACCGCGGCGAGAGGAGTGAGATCGAGTCCTGGTTTATGGGCTCAACAGACGGGGTTCTTGCCGCCACCTCCGCCTACGGAATGGGAATAGACAAGCAAAATATCAGGATCGTGGTGCACCTCGACATTCCCTATTCTCTCGAGAGCTATCTGCAGGAAACCGGCCGTGCGGGTAGGGACGGCAAGCAGGTGGAAGCCGTCCTGCTGTATTCGGCGGCGGATCTCGACTTTGCCCGCCGACTCGACGACCAGGTCGCTGTCGAACGGTACACCAAGATACTGGGCTATACCCTGAATAAGAGCCGCTGCCGGCGGGAGCAGCTTCTCGAACATCTAGGCCTGGACGAGGTAGCCTGTGCCGGCTGCGATGTTTGCGACGGCCGGGTCGTGCACCAGCCCGAAGGAGCGGAGCAGATCCTAGGATTCGTTTCCAGGAACCGGCGGCGTTTCACCCTTCGCCAGATAGTTCATGCGCTGCGGGGTGAGAAGAGCTACGAGGTGGTACGCAGGCATCTTGCCTCCTACCGCGGTTTCGGCCTGCTTGCCGGCTGGGAAGCGGAGGATATCGAATCGGCCCTGGAGTCACTCTGCAGAGCCGGGAAGATCAAAGTGCTGAAACGAGGTTTTTGGAGACAGCGGATTACGGCGATCTCGAGCGTTGACTTGCAGAATCCCGATTAGACGTGATACGATCGGGTGGGTTTTTTAAAACCCCGGAAGTGAGAGTACTGCTGCCCCTCTTGCGGCAAACTTGCAGATCGGGCAACATTTCACATCTAGTAAATAAAACTCAAAAATTTCCGTTGTGCGTGGCGGAAGGTAGAGAAGCGCAAGGAGTGTGCATCGTGGAAAAGAGCTTCAACCAGCTTCTGCAACAGTGGAAGAGCCAGAAGGGGAATGTGATTCCCCTTCTTCAGAAGACACAGGCCCTGCGGGGATACCTGTCCCTGGACGATATGGAAGCGATCGCCGAGGTAACGGGCAAATCCCCCGCTGAAATTTATGGAGTAGCGACCTTTTACGCCCAATTCCGCTTCCAGCCGTCGGGCAGGCATACTATCAAAGTCTGTCACGGCACGGCCTGCCACGTAAACAATGCAGACGGGCTCGATTTGGCGTTGAATACGGAGCTCGGTATCGATCCGGGGCAGACTACGGAGGACGGAAAGTTCTCGATAGAACGTGTGGCTTGTCTGGGCTGTTGTTCTCTTGCCCCCGTCGTGATGATCGACAGTGAGGTTCACGGCCGTTTGACGGCGGACAAGCTGAAGAAGATCATCCGCAAGGTGGAACAGTGATGGCTGTCAAAGAGATCGTGGTTGGTCTGGGTTCCTGCGGAATCGCCGCAGGAGCACGGCAGGTATATGAGACTCTCGAGCAGGAGCTGGCAGAGCGGGAGCTTTCGATTCCGGTTTCGGCCACAGGTTGTATCGGCGCCTGTCACAGAGAGCCTCAGATAGAGGTCCGCCTCGATGACGGCAGCCGCTTTCTCTACGGAGATCTGGATGCGGAGAAGACCCGCAGAGTCGTGGAGGAGCACCTCATCGGCGGGATTCCCATCACCGAGCTTATCATCCCCGAGGACTACGAGTATCTGGCCAAGCAGAAAAAGATCGTCCTGGCCAACAGCGGGGTGATCAATCCGGAGTCTATAGAGGATTACCTGGCCGTCGAAGGCTATTCCTCGCTGCGCAAAGCGGTCACCTCGATGAGCCCGGAAGAGGTCATAGAATGTATAAAGCGTTCCGGTTTGCGCGGCCGGGGCGGGGCCGGTTTTCCCACGGGAGTCAAGTGGGGCTTTGCCAGGGCCAACAAAGGCCCGGCGGCGAACGGTACGGCGGGCAAGAAGTATATGGTATGCAACGCCGACGAAGGGGACCCCGGGGCCTTCATGGACCGCTCGCTGCTGGAGGGTGATCCCCACGCGGTTCTCGAGGGAATGGCGATCGGCGCCTACGCCATTGGTGCAGACGAAGGCTACGTCTACGTTCGCGCCGAGTATCCTTTGGCGATCAAGCGGCTCGAGCTGGCCATACGCCAGGCGGAAGAGCACAATCTGCTCGGCAAACATATTCTGGGAAGCAGCTTCTCCTTTGAAATCCACCTCAAG
Organism: uncultured Spirochaetaceae bacterium; assembly: GCA_964390045.1. Lineage (GTDB taxonomy): Bacteria > Spirochaetota > Spirochaetia > SZUA-6 > DRHE01 > CAYMGP01. The sequence continues at coordinate 22,571 of CAYMGP010000060.1, read as the reverse complement.
GAGGGAGCCGGAGCCTTTGTCTGCGGCGAGGAAACGGCCCTGATGGCCTCGATCGAAGGTAAGCGGGGCATGCCCAGTATCCGCCCTCCCTTCCCTGCGGAGCGGGGTCTGTGGGGAGCTCCCACAAATATCAACAATGTGGAAACTCTGGGCAACGTGCCGGCGATCCTGCGCATGGGCGCCGAGACCTACTCTGCCATCGGCACCGAGAAGAGCAAGGGAACCAAGGTCTTCGCCCTGGCCGGAAAGATCAAACGGGGCGGGATGATCGAGGTTCCCATGGGCATTACCCTGCGGGAGGTGATCTACGACATCGGCGGAGGGATTCGGGACGACAAGAAGTTCAAGGCTGTGCAGATCGGAGGTCCGTCCGGCGGTTGCATTCCAGAGAGCCTGCTCGACGTCCAGGTCGACTACGACTCGCTGACAGCTACGGGAGCCATCATGGGTTCCGGGGGCATGGTGGTGCTGGACGAGACCACCTGCATGGTCGATGTAGCCCGCTATTTCTTGAGCTTCACCCAGAGCGAGTCCTGCGGTAAGTGTACCTTTTGCCGCATGGGCACCAAACGCATGCTGGAAATCCTCGAGAGGATCACCAAAGGGGAGGGCCGCATGTCCGATCTGGACCTGCTCGAGGACCTGGCCGTGAAGGTCAAGCTGTCGGCTCTCTGCGGACTCGGTCAGACCGCGCCCAATCCGGTGCTTACGACCTTGAAATATTTCCGCGACGAGTATGTCGAGCACATTGAGAACAAACGCTGTCCGGCCAAGCACTGCCGGGAGCTTCTGCGCTTCCGGGTGGTTGAAGAGTCCTGCACAGGCTGCGGTCTCTGCGCCAAGGTCTGTCCTACCGGAGCCGCCACGGGTAAGCGCAAGGAGGCGCACAGTATCGAGCCATCCACGTGCATCAAGTGCGGTCTCTGCTACGAGGCCTGCCGTTTTTCAGCTATAGAGATAACAACGGGGGGGCAGGCGTGAGCGATCAACAGCTGGTAGAAATAACATTAAATGAAAAGAAACTTCTCGTGTCTCCGCGGCAGACCATCCTCGAGGTGTCCGAGGAGCAGGGAATCGAGATTCCCACCCTCTGTCACGACCCCAGGCTGGAACCGTACGCCTCCTGCTGGATGTGTATCGTAAAGGTCTCGGGAGCAAAGGGATTTGTGCCGGCCTGCTCCACGAAAGTGCGGCAGGGAATGCACATCACCACCGACGACGAGGACATTCATGCCACCCGGCGCATGGCCCTCGAGCTGCTGCTCTCCAATCACTACGGAGACTGCAGGCCTCCCTGCTCCCTGACCTGTCCTTCGAACATCGACGTGCAGGGCTACGTCGGTCTGATCGCCAACCGCCGCTATCGGGAGGCGCTGCAGCTGATCAAGCGGGACAATCCCTTTCCCGCCGCCATCGGCCGGGTTTGCCCCCGTCCCTGCGAGGACGCCTGCCGCCGCAATCTGGTGGACGAGCCTGTGGCAATCGACTGGCTCAAGCGCTTCGTGGCCGACAGGGACCTGTTCTCCGCCGACGGTTACGATCCGCCCCTGGCCGCTGGTATGGGCAGGAGTGTCGCCGTTGTAGGAGCGGGGCCGGCAGGTTTGTCGGCCGCCTACTACCTGGTTCAGGAGGGGGTGGAGGTCACGATCTATGAGGCGGAAGCCAAGGCGGGGGGAATGCTCCGCTACGGAATCCCCGACTACCGTCTTCCTCAGGACACATTGGACCTTGAAATCGAGACGATCCTTCGCCTCGGTGTGCAGCTGAAAACAGGATTGCGCATCGGCAAAGACGTTCAGCTCGAGGAGCTGCGCCAGCGCTACGACGCCGTTGTTCTGACCTCCGGCGCCTGGAAGAGCAGGGGCCTGCGGGTGGAGGGTGAGGACAAGCCCGGAGTGATCGCCGGCATCGATTTTCTGCATGGCGTGGCCCTGGGCGAAAGGCCGGATTTGGGCCAAACGGTGGCAGTGGTCGGCGGCGGGAATACGGCCATCGATTCTGCACGCACGGCTGTGCGTTTGGGAGCCGCGGAGGTGAACCTCTATTACAGGCGCAGCGACGTGGAGATGCCCGCCTCTCCGATCGAGGTCGAGGAGGCCATTGAAGAGGGTGTGCATTTCTATTACCTGGTGGCGCCGCTGATGATCGGGCAGAAAGGCAACGGCCAGAAAAGCCTGCGTCTGATCAAGATGGAGTTGGGAGAGCCCGATTCCTCCGGCCGCCGCCGGCCCATACCCATCGAGGGAAGCGATTTCGAAGTCCAGGTGGACACGATCATCACAGCCATCGGCCAGTATGCAGATACAGGTTTTCTCGAATCCTTTGACGGCCTGTTGAACGAAAAGGGCTACCTGATCTGCGATGCCTCCACCGGACACACTCCGATTGTCGGGCTGTTCGCAGCCGGCGATCTGGTGACCGGGCCTGATATCGCGATTCGGGCGATCGCAGGGGGAAAGCACGCAGCCCGCGCCGCCCTGGCCCACCTGCGCGGCGAGCGGTACAGCATCGACGAGGAGTTCCTGAGCAAGAAGGAAAATTTCGGCGAGCTTACCGAGGATGACTATAGGGACGAGACCAGGATTCCAAGGCGGAAAATGAAGACGGTAAGCCCGGCTAAGAGAACATCAACCTTCGGCGAGATCGAGAAGGGCTACACTGAGAAGCAGGCCGTGGAGGAAGCGGTCCGCTGTATGGAATGCGGCTGCCAGGATGTGGAGGAATGCAAGCTCAAACGCTATGCTCAGGACTACGGAGCCAGCCAGATCCGCTATGCCGGAGAGATCCAGCGCCACCCGATCGACGAAACCCACCCCTACATAACGAGGGATCCCGCCAAATGCGTGCTCTGCGGACGCTGTATACGCATTTGCCAGGAAGTCCAGGGCCTCGGAGTGCTGGGATACGTTAACAGGGGATTTCAGTCCCTGGTGGTTCCCACGTTCAGCATGCCCTTTGGCGAGGATTCCCGCTGCATCTCCTGCGGTCAGTGTGTATCGGCCTGCCCGGTAGGGGCCCTGACGGAAAAGAACCCGGCGGGCAAGACCGTGCCCCTCAAAGAGACGGTCGAGCAGGGCTACTGTTCCCTCTGCTCCGTGGGGTGTCCGCTGGAGCTCCGTTACCACGGCTCGCTGCTGACCCGGGTTACCTCCCGCTTCGACAACGGCTCGGATGGCGGGGCTCCCTTCGGGGGCCGTCTCTGCGCCAGGGGCAGGTTCGAGCATGCATTTCTCAACACCCCTGTGCCTTCGCTGCCCGTAGACAAAAGGGGCGAGGAAATCGATCGGCAGGAGGCTGCCCGGCTGCTGGAAAAGGCCGTAGAAGAGTCCCGCAGACCCCTCATGCGCCTGTCTCCCTATTTGCCCGGGGAGGTTCTGGATCGATTCTTGAGCTTCGCCCGCAGCAGGGGGCTGCCTGTACAGGCCGCCGGCCTGGAGGGACTCGAAACGGGCTGGAGCGAACTCCTCGAGAACCACGGGGCCGGGAAAGCGCACTACCTCTTCGAAGATAGACAGAATCAGGATTCGCGATCTCTGCTCGTGCTCGTCGGCAATCTCGAGCAGTCCAACAATGTGGCTTTTACCGAGTGTCTGGCCGCCGGCAGGCAGTGGGGCACTGCGCTCTGGTATGTGGGAGAGCTCCAACCTGAGTACAGGCGTTTCTTCGATCGTACGTTCTCCAAGATCGACGATCTGCCCAAGGTGCTGGAGGAGGCTGCCGGGAAACGGGGAACCAGGGCGGACATCCTCCTCAACCCGGAGGAGATACTCGCAGGGAAGGGAAAGCGGACAGAGAAGAAGGTGCTGAAAGCACTGCTTGCCAGAGACGAGGAGAGGATCGGCGTGACTCTGTTCTGGAGCTCCCGCAACGCCGCCTACCTCCTGCGATTGCTGCGCTCTTTGCCCTCGCTTAAGGATAAGGCTGCCGGCGGTTCGGCAGGCACGGATCTCCTGCTCGAGGCGGGCCCGCCGCCCGGTTTCCACGAATCCGTCGAGCCCTCCGACCGGGAAGAGTCGTCCCAGGAGCCTGCGGAGAGCATCAGGATCATACGATGGGGATTTGAAGCCGGGGAGGCCGAGCTGTTCATCCCCCTGGATCGATCCCTCCTGTTCTCAGGCTACAGCGAGCCCTCGGGAAGGCGGCCCCGTCGGGTCGGGCAACCCGCGCGAGAGGCTATGAAAAATCTCATAATAGTGTAGAATATAGAACAAATACTGGAGGTGACGAGGAATGAAAAAGATATTGATCATCCTCTCGGCGGCGCTGGTTCTGCTTTTGGCCTCCTGCGCCGGCGCCCCGGAACAGCCTGTGGAAACGGCTGTACCATTACCGGAAAAGCCGGTGGACACCGCTGTCCCCCTGCCTGAGAAGGAGCTGGCCGAGGCGAAGTCGTTGAAGCAGCGGGTAGACGCCAACGAGCTGAGTGCATTTGCCACCGAGGAGTACCAGCTGGCCGAGAAGAGTCTCCAGGACGGAGAGGCTGCCTACGGCACGGACAATGCCGCTGCCAAGCGTGCGCTCGATTCGGCCATCCAGTCGTACAATACCGTGATGGCCAAGGCCTTCCCCCTGAAGGCGGACAGGTCGCAGAGCGAGGTGGATACCCTCAAGAGCAGCGCCGAAGAGCTCAAGGCCCAGGTGGCCCTGAAAGCGGAATACGGCGCGGCCAAAGCGAAGTATGACGAAGCGCTGGCCGCCAAGGATGCCGGCAACTATGAGCAGGCCGTCTCGCTGTTCGCTGAAGCCAAGGTTGCCTTCAAGGATGTCGTCAGCAAAACAGAGCAGAAAAAGAATAAAGCGGAAGAGGCTTTGAAGACATCCCAGGACGGACTAAAGGACGCCGAGGAAAAAGCCAAGGCGGCCGATGAAGAGATGAAAGGCGGCACCTCATGAAAAAAGCTGTTGTGTTGACCGTTGTTATACTGGGAGCTCTGTGCGTAATTTCTACGCTCTCCCCCCAATCTCTGCTCGACAATCCGGACTACAAGAAGGCGCAGGAGCTGCAGCGTCAGGCCGAGCAGGCCTACTCCGAAGGGGACTACGACAAGGCGGCCGAGTATGCCGCGCAGGCGAAGCTGTACATTGAAAAATCCAATTCCTATGTTGCCAGCAAGCTGCTCGTGTACCGGGCCAACGGCCTGCTCAAGCAGGCGCAGGAGCGGGTTTCGTATTTCAATTCGGTAGGCGTTCAGCCGGACTATCAGGGCTATCTGGATCAGGCTGAAAAGGATCTGGTCAAGGCCGAGGAAAGCTATCGCGCCGAACGCTACCAGGAGAGCATCGAGTACTCCAAGAAAGTACTGGCCGGCATCGCGGTCATGAAGACCGTGCAGTTCAAGTAGGCTATTTCAGCTCCCCGTAGTAGATTCGATTGGCCAGAGCGTAAAGCGAAGACGCGCACTCCTTCTGAGTCGCACACACCAAAATAATCGTCGTTCCCGAAAACTTTGAATCTAATTGACAACCTAACGCTGGCAATTAGAATAGGAGAAACTTTTTAGGAGGTATTAATTTGAAACGTACAGGTTTGTTATTCGCATTTGTTTTGCTCAGCCTCGCTGTTCTCATGGTCGGGGCTTGTAAAAAAGAACAGGAAAAAGAGGCAGTGGTTATCGGCCTGCAGGGTCCGATAACCGGTGCCTGGGCCTACGAAGGCCAGATGGCCAAGCAGTCTGTGGAGACCGCCGCCATGCTGATAAACAAAAAAGGCGGTATCCTCGACGGACGCCAGATCGAGATAGAGGTCGTGGATGACGCCGGGGAGCCGAAAACAGGGGCCATGGCTGCAACGAAAATAACGGGCATGGAGAAGGTGGTGGCCTCGATTTCCACCTATGGCTCGTCGATCTGTGAGCCCGCTGCAGCGATCTACGAGAAGTTCGAGATGGTCAATGTAGGTTACGGTGTCACGGCGGTCACCCTGACGGAAAAGGGAAGGAAGTATTTCTTCCGTACCTGTGGACGGGATGATTCCCAGGGCATCTACTTCGCCGAGTATGTGCCGCAGAAGTTCGCAGCCCGCCGCATCGCCATCATGCACGACAACACAGCCTTCGGAAAGGGCCTGGCGGAGAACACGAGGGACGCGCTCCAGCCCCAGATCGACTCCGGAGCCGTGGAGTTGGTGTACTACGATGCCATCACTCCGGGGGAGAAAGACTTCAAAGTGCCGCTGACCAAGCTAAGAGAAGCGGGACCGGATGTCTGGTACTTCACGGGCTACTATGCCGAAGCGGCCCTGCTGGTCACTCAGGCCCGGGAGATCGGCGTCACCTGCCCCTTTGTGGGAGGCAATGCGGCGATCAACGACGAGTTTGTGAAAATCGCCGGGATCGAGGCAGCCGAAGGTTGCTACATGACCAACGAGCCCATGCCCACCGACCTGGATACAGCGGAAGCAAAGGAATTCCTTGATGCCTACGAGGAGCAATACGGTGAAATCCCATCGAGCCCCTGGCCGATCTATGCGGCCGATGCTTTGAACGCTTTGGCCTACGCCATCGACAAGAGCGGTTCCACGGACTCCAAGGTGCTGGCCGATTATTTGCGCGATAAGGTGGACGGCGCCCCCGGAATTACGGGCCCGATCACTTTTGACGAAAAGGGCGACCGTGTTGGGGTTCCCTACCTGCTGTACGTCGTGGATGCAAACGGGGCTATTGTAGCCTCCCAGTAGTCTCCATAATAGTCGTCACTGTGTCTCACAGGAGAACATCCCCGGGTGTTCGTGCTCGGGGATGTCCTGTATAAAACGCACGGTAGGATTGGGAGAGCAAGCACTCTTGAGAATTTTTATCGAGCAGTTGATCAACGGTTTGACGATCGGCTCCTTCTACGGTCTCATTGCCCTGGGCTATTCCCTGGTCTACGGCATTCTCAAGTTGATCAACTTCGCCCACGGAGATTTTTTCGCCCTCGGCTCGTATCTCGGCTACACGGTCATGGTTTTGGTGCCCGCCTGGGTTACCAGCAGCTTCGGTCCCTGGGGTGTCGTAGCCGCAGCCATCGTTGTGGCCGCCGTGAGTTTGGCCGCCGTGGGCGTGGGCGTGGAAAGGGTCGCCTACCGACCCATATACCCTTCGGGCCGCCTGCCCGCTGTTGTGTCGGCTCTCGGCGCGTCGATCATTCTCCAGAATGCGATCATGCTTATCTGGGGACCCCGGCACCAAGCCTACCCGGCAGCTTTGATTCCCAACCTGCGCTTCCAGATCGGGGGCATCAACATCACCCTCCTGCAGATCGTTATCCTGGTGGTTTCCTTCACCCTCATGGGTGTGCTCTACACCCTGATCCAGAAGACGACTTTCGGGGCGGCCGTTCGGGCTACGGCCCTGGACCGCAACACGGCGGCCCTCATGGGAATTGATTTCCGCAAGGTGATCCGTTTTACCTTCACCCTGGGCCCGGCTCTGGGCGCTTTTACAGGCGTGATGGTGGGCATGTACTACAGGCAGATCAGCTTCACCATGGGCTGGAGCTACGGGCTGAAGGCCTTCACGGCCACCATTCTGGGGGGAATCGGCAACATACCGGGAGCTATGTTCGGAGGGCTGATTCTCGGTGTACTGGAGATGCTCGGAGCGGCCTACATCTCCACGGCCTGGAAAGACGTGTTTGTCTTCCTGATACTCATTCTGGTTCTCATCTTTCGGCCCACAGGCCTGTTCGGGGAAAAGGTCGCCGAAAAGGTATGATGAAGTATCTGCGCAAGTTTCAGCCTTTTCTGATCCTGGGGGTGGTGGCGGTCTTCGTTCTCTATCCCTTCCTCGTGGGCAACTACCTGGTCGATGCGGCGTTCTTCTTCGGTATCTACGCTCTGCTCGGTTTGAGCCTGAATATCGTTTTAGGTGAGGCCGGACTGTTCGACCTCGGTCATGCAGGCTTCTTTGCCATCGGCGCCTATACCACGGCGATACTCAACACGCAGCTGGGCCTGCCCGTGCTCCTGCTTCTGCCCATCAGCGCCTGCAGTGCCGCCCTGTTCGCCTTTCTCGTCACCTCCCCGATCATCCACCTCAAGGGCGACTACCTCTGCATCGTCACCATCGGCGTCGGCGAGATCGTACGCCTGGCCCTGATCAACAACCCGTTCAATCTTACGGGAGGACCGAACGGCATCTTCGGGATCGACTTCCCCAGTCTCGGTCCCCTGCGCATAGACAGCTCGATCGGTTACTACTTTCTCATCTGGATCGTGGTGGGCCTCAGTATCGTCGGGCTGATCCGTCTGCAGAACTCCCGGATCGGCCGGGCCTGGAACTGCATCCGGGAAGACGAGATCGCCGCCAAGGCGGCCGGCATCGACGTGCGGGCCTACAAGCTGCTCGCCTTCGTGCTCGGCGCAGCCCTGGCCGGAGTTGCAGGAAATATATATGCAAGCAAGCTGATGGGGGTATCTCCGGAAAGCTTCACCTTTTGGGAGTCCTGCCTGATGTTCTGCATCGTGCTGATCGGCGGCATGGGGTCCATTCCCGGGGTGCTGATAGGGGCGGCGGCGATCAGCCTGATCCCCGAGATCTTCAGGCCTTTCGCTCTCTTCCGCCTGCTTTTCTTCGGGGTTGTTATGATCGTGATGATGATGTTCCGGCCGGGCGGGATCTGGCCGCGACGCCGGGGTGGCGTGGAGTTCCGCTCGCTGCTGCAGAGGATGGTACGCCGCGATGGCTGAACCGATCCTGCAGACAGAATCCCTGACCATGCGCTTCGGGGGTCTGAGCGCCGTGGCTGAATTCGATCTACTGGCGCAGCGCGGCCAGATCTCCAGCCTGATCGGTCCCAACGGAGCGGGAAAGACCACCGTCTTCAATGTGGTAACAGGCATCTACAGGCCTACGGCGGGGCGGGTCATTTTCCAGGGCGAGGAAATCACGGGTTGTAAAGCCCATCAGATCGTGAAGCTCGGAATCGCCCGTACCTTCCAGAACATCCGCCTCTTCTCCAACCTCACCTGTTTGGAAAATGTCCTTGCCGGGCAGCACAGCCGGGGGGCGATCGGCTTGCTGGGCGCGGTTCTGCGCACACCTGCTCAACGCAGGGAAGAAAAGCGACTTTTGGAAACCGCGGAAAAAAGGCTGCGGCAGATCGGTCTTTGGGAGTACAGATCCGAGCTGGCCAAGAATATTCCCTACGGCAGCCAGCGCATGCTGGAAATCGGTCGGGCCCTGGCCTGCGAGCCGCAGCTGCTCATACTCGATGAGCCGAGCAGCGGCTTGAACACGAGGGAAACAGAGGAATTGATGGGCTTCATACGCTCCCTGATCGAGGAGGAGGCGGTAACGGTTTTGCTTATCGAGCACGACATGAACGTGGTCATGGGCATCTCCGATTGGGTAACGGTCATGGACGGTGGCCGCAAGATCGCCGAGGGAGTTCCGGCCGACATCTACAGCAATCCGCTGGTCATCGAAGCCTATCTCGGCCGCGAAGATGAAGCGGAGCAGGAGTTTAGCTAAAGTGGCCGCGCTTCTTGAAATCGAGGATCTGCATATCTTCTACGGGGCCATCGAGGCTCTCAAGGGCGTAAGCCTGACCCTCGATCAGGGGGAGATCGTGACCGTTCTGGGCGCCAATGGAGCGGGCAAATCGACCCTGCTGACCGCCATTTCGGGGCTGCTGCCGATACCACAGGGAACGGTACGCTTCGACGGCGAGCTCATCAATGGGTACGCCGCCCACGAGATCGTGCTGCAGGGAATTTCCCAGGTCCCCGAGGGACGCCGGGTGTTCACCACGCTGTCCGTGGAGGAGAACCTCAATCTAGGGGCCTACAGCAGGCGCCGGATCAGGCAGGAAGTGGAGGCGGCCAAGAAGCGGGTGTTCTCCCTTTTTCCGGTTCTCGGGCAGCGCCGGCGGCAGCTGGCCGGTACCCTGTCCGGAGGCGAGCAGCAGATGCTGGCCATCGGCCGGGCCCTGATGTGCAGGCCCAAGGTGCTGCTTCTCGACGAGCCTTCCCTCGGGCTGGCTCCGATCCTGGTGCGGCAGATCTTCCGCATTATCCGTGAGATCAACGATCAGGGGATCTCGATTCTTCTCGTAGAGCAGAACGCCCAAAAAGCCCTGACAGTGGCCCGCCGCGGCTACGTGCTGGAGACGGGAAACATCGCCGCCTCCGGCACTTCGGTCGAGCTCAAAGCGGATCCGCGCATCCGCGCGGCCTATCTGGGGGGATCGGGCCTGCGCCGGAATAAGGACTGAACGGCCATCACCTGTAGAAAACGAGCGGATATCAGCTCTTCCTCCTTGTATGCAGAATTCCTATCTGCTACAATCAAGATTGAAAAACATTAATAAGGGAGGTGTTTTATGAAGTTCCTATCAATGCTTCTCATTACCGTACTGCTGGTCGCAGGTGCCACGTTTGTCTTGGCAGCCCCCCAGCAGGAAGCTACCGGGCCGGTGGAGTTGATCTACTGGACCCACGAGGACCCGAACCGCACCCTGCTGGAGGAGAAACTCATCGCCGAGTTCCAGGGACAAAATCCGAACGTGACCGTGGTGCGGGAAACGAGCCCTTCCGGAAAAATAATCGAGAAGGTCCTCACCGCCTTTGCAGCCCAGAAGGCGCCGGATATCTTCAACCTCGAGTCGGACCAGGAATGGCAGTACATCGAAGGTGAAAGGGTCGCTCCCGTAGACCTCCAAGCCGTCGGCTATTCCAGCTACAAGGCCCTGCAGAACGACTACCTGCCCGTGACCTTCAATGGTGCCCTGTACGAAGGTAAGATCTATGGCCTGCCTCTGGAGATCACCAACTGGTGCATCTACCTTAACAACAAGTACTATAAGGAAGTAGGCCTGGATCCGGCTAAGGACTACCCCAAGACCTGGGAGCAGATGGTGGATGTCGCCGAGAAACTCACCATCCGGGAGGGGGAGGTGATCAAGCGCCGCGGCTTCGACTTTCGCTACCCCTACTACCTGCAATTCTTCGATCCCATGGCCAACCAGCTGGGAGGCACGATTCTCTCGGCTGACGGGAAGAGCGCTGCAGTTGACTCTGCGGCCTGGGTCAAGCTGTTACAGTACATGGCGGACTGGGGCCCCAATGGACGCAATCTGGGCGCCTCGACCTACACCAATGCCCGCAAGACCTTCAACAAGGACGACAATTCGGTGGCCATGTGCATCTCGGGACTTTACCAGTACGACCGCATAAAGGCACAAAATCCTGACTTCCTGCCGCACGTTTCGGTGGTGCCCTATCCGCGCTTCAAGGATGCGGTCAACGACAACGGGGCGGCGGTGTACGGCCACTACTACATGGTCAATGCTTCCTCCTCGCCGGCGGTGCAGAAGGCTGCCTGGAAGCTCAATATGTACATAAGCAGCCACGCGGAGGAGTTCCTCGACCAGGTCGGGCTGACCATCCCCAGCAAGAAGCTGCTCGATACGGCGGTGTATAAGAACAAGAAATTCAGCGACATCTTTATCGATGACATGGCCACATCCAACTTCGTCTTCATCCATGCCAAAGGACCCCTGTTCCAGCAGGTGATCAGGGAGATGGTGGAGGGCGTCATGCTCACCAAGGTGCCCCCCGCCGAGGCGGCCCGGAAGGGCAAGGAGAAGATCGACGACATCCTGCGTCAGTAGGAATGTACTTGGGGTGCATTCTCGCCAAGGCGGGAATGCACCCTGTTTGTTTACTGGTTTTTTACAGTTCCATCGAATAGAATAACTACAATTGGGAATCCAACGCCGACAGTACTGGGGCTGGATCTTCGTGCTCCCGGCCGTGCTCTTCTTCGCCCTGTTCAGCTACTTCCCTATCATCAACTCCTTCGTGGCCAGCTTTCATGCCAAAGACATCATCTCCCTGAAAGCCCCCGAGTTCATCGGCTTAAAAAATTATATCTACATCTTCACCAGCCAGGATTTCCTCAACTCGATCAAGGCCACCCTTTTCTTCGCGATCGGCTGTTTCATCCCGCTGGTTTCCGTGTCCCTGTTTATCGCTGTGATCGTAGTAAGCCTGAGGCGTTTCCCAAAAATCCAGAACCTGTTCAAGATGATCTACTACTCCCCGTCGATCGTCTCCGGGGTGGTTTCGGCTACGATCTGGCTGCTGATATTCGATCCTCGCGGCCTGGCCAATCAATTCTTGAATTTCCTGGCCAACAACCCCGCCCCTGTAGACTTCAAATGGCTGGCCCTGCCGGTCATGGCCAGGCTGTCCACGATCATCATCTATTTCTGGAAATACGTGGGCTACTTCGTGATCATCTACTTCGCCGGACTGGTGAGCATTCCCGCCAGCCTCTACGAGGTGGCCGAGATCGACGGTGCCTCGGCCTGGAAGAAGTTCTGGCGCATCACTATCCCCCTGCTCAAGCCGACCATCGAGTTCGTGCTGATCGTTGCCTTCGTCCAGTGCGTGCGGACCTTCTCCATCCAGTACGTGTTCGTCCAGTCCGGTTCACCCCGGGAGCCGATCAATGTGATCTCCCTGAACATTTACACCACGGCCATGCAGTACCACTCCCTGGGCAGGTCCACGGCCATGAGCGTGAGCCTGTTCTGCTTCATCCTGATCTTCACGGTCGTGCAGCTGCGCATCTACCGTTCCGAGCGGGTATCGTATGTGTGAAAGGCGTCCACCATGCGGCTGAGTTCCGGGCTATTGAGAAGGAGGATGCGGCTGATTGTCCCACTGGCCGTATTGATCCTCTTCGCTGTAGCCATCCTGGTACCGATCGTGTTCATGCTCGTCTCCTCGATCAAGAATCCCAACGACGTGTTCGAGTTCCCCTTCCGCTGGATCCCGCGGCGCCTGCATTTCTACAACTACCTGCAGGCCATCGCGGGCAACGACCAGAAGTACTACTTCATCCGCAACACCTTTAACTCCCTGTTCATGGCCGGCTCCATCATGTGTCTGAACGTCTTGATGGCCTCCGCCGCCGGCTACGGGCTGACCAAGTTCCGCTTCAAGGGCCGCCAGGTGGTCTTCGTCCTGATCCTGGCCACCATGATGATCCCCTTCGAGACGATCATGATCCCGCTGCTGATGCTGACCATTCGCCTACGGATCCAGGACAGCTACATGGGACTGATCTTTCCCATCATGCTTACGGCCTTCGCCGTGTTTCTGATGCGTCAGAGCATCCTGACCGTGCCGGACGACTACATAGATTCGGCGCGCATCGACGGGGCGGGGGAGCTGCGCATCTTCTTCAGCATCATATTCCCCTCGGTGCGACCGACGGCGGTGACCCTGGCCATCCTCGTGTTCCGGGAAGCCTGGGACAACCTGATCTGGCCGCTGATCGTCGTACAGAGCCAGAAGTACAAGACCCTGCCTCTGTACATCATCCGCTTTCTCGATGAGAAGTACACAAACGAGGCCGCCCTGATGGCCGTGGCCGTGCTGGCCACGATTCCCATGTTCGTGCTTTTTTTCACTTTCTCCCGCTACTTCATCGGCGAGGGAATTCTTACAGGCGCAAAAGGGTAGGTTCAGCTGCGGCCGGATCGAAATAGGGGGGCCCTGTGGAATCTAAGGGTCGTCTCGCTCGCTGCGCTTGAAAGCCGCCAGATCGCGATTCAACTTTACGGCTTCAATAAACAACAAGCTGTGGATCCCGAGTTTCCGAGCAGCCGCTACATTTACCTCGGCATCGTCGACGAATACAGTTTCTGCAGGCGAACAGCCTTCCCTTTCGAGGATGTAGGTGTAGAAAGCGGGATCGGGCTTGACCAGCCCGATCTGATGGGAAGCGTACACTCCATCGAAGATATCGTAGTCTCCGTTCCTCGAGTGGACGAGGTAGTGAGGCTCTATCGTGTTGGTCCCGACCACAACCCGGGCTTCGTTTTTGAGCGCCTGGATCGTTTCGATAACCTCCCGGTTGGGCCGCGGCTGAAAGTACAGCGCCCAGAGATCCTCATTGACTTGGAGTTCGCTCTTCGAGGAGAACCGCAGCCAGAACTCCTCAGCCGTGATCGAACCGGCCATGAGGCTCACGATCTCCTCCTGCATGAGTCCCCACAGCTTCCCGGTGTCAAAGCCGAGGCGTTCGGCGATTTGCTCGCCCACGTCCGTGTTCAAACTGACGACCCCACCCATATCAAAGATGTACAACTTCAGCATTTGGGATATCCTTTCAGCATATTTCCTATCACAGATCGTCGCATTTTTCACCCGTCTGCGCGGTCACGATCCAGGCAAAAAGCATATTCGCTCTGTTCGACCTGCCGGAGATAAACAGGTATACTGGCAGAGATGAGGAAGGTGATCAAACGCGATGAAGACTGGAATTTCTTACCACGAGATCACTCCACGAGAGAGCGTGCCGTTGTTGGGTTACGGGGACCGTACGCACAACTCGGAAGGAATCCACGATCCGCTGTATGCCTACGCCTGGTGGATGGAATCCGGCGGCCGACAGCCCTGGGTCTGGATCGTCCTGGATCTATGTCTGATGAGCGTAATTTCCGCCGGCGAGCTGATCCGGGAAATATCGAGCCGTATCGGTATTCCCGCCGATCGGATATTCGTATCGACAACCCATACGCATTCCGCGCCAGATGTTCATCATATCAGCAGAAGCTCAGCACCCTGGACCAAGAGATACTACAGCCTGCTAATCGAAGCTTGCAGCGCCGCCGTGCAGAGCGCCCGCAGGCAGGCCCGCCCGGCAAAAATCGAGGTGCGCAGCGCCGAGAGCGATCTCGGGGTGAACCGGCGCGATGTCAACCGGCCCATCGACCGGCGGGTGCTGATCATGTCTCTGATCGATGAATCTGGTCGGGAACGGGGCCTCTTGTTTCACTACTCCTGCCATCTGACCGTATTGGGTGTGGACAACTATCTTATCAGTTCCGATTGGCTCGGCCCGGTACGCAGCCGGCTCCAGAGCGATCTTGGTGTTCCTGTTATGTTTCTTCAGGGCGCCGAGGGAAATGTGGATCCTGTGAGCAGAGGCGCATTGGATATGGCGGATCCCGATCAGGCCGTTGGTTCTTCGTTTGAAATCATGGAAGAGCTGTCTGAACGGATGATTCGAACAATTCGCGGCGGACGGCACACCGAGATCGCAGCAACCCTGACCGATGTCTCCTGCAACGAACTATTTTTATCTCTGCCCCTGCGCTACGGCGGTTTGTCTCCGGACCAGGTGCGGAAAAAGGTCGGTGAATGGAAAAATAAGTTTGCCTCATTTCTGGGAATTCCTGCGAAAGAGGTACCGGAAAACTGGATAATCAACGCGCTGGTCAAGCGGCAGGCTGAAAAGAAAGCCCTCAGAGACGAGGAAATCCGAGCCTGGGTTGCCGAGCAGTTTGCCTACTGTTCCTTTTTAAACATCTATGAGAATAAAGATGGCGGGGAATTGATTGACTCGTTGAAGGGTGAGGTCCGCTGTCCTATAAAGGTTCTTGATTTCGGAGCCGTTACGATACTCGGAGCTCCGATGGAGGTGCTGCATAGTGTAGCCTTCGACTGGCAGAAGCGTTTTCCCGATCACATTGCACTGATTGCCGGTCTTTTCAACGGCTGGCTCGGATACCTGCCTCACAAGACTGACTGCGAAGAACCGTTGGCAGACCAGTTGTATGAGACAGTATCAACGGCGTTCGCCCCGGAGGCTTCCTTGCTGTTGCTTGAAGCTGCCGAACGGTTGGCCCGAAGAAAAGCGTAGGCCTACGCTCCCAACTGCCTCTAATTTCGACCGCTGTTTTCATCCTGATCCAGCGTCGCCCGTATGCGCTGCAGCAGGGTCTCGGAGCCGAAGGGCTTCTGTAGGAAGAGGTGTTTGCCCTCCGAAATATCGCGGATGGACAGGAAGTCTTGCGGGTATCCGGAAATGAAGAGAACGCGCACTTGCGGGTATCTCTTCTTCACAGCCTCCCAGACCTGCCTGCCGTTCATACCCGGAATACCGATGTCCGCTATAAGCAGATCGATGGGCTCGGCACAGTCTCGACAGATGGAAAGAGCTTCCTCCGCGCCGCTCGCTGTCAGCACCCTATATCCATTTCTGTCCAGCATGCTTCTGATGAGCTTGAGCAGGGACTGTTCGTCATCCAGAACCAGAATCGTTTCCGTGCCTCCGAGCCTTCTCCGGGGTGTCGCGGTGATACTGATCTCAGTGGGCTTCAAGTCTATCCGAGGGAAGTAGAGCTTGAACGTCGTGCCCTGTCCCGGTTCGCTGTACACATAGATGAAGCCGGCGCTCTGCTTGACCGTGCCGTATACGGTGGCCAGGCCCAGGCCTGTTCCTCTGCCGCTTTCTTTCGTGGTGAAGAATGGTTCGAAAAGGTGCGACTTCGTGTCTTCATCCATTCCCGTGCCTGTATCGCTCAGTGTGAGCATCACATACCGGCCGGGAGGCATTTCGGGTTTGGTTTGCACGGATCGATTTGCGAATTTCGTATTGCTCGTTTCGATTACGAGCCTGCCTCCCTTTTCCATCGCATCTTTGGAATTCACCGCCAGGTTGAGAATGACCTGTTCGATCTGACCGGAATCGGCGTGGACGGAACCCAGATTCCGATCCAATTTTTTCTCCAGCTCGATACTCTCGCCGAGCAGGCGTTTCAGCATGGAATCCATACCTGTAATCAGGGAGTTGAGGTCGATCACCTTGGGTTCCAGCAGCTGTTTGCGGCTGAAAGCGAGGAGGTTCTGGGTCAGGCTGGAGCCTTTTTTCGCGGCCTCGCGGATCGCCTCGATGTGGGGTTTTTCCGCTCCCTTCTCCTTAGCATGGTTTTGCAGAAGCTCCGTGTAGCCGAGAATCACAGTGAGGATATTGTTGAAATCATGAGCGATCCCTCCTGCTATCCTTCCCACTGCCTCCATCTTCTGTGCCTGGAAAAACTGCTGCTCGAGGTGTTTTCGTTCCGTGATATCGCTGACAAAGGCTAAAACGGCTTTGCGGCCCTGCCAATCTATCTGCCTATGGCTGATTTCCGACCACCGCTGCTGTCCGCCTGGATTCCGCATGCGGAAATAGTAGGGGTTGACGGCTCTTTGGTTACGCAGGGTTTTTTTGTATTGGGCAAGCACGATCTCTCTGTCATCCGGGTGGATCAGTTCGAGACAGGGTATCCGTGAAAGCTCGTCAGCCGAATAACCTGAAAGCTCGCGCGCTCTCGCATTGGAGAAGCGTATCTTGCCTCTGCGAATGATTACAACAGCTTCTCCTGCGTTTTCGATGATGGTGCGATACCCGTTTTCATTGTCTATTGACGTGCACATGATGTTACGAGACGACTCACGATGGTAACGTCATCATCGCCGACGGGCAGCCGGTGGCGAAATCAGGGATGCTCTGATACTGGGCTTCGAAATCTCTGAGCTATGTCAGCCGTCCAGCGAGGTGATTCCTTCCCGGACGGCGAATTTCGTCAGGCCCGCCAGGCTGTGAATATCTAATTTGTTCATTATATTCTGGCGGTGGGATTCTATTGTTTTTACGCTCACGTGGAGCTTGAAGGCGATTTCCTTGGTGCTGTTTCCCTCTGCCAAAAGCTGCAGCACCTGCCGCTCCCTGTCGGAAAGCTGCCTGTAGGCCTCATATTCGGACTTCGACAGCTGGCTGACATAATCCTCCACGACAGTCTCGAGGATGTCGGCGCTCAGGAAACGGCGGCCCACTACTACGGCTCGAATGGCCTTTACAAGATCATCGAAGGCGGATTGTTTCAGAACATAGGCGGAAGCTCCGGCCTTCAGTATTTCGGTGACGAATCTCCTGTCGGCGTGCATCGACAGCGCAATGATCTTGAGGTCGGGCATCTCTGCTTTCAGTTGCCGGGTCACCTCGATGCCGTTCATGTCGGGCATGGCGATGTCCATGATGACCACGTCCGGTTTTTTTTGGCGCGTCAGCTCCAGGGTCTGTATGCCGTTCTCCGCTTCTCCGATGACCTCCATCGAGGGGTGTTTTTCAAGAAGCGCTTTTAATCCGTCTCTCATGATCTGATGGTCATCTGCCAGAATGATTCGTGCTTTCATAAGAAATCAATTATAAGGCTTGCCGTCATCCTGCTTCAACCCAAGAGACAGGCAGACCTTGGTTCCCTTTCCGGGCCGCGATTCCACCAGCAGATCTCCGCCCATGTACTGCAGACGTTCCCCGATGCTGAACAGACCGTAGCCCCCTTTTCTGCCCGGCTTAAACACTTTCCGTGAAGTATCGAATCCTCTGCCGTCGTCGCGAATCATGATTTGTACAGAGTTTTCGCTGCGGCTCATCGATACCGTAACCAGATCGGCATGCGCGTGCTTGGCAGCATTCACCAGGAGCTCGCGAACGGCCTGGAAGAGAAGCACGGATCGGTCGATATCCAACGGCTTGGGCTGCTCGTCATCCTCAAAGCAGACCCTGATTCCGTGATCGTCCCGGAACTGCTCGACCAGTTGTTCCAAGGCTGCCCTTAGACCCACCTCGTAGAGCAGAGGTGAGCTAAGGTTGAAGATCAGGGTGCGCACATCCTGTATGGTTTGTTTGATCAACTCTATCGTCTCTGTGAGCTCTACCGTTTGTTTTTGAGAGACACTGGAGGCTTTGAGAGATTCGAGCTTGATTTGGGTGAGGGAAAGAGCCTGGCCGATCCTGTCGTGCAGATCCGCTGCGATACGTTTGCGCTCTCGGGCCTCCGCCAGAGAGAGCTGGGATGCCAGGGAGCGGAGCTGCTGTTGGTATTCGAGAAGCTGGCGCTCTGCTTTTTTTCGCTCGGTGATATCCCTGGCCACTCCGAAGAACTGAAGCCGCCCGGCCGAATCGAATACCCGTACCAGCTTGACTTCGAGAACCCTGACCGCCCCCCGGCGGTCTTTGACCTGTACCTCGAGCTCCAGCCCTTCCGAGGCTGTTTTCAAGAAATGCCGCCTTACCTTCTCTTCGATCTCTTTCCTGCTTTTAGGGCTGAAGAAGCTCAGGTAGTTCCTGCTCTGCAATTCCTGTAGGCTGAAGCCGGTCACAGCTTCGGCGCGCCTGTTTATAAACAGGAAATCTCCTTTTTTGTTCAAGGAAAAGATGATGTCCTGCACGCTCTGGGCCATGAGACGGTACCGTTCCTCGGATTCACGCAGGCGTACCGACCGTCGTTTCAGATCCTTCACCATGGAGTTGAAGGAGCCGGCCAGCCTGCCGATTTCGCCCTGATCTCGAACCCCGATCTGATGGTTCAGGTCTCCCTGGCCGATGCGTACCGTGCCGGCGAGCAGCAGGTTCAGAGGGGAGGCGAGCAGTCTGGCAAGCACGATGCTGGCTAGAAAGGCAACCAACAGCACGGCGATGAGAAGGATCATGGATTGAGTCAGGATTCTCTTTGTGGGCAGGTAGGCCTCCGCCAGAGGTTGTTGAATCACGACTCTCCAGCCCACTATCTCCACGGGCACGCAGGCCACCAGCATCTTCTCCTGTCCCTCGGGTTGGTACACGGAAACCCGGCCTTCGGAAGACTCCATCTGGCCGGTGCAGACCAGCGAGGAATATTCGGCTTCCGTGACGACACGGATCTTGTCCGGGTGGGCGATGAGGATCCCCTCTTTCGAAACAAGCAGGGCTTCTCCGCTCTTCCCAAAGGAGATGTCGTCGACCAGATCCCAGATGTCCCGCAGTGCCAGCTCGGCCACCAGCACCTCTCCGGGGTCGGCCACTTTTTGCACAGGCAGGGTGATGGTCAGATAGGGAAGACGATCGGAGGTGAGCCCGACCTCCGAGATGTAGATGCTTCCGTTTCGGATTCCGCTTACCGTCTGGAGATCGAATTCCGGCTCGTCCGCCGCATCGAGCAGGGTGGAGGCGATAAGCGTCTGGCTGCTGTCCACGAGGTGCATCTGCTGAAAACGTTCGAAGGTAACGGCCAGGTTTTCCAGCAGCAGGTCCTGCTTCCAGGGATCTCGCAGGGCGGAAACGACGTCGGCAACGGCCTTCAGCTCGTTGATCGAGTTTTCCACGTACAGGCTGATCTCGTTCGAAGCCCGCCGGGCGATCTGCAGGTTTCGTTCGGATATATTGGAGCGAAGCGTATTTCCAGAAAGCGTAACCAGGGAGGTGCCCGTTATTCCCACCGCCAGGATCGCTACGACGATCAGGGTGGCGAAGATTTTCGTGCCTATACGATGGAAAAAAGGGATTCTCTCCAAAATCTAACCGCTCTTGCGGTGCAGATAATTGAGCTTCAGGTTTTCCCGCACCATATACTCCACGTACTCCTTCTGACAGTTTAACCGATAACGGTCTCCAAAGCGAAGGTAGGCGCCGAGCTGGCATCCCTCTCCACAGAGAGGCAGGTACCGGCAGTCGAGGCAGCGTTTCCAGAGGTCCTCGGCGGTCCCGTCCGCAGGGTTTTCGCCCGTGGTGATGGAACCGGCCTCGAACTCGGAGTGCCCGACCAGGGCGGGGCACTTGAAGATTTTTCCCAGCGGGTCGATCGTAAATATGGCGCTGTTGGCCGTCATGCTGCAGGCGTTGACCCCTACGCCGGGATCCGTGCGGAATCCTTTCTCCAGGGCCAGCCGGCGCAGCCACAGCATGTGTTTGGCGGTAGAGGGCTCGGAGTACACGCAGTCCATCTCCATGCTCCCCGCGATGCCCTCGCGGTCCTGGGGAATCCCGGAGATCGGTTTGAAACGCACGGCGTGCAGCTTCTTGTCCAGGCCACGCTCCTTCAGGTAATCGAGCAGCGGGGCGAAGCTCTCGATATTCTCTTCGTCGAAGTTGCCGCCCACATCCACATCGATTTTCTCCACCGCCTGATACACGTTTTCCACGATTATGTCGAAGCTTCCCTTTCCGTTGGCGAAGGGGCGCTTGCGGTTGTGCTGTTCCCTGAAACCGTCGATGGTGACCTTCACCCCTTTGAGGCCGTAGGTTTTCAGCTCGTCCACGACCTCAGGCGTGAGCAGAGCCCCATTGGTGGTGATGCCGAAGCTGAAAGGAAGGCTGTGGACCTTGCAGTATTGGTTCAAGCCCCCGGCCACGATCCGGATCGCCTTGATGTTGAGCAGGGGCTCGCCGCCGTAAAAGGTCACAAACAGGCGCTCGGGCCGGTGCTCCTGAACGCGCTCGCAGATATAGCTCACGCAGCGGCCCGCCGTCTCCTCGTCCATGTGGATCGCCGCCTTGACTCCCTCCTCGACGCAGTAGGGGCAGGCGAAGTTGCAGGCGTAGGTGGTCAGCACCGTTGCCTGGACCAGGGAACCGTTTGACTTCAGGTCGCGGAAGTAGTCCTCGATACAGCGGCTGTCTTCGGCCTCGTTCTGCACGACGAAGCCCATCTTCACCAACGTGGCCAGGGCGTCCGCCGTTCGCTTGCCTATACAGAGGGAGGGCAGGCCTTGGACGCAAGCTTTCAGCTCCTCGTCCACCGCGATCAGGGCTTGGGTGCGGGTGTTGAAAAACAGGTGCTGGCCCTGCTGCGGAAAATCTTCGACAAACAGAGTGTATTTCGATTGGGTCATAGCGAGATCTCTTTCTTTTTTTTAGTTTTAGGTACTAAGTGGCACTGCGGGGATTTCTCCCCGCAGTGCCCGGTCCCAGCCGCAGAGGGCGGGCCTTCCGTCCGTCGGCGCGCAACAGCTGATTCGCTCAACCGTAGGCACCAGCAATCCAGTAGCAGCAGCGGCCGCCTTCCGGCTTGGGTCCGCCGATATCGATGATTTCCAGGATCATAGGGTCTCACCTCCTTTCTTCTATGGATTTGTTTATGCGCCAGTCCTTGATCGACTGGTAGAACAGCTCGGGAGCTGGATTGACGCCTTGGAATTTTGCCGCGGTGGCGAAGTAAATCTTACGCACGAAGAGAAAGACCGCCGGCTTGTCGCGGGCCATCG
Source organism: uncultured Spirochaetaceae bacterium (assembly GCA_964390045.1). Taxonomy (GTDB): domain Bacteria; phylum Spirochaetota; class Spirochaetia; order SZUA-6; family DRHE01; genus CAYMGP01. The sequence goes on along the minus strand of CAYMGP010000060.1, from coordinate 787 downwards.
CCTCATGAATCTCATGATAGATCCGTTTTCTCTCGGAGAAGTCTAGACTGGTCCTGCCCCGGTCGATGAGCCCGTCCACCACGGGATTCGAATAGGCCCCCAGGTTGGAGGAGCCGATTCTGTTCGAGTGCCAGAAGAATGACATGAACTTGTCCGGGTCGACACCTGTGTTGAACTGCAGGAGCACCGCCTGAAAATCTCCGGGGAACAACCGCGTCTCGAACAGCTCAGTGGCTTCGAGAAATTCGATCTCCACCCGGATGCCGATCTGAAAGAGCTGCCACTTGATTTGCCGGGCCAGCGCCTCCTTGAGCAGGTCGCCCCTGTCGGCCAGGATGGTGAAGCCGAGCTCCCGTCCCTCTTTTTCCAGGATTCCGTCCCCGTTATCGTCCCGCCAGCCCAGTTCGGCCAGGATACGGGCCGCCCGCCCGGGATCGTATTCCGCCCGGGGTACCTCGGGATTGTAGGGCCAGGTTCCGGGGCGGAACGGCCCCGTGATCTCCACGGCCCAGCCGTTCAAGGTATTGTCTATGATCTCCTCCCTGTCCACGGCCAGATCGATCGCCTCTCGTAGCTTTGCTTCCCCTAAAAGGGGATCTCTCAGGTTAAAGAGCAGGGTGTGGTAGAACACATCAAGATAGCTGTAGGTCTCGAAGCGGGGGTCAGGCTCCAGGATGTTGAAGTCCTCTTCCTCCAGGTCCATGGCCACGTCCACCTCTCCCCGCAGCAGGGCGGCCCAGGCCCGGCCGCGGTCCGGGTAGGCATTGACGATCACTTTGTCTAGGAA
>CAYMGP010000059.1:0-26482 GCA_964390045.1 uncultured Spirochaetaceae bacterium | reverse complement strand
GCGCCGGTCTCCAAAACCGGATGTTGCAGGTTCGAGTCCTGCCTGGCCTGCTACCGTATCAGGAGTGGCCAACCGTTTGTGCCTGCAGTTGATCGAGAGGACGAGGGATGAAGAAGTTAATCCGTTTCTTCAAAGAAAGTTACGCTGAGCTCAAGAAGGTTACTTGGCCCAGCCGGGAGGAGGTCGCATCCTCGACAAAGGTTGTGCTCGTTTCGGTGATTCTTATCGCCCTAGCGCTGGGAATTGTGGATTTTTTGATCTTCAGAGGAATCGATTTCATATTCTGAGCGGTCGTTCGGAGATCGACGAACAAAAAAGGGTACGGGATGTCAAAAGGCTGGTATGTTGTTCATACCTATTCGGGATACGAAAACAAGGTGCAGAAGCATATAAACAAACTCGTAGAAGACGGTTCGTTGGCGGAATATATCTTCAACGTCAAGGTACCGGCGGAGGAGGTGGTCGAGTTACGTGACGGAAAACGGCGTGTCACTTCGAAGAAGTTCCTGCCCGGATATATCATGATCGAGATGGATCTTCCGGACAGCAACTGGAAGCAGGTCTGCTCGACGATTCGTGAAATTCCCGGTGTAACGGGGTTTGTCGGATTCAGCAGGACCCAGAAGCCGCAGGCCATAAGCCCCGAAGAGGCTCGTGAAGTGCTGCAGCGCTCGGGAGAGATCAAGAGCGAAAAGGTAATTAAGCCCAAGCAGACGTACACCGTCGGAGAGACGGTGCGGATAACAGACGGGCCCTTCGATTCTTTCACAGGCGCGGTAGAAGAAATAAACCTGGAAAAGGGCAAGCTTCGGGTTATGGTGGGTATTTTCGGCAGATCGACGCCTGTAGAGCTGGATTTCTTACAGGTCGAAAAGATTTAGTGTCTGAACCTGTTGGAAACTCCAGCCCTCAAGATGGGAGTCTCCTCGCAGCGAGGGGATGCTAACACCACGTAGGAGGATAAAAAATGGCAAAAAAGAAGGTTACAGCGCTTATCAAGCTGCAGGTGCCGGCGGGCAAGGCTACACCCGCTCCACCGGTAGGTCCAGCGTTGGGGCCGCATGGGGTGTCCGCACCCCAATTCGTCCAACAGTTCAATGAACGAACAAAAAAAGTTGAGCCCGGACTCCTCATTCCGGTAGTTATTACTGTTTTTGCGGATAAGAGTTTTTCATTCATTACCAAAACCCCTCCGGCGGCAGTGCTTATAAAGAAAGCCTGCGGTCTGGAAAAGGGCTCTTCTGTGCCGAATAAAGAGAAGGTGGCCACGATACGTGCAGATCAGGTGCGAGCCATCGCGGAGCAGAAGATGCCGGATCTCAATGCCGTCAACATCGAGGCGGCGATGCGGATTATAGCAGGAACGGCGAGAAGCATGGGCGTGCTGGTGGAGGGTGTAGAATGACGCGAGGAAAGAAGTACAAACAGGCTGTAGAGAAGTACAACCCGCAGGAACTGCACACTCTGCAGCAGGCCGTTGAGCTGGTGAAGAGCCTGGCCTACGTAAAATTCGATGAAACCGTGGAAATCGCTCTCAAATTGAACGTGAAGGCCAAGCATTCGATCCGCGACACACTGGTACTGCCCAACAGCTTCAAGGCGGGGAAGAAAATACTCGTCTTTGCCAAGGGAGAAAAGGCGGAAGAGGCAAAAGAGGCGGGAGCCCAGTTTGTAGGTGATACGGATCTGATTGAGAAGATCAAGGGAGGATGGCTCGATTTCGATGTGGCTGTGGCCACACCTGATATGATGAAGGATGTGGGCAAGCTGGGACCGATTCTCGGACGCCGAGGTATGATGCCCAATCCCAAGACAAAAACAGTCACATTCGATTTAAAAGATGCAATTGCGGAAGTGAAGAAGGGTCGCGTGGAGTTCCGAGGTGACAAGACGGGGGTAATCCACCTGCCGATCGGTAAGGTTTCCATGGAAATGGAGAAAATAGCGGAAAACGCTCGAGTCTTGATTGAAGAAGTACAGCGTAAAAAACCTGCTGATATAAAAGGGGAGTTCATCAGGTCCATCGCTCTGTCTTCGACCATGGGTCCCGGGGTAATGGTGAATCCCAAAGAGAAGCCAGGAGTATAAACGATGGCTGAGAAAACACAGAAGAGACAACCCTACAAGGTAGAGGCTATCAAAAAAATAAAGGAAATGATCGAAGGTTCCCGTGACCTGATCTTTACAGACTACCGGGGCCTAAACGTCAACCAAATCACTGAGCTGCGCAGATCTCTGCAGACGAAAGAGACGCAGTATCGGGTAGTAAAAAACAACTATGCCCGGCTTGCTCTCATCGAGCTGGAACGCCCCTACGAAGAGGCGTTTCTTATAGATCCGACGGCGCTGGCACTTGCAAAGACCGACATCGGACCGATTGCCAAGGTTCTTTACGATTTTACAAGAGATTCCACGCTGAAGATCAAGGGCGGGCTGATCGATGGGAGAATCGCCACCTCAAAAGAAGTGGAAGCGATAAGCAGGCTTCCGGGCAGGGAGCAGCTGTACGCCATACTGATGGGCACGATGAATGCACCCCTCACCAATATAGTGTATGCCCTGAATGGAGTAGCAACGAAATTGGTTCGTACCTTGCAGGCGGTAGCGTCCAGCAAGGACGGATAGTGAAATACGAGCATTAGTCTTCATGTGTTGCAGCTATTGCTCGTGAAAATAAATAAATGAAAATAAGGAGAAGATAATGGCAGCACCTACGAAAGATGAAATCCTCGAAGCGATCGCGAATATGACGGTTCTCGAGGTATCGGAGCTAGTGAAAGCGATGGAAGAGAAATTCGGTGTAAGCGCCGCAGCACCCGTTGCCGTGGCAGCAGCACCGGCGGCCGGCGGGGAAGGCGGCGGTGCCGAAGCGGAGGAGCAGACCGAGTTTTCCGTGATCTTGAAGAGCTTCGAAGATGGGAAGAAAATACCGGTTATCAAAGAAGTCAGGGCCATCACAAGCCTTGGACTCAAAGAAGCCAAAGAGTTAGTCGAAGCTGGAGAAAAAGCAGTCAAAGAAGGTGTCAGCAAAGACGAAGCTCAAAAGATCAAGCAGCAGCTGGAGACGGCTGGTGCTACGGTTGAGGTTACATAATACAATTATTTTACGACACTCGGCAAAAACTCATGTCCATACCAGCGCGGGGAGACCTCCGTCGGTGGTATGGCGTTTTATCGCCTCAAAGCGAGATGCTTTAAACAGGGGGGATCATGGTTCCTGAATCAATACTAAGGATCTATATCGGTCAGGGTTCCGAAGAAGCGATGGCAATGCCAAATCTGATCGATATTCAGCTCTCCTCATTCGAGCGATTTCTGCAGCGTGAGCACCTGGTGAGCGGGAAAACCGTGCGGCGACAGGGCCTGGAGGATGTATTTCAGGCGATTTTCCCAATAGAGAGCCCAAACGGGGATATGGTGCTCGAATACGGCGGTTACACTCTTGATGAGCAGGCCGTAGTATTCGGAGAGCAGGAATGCAAGAACAAAGGCCTGACCTATGCGATCCCGATAAAAGCCAGGATCAATCTGATCTTTCTCAACACAGGGGAGATCCGGCAGAAAGAGATCTATATGGGGGACATTCCTCTCATGACGCCCCGTGGCACCTTCATAATAAACGGCGCCGAACGGGTTGTTGTCAGCCAGATTCATCGTTCCCCCGGTGTCATATTCAGCCACGACAAGGGGATCTTTTCTTCCCGTATCATTCCCTACCGCGGTTCTTGGCTTGAGTTCGAGATCGATCAGAAGAAAGAGCTCATCCATGCAAAAATCGACAGGAAGAAAAAAATCCTGGCCACGATTTTCTTGCGGGCTTTGGGATTCGATACCCGCGAGAAGATTATCGATCTGTTTTACAAGACCAGGGCGATTACACTCTCCGAAAGCAGAGAGGGCAAGGAGAAGCTTCTCGGTATGGTGTTTGCCCGGGCCGTGTACAGGGAGGAGGAGGGTGAAGCAAAAAAGCTTTATCGAGCGGGAGACAAGATCCATCCCCACGATGTCGAGGAGCTGATTCACTCGGGAATTACGGAGATCGAGGTTATAGATTTTCAAAATGCAGAATCTCTGCATTCACCGATCATCCTCAACTGTTTCGAGCGCGAGGAAGTGATCTACTCTCGAGACAATCCGGAGAAGGACGAGCCTACCAAAGAAGAGGCGATCAGCCGGGTCTACGGAGTTATCAAACCCGGGGAACCGATCACCCTGGAGAGTGCCGAAAAAGATCTACAGAGCATGTTCTTCGCGCCCCGGCGCTACGATCTCGGTAGAGTGGGTCGATACAAGCTGAACAAGAAGTTCGACTACGAGCAGCCGCAGAAAACACATACCCTCATCTCGGAAGATATCGTCAACACGATGTTTTTCCTGATCCAGGTATATATAGGCGCGCGAAACGTCGACGATATCGACCATCTGGGCAACCGGAGGATTCGCTCCGCAGGAGAGTTGCTCACCAACCATCTCAAGGTCGCTTTTACACGGATGGAGCGAATAGCCAAAGAACGTATGTCTTTGAAAGAGGCGGACACGATCCGACCTCAGGATCTGACATCCATCAAGCCCATTGTGGCCACGATCAAGGAGTTCTTCGGGTCCAGCCAGCTGTCGCAGTTCATGGATCAGGTAAACCCCCTGGCGGAGCTTACCCACAAGCGGCGCTTGAACGCTTTGGGGCCGGGTGGGCTGTCCCGTGACCGGGCCGGTTTCGAGGTGCGGGATGTGCACTACACCCACTACGGGCGGATGTGCCCGATTGAAACGCCGGAAGGACCGAACATCGGATTAATCGTTTCTTTGGCCAATTATACGCGTGTCAATGAGTACGGTTTCCTTGAGACGCCGTATCGCAAGGTCGTCGATGGGGTGGTATCGAGGGACATAGAGTATCTGTCGGCGATCGACGAGGAGAAGTTTTTTATCGCCCAGGCGACGAGCAAAGTCGATCGCAATGGTAAGTTCGTAGAAAAGTTGATTCCTGTACGCAAGGGCGGGGATTACACCACCCGCAAGGCTGTCGACATCCGCTACATGGACGTTTCCCCGAAGCAGATCATCTCCGTGTCTACATCGCTGATCCCCTTTCTCGAGCACGATGATGCGAACCGGGCCTTGATGGGCTCGAATATGCAGCGTCAGGCGGTGCCGCTGGTGCAGCCGGAACCACCCAGGGTGGGCACGGGGATGGAACAAAAAACAGCGTACGATTCTGGAGTGGTGGTCATTGCCAAGCGTCCCGGTAAGGTCATATACGTAACATCGGAGCAGATAGCGGTAAAACCGGACCACGGCGCTGCGGACGAACTGGACGTTTATCCGCTGATCAAGTTTCAGCGTACCAACCAGGATACCTGCTTCAATCAAAAACCTATTGTCACGCCCGGTCAGAAGGTAAAGCAGGGCGAGGTCATCGCCGACGGGCCGGCTACCTACAACGGGGAGCTTGCTCTGGGCAGGAACGTGCTCGTGGCTTTCATGCCCTGGAACGGGTACAACTACGAGGACGCAATCCTGATTTCCGAGAAACTCATCAGAGAGGACAAATATACCTCCATTCACATCAAGGAGTTTTCGATAGAGGTCAGAGAGACAAAGCTGGGCCCGGAGAAGATCACCAGGGACATACCCAATGCCAGTGACAACATCCTCGAGCATCTCGATGAAGAGGGCATTATCCGCATCGGGGCTGAGGTGAAATCAGGATCTATTCTGGTAGGAAAAGTCACTCCGAAGAGTGAGACGGATTCGACTCCCGAGTTCAAGCTTCTCAACTCGATTTTTGGGGAGAAGGCCAAGGATGTTCGGGACACCAGCCTGCGGGTGCCACATGGCATAGAAGGCAAAGTAATTGATGTTCAGAGACTCAAGCGTTCGGAAGGGGATGAGCTGAATCCCGGCGTTGAAGAGGTGGTGAAGATACTCATAGCCACCAAGAGGAAGCTTCAAGAGGGCGACAAAATGGCCGGCCGCCACGGCAACAAGGGTGTGATCGCCAGGGTTCTTCCGGAAGAGGACATGCCCTTCATGGACGACGGTACTCCGGTAGATCTCGTGCTTAACCCTCTCGGGGTGCCCTCGCGTATGAATCTCGGTCAGATCATGGAGACCGAGCTGGGTTGGGCCGGCGTCAAGCTGGGCGAATGGTATGCTACGCCTGTGTTCGAATCGGCTACCAATGAGATGATCGAGAATAAGCTCAAAGACGCCGGATTGCCGTTGAACTCGAAAGTCCCCCTGTACGACGGTATGACGGGGGAGCCCTTCGAAAATCCCATCACCATAGGCTATATCTACATGATGAAGCTGCATCACCTGGTGGACGATAAGATGCACGCCCGTTCCACGGGTCCCTACTCGCTGGTTACCCAGCAGCCTCTCGGTGGAAAAGCTCAGTTCGGGGGTCAGAGACTCGGAGAGATGGAAGTGTGGGCTTTGGAAGCCTATGGTGCGGCCAACACCCTTCAGGAGTTGTTGACCATAAAATCCGATGATATGTCCGGACGAGCAAAGATCTACGAGAGCATCGTAAAGAATGAATCGTTTACCCAAGCCGGGATTCCCGAATCATTCAACGTGCTCGTACAGGAGCTGCGTGGGCTTGCTCTGGATGTGTCGATCTACGATGCCAAGGGCAAGCAGATCGCCCTTACTGAGCGGGACGAGGAATTGATAAACCGTCAGGGAAGCCGTTTCTAGTTCTTATAAGTGTTGAGGGAGGGAGTATTTTATGCGAGAGATGCAGGATTTCGATAGCATTATGATCAAGTTGGCCTCTCCCGACCAGATTCGCGCCTGGTCGTACGGTGAGGTCAAGAAACCGGAGACGATTAACTACCGCACCCTGCGGCCCGAGAAGGATGGACTGTTCTGCGAACGCATCTTCGGAACCACGAAAGAGTGGGAATGCTACTGCGGCAAGTTCAAATCCATCCGCTACAAGGGGGTGATCTGCGACCGCTGTGGGGTCGAGGTCACACATTTTCGGGTGCGCCGGGAGAGGATGGGACACATTGAATTGGCTTCTCCTGTTTCCCATATCTGGTACTACCGCTCTGTTCCCTCCCGCATGGGGCTGCTCCTCGATCTGGCCATCGTAGCCCTGCGCTCGATACTGTACTACGAGAAATATATAGTCATCGATTCCGGCGATACGGATCTGAAAAAGATGCAGCTGCTCACCGAGGAGGAGTACATAGAAGCGCAGGAACGCTACGGGATGTCCTTTAGCGCCGGGATAGGTGCCGAGGCGATCCGTAGCCTGCTGGAGAGCCTCGACTTGGATGCTCTGTCGGCCGAGCTGCGGGTGAAGATGCAGGAAAAGGGACGTAAGAGCGACAAGCGCCTTCTCAAGCGTATCGAGATTGTCGAGCAGTTTCGGGATTCGGGCAACCGTCCGGAATGGATGATCCTGGACGTAATACCTGTGATTCCGCCGGAGCTCAGACCCATGGTGCAGCTAGATGGGGGTCGATTCGCCACCTCGGATTTGAACGACCTGTACAGGCGAGTGATCAATAGAAACAACCGGCTGAAACGCCTGCTGGCTCTCAATGCACCGGACATCATCATCCGCAATGAAAAGAGGATGCTTCAGGAAGCGGTCGACGCGCTGTTTGACAACTCGAAGAAGAAGCGGGTGGTCAAAGGAGCGGCCAACAGACCGTTGAAATCTCTCTCCGATATGCTCAAGGGAAAGCAGGGACGCTTCCGCCAGAATCTGCTCGGCAAGCGGGTTGACTATTCCGGGCGTTCGGTGATCGTGGTGGGACCGGAGCTGAAACTCCATCAATGCGGACTGCCTACAAAAATGGCCCTCGAGCTGTACAAGCCCTTCATCATGCGCAAGCTGGTGGAAAAAGACGTTGTCTACAATATAAAAAAGGCAAAAACTCTCGTCGAAACGGAAACGCCCGAGGTTTGGGCCGTGTTGGAAGAGGTCGTGGCCGAGCATCCGGTTCTGCTCAACCGGGCTCCGACCCTGCACCGCTTGGGTATCCAGTCCTTCGAGCCTGTGCTGGTGGAAGGCAAGGCCATTAAGCTGCATCCCCTGGTTTGTCACGCTTTCAACGCTGATTTCGATGGAGACCAGATGGCGGTGCACGTACCCCTGACACCCGCCGCCCAGATAGAGTGTTGGACTCTGATGCTCGCCTCTCGGAATTTGCTGAATCCGGCCAACGGAGTACCCATCGTCATTCCTACACAGGATATGGTTTTGGGGATCAACTATCTTACACGAGAGAGGCCGGGGGCGAAGGGAGAGGGCAAATACTTCAGCTCGATCAACGAGGTGTTGATGGCGGTCGACGCCCGATGCGTTGACTACCAGGCATTGATCAAGCTCAAAACCGACGGCGAGTATATGGAGACGACACCGGGCCGCATCATCCTCAACGAGGAGCTTCCCTCCGAGATAGACTTCATAAACAAATCTATGGGCGAGAAAGAACTGCGCAGCCTCATCGCCACGTGCTACAAGGATCAGGACTCGGATATAACGGTAAAGATGCTCGATACGATCAAAGACCTCGGTTTCCGATACGCGACCAGATTCGGTGCTACGATCGGGATGGAAGACATCGTGATCCCGGAAACCAAGAAGGATTTGATTACCAAGGCCAATACCCAGGTCGAAGAGATACAGAATCAGTATCTGCAAGGCCATATCACCAATGAAGAGCGCTACAACCGGGTCGTAGAGGTGTGGAGCTCGACAAACGAGCATATTACCAACGAGCTCATGAACGAGCTTCGAAAAGACAGGGGTGGTTTCAATCCGGTGCACATGATGGCCTACTCCGGTGCCCGAGGTTCCCGCACCCAGATTCGCCAGCTCGGCGGAATGCGTGGTCTGATGGCCAAGCCTTCCGGAGAGATCATCGAGCTACCCATCCGCAGCAACTTCAAGGAGGGTTTGTCGGTAATCGAGTTTTTCATATCAACAAACGGCGCCCGCAAGGGATTGGCGGACACGGCACTCAAGACCGCTGATGCAGGATACCTTACCAGGCGGTTGGTTGATATTGCCCAGGACGTTGTTGTCAACGAGGAGGACTGCGGCACGATCAATGGATTGGAGATGAGGGCCATCAAGGATGGTGAGGAGATCGTAGAATCTCTGCGCGACAGGGTTGTGGGCAGATTTACCCTCGAGCGGGTCCGCCACCCCATTACCGGAGAGATCATTATCGACGTTAATCAGGAAATTACAGACGAGATCGCCGATCAGATTGAAGCCGCCGGCATCGAGCATGTCCGGATTCGCACGGTCCTCACCTGTGAGGCAAAGCATGGGGTGTGCGTGAAATGCTACGGGCGCAACCTGGCTACCAACCGTACTGTGGATATCGGCGAGGCCGTTGGGATCATCGCCGCCCAGTCGATCGGTCAGCCGGGAACACAGCTTACCATGCGCACCTTCCACATCGGTGGAGCCGCCACGAAGATCAGCGAGGAAAATAGGATCTATCTTCGCTATCCGGTGCTCGTGGAAAGCATTGCGGGAAGCACCGTTACTCTGAAGGATGGGAACATACTTTTCACGCGCAAAGGGTACATCACGGTCCACAGGATCCTGCGTACCATCAAGCTCGAAAAGGGGGACCGGGTTCAGGTCGAGAATGGACAGAAGGTGCTGAAAGGCGAGCCTGTATTGCATCGAAAGGGAGGGAAGATAACTGCCGAAGAGATAGCCTACGTGCACCGGACCAAGGAATCCGTGCTGCTCATAGCCCAGTCGCAGCGGGTGGACATCCGCAATGGTTCGGAGCTGATGGTCAGCGCGGGACAGATCGTTCCAGCCGAAGAGACGATCGCCTATTTCGATCCTTTCAGCGAACCCATAATTGCCGAGGCAGAGGGAAAGGTGGTTTTCAAAGATATCATCCTCGGCACAACCCTGAAGGAGGAGATCAACGAGGACACGGGCAAGATCGAGAAGAAGATCACCGACTTCACCGTGGAGACCCTTCAGCCCAGGATCGATGTCCAGGACGTTACGGAGAAACCTCTCGTGACCTATTACCTTCCTGGCAACGCCTATCTCAATGTAACGGACGGGGAAGATATTGAATCCGGGCGTGTTTTGGCCAAGCTTCCCAGGGAGAGCGTAAAAACCAGGGACATCACCGGCGGTCTGCCCAGGGTAGGAGAGCTGTTCGAAGCCCGCAAGCCGAAGAATCCTGCGGTTCTGGCAAAGGTAAGCGGTTTGGTGGGTTTTCGGGGGCTGGTCAAGGGCAAACGGATTATCGTGGTAGAGGATCCCTACGGTAAGGAGTTCAAGCACCAGGTACCGATGGGCAAACATCTGCTCGTGCGGGACGGGGATACTGTAGAGTCGGGAGAACCGCTTTGCGAAGGCAACATAGATCCTCACGACATCTTGAATATACTCGGCGAGCAGGCCCTGCAGAGCTATCTGGTAAATGAGATACAGGAGGTCTATCGCCTGCAGGGAGTAAACATAAACGACAAGCACATCGGGGTAATTATCCGCCAGATGATGAAGAAGATCGAAATCATGCAGGTTGGAGACACGAATTTCATATTCGGTCAACAGATAGACAGGTACAGATTCAACGAAGAAAACAGGAAGGTTATTCGAGAGGGAGGTCAGCCGGCGATTGCCCGACCGCTGCTGCTCGGAATCACAAAAGCCTCTCTCAATATAGATTCTTTTATCTCGGCAGCTTCCTTCCAGGAGACCACCAGGGTGTTGACAAACGCCTCCATAAAGGGAAGCAGGGACAATCTGCACGGCTTGAAAGAGAATGTGATCATCGGCCATCTCATTCCTGCCGGGACGGGAATGCGGGCCTACAACAATATCAAGCTGCTGGACGAGAACATGGAAGATCTCGATTTGCAGGTTGACCGTATTCTGGAAGAGAAGAAACGGGAGAAAGAGCTTGCAGCGATGCTGCAAGAGGCGGAGTAGAAGTGAAGATCAGAAATTCCGATCCAAGAACAAGGTGCGGGGAAGTCAATAGCCCCTTGAGAAAATACTCTTGAAAACTTCACGGGCTTTTGATATCTTTGAGCTGTGACAATTACCTGCAAAGGGTAGTTGTCACTGCCCAGAAGAAGGTTCTGGCGCAGGACGGTTAGAAAAAAACAAGACCAACCCAGTTCAACCTGTGGGGAATAGGGTCCTGACAGGTTGACATTTTGCGTCTGAGTTGTTAGATTCTCACCCACCTGTTCATATAGGATGGGTGATTTGTGTGTCTGGGGCACACGCCAGGAGTGTTGCGATGCCAACGATCAATCAGCTTGTCCGCAAGGGCAGAGAAGCTGTACACAAAAAGAACAAGGCGCCGGCTTTACAGTCGTGCCCGCAGAAGCGGGGCGTCTGCACCCGGGTTATGACCGTCACCCCGAAGAAACCGAACTCGGCATTGAGAAAGGTCGCTCGGGTAAGGCTCAGCAGCGGTATCGAGGTTACTGCCTACATTCCGGGAATCGGCCACAATCTGCAGGAGCACTCGGTGGTCCTGGTTCGGGGTGGTAGGGTCAAAGATCTTCCGGGAGTGCGTTATCACATCATCCGGGGAGCAAAAGACACGATGGGCGTTGAGGACAGGCGAAAAGCCCGCTCTAAGTACGGCACCAAACGCCCGAAGGCTTGACGAGGAAGTAGTATGCCGAGAAGAAGAGTTGCGCCGAAGAGGGCGATACAGCCGGACCCGAAGTACGGCAATGTAGATATTTCAAGAATTGTTGTTCGTATGATGCTTCGTGGTAAGAAATCGGTTGGCTATAGAATCGTATACAACGCCTTGGATATCATTAAGGAAAAAACGGGTAAAGATCCGGTAGAAGTGTTTAAGAAGGCCTTGGAGAATGTAAAACCCGTAGTTGAGGTTAAATCCCGGAGGGTAGGAGGATCGACCTACCAGGTTCCGGTAGAAGTTAGAGAGAGCCGACGGGAAGCTCTGGCCATGCGCTGGATCATTCAATATTCCAGAGATCGCCATGGATCGTCGATGAGCGAGAAGCTGAGCGCTGAGTTGATTGACGCCTACAACCAGACAGGAGCCGCTTTCAAAAAGAAAGAAGACACACACAGGATGGCGGAAGCGAACAAGGCTTTTTCGCACTATCGCTGGTAGCGAGCCTGCCGCAAAGAGCAGGACTGCTCGAGAGAGAGCAGATGTCCATCCCGTCACCGCTTGCAAGGATTCGTAACATCGGGATCACGGCACATATAGATGCCGGGAAGACGACGACCACAGAGCGGATCCTGTACTACGCGGGCAGAACCCACAAAATGGGGGAAGTGCACGCCGGGGAAGCGGAGATGGACTGGATGGAGTTGGAGAAGGAGCGGGGCATTACCATTACAGCCGCCGCTACTTTCTGCTCCTGGAAGGGCTATCAGATCAATATAATAGATACACCTGGGCATGTGGATTTCACTGCCGAGGTTGAACGTTCTTTGAGAGTTTTAGATGGGGTCATAGGGGTTTTTTGTGCCGTCAAAGGGGTGGAACCTCAGAGCGAAACGGTTTGGAAACAGGCCAGTCGCTACAACATCCCGCGGATTGCTTTTGTCAACAAGATGGACAGGACGGGAGCACGCTTCGAGGAGGTTATCGAGGAACTGCACAGTCGTTTGGGAGCCAATGCCAGTGCGATACAGCTGCCAATCGGAGAGGAAGCGAGCTTCTCGGGCGTGGTAGATTTGATCGGAATGAAAGCCTTTCTGTGGGACGAGGATGTGTTGGGCGCCCGTTTTCGGGAGAGTGCAGTGCCGAAGCATCTTGAGAAAAAGGCTCTTGAAATGAGGGCTGCGTTGCTTGAGAGGCTTTCGGAAACGGATGATGAGTTTCTGGAAGAGTATCTTGAAGAAACTCCGCTGTCGGAGCAGCGTATAAAGCAGGTGTTGCGGGCGGCCACCCTGAATGGGAAGATATTTCCCGTGGTTTGCGGAGCGGCCTTTAAAAACAAAGGGGTACAGACCCTTTTGGATGCCGTGGTGGATTATCTCCCCTCGCCTGCTGAGATTCGACCGATCTCGGCAATCGAGCCGAACACGGGAGACTACATAACGTTGAAACCCCGGGGAGATGAGCCGTTTTCCGCGCTCGTTTTCAAGATTGTGAGCGATCCCTATGTAGGGAAGCTGGCTTACTTCAGGGTGTACAGCGGAACCTTGAAGGTGGGAAGCAGCGTGTACAACGCAACGGCGGACAGACGGCACAGAGTTCATCGGCTGCTGCGCATGCACGCCAACGATCGAGAGCAAATCGAAGTTGTTAGTGCGGGCGATATTGCAGCCGCGGTCGGATTGCAAAAGGCAGCGACCGGCGACACGCTCTGCGAACAGCGGGTGCCTGTTATTCTTGAATCGATGGTGTTTCCCGAGCCTGTGGTCTCCATCGCCATCGAGCCCAAGACAAAGGCCGATGCAGGGGCGCTGAACAATTCGATCCGGAGGCTGTTGGACGAAGATCCTACGTTCAAGATTCGTTATGACAAGGATACCGGTCAAACCGTGCTTTCCGGAATGGGAGAGCTTCACCTGGATATCCTGGTGGAGAGGTTGTTCAGGGAATACAGGGTCGAGGCGAACATCGGCAAACCGGAGGTGGCATACAGGGAGACGATAACCTCTGTTGCCGACGTCGAAGGCAGGTTTGTCAAGCAAAGCGGTGGGCGGGGCCACTATGGTCATGTGGTCATGCGCTTTGAACCGCTTCCGGCGGGAACCGGCTTTCTGTTTGAAAATGAAAGTACAGGAGGCCGGATCCCGAAGGAATATATACCCGCCGTCCAAAAGGGAATCGAAGAATCCATGGGCAATGGGGTATTGGCGGGATATCCGATGGTGGATTTTCGAGCCATTTTGCTCGACGGTTCCCATCACGAAGTGGATTCCAACGAGATGGCGTATCGAATCGCCGCCTCGATGGCATATAAAAGGGGGCTTGAAAAAGCCAAACCGACCATCCTGGAACCGATCATGGGTGTGGAGATTTTCACTCCGGAGGAGTATCTGGGGGACGTGATCTCGGATCTCATGGGAAGAATGGGGAGGATTGAAGGGATCGAGGATCGGCATGGAGGTAAGGTGGTTAAAGCTAACGTTGCATTGCGACTTCTGTTCGGGTACACCACCCGGTTGCGCAACCTTTCGCAGGGACGAGCGAACCACACCATGCAGTTTTCCTCCTACCAACCGACTCCCCAAGCAGCTCAGGATGAAATCATAGAGAAGGTGCGGGGAAGTCGCTGAGCCAGATGTAGCGTGCTTTCCTGTGATGGTACTTAAATAGAGCACTGAAATTGTTTTGCCAAGAAACGCGAGGAGGTTAGCATGGCAAAGGCAAAGTTTGAGAGGACCAAACCTCATATAAACGTGGGGACAATTGGTCATGTGGATCATGGTAAAACGACCTTGACCGCGGCGATTACCATGTTCTGTAACGAAAGGTTCGGCGACAAGGTGATGAAGTTCGAGGATATCGACAATGCCCCGGAAGAGAAGGCCAGGGGTATCACCATCAACACCCGGCATGTCGAGTACCAGACAGACAACAGGCATTACGCGCATGTCGACTGTCCGGGACACGCCGACTACATCAAAAACATGATTACCGGCGCCGCTCAGATGGACGGGTCTGTCCTGGTTGTTTCGGCTCCGGACTCGGTTATGCCGCAAACCCGGGAGCACATCCTTCTAGCTCGTCAGGTCGGTGTACCGGCTATCGTTGTGTTTCTTAATAAGACCGACCAAGTCGACGATCCCGATCTGATTGAGTTGGTCGAGGAAGAGGTACGGGACGTCCTGAACGAGTATGAGTTCCCCGGCAAGGATATTCCCATCATCAAGGGATCGGCTCTCAAGGCTATGGAAAATCCATCAGACGCCGAGGCCATGAAGCCGGTGGAAGAGCTTCTCAAGGTCATGGATGAGTATTTTCCCTTGCCCCAGAGACCTGTGGACAAACCTTTCCAGATGCCCATCGAAGACGTGTTCTCGATCTCCGGACGCGGTACCGTCGTGACGGGTAGAATCGAGCGCGGTATTATCAAGGTTAGCGAAGAGGTGGAAATTGTCGGTATCAAAGATACCCGCAAGACCGTGGTCACAGGGGTCGAGATGTTCAACAAGATCCTGGATGAGGGCCAGGCCGGAGACAACGTGGGCTGCTTGCTCCGCGGTGTGGAGAAAAACGAGGTCCAGAGAGGTCAGGTTTTGGCCAAACCGGGAACGATCACCCCTCATCACAAGTTCAAGGCTCAGATCGTTGCTTTGACCAAGGAAGAAGGCGGGCGTCACTCGCCGTTCTTCTCTGGATACCGGCCCCAGTTTTACTTCCGGACGACGGACATCACGGGAACTGTGACACTGCCCGAGGATCGTCAGATGGTGATGCCCGGGGACAACTGCGAGCTGAATGTGGAGCTGATTCATACCATCGCTGTTGAGAAGGGCTTGAGGTTCGCCATCCGTGAAGGCGGAAGAACAGTAGCTGCCGGTGCGGTGACGGAGATTAGTGAGTAGCTTCCGGTTGTAGTCCGTACTGCCAGTTCTTTTTGCCTGCAAAGAACAGGATATGGGCAGAGAAGACTGCGCTTTCATGAGGAAGATGAGAGAAGATCATGTATTTCTGGAGGAAGAATGGCTAAAGAGAGGATTCGTGTTCGATTGCGGGGATTTGATATCGAACTGATCGACCAGAGCGCGAAAGCGATTGTCCAAACGGTGCTTAAGGCCGGATGCAAGGTCTCCGGTCCGATCCCTCTACCAACGCGGATCAACAAGTATACCGTTCTTCGCTCCCCCCATGTGAACAAGAAATCCCGGGAGCAATTCGAAATGCGGACGCATAAGCGACTTATCGACATCATCGAGCCTACTTCGGCGGTGATGGATGCGTTGATGAAGCTGGAATTGCCTGCTGGGGTGGATGTAGAGATCAAACAGTGAGGAAAACTATGCTTGGTTTGATTGGCAGAAAGGTTGGAATGTCGCAGTTCTTCGATGAACAGGGCAGGCAGACACCGGTCACGGTAATCGAGATTGAACCGAACACCGTAGTAGGTGAGAGAACCCCGGAAAAGCACGGCTACTCGGCTGTCCTCTTGGGATACGGAGTACGGAAAAAAAACAGGGTCAACAAGCCTTATTCCGGTCAATTTTCTGAGGGCATCGAACCTGCCCGAATTCTCAAAGAGGTGAGAGACTATGAGGGGCAGGTTACATTGGGCGATAAAATCGGTTTGGAAGCGTTCGAGGGTGTGCAGTTCGTGGATGTACAGGGCGTGACCAAGGGCAAGGGATACCAGGGCGTGATGAAACGACATGGTTTCGGAGGAGGTCCCAGAACCCATGGTTCTCTGGTACACAGAGAGCTTGGATCTACAGGTATAGCCAGTGGAAAAATGTTCAGGGGCACCAAAATGCCGGGTAGAATGGGATCCGATCGCTCTACAGTACAGAATCTCAGAGTGATGAAAGTAGACCCGGAGCAAGGCGTGCTGCTGGTAAAGGGCGCTGTGCCGGGAAGGCGAGGCGGCACGTTGTTTGTCGCAAAAGCAAAGAAGAGGTAGAGCATACCATGGTTGTGAAGGTTTTTGGCATCGATGGATCCGAGAAGCGGGATATCGAGATCGCCGATGAGGTTTTTAACAGAACCATCAGCACAGGGTCCGTCTATCATGCCATCCGCAACGAATTGGCGAACTTGAGAGTCGGCACCGCCTCGACAAAAACCAGGAGCGAGGTCCGGGGAAGTGGGGCCAAACCCTGGCGTCAGAAAGGCACGGGCCGCGCACGCAGCGGCACAAGACAATCTCCCGTTTGGGTAGGTGGTGGGGTGGCTTTTGGACCCAGGCCAAGGGATTACAGCTACAACATCCCACGTAAGATCAAAAGACTCGCTTTTAAGTCGATCCTCAGCCAGAAGAATCAGGAAGACAGGCTGATGGTGGTTGAAGATTTCACGGTGGCTTCCGGCAAAACGAAAGAGCTTGTCAAGATCCTGGAGGGACTGGTACCCGATCGGAACGACAGGGTCGCGGTGGTGATTTCCGGAGAAGATTCCATGCTCAAACGGGCCGGTCGAAACATTCCCGGCTTGAGCATTTTATCTTACAACAGACTGCGGGTTCATGATTTGTTCTATGCGGGCAGGATCATTCTGTTCGAGAAAGCGGCGCAAGAACTGGGTGAATTTTACGGCTCTTCGGAAAAACCGCGGCGCCAGCGGTCCGATCGGGCTGCAAAAGGCGTGAAAAAGACGGCGCCGAGCGCTAAACCGCCAAAGGCGCAGGTTCCTGCCAAGAAACCCGCGGCAGCCGAGAAACCCGCGGCGGCCGAGAAACCCGCGGCAGCCGAGAAGCCCGCGGCGGGCAAGAAGCCCGCGGCGGCCGAGAAACCCGCGGCTGCCGAGAAGCCCGCGGCTGCCGAGAAGCCCGCGGCAGCCAAGAAGCCCGCGGCTGCCAAGAAACCCGCGGCTGCCAAGAAGCCCGCGGGAGAAAGCGGAAAGCGGCCGACAAAATCTGCCGCTACGAAAAAGTCATCGAAGAGTAAAGAGGATGCATGATGGATCCAGTTAAGATCATCATCGAGCCGATTGTAACTGAAAAATCGAATCAGATGCGGGAAAACGGGAAGTACACGTTCAAGGTGGACAGTCGAGCAAACAAGATCGAGGTAATGCAGGCCGTTCGCCAACTTTTCGACGTACATCCTGTAGCCTGTCGTGTGATGCGAGTGAAGAGGAAGCCCAAACGGGTTCGCTACAAACTCGGCTACACTTCGGAATGGAAGAAGGTAATCGTGACCTTGCGACCAGGAGAAGTTATACAGGTATTCGAAGGGGCTTAAGCTATGGCTGTAAAGAAATATAAACCGATCACAGCGGGCATGCGCTACAAAACCGGGCTAACCTTCGAGGAGCTCACGACGGATCGTCCTCACAAGTCTCTCACAAAGGGCAAGCCTTCTAAAGGAGGTCGGGGAGCCGACGGACGTATCAGCGTACGGCGCAAAGGCGGAGGTCATAAGCGCAAGTATCGTATCATCGATTTCAAAAGGGACAAGCATGGCGTACCGGGGAGTGTGAAGTGTATCGAGTATGACCCCAATCGGAGCGCCTTCATCGCCCTGGTTAGCTACAAGGATGGAGACAAGCGTTATATCCTGGCTCCTTCGGGATTGAAGGTTGGCTCAGAGATCATGAGCGGACCCGAGGCTGCCCTGGAACCGGGCAACGCACTTCCTCTGCAAAGAATCCCTCTAGGGATGACCGTTCATAATGTCGAGCTCACCCCCGGTAGAGGCGGCCAGATTGTACGCGCCGCGGGAGCGGGGGCCACCCTGTTAGCTAAAGCGGGCGAATATGCCACCCTGAAGCTGCCTTCCGGGGAGATGCGGATGGTTTTAGCTCGCTGTTTTGCCACCTTGGGGGAGGTCGGCAACCAGGATCATATGAATGTATCTCTCGGAAAAGCGGGACGCAAACGTTGGTTGGGACGAAGACCCAAAGTTCGAGGTGTGGCCATGAATCCCCATGACCATCCCCACGGCGGCGGGGAGGGAAAGACCTCCGGCGGTCGTCATCCTGTTACACCATGGGGTGTACCGACCAAGGGATATAAGACGAGGAAGAAGAAAAAATCTTCGAGTCGATTGATTGTGAAGAGAAGGAAATAGGAGTAGCCCGTGTCCAGGTCAGTAAAAAAGGGTCCGTTTATCGCCAAGAGCCTGTATAAAAAGGTTTTGGAGATGAATAAAGGCGCAGAAAAGAAGATGATAAAAACCTATTCCCGCTGTTCCACGATTTTTCCGGAAATGGTTGGCTATACGATATCAGTGTACAACGGAAAAACCTGGATTCCCGTGTATATCACGGAAAACTTGGTGGGTCACAAGCTCGGTGAATTTGCTCCTACCCGGTTGTTCCGAGGTCACAGCGGATCGGATAAGAAAGCGGTTAAGAGGTAGGTCGAGAGGATGGAAGTGAAGAAAGGCTACAAAGCCCACGCGCGGTATCTTAGGATTTCACCATTCAAAGTAAGAAGGATCGCCGACAAAGTACGGAAGAAACCCTATGGGGATGCCATCGCCCTCCTCGAGAGGCTGCCACACAAAGGCGCCCGGATACTAAAGAAGGTAATTCAGTCCGCCGCGGCGAATGCCCTGTATAACAACAAGAACCTCGACGAGGAGTTGCTCTATATACGGGAGCTGCAGGTAAATGAAGCTGTGAGGATGAAGAGGATCTGGCCGAGGGCTCGGGGAAGAGCGGACAGGCTGCTGAAGAGGACATGCCATATTTCAGTGGCATTGGATGAAATCGTAGGAGCAGGAGAGTAAAGGTGGGACAGAAGGTAAATCCGTACAGTCTGCGTCTGGGTATCAATAAAACCTGGAAATCCAAATGGTATGTAGATCCGAGAGAGTATGCCAGCACGCTGCATGAGGATCTGCGCTTGAGGCATACCATCGACAAATCTTCTGAAACCCAGGGAGCAGACATCTCCGATGTGGAGATCATTCGACATCCCCAGCGGATCACGATAATCATTCACACGGGGAGACCGGGTGTCATTATCGGAGCGAAAGGGGCGAACATCGAGAAGCTGGGGAAAAAGCTCCAGAAGTTGGTGGGAAAGAAGATCCAGATCAAGATCAAAGAAATCTCCCGCCCGGATACCGATGCCCAGCTGATTGCCGAGAATGTCGCCAGGCAGCTTCGCTCTCGTGCTTCATTTCGCCGGGCTATGAAGATGGCTGTCGTCAATGCCATGAAAGCGGGCGTCCAGGGTGCCAAAATCATGGTGGCGGGGCGATTGGGCGGATCCGAAATGTCCCGTCGAGAGCAGTATAAAGAAGGACGGATACCGCTGCATACGTTTCGCGCGGATATCGACTACGGATTTGCCGAATCCATCACCACCTTCGGTTCGATAGGTGTCAAAGTCTGGGTATACAAAGGCGAAATTTTCGGCGGGGAGAAAAAGGAAGACGCCGGCCTGTTGTTGAGGAAGCAGCGTCCAGCAAGGAGTTGAGCAGGTTATGTTGAGTCCGAAAAGAACGAAATACAGAAAGAAACAACGGGGCCGGATGAAGGGAAAAGCCACTCGGGGCAATACCATCTCTTTCGGAGAGTACGGCTTGGTAGCCCTGGAGAAGTATTGGATCACGAACAGGCAGATTGAGGCGGCTCGTATCGCCATGACGCGTCACATCAAGAGGGGCGGCAAGGTGTGGATACGCATTTTCCCGGATATACCTTATACCAAGAAACCCGCTGAAACCCGCATGGGCAAGGGAAAGGGGACTCCGGAATACTGGGTCGCTGCTGTAAAACCCGGTACTGTTATGTTCGAGATAGGTGGAGTTGACCGGCAGCTCGCCCAGTCTGCGATCGAGCTGGCGGGAAGCAAGCTGCCGATTAGAAGCAAGTTCAAGACACGAAGGAATCTGGAGTAGGGAAATGAAAGATTCATTCAACGATCTCACATACCAAGAACTGCTCACGAAGAGAGAGGAGCTCAAGAAGCAATATCGTGATCTCCGGTTCGATCTGGTCCTTAGGCATGTGGACAACCCCCTGCAAAAGAGAACGCTTCGCAGAAAGATCGCCCGGCTCAACACGATAGTACACGAGTATGAGATGGGGATCAGGAAAGTATAGAAGCAGGAGTGACAAGTTGGAAACGCAAACAGGTGCGAAACGGGGACACAGAAAAACACTGGTCGGCAGAGTGGTGAGCAACAAGATGCAGAAGACCGTAGTGGTCAGGATCGAACGCAGGAAGCTTCATCCCCTCTATAAGAAGTATATAACGCGCACGAAGAAGATAAAGGCCCACGATGAGGGCAACCTCTGCCAGATCGGGGATTTGGTGAAGGTGGTTGAATCCAGACCGCTGAGCAAGGAGAAGCGCTGGCGCCTCTTGGAGATACTCGAAAAGGTAAAATAGAGCCGGTATGAACGGAGCAGATGATGATTCAGATGAGAACATACTTGAATGTGGCGGACAACAGCGGTGCAAAACGGGTGCAGTGCATCAAGGTGCTGGGCGGGACACGCCGAAAAAATGCAGGCATCGGCGATATCGTTGTGGTGGCCGTGAAGGATGCTTTACCGAATGCCCCGATTAAAAAGGGAAACGTGGAACGGGCCGTTATTGTGAGAACGAAGAAAGAGTACAAGAGACCGGACGGCACTTACATTCGTTTTGATGATAATGCATGTGTTCTCATTGATCCGAGCAGCAATCCGAAGGGAAAACGGATTTTTGGTCCGGTTGCCAGAGAGTTGCGCGACAAGGATTTCATGAAGATTGTTTCCCTGGCACCGGAAGTGATCTAGGAGCTCAAGAGCATGGCAAACGACAAAGCAGCAAAATACAAAATCAGGAAAAATGATCAGGTCCAGATCATGGCGGGTAAAGACCGCGGCAAGTCGGGTCGTGTACTGCGGATAGACAGAATCCGGGGCCGGGTCGTGATCGAAGGATTGAACATGGTGAAGAAGGCGATCCGGCCGCGTGGACAGAACCAGAAAGGCGGAATTTCCTCGGTGGAGGCTGCGCTGGCTATATCGAACGTTCAATTTGTCTGTAAGAAGTGCGGCCCTACTCGTATCGGATTACGCACGGAGAAAGACAGCAAGGTTCGCTTCTGTAAGAAATGCGGAGAGCAGTTGTAATGGCCACAGCAGTAAAACAACCAAGGTTAAAATCCCAGTATCGCGAGAAAGTCGTCAAAGCTCTCATGGAAGAGTTCGGGTACAAATCGGTGATGCAGGTTCCCAGGATAGAAAAGATCGTTGTCAGCATGGGAGTCGGAGAGGCAGTGCAGAACAAAAAACTGCTCGATTCTGCTTTGCAGGAACTTTCTCAAATCACAGGGCGGAGAGCCGTCAAGACAACAGCCCGCAAATCAATCGCCGGTTTCAAAATCCGCAAGGGCATGGAGATCGGTGCCATGGTGACGCTGCGGGGCGACTACATGTACGAGTTTTTTGACAGACTCGTAAGCATTGCCATTCCACGGGTAAAGGATTTCCGAGGCACAAATGCCAACGCCTTCGATGGTCACGGAAATTACTCGTTGGGAGTAACCGAACAGATCATCTTTCCTGAAATCGACTACGACAAGATCGAGAAGGTATCCGGGCTGAATGTAGCGATTGTAACAACGGCGGCCACAGACAGGGAAGCCCGCAGCCTGCTGGCCGCGCTCGGAATGCCCTTTAGGAGGTAAAAAAGTATGAAGCGAGGAGAAGAGTTAGATGGCGCGAAAAGCACTGATTAATAAAGCGCTGCGAAAGCCGAAGTACATGACCCGGAAGGTGAATCGCTGTCGAATTTGTGGTCGGCCCAGAGGATACATGAGGAAATTTCAGATGTGCCGTATCTGTTTCCGGAACCTCGCCAGCGAGGGAAAGATCCCGGGAGTGACGAAGTCTAGTTGGTAGGGAGAGGTTGAGATGAGTGTTTCCGATCCTATTTCTGATATGTTGACAAAGATACGAAACGCAAGCATGGCGAAGTTCGAAAAGGTGGATATCTCGTCGTCAAAGCTCAAGGTAGAGATAGTCAAAATTCTTAAAAACGAAGGCTATATCAAGACCTTTAAAAAGATAAACCAAGACGGCAAGAACCAAATTCGGATCTTTTTGAAATACGGCGGCGACAGCAAACCTGTGCTGCACGGGCTCAGGCGCCTGTCAAAGCCCGGACGAAGGGTCTATACAGGGTATAAGAGTATGCCGCGCGTGTTTAACGGTTACGGGACCTTGATTGTCACTACTTCGAAGGGCGTAATCACTGGTAAAAAGGCCGCCGAACAGCAGGTAGGCGGCGAGCTGATTTGCAGCATTTGGTGAGCGGGGGAGAAAGGATGTCACGAATAGGACAGTTGCCCATTCAGATCCCCGACGGCGTGAAGGTGACGGTGGGCAAGGGGACAGTCACTGCAGAAGGAGCCAAGGGGACGTTGTCCCAAGGCTATCTTGGATCTGTGATCGAGATCAGTCTCGACGACAACGTCTGCACGGTTCGGCGGAAAAATGAGAGCAAGCAGGCAAAATCCATGCATGGGCTGTACCGAAAATTGATAAGCAACATGGTTGTTGGAGTTTCTCAGGGTTTTTCGAAGGTGCTATTGGTGAACGGAGTAGGTTACAGAGCCGAATTGCGGGACAAGGCATTGGTGTTGAATCTTGGTTACTCCAATCCGATCGAATACCCGGTTCCCGAAGGTATTACCATCACCGTGGAAGGGAACAACCGAATCATCGTTGGCGGCGCAGACAGACAGCGGGTCGGCCAGGTTTCCGCGGAGATCCGTGCTTTCAGACCGCCGGAGCCATACAAGGGTAAGGGGATTCGCTACGAGAACGAGTACGTTCGTAGAAAGATAGGAAAGACCGGGGTGAAGTAATACCGAGAGAGGAACTGAAGGGATGAACAGGTTGGAGCTGAAGAAGAAGCGCAGGATACGGCGTAAAAAGCATATCCGCAAACATATATCAGGCACCGGCGAACGGCCGAGAATGCTTGTTTTTAAAAGCGCCAGGTATATTTACGTTCAGGTTGTCGATGACAATAAAGGCAACACACTCGTTGCTGCCTCGAACCGTGAAAAAGGCTTGAGTAAAATCAAGACCAGCGTCGCAGGAGCCGAGGAACTGGGTCAGGTTGTTGCCAAGCGATTAAAAGAAAAAAAGATAGATACTGTAGTTTTTGACAGAAATGGCTATTCGTATCACGGGATCGTGAAATCTATCGCTGATGGGGCCCGCAAGGCGGGTGTTCAGTTCTAGGGGGAAGATTTGGAACAGGAAAAGGAATATGTAGAGAAGCTTGTTCGCTTGAACCGTATCGCCAAAGTCGTAAAAGGCGGTCGACGGTTTTCGTTTTCCGCCGTATCTGTCGTCGGCGATAGAAACGGCCAGGTTGGATACGGTTTTGGCAAAGCGAACTACGTTTCTGACGCAATACGTAAAAGTCTCGACAGGGCCAAGAAGAGCATGGTCAAGATTCCTATAAAGAAGACAACCATCCCGCACCACGTTATCGGGAAGTACAAAGGGGCAAAGGTTGTGCTAAAGCCGGCTTCCCCAGGGACCGGCATCATTGCCGGCGGTCCTGTCAGGGCAGTGATGGAAGCCGCAGGAGTAAAGGATATACTGAGCAAGTCCTTGGGTTCGGCAAATTCCATGAACATCGTAAAGGCTGTGTTTATGGGATTCGATCAGTTGATGGATGCTCGAGTGATCGCGGCAAACCGTGGCAAGACATTGAAAGAGTTCTGGGGTTGAGAGCCGATGAGTGTGAAAAAAATAAAGGTACGGTTGGTAAGAAGCCCGATCGGTACCAAACCTCGGCTGCGGAAAACTGTGAGCGCTCTGGGACTGAAGCGGCTTCACTCGTCGGTGATTCACGAAGCAACACCATCGATCCTTGGCATGGTTCGCACGGTAGCTCACCTGGTGGAGGTGGAGGAAGTCGCAGGCTCCAAGGCCTGACGATGGAGGAGCTTTATGATTATGTCTAGCTATAATATAGTGAAACCAAAAGGAGCCACGAGGCGAAGCAAAGTGTTGGGCCGTGGTGCAGGTACCGGAAAGGGCTGTACCGCCGGAAAGGGAACAAAAGGTCAAAACTCTCGCTCCGGAGGGGGTACAAGACTCGGATTCGAAGGCGGCCAAATGCCCCTTTTTCGTCGAATCGCGCGACGTGGCTTTTCAAATTATCCATTCAAGAAGAAATACCTGACAGTGAGTGTGAGAGACTTGAATGTGTTCGGCGACGGGGAGAAGGTTGACAGGCAGAGCTTGATCGCCAAGAAGCTGATCGGTTCACAGAAGCGGCCGATCAAGATACTCGGCAATGGTGAAATCAAGAAGAAAGTCGTGGTGGCTGTGGATAAGGTGACATCCGGTGCAGCTGAAAAAATAAGGGCAGCCGGAGGAAGTCTCGCCGATCAACAGGAAGAAAATAGAGAAGCATAAGATTAAGAGGGATTGAGAGTAATGGCGAATCCTATTGTTGATATTTTTAGAGTCAAAGATCTGCGAGACCGCATTTTGTTTACCGTGTTTATCCTTATTATATTCAGGCTTGGAGCCAATATTCCCATACCGGGGGTCAACCTTACAGCTTTGAAGCTGTACATGACGGCCCAGGAGGCTGCCGGTACCTTCGGTATCACCGACTACCTCGATTTCTTTGCCGGCGGCGCCTTTAAAAACTTCTCTATCTTTATGCTTGGGATCATGCCTTATATTTCCATGTCGATCATCATGCAGCTTCTTCTGCTTGTATTCCCCAAATTGAAGAAAGTGTCAGAGGAAGAGGGGGGTAGAAAAAAGATACAACGCTACACCCGCATAGGAACGATTTTCGTATGCCTGATCCAGGGCTTCGCGGTTACCGCCTATATCGACAGGATTCCCGATGCCATAACCCTGGACCGCACGGTCTATACATTCATTGCCATTCTGACCGTGACCTCCGGTACCATATTACTCATGTGGATGGGGGAACAGATCACCCAGCGCGGTATCGGAAACGGGATATCCATTCTGATCTTTGCGGGGATCGTTACCAGGATCCCTTATGCGATCTACACGATTGTCGAGCAGATACGCCGTCGCGAGCTCAATCCCGTGTTTATGATTGTCGTGCTGGTCATGTTTGTCATCGTGGTGGCGCTGGTCGTGTATGAACAGCAGGGCCAACGAAAAATACCGGTACACTATGCCAAGCGGGTCGTCGGCCGTAAGATCTACGGGGCTCAAAATACTTATCTTCCCTTTAAGATCAATCCCTCAGGAGTGATCCCCGTTATCTTTGCCTCCTCGATTCTCGTGTTTCCTCTGCAGATCGCTCAGAACTTGGGCTCTCGGGTCGACTGGTTATCGCGCTTTGCTTCCTGGCTGCGCCCGAACGGTGTTCCGTACGTAATAGCCTACACCGGCCTGATCATCTTTTTCGCCTATTTTTATACCCAGGTTACACTCAATCCCGTTGAAATCTCCAAAAATATCAGGGAGAACGGAGGATCGATTCCCGGGATCCGTTCCGACAGGATGGAGGAGTACTTCACCAGGATTTTGAATAGAATTATATTACCGGGGTCGTTGTTTTTGGCTTTAATTGCAGTGATTCCGACGATTGTCCAGACGTGGTTGAATATACCCTCGTCGGTAGCCTATCTGATGGGGGGGACCTCTCTGCTGATCATGGTCGGGGTGGATCTTGACACGATGAGCCAGATAGAAGGTCACCTGCGCATGCACCACCATGAGGGAATCGTGCGTCGAGGAAAGATCAGATCCCGCTACCTATAGGGTATCTGAAGGAAACCGGGGGTTAGAATGAAAGTACGAGTAAGTGTTAAGCCGATTTGTGATAAATGCAAAGTGATACGTCGAAAAGGCGTGGTACGGATAATCTGTCAAAATCCAAAACATAAGCAGCGCCAGAAGTAGGAGAAGAATAT
>CAYMGP010000058.1:19315-26652 GCA_964390045.1 uncultured Spirochaetaceae bacterium | reverse complement strand
CTTCTGGCATGTTTATTGCTTTTCACCTTTGGAACATATGGAGAACAAAAGAGCCAGTTCACCCCTATCCAGGGATCTTACACATCCGAGGCTGTAGAGACCAACTATTCCATCACGACGAGCCTCGGCACCCACATTGTCGGAATCGGGGTGAGCTCCTCCTTTTTCTATACCACCGACGTTCAAGCGGCCGGTCTCAACCTGGGTTTCATCGAGACGGGCGCCCTGTTGGAGTTCAAGCACTACAGACAGTATCTCGGTATTCCGGGCGACAGCCAAACGGGAACCATGGGGCTCTCGGTCACCTACGGCGCCGGGCGGGAAAACAGCTTCCCTTCTACCCCTTATAATCACGCCGGCCCGGGAAGACACAACTTCTCCTATCGCTACAACTGGTACACATCCACTGACGCGACCAACCAGAGCACCGGCCGGTTCGTTTACGAACTGGTTGGAAACCGCGACAAGGTCAAGCTGCAGATGGAAAACGACATGTTAGCATTCAAGATACCGATTCGAGACGCTCTGCAGAATACGGCGCATCGAATTGGAAACTGGTACACGATACCCAAACTGGAAAGAAAGGACAGGTGGTACTTTCAGTTGTCGCTGTTTTCACTGGACAGCCTGTACCGATGAGCCTAACAAGGTTTTCTTACACGAACTCGGCGATCTCGGAGAGCTTCTTTCTTTTAAGCTTGGGAACCGAGGCCCCCTCGGCTGGATAGCCAGTCACCAGCAAGAGAAAGGGCCGCTCCCCCGGAGGGCGATGTAGCAAATCCGTCAGGAAACCCATCCGGGTGGGCGTGTAGGTCAGACAGACCAGGCCGGAAAGATGCAGGGCGGTGATGAGCGTTCCTGTAGCGATCCCCACGGATTCGTTGACATAGTAGTGTCGGATCCGCTGCCGCTTGGCCTCTTCCGCCTCGGGACTCTCCGTCACGTCCGCCAGGCTGTAGCGGAGCGCGAAAACGGCAATCAAAACCGGAGCGGTCTCGAGAAAGGGCTTGCTCGGGCCCGTTCCCAGAGGAGCAAGCGCCTCTTTCCAGGCTTGCGTTGCCCGCCTTTCGTAGAACGCCCGCTCCTCTCGCTCAGCCGCTTCGCGAATCCGCCGCTTCACCTCAGCATCGGTAACCACAACAAAGCGCCACGGCTGTCGATTGGCACCGCTGGGCGCCGTACCGGCGCTGCGCAGGCAGGATTCTATCACCTTCCGGGGAACGGTATCCGAAGAGAAATCCCGGACAGAGCG
Organism: uncultured Spirochaetaceae bacterium; assembly: GCA_964390045.1. Taxonomy (GTDB): domain Bacteria; phylum Spirochaetota; class Spirochaetia; order SZUA-6; family DRHE01; genus CAYMGP01. Next base: position 25,400 of record CAYMGP010000058.1, on the reverse strand, counting down.
GCGCGTAGACAGCCTGCCGTAGAGTTCCTGAGCGCGCCGGATCATCTCTTCCTCCGTCAGCCTTACATAGTCTTTCAGGGTTACACGGGTCGGAGCAATTCGTCTGATCATTTCCTTTCTCCCCCAGTGCTTTGAGCGCGCCGATTACGATTTCGCCGAGAAGGAAGCGACGTGACTCGGCCGAAAACAGGAGGTCGCCCGGGACAGAGCGCCGCTCATTGGCTTGCTCGTTTGCCGTGACGATACCTTGAAATCCGCAATCGACTCAAGACAGCTACTTCCATACAGCCGCTTCTCCTACAGCTATCGCTCCCACAAAAACCTATCAAAAACTTTTGCCTGTGCTTCATTTTATGACAAAAATGGTTAAATTATAACGCGGATACAACTATGAGAGAGATAATCGACATCTGGAAGTTCCAGCAGGCCCTGGCTCGCCGACTCCTGATCTGGTCTGTTCCCAGCGTACTGCTCGGCCTCTTCCTGTTACTTCTTGGAGATTCCTTCTGGCAGGCATTCGGAATCCAGGCCGTGGCCTGGGGTGTTATCGACGCTCTGATCGCCTTAGGCGGTCGCTGGCAGAGTGGAAGGCACCGAACGGCGCTCGGCGTGACACCCGATCCCGACAGACTACGAAAGGAAGGTGCCAAGCTCAAGCGGGTGCTCTGGATAAACTCGGGCCTGGACCTTCTGTACATCGCCGCCGGGATCGTTCTGGCTCTCGTCTTGGGCCGCGGCAATCCGAACTGGCTCGGTCACGGCTGGGGCGTGATCGTTCAAGGAACATTCCTGCTTGTTTTTGACCTGATCCATGCCCAGAGTGTGCCCCCCACCTCCCTGTCCGCACCCCTGAAGGTTTTCGACGGTCCCCTGCACAAGCCGTTTTTTCTTCCGGGAGGCCGGGCCGCCGCCCTGCTGGTACACGGTTTTCCAGGAAGCCCTGCCGAGATGCGGCCCCTTGCCCAAAGCCTGCAGCGGCGCGGCTGGACCGTTCAGGGGCTGCTGCTTCCCGGCTTCGGGCCTCAGCTCTCCAAGATCCTCGACTACGGACACGGACAGTGGCTCGAAGCGGTGGAAAGCGCCCTCCGGGAACTGCAAAAGCGCCATAATCCTGTTCTTCTCGTGGGCTACTCCATGGGGGGAGCCTTGGCTGTCTCGGCGGCGAGCAGGAAGGCACCGGACGGCCTGGTGCTTCTCTCTCCCTTCTGGCGTCTGGGTTCGGCTCTGCAGCGGCTTATCGGTCGCCTGCTGCGTCCCTTTCTTCCCCGCTACTTCCGGCCGCTGGCCAAGGCCGACTTCGAGGATCCCAATCTGCGCCGCTCGCTGCGGGAGTTCTTTCCACAGATCGACTTTGCCGATCCTGCGGTGATCGAGGAGCTGCGCAATCTCGAGGTACCGATCTCGGTTATCCATCAGGTGATACGCAGCGGTCTCGGCGGCTACCGCAGAGCCCGCGCGGTCGATTCGGCAACGCTAGTGGTCCAGGGTAGCGCGGACGAACTGGTCCGCCCTTCCGCCACCATGAAGCTGGTCAGGCGCCTGCCCGCGGAAACTAATTACCTCGAAGTCAGCTCCGGCCATAACCTGGCCGATCCGTCCGAAGCGGGTTGGGAGGATTTGGAGGAAGCGGTCACGAGTTTTGCAGCATCGGTATGGGAACAAAGCTCATGAGTTTCAAAGCGGGCGCTCACCCCGGCGGCGATCTTCAGGGCCCGGCTCACTGGTTTGTCTTTCAGGACAACAGACTGCTCGTCCGCCTGGAGCAAGATCGAGCCACGGTACCATTTGTAGAACAGATCGGCTGCCTGGACATCGAGCCGCTGCGGATCCAGTACATAGGAACCCTCGACGGCAATCCCTGCTTCTCGGCAGAGTTGAACCGCGAGCCGACCGATCCCGCAGGTATGCGCTTCGAGCCGCTGCGTCAGCTCTGGGGCTTGCTTCCCGAGGAGCTTTTTTGGGTTGCCGGCCGGGCCTTTCAGATCATGAACTGGGACAGAAACAGCCAGTTCTGCGGCCGTTGCGGCGAACCGATGGAGGAAAAACGTGAGGAAAGGGCCAAGATCTGCCCTCGCTGCGGCTCGTTCTCCTACCCGCGCATCTGCCCGGCAATCATCGTAGCCATCACCAGGGACAGCAGCATCCTGCTGGCTCGGGCCCGACGTTTTCCCGCTGCCCTATACAGCGTGATCGCCGGTTTTGTTGAGCCTGGAGAATCCTTGGAGGACTGCGTGCACAGGGAGGTTCATGAGGAGGTGGGAATCACCGTGAAAAACCTGTGCTACTTCGGCAGTCAGAACTGGCCTTTTCCCCACTCGTTGATGGTGGCCTTTACCGCCGAGCATGCGGGGGGTGAGATCCAAATCGACCAGACCGAGATCGTCGAGGCCGGCTGGTACACGGCCGATGACCTTCCGCGCATACCGGAAAGTTTGAGCATTGCCCGCCGGCTGATCGACTCATTTGTAGAGAAACAAGCGGGCCGATGAACGAGCAGACCCCGATTCGCTGTTCCTGGTGTGAAGGCAACGATCTGTACATCCGCTATCACGACGAGGAATGGGGCGTGCCGGTTCACGACGATATCAGGCATTTCGAGTTCCTCGTACTGGAATCGGCCCAGGCGGGCTTGAGCTGGTTGACGATTCTCAAAAAGCGCGAGGCTTACCGCAGGGCTTATCGCGGTTTCGATCCCCGGACTGTATCCCGCTTCGGGTCCAAGGACAGGGAGCGTCTTCTGCACGACGCCGGAATCGTACGCAACCGGCTGAAAATCGAATCTTCGATATGCAATGCAGGGAGGTTTTTGGAAGTGCAACAGGAATTCGGCAGCTTCGACAGCTACCTCTGGGCTTTCGTCGACGGCCGGCCTATCGTCAACAGCCGGCGTACCCTGGAGGAAATTCCTGCAAAGACGGAGCTGTCCGATACCATCAGCAAGGATCTCAAAGCGCGGGGTTTCCGCTTCATCGGTTCCACGATCATGTACTCCCACCTGCAGGCGGTGGGTCTGGTCAACGACCATCTGGTCAGCTGTTTTCGCTACCAACAATTGAAATAATAGGTATCAGTTATGACAAGGCAATCTCTGATCGTGTAACCTGCAACTCGAAGTGATTGACCAAACGAACTTTTACACCTTAGAATTCAAATCCCCAACTGGTTTGGTTTGATTCGTACTTTGGAGGCAGAACCATGAAACCCGAGGATCGATCCAAGCTTCATACCTTGATAGGTGATTTAGAGAAGCTGAAATCCAGAAATCCCGAGGAGAAAAAATTCCAAGACTGGAAGAAGGACACGGAGAAAAAGCTGGAGGAGCTGTTCGGCAAGGGCTCGACGGAGCTTTCCATGTTCAAGCACTGCCGCTTCTTCGACTTCCGCCGATCCGGCAAGCCGCCGGAAGCACCTCTCGCCGAGAACGAACGCCGTGAGTTTATCCAGTGTCTCGAGAACGCCAAGCGCCAATTGCAGCGTTTCCTCTAGTTGATCGCAAAGCCTGACTGAAACCGATTCTCAATTAATGAAATCGGTCGACCAAAAATAGCTTGCCATTTCTCAAATCATATTTTAATATTGGTTCTAATTTTTTGCTAGAAACAGAGGGGAAAAATATATGAGTGGAGAGCTGCTGGTCATCGCCCTGGGCGGTAACGCTATCAAACAGGCGAAAGAACGTGGAACGACCGCTGAACAGTTCCACAATGTGGACGTCACAACCAAACAGATTGCCAAGATAGCCAGGGCGGGATACCGGCTGGTTGTCACCCATGGCAACGGCCCCCAGGCCGGAGCCTTGCTGATACAGCAGGAAGAGACGGATGCTCTGGTTCCCGGACAAACCCTGGCCGTCTGCGGGGCCATGACCCAAGGCCAGATCGGCTGGATGATCCAAAACCGACTCAGCTTCAGGCTCAAACAAGAGGGCATTGATACTCCGATCTGCTCTGTGGTAACCCAGGTAGAGGTAAGCGACGAGGATCCCGACTTTCAGGATCCCAGTAAGCCGGTCGGCCCTTTCTATACGAAAGACGAAGCCCAACGGCTGGCAGGGGAAAAAGGATACGTAGTTAAAGAGGTGAAGCCCGGAATTGAGAAAGGCTGGCGAAGGGTGGTGCCCTCCCCGGAACCCATCGACATCGTGGAAAAGGAATCCATCAACGACCTGATAGAGGGCGGAGTCATTGTCATAGCATCCGGCGGCGGCGGAATCCCGGTGAAGCGAAACGGCGACGGCAGCTACTCCGGGGTTGAGGCTGTGATCGACAAGGACAGGGCTGGTTTCAAGCTTTCTCAGGCGGTGAAAGCCGATAAGTTCCTTATTCTCACGGATGTTGAAAAAGTATTTCTGAACTTCAACAAACCGGAGCAGAAGGCGTTGGATAGACTGACCGTCGAGCAGGCCGAAGCCTACCTCAAAGAGGGCCACTTTCTTGCCGGTTCCATGGGACCGAAAATCGAAGCGGCGATCCGCTTCGCCAAATGGAGCGACAAGGCGGCGATCATCACCTCACTCGACAAGGCACTTCAGGCCGTGGAGGGAAAGACAGGCACCCACATACAGGTTTGAAGAGAGTCCATTGAAATAGCAATCGACAACTCCCGGAATCCTTGATACACTGGGCCCTCCGACGGAGGTCCGCGGTATGAATTTTTCCTGGCAGATTTTTATCGACCTGGGACTGATCTCGGGCGGATTGCTTGTGGCTACCTTGATCCGGGCCAAGGTACGTTTCTTCCAGAAATTCCTTATACCCAACTCTCTGACGGCCGGTTTTCTCCTGCTGCCTGTATACAACTTTCTGGCGCCCCGCGTCGGGCTGGGAACCTCGGGGCTGGAAAACCTGGTCTATCATCTGCTCAGCATCTCTTTTATCTCCATGACCCTGCGCAAAACTCCGGGAAAGGGAGCGGGCAAAAGGATCTTCTCCACTTCTGTGGCTATCATCTCTCAGTACACCCTTCAGTGCATTGTCGGCTTCGGCTTCACCTTCCTCTTCATCGCCACCGTGATTCCCAACCTGTTTCCCAGCTTCGGCTTCTTCATTCCTCTAGGCTACGCCCTGGGACCGGGTCAGGCCTTTGCCATCGGCAAGGGCTGGGAGAGCTTCGGATTCACCGGCGGCGGCAGTGTAGGATTGACCTTCGCTGCTCTGGGTTTTCTCTGGGCCTGTTTCGGAGGTGTGTTTCTCATCAACTACGGGATGCGCCGGGGCTGGATGAGTCAGGATCAGGTTGAGCGTTTCTTCAAGAGGGGTGCCCGCATCGGCGTATACGCCCGGGATGCAGAAAAACCGGTGGGCGCCCGGCTGACAACGGAGACTGAAGCGATCGATTCTATGTCGTACAACTTTGCAGTCGTGCTGGGCATCTACCTGCTTTCCTATCTGCTGCTTAAGGCACTGACCTTCCTGCTCAGCTTTGCCGGCAAGCCGGGAATGGATCTGGCGGTGAATCTCTGGGGCATCTCCTTCGTATTCGCGGCCATGACCACTCTGGCTGTAAAACCCCTGCTGCACCTAATGAAGGTGGATTTCACTCTGGACAATGGCAGCTTGAACAGAATCTGCGGTACTTCCGTGGATGTGATGGTCACAGCAGCGATCGCAGCCATCTCGCTGGTCGTGGTTTCTGCGTTCTGGCTGCCCATTGTTGTGATGGGATGCGCGGGAGGACTGGTGGCCGTATTCGCCATCCTTGCCCTGACTTCCAGAATGTTCGAAGACCACCAGTTCTACAGGGCAATCATGATCTACGGCGCCTGTACAGGTACGTTGACAACGGGACTGGCTCTACTGCGCGTGTTGGATCCGGATTTCGAGACCCCCGTAGCCGCCGACTACATGTACGCGTCGGGATTGACCTTTCTGCTGGTCATCCCGATGATCCTGATGATAAATTTTCCGGCCTACGGTTATTCAACGGGCAATCCGATGTGGTACTGGATCACCTGCGGAATCCTTGGAGCGTACCTGGTTTTCGTGCTGATCTCCTACGCACTGCTTTCTCAGGGACGGGGATTCAAGAACTCCTTCCTGTTTTACAGAAAGGTACAGACGGGCGAATAGCTCGCGAGTAGCGAGCG
>CAYMGP010000058.1:0-19215 GCA_964390045.1 uncultured Spirochaetaceae bacterium | reverse complement strand
CTCGCTCAAGTGTTCGTAGGGAAGAAAACCATGCTCGACAACTTCTCCTGGGTGATCCCTCACAAGCTTGCCGGCGCCGCCCTGCCCGGCGGCTATACAGGCAGCGATAGCGCCGAGCTTTCCGATCTCAGGGACCTTCACCGTCGGGGCGTGCGCTGTCTTGTATCCCTGACCAGCTCGGCCTCTCATTTCGGTCCTCTCTGCCGGCAGGCGGGGCTGATCTGGCATTACTTCCCCATTTCCGATTTCGGCATTCCTCCCGATGCCAGGGATTTTCATCTGCTCGTCAGCCTGATTATCGGTCACATTCAACGAGGAGAACCTGTATGCGCCCATTGCTATGCGGGAATCGGACGCACAGGACTTGTGCTCTGCTGCGTTGTGGGCAGATACCTGCAATTGTCGGGAGCCGAGGCGATCAGGACCGTACAGATCCTTCGCCCTGCCCTGGAAACCGGGGAGCAGGAACGGTTCGTGCACAAATTCCTCGAGTAAAATCACTCAGACGACGAAATCCAGCAGCTGTCTGTCGAGAGGACCGGGCGCGGCTCGCTTCAGGAACGTATCGATCTCCCGTGGATCGAGGGATTTGGTGGCCCCCTCCTGCATGGCTACCAAAGCACCGAAGGCGTTTCCCTTCCGACAGGCCTCAGCCAAGCTCCGGTCTTCGAGCAGGGCGTGGATGAAGGCGGCGGCAAAGGCATCACCGGAACCAATGGTATCGACCGGCTCGATGGCGAAGCCGGGGCTGTAAATTCTCTCTCCCCCTCGGGAGGCGGTGTACGCTCCCTTGGCTCCGAGGGTAACCACCACGGTTTCCAGCCGCGAGCCCCGCAGCAGGCTTTCGACAACCTCGGGCAGCTTCCCTCCATCTCCCTCGTTCTCCGGTTCATAGATCTCGGCCAGAATCCTCGCCTCGGTGTCGTTGAGCTTGAGAATGTCAGCCCTTTCTATCGAGCGCTGGATGATCTGGCGCGTGTAGCAGTTCCTGCGCAGATTGATGTCCAGCAGCGTGAAACGGCCCTGAAACACATCAAGCAGCTCATGAAGAGTGGCTCGAGACACCTCTTGGCGTTGGATCAGGGTACCGAAGTAGAGACAGTCGCAGTGCTCGACAAGGGCGAAAAGCTCCGGGCTCGGCTCGATGAAATCATAGGCCACATTTGGGATAATCGTGAAATCGGGATTCCCGCTCTCGTCGATTACGACCGGGACCGTTCCAGTCGGGTGCTCACCGTCCAGCTGGATGGCGTCCGTGTCGATTCCCAAATGCTCGACGATCTCCAGTGTTTCCCTGCCCCGACTATCCCGGCCCACACGGCTGATCATCAACCCCAAATCTCCCAGCGTGTTGGCTCTATAAACAAAGTTGAACGGCGCTCCTCCCAGCACGGCTCCCGTTGGCAGAAGGTCCCAGAGAATCTCTCCGTAAGCTACGATTGTATGATGCAAAACTGTCTCCGATAGTTGACCATTATACTATATCCCTCAGCTCGATTGACAGGTGTTCGCGCTGCCAAGTACACTCTCGCCGAGGGACCGAACCCATGCCTTCAATAGACAAGATACACAACATCTTCGAGCTCCTGCGCAAGCACTACAAGACAGGGCTCTCCAACAAGGAGATCAGCAAGACCCTGAACATGCCCCCGTCGACCTGCTATCGCATCCTCGCCGCTCTGAAAAAACACGATTACGTATATCAGAACACGAGGGATGCCCGTTATTTCCTCGGCTTTGCCCACCTTCGTCTGGCTGAATCCGTCGTGGAGGGAATGGACCTGACCGCCGTCTGCCTGCCCTATCTCGAGGATCTGCACAACCAAACCGAGGAAACAACTTTTTTCGCCCTGTACAACGGCAAACACTGCATAGCCATGGAAATCTGCGGTCAGATCGATACCCGGGTCGCCGTAGGCAGGGGAGAGGTCATGCCCCTGCACTGCTCGGCTACCGGAAAAGCAGTGCTAGCATTTATGCAGGAAAAAGAGCGGGACGCCATCCTCAAAACCCTCGAGCTTCAACCCTACACACCCGACACGATCACCGGCATCGACGAGCTTCGCAAGGATCTCTCTACGATACTGGCCACGGGGATCTCGTACAATCATCAGGAGTTCCACAGAGGGATTACCGCTTTGGCCGCTCCCCTGTTCGGAAGCGACAACAGGGCGATCGGAGCGATCGCTCTGGTAGGCACCTCGATCGATCTCGATGCCGGGCAACTGGAAGAGTATTCCCCGCTTTTTGTAGAGGCAGCGGCCGGTATATCGAGCAGGATCGGCGCAACCTTTCCACGGCACGTCCTCGAGTACTGGAACGAAAGGACCACTTGATAGAGCGTACCCTTGTCAAGCAAGCGCCGGATATTGTACACCTACTTCTAACGAGCGATTATGGTGGGAGGAAATTAAAATGAAATTCGAACTCGAAATTCCCGAGCATGGGGCTCTGGACTTTATATCCCTGGGTGCTCTGATTCACCGCCTCGATCCCGGAACAGTTCCTTTCCGCAAGGCCATGGAGTGCAAAATCCATGTCAGCGGCGGCGAGTTCAATGTGGCGGCCAATCTGGCCGACTGTTTCCGACTGAACACCGCAGTCGCTACAGCCATGGTTGATTATCCCATCGGAGATCTTATCGCCGAGCGGGTGCGGGCCATGGGCGTCAAAGCCTTCTACAAACGATTCGAGCACAACGGGGTCAACGGTCCCAACATGGCCACCGTATACAGCGACCGGGGCCAAGGAGTGCGAGCTCCCGTGGTGTTCTACAACCGCTGCAATGAGGCCGGCGCCCAGCTGCAACCGGGTGACTTCGATTGGAAGGCCGTTTTTGCAGGCGGTGTACGCTGGCTGCACAGCGGCGGCATCTTTGCAGCTCTTTCAAAAACAACGGGAGAGTTTATCATCGACGGCATGAAAGCCGCCAAGGCCGCGGGCGCCGTGGTTTCCTTCGATCTGAACTACCGAGGCAAGCTCTGGAACATCTGGCGTGGAGCCGAGATGGCGCCGGACGTAATGAACCGCATCGTGGCGAACGTCGATGTGCTGGTCGGCAACGAAGAGGACCTGCAGATGGGCCTGGGCATCCCCGGTCCCGAGGTTGAGAAGAAAAACAAGCTCGACTCCAGTGCCTTTGTCGAGATGATCGATCGGGTGGTGAAAAAGCATCCCCAGATAAAAGTCGTGGCCACCACCCTTCGGGAAGTGCATTCTACCAACAGGCACAGCTGGAGTGCGGTGGCCTGGATTAACGGAAAGACGTACACGGCTCCGACCTGCGAGCTCGATGTGTACGACAGGGTCGGCGGCGGGGACGGTTTCGCCTCGGGGCTATTCTACGGAATCCTCAACGATGAAGATCCCGAGGAGGCTGTCAAGCTGGGGTGGGCTCACGGAGCGCTGCTTACCACCTTTCCCGGTGACACGACCATGGCTACCCTGGAACAGGTACGGGCCTTCGCCCAAGGAGGCTCCGCGCGCATCCAGCGTTGAGCTTCAGTTTATATCAGCCTTCGTTCGACTCCTGCAAAGCAAAAAAGATACGCTCGGCCGTGATCGGAAGATGAGTTACCCGCGTTTCGACGGCGTTCTTGATGGCATTGGCCAGCGCCGGCCCGGCCGCCGAGATCGCCGGCTCCCCGATTCCCTTGGCTCCGAAAGGCCCCTTGCCGGACCCTGATTCCAGCACGATCGATTTGATGTCGGGCACATCCTTGGAGGTCGGGATGATGTAGTCATGAAGGTTCCAGGTCCAGGGTACGCCTTCGACCTCGATATAGTCCTCCATGATGCCGAATCCCAATCCTTGAGCTGCTCCGCCCTCCATCTGCCCTTCGACCCGGTTGACATTGATCGCCTGGCCGATGTCGTAGGCCGAAGCCCACTTGAGCACCGTGACCTCCCCGGTCTCGGTATCCACCTCTACCTCCGCCGCCTGGGCACCGAAGGTGAAATCCGGAAACACCGGGCCCTTGATCACATCCGAAGTGATCGGATCTGTGAACGGCGCCCGAAAGGTGGCCAGGCTCTGGGGTATCTTGCCTTCGAAAGCACAGCGCTTGATGACGTCGACCAGGGGCATCTTTTTTTTCGGTTCGTCGATCGAATAGACGGTATGATCTCCCAGATCGAGCTTTTCCGCGGCCACGGACAGCATCTGCCCCGCCATATCGGTGATCACCCTCTTCACGTTCTCCGCCGCCAGCTTCGCTGCATTGCCCGACATGTACAGAGCCCGGGTGGCTGTAACCGTGCCGGACAGGGGGGTTACCTGAGAGTCCGTGGAAATCACGTGGATCTCTTCCACATTTAGTCCGAGCACCTCGGCCACGATGGCCCGCACAGATTCCCGCTGCCCCCCTCCGAGATCTGGGATCCCAGTTCGGGCCACGGCGCTGCCGTCCATCTCGAGATTGACCCAGCAGTTCGAGGTATCGTGCAGGTAGGTCATACGCCCGTAGGACTGCCAGCAGCAGGCGAACCCGCGACCGACCTTCTTCGTCCTGCTGCCCTTCGCCATGGGACCGAGGGCTTCGAGGGCCTTGGCGGCGCATTGTTCCAGCCAAACCTCCGAAGTGATCTCCTGGTAGCTGGCCGTCACATCTCCTTTTTTGAGGAAATTTTTCTTTCTGAGCTCGAGAGGATCCATGCCTAGGGCGGCGGCCAGGTCGTCCATCTGCGCCTCGCAGGCGGCCACCGTTTGCATGCCGCCGAAGCCCCTAAAGGCACTGGTCATGATGTTGTTTGTCAGCACCGAAACGGCGTCGACCTTGACGTTGGGGATCAGGTAGGGACCTGTAGAGTGCACCGTTGAGTAGATCAGCACCCAGGGGCTCAGATACACGTAGGCACCCGCATCGGAGATCAGCTCGACCTCCAGGGCCACCAGCTTGCCCTCCTTGGTGGCGCCTGTCTTGTACTTGAGCACGTAGGGATGGCGTTTGTGCCTGGCGTAGCCCATCTCCTCCCGGGTGAAGGTCAGCTTGACAGGGCGGCCGGTCTTCCAGGCCAGCAGGGCCAGGAAGACCTCTACCGTGACATCCTCTTTGCCGCCGAAGGCTCCGCCCATCAACGTGCCGATAACCCGTACTCTACTCTCCGGTACACCCAGTACCGTGGCGATGTCCCTGTAATGCTCGATCACCTGAGCGGCGTAGCGCACATTGATCACGCCCATATCGTCGACCCAGGCCACCCCGGACTCCGGCTCTATATGGGCATGCTCCTGCCGGGGCGTGCGGTAGGTGTTTTCCACGATCACGTCGGCCTGAGCGAAGCCCCTGTCCACATCGCCCTTGCGCAGCTTCCACGAAGCAATCACGTTGTTGTTGCCGTGAATCTTGGGCGCCTCGGGTTTCATCGCCTCCTGGGGATCGAACACCGCCGGCAACTCTTCGTATTGCACCTCTATCAGCTTAAGGGCTTCCCGCGCCGCGACCTCTGTTTCTGCAGCCACCAGGGCGATGGCCTCTCCCCAGTAGCGGACCCGTTCCCGGGCCAGTACCTGGTGTTTGGCTTCCAGGAGTCCCACTTCGGTTGTCTGACCCACAACGTTTTTTACTGACTCGTTGTTGGGAACATCTTCTGCGGTCAACACGCAGACCACGCCGGGCAGCTCCCGGGCTTTGGAGACGTCGAGCCGTTTGATGCGGGCCGATGCCTTCGTTGAACGAAAGACCTTGCCTTGAAGCATGCCGGGAAGGGTGAAATCTTCGGCGAAGATGACATTGCCGAGAACCTTGTCTTTTTCATCCAGGCCGGCCGTTCGTGTCCCGACAACGCTGTATTCGGAGACGTTTACCTCTTTTTTCATAGATACTCTCCTCTGGCGATCGCTTCGATGGCGTCCACGATTTTCTGGTAGCCCGTACAGCGGCAGAGATTTCCCGAGATAGCCTCGCGGATCTCCTCCCGGGTCGGTTTTGGATTTGCATCTAACAACGCCTTGGCGCTCATCAGCATTCCCGGAGTACAGAAGCCGCACTGCAGCGCCTCGTAGTTTACAAAGGCCTGCTGAAGGGGATGCATCTTTTCCCAGGTGCCGAGGGATTTCACCGTGTACACTTTGCTTCCGTCTGCCTGCAGGGCCAGGGTGATGCAGGAGAGAATCGCCCTGCCGTCCATGATCACGGTGCAGGCCCCGCAGTCCCCCTTGTCGCAGCCTCTCTTGACCTCTGTAAAGTTGTTCTCGCGCAGGAAATCGAGCAGAGAGGTTTCCGCTCTCACCTCACCTCTGACCTCGCGGTCATTGACGGTGATGCAAAGCTTGTAGGTTTCAGCCTGACTCATCTCAATCCTCCATTCCTACGGCCTGCCGCACTGCCTTGGCCACCAGTCCGGCACAAACCTGCCGCCGGTACTCGGCGCTGCCGCGTACATCGCTGATCGGACTGATCTCCTCGCTAACCTTCTCCGAAAGCACCGTGATCGTGTCCCAATCGAGACTCTGTCCCCTGAAGGCGGCTTCGGTCTTCAGGGCCCGTATCGGTGTCGGGGCTACTCCTCCCAGAGCGATGCGTATATCTTCGACTCTTTTCTTTTCAGCTACCACCCAGACGGCGGCAGCGGCTACCGAGCAGGAGGTACCCTTGCGCAGGCCCAGCTTGACATGCCCGCCGCCACCCCTTTTGGGAACGGGAAACCGTACTTTCACGATCACCTCCTGCGGCTCGAGGATATTAGTACCCGGTCCCGTGAAAAAATCCTGCAGAGCAACGGTCCGCTCTCCCTTGGAGCTGGCTACAACCGCGCTTGCTTCGAGAACCATCAGAGGCGGAATCGTATCACCGATGGGCGAAGAATCGGCGATGTTTCCCGCCACGGTGGCCGTGTTTCGTACCAGCGGGTTGGCGAATTTCTTCAGCGCATCACTGAGAAAGGGCACATGTTTTTTGATAAGCGGCGATTCGATGATGTCGGCAACAACCTCGCCGGCCCCGATTTCAATCAGACCGCCACGCACGGAGATGCCTTTTATCTCCTCGAGGTATTTCACGTCAACCAACGTTCCCTCCTCGATCGATCCTTCTTTTATATAAACGAGGACATTCGAACCTCCGTCGAGAATCCTCGCTTTGCTGCCCTCCTTCTGCTTGAAATCGAGGAGCTCCCTCAATTCCCTGGGTCGGAAAAAGCGGAACTGTCCCACCTCTGTCCTCCTCCCATCCTGTCTGTATTCTCTGAGTTTGGTATTTTCTACCTGAAGAGTTCCCTATCCTACCTGGAAGCGGGAAATGTGTCAAACAACACCTTCTCACTATATGGAATTTGATTCTTTAATATGATATTGACAGCTAACAATCATCCCTGCAGAATTAAGATAGAAGCTTCGAGCGGGCGGCGATACAGCCTGCGCTTTCTGCGTATCCGAATAGTACCGTAGGACTCTTTATCGGAAAGGACGAAGTGCCATGAGCGAGAAGAAATACAACTACGTGGGTAAAGATTTCCCCAGGAAGGAGGGACGCGCCCGGGTTACAGGTCGGGAGGTGTACCCGTCCGATATTATGTTGCCCGGAATGCTGTACGGAAAGATCCTGCGCAGTCCCCATCCCCACGCCCGTATTCGCTCGATCGACAGCTCCGCGGCGCAAGCCCTGGGGGCCGTAGTCTTGTGCCCCGGCGACACACCGAAACAATTCTTCAACGTCCGGCAGGTTTCGGTACCCCGCTCGACCTACAAAGACTGGCAGATCCTCAGCGATCATGTCCGGCAGGTCGGAGATCCCTACGCCGCGGTGGCCGCCGAGAGCGAAGAGCTGGCAGAGAAGGCTGCAGAAGCCGTCAAGGTAGAATGGGAGATCCTGCCCGCCTATTTCAACATCGACGAAGCCATGGCCGCTGAGGACAATCTTATCCACGAAAAGGTCTATCTCCAGGATAAGGAAATCTCCATCCAGAACAACGTGGCCTGTACCCGGGAAGTTAGCGAGGGGGATATCGACAAAGGCTTCGAAGAGGCGGAGGTAATCGTAGAGAACGAATTCGTCACCCCGCGGGTCTATCACTGCCAGCTGGAACCCCGGGGCTGCGTCTGCCGTCCGGAGCCCGACGGGGGCATCACGCTCTGGCCGTCGACCCAGGCTCTGCACAACACGCGGATCCTGCTTGGCCAACTTTTCGACATTCCCCTGAACAAGGTGAACGTGATCCGTGTGACAGGTGGCGGACACTTCGGCAGCGGCATTCACACAAATCCTGTGATTGTAATCACCACAGCCCTGGCACTGAAGGCCCACCGGCCTGTGAAAATCATCCAGAGCCGGGAGGAGGACCTGTACGACCACTGCCGCTACCCTACCCGTTATACCCTGAAAATCGGAGCCAAGCGTGACGGAACGTTGACCGCGGGGCAGATGAAAGCCTGGGTGGACATCGGCAGTCATCATATCCAGGCATTGGCCTTCCTCGGGGTTCTGGCCGGCTGGTGGCATTCGCTCTACCGCCTGCCCAACATGCGCTACGAAGGCATAGCCGTATATACGAACAAGGCACCCACCTGCGCCATGCAGGGCTACGGCGCGCCCCAGGTGACCTTCGGCGTGGAAACCACGATGAATATCCTGGCCGAAAAGATAGGCCTGGATCCGATCGAGCTGCGGCTGAAAAACTACGTGGGCCTCGGAGAGATCTTCTGGGGTCAGGGCCCGACGGTACGATCGCTGATCCATTCCGACGGGGTTAAAGAGCTTCTGGAAACGGGCGCTGCAAAGATCGGCTGGGACAAGAGGCTCGAAGCGAGTAATAAGAGCGGTCGTCTGCGCCGCGGAATCGGCATGGCTCGCGGATTTCACACCTCAGGAACCGGAGCGCCGGTTCCGGGCGAGGTGAAAGACTACACCACGGTGCAGGTCAAGGTCAACGAGGACGGCTCGATCGACATTCTCACCGCCCTGATGGATCACGGGGGCGGGACCCTCGATGCCGCGGCCAAGCTGGTGGCCGAGGAATTCTCGGTGCCTTTCGAAAAGGTGGGCATCTCTCCGGCCGACACCCGTTCCACAGGCTACGATGTGTGCACCCACGCCACAAGAGGGGTCTACTGCGGGGCCGGCGCGGTTTTAGAAGTAGCCAGAGATACGAAAAAGGTACTCTTCGAGTACGCCTCGCGCATTATCAACGCACCGATCGATTCCCTCAAGACCCGGACCGATCCGGAGGGCAAGGAGGGCATCATCTACGTAGAGGGGATGCCGGAAAAGCATATAAGCATTCGCGAGGTGGCCGAAACCGCGATGAACAATGACTGGGGTACCGCCATATCGGCCCGCAGCGTACGCAAGGTCAACTGTCCTCCGGCTTACACCTCGTTTTTCGTGGAGGTCGAAGTGGATATGGATACCGGCCTGGTGCGCATCGTGCGCGTGGTGGCGGGAAGCGATGCCGGCACGGTGATCAATCCGGCCCTGGCCAAAGGTCAGCTGCAGGGCGGCTTCTACAGAGGTGCAGGCATGGCTCTGCTCGAAGATACGGACTACGACAGGCAAACGGGCCAGCTGACCAATCGCGGCCTGCTTACAGACTACAAGATGCTCGGCGCCGTGGATCTTCCCGATCCTGAAGAGTTCGAGGTTTTTTTCGCCCACACCTACGAGCCAACCGGTCCGATGGGTGCCAAGGGTATCGGCGAGGCGGCTCTGAATCCGGTCCCGGCAGCGGTGGCCGCCGCCGTGCAGAACGCCACAGGTATCTATTTCACCGAGCTGCCGATTCTACCCGAAAATATTGTTCATGCCTTGAAAGAGAAGGGGGAGGCAAAGGCCCCCCCGGCTCCCGGGGCGATACCTGCACGCTAAGTGAGGAAAAGCTATGTCCAGTTCACGGGTTATCAGTCTGGATTTCGAGGGGCGGAGCCCCAAGACTCTCGAGGATGCCTTGGCCGCTCTGCGGGAACCTGGGTCGCTGGTATTGGCCGGTGGCACCGATCTGCTCAACAACATCAAATTGAACCTTATCCGGCCTCGCCGCCTGGTGTACGTACTGGGAATCCCGGAGCTTGCGGCGATCCAGGTGGATGAAAAGGGTTTGAAGATAGGTGCCGGAGCACGCTTGAGCGACATCGAGAATCACCCGCAGGTGATCAAACGGTACCCCGCCCTGGTCGAGGCAATCAACGTAATCGGCGGCACGCAGATCCGCAACCTGGCCACTTTGGCAGGCAATATCTGCAATGCTTCGCCGGGAGCCGACACACCACCGATTCTGCTGGTCCTCGATGCCGAAGTGGAGATCTGCCGGGCCAATGGCGACGGTGTACAATGCAGCAGCCTGCCTCTCGGCGGGTTCTTTGCCGGACCCAAAAAAACCGTGCTCAAGCAGGGACAGATGCTGAGCGCCGTGCTTGTTCCACGGCCGGCCGATCACTGCGGCACCGCTTTTCGTCGACTGGCTCGGGTCAGCCTGGATATCGCCAAGATCAACTGCGCCGCCTACCTCAGGAGAGACGGCGATACGATACGACAGGCTCGGGTTGCCCTTGGCTCGGTCGCTCCGACCCCGGTACGGGCTCCGACCATTGAAAAAGCCCTCGAGGGCCAACGGTTCAGCCGCGGTTTATTCGAAGAAGCAGCCGAGCTTGCCTCCGAAGATATCGCACCGATCGACGATGTGCGTTCCACGGAGCAGTACCGCAGGCAGGTCGCCTCTCTGCTGATCAAGGAAACGCTCGAGCTGGCCTGGCAAAGGGCGGGAGGACAGATATGATTCCCATTACGATTCAAGTCAACGGCAGGACCTACAACCTCGAAGTGAAAGCGAACGAGATCCTCCTCAACGTGCTGCGGGACAGATTAGGCTTGATGGGCACCAAGTACGGCTGCGGCATCGGCGAGTGCGGGGCCTGCACGGTCCTGTTGAACGGCCGGGCCATTCTCTCCTGCCAGACTCTGGCTTTCACAGTCGACGGGCAGGAAATTACCACGATTGAAGGATTGGAAGCCGAGGGCACTCTCGATCCCATTCAACAAGCCTTCATAGAGGAGGGGGCGGTCCAGTGCGGATACTGCACCCCCGGTATGATCTTGAGCGCCAAGGCTCTGCTGGACAGCAACACCGACCCCTCCACCGCGGAAATCAAACAGGCAATCCGCGGAAATCTCTGCCGCTGCACTGGCTACACAAACATAATCCGTGCTATAAAAACTGCAAGCCGAAGACTTGAGAGTATAGAAAGGAACAATAAATGAGCTTTGCAGGACGGGATATTCTGAGCACAGAGGATCTGTCGCGGGACGACCTCCTGGAAATCATGGCTGTCACGGCCAAGATGGAGGACCTGGTCAAGAAAGAGCGGATTTCCACCCTCCTGGCCGATAAGCTGGTAGCGATAATCTTCCTCGAGCCCTCAACGCGTACGCGGCTTTCTTTCGAGACCGCGGTCAGGCGCCTCGGCGCCCGCGCTATCACGGTAGCCGATGCCAAGAGCTCTTCCGCAGCCAAGGGAGAAAGCCTTGCCGACATGGCTAGGACGGTGGAAGGATACGTCGACGTCATCGTCGTGCGCCAGCCTCAGACCGGCGGTGCCAAGATCATCGCCGACGCCGTGGAAATTCCGGTGATCAATGGCGGGGACGGTTCGGGCCAGCATCCCACCCAGGCACTGCTGGACCTCTACACGATTCAGAAAGAGAAGGGCTCCTTGGAAAACCTGACTGTCGGTATGGTAGGAGATCTGAAGTATGGCCGTACGGTTCACTCACTCTCCTACGCCCTGGCTCCCTTCAATCCTTCGTATATCTACTGTTCCCCGAAAGAGCTGATCATGCCGGAGCACGTGTCCGCCGACATGAAGAAACTGGGAATTCCTGTCAAGGAAACAGGCGACATCAAGGAAGCGCTGCAGGCCGATATCGTCTACATGACCCGTATTCAGCGTGAACGCTTCAAAGACCCGGCCGAATACGAACGCCTCAAGGGAAGCTACGTGCTGACCCGCGAGCTGTTGGAAAAGACAAAACGGGGCATCACCGTTATGCACCCCTTGCCCCGCGTGGACGAGATCGCCACCGATGTGGACGCCCTGCCCGGAGCAGCCTACTTCCGCCAGGCTCACAATGGTGTTTTCCTACGCATGGCCCTTCTGGCCCTGGTCACAGGCCGGGTCTAAATCGGCCCATTGACACAACCAGCTTCATTGAAGAAGACTTTTTGCTACAGGAGGTCAAAAATTGGATAGAGGGAATCAAACTGTAACCGTAACCACGATCCTTCAGATCGTGATCGCCGTTTTTCTCGTTACCCTTGGTCTGATCGGAATCATTCACTACAACTCCGATATGGCGCAGATCGGTCGGGGTCTGAACAAGTTGTTCGGCAGGGCGAACAATCCGCTCAATCTGGTCGTGGCTATCGCGGAGCTGGCCGCCGGAGTGATCGTATTTGCCGGACTTTTCTTCGCCGTACGCAGCCGGCTGTTGTTCGCAGCCACTCTGGTCATCGCGGTCCTCTGGATCGTTCACATCGTACTGAGCTTCTTCGTCGGCAACTTCGCCGAGCCTGACCTTCTTGTCTGGCTCAACCGGCTGTCAGCGGACCTGATCGTTCTTCTGGCTCTTTTTCTGATAAACAGGAAGTACGCCTGAGCCAAGTGGGATTTGTAGATCACTTGACCGGCTGAAAGAAGAAGATATCGCAGGCCGACTTGCAAAAAAACGTCGAGAAGCTACTCGGGGTATTTGTTATCTCTTTTCTCTGGATCGTGAGAGAGCTACGGATTTCCCGGCGGCATCCGAGGAGCGGACAGCTTCTATGACTTCCATGACCCTTAAAACCTGATCGGGCTGTACGGGAAGCGGAGTCCCGGCCTGCAGCGCTTTCACAAACTCATCGTAGAAACCAGAAGACAGTTCCAGACGAGGAAGCTCGTATCGGGTCTCTTCGGGGAACCTGCGGGAAGCTCTGCGTATCACAGCGCTGCTCCAACTGTCCGGACCGCCGCCCTGAACCCGCAGCGTACCTTCGGTACCTACAATACACCAGCGGTCTTGAGCGAGCCTGTGATTGTTCGATGCCTCCGCCAGAGCGGGAAGCCCACCTGCGAAGAGCAGCTCCGGCAAGAAATGATCTTCCACCTCCTCACTCCAGATCTTGCTGTATAGCCTGCCGAATACCGAAACTACGGGGGACGGTACGAGCAGGAGGAGCTGATCAAAGAGGTGAGGACCCCAGTCATTCAACATTCCGCCGCCGTAGGCGCGTTTTAAACGCCAGGGATTGTTTTCACCCTGGGCGCCTCAGGCACCCCAACCGGGATCAAAATCAGTGTACCTCGATTCGATCCGATAGACTTCGCCGAGTTTTCCCTCTGACAGCACCTGCCGGATCAGCTGGAAATCCGCATCCCAGCGACGGCTGTTGTAGACGGTAACCTTTACACCCGCTTTTCCAGCGGCTTCGAATATCTGTTCTGCTTCTGCGAGCGATTGAGCGATCGGCTTCTCGACGATCAGGTTTTTCCCATGAGAGATGGCTTTGATCGCCCACTCCCTGTGCCTTACGGTAGTTGTGGCAATGACGATCCATTCGAGCTCGGGATCCTGCAACAGGGCCTCGTGATTGTCATAGGATAGTATCTAGACCTTTTGCACTTGTCCTGATGCCGAGTTTAGAGAAACTTCTTTACCGTGGCGATGGCATCGGCCGCCGCCCGGCGCAGGGCGGCGGTTATATCGCTTTCCTCGATATTCAGGTGGAAGGTATCGGCAAGGACTCTGACCCGCGCGGAGCCGACCCGTTCGATTACGGCGACAGTCTGCGCCAGGTTGTTGAGCTGATCGCTCTCGTAGCGGTTCAGAGGTTCGAGAAACAGGTCCACGGCTGCCCGTTCCGCATTCTCTGCACATCGCCGCAAACAATCCTCGGCGGCCAGCCGCCTCACCTCTGCCTGAGCGGCTTCGCTGCCTATGCTCCCATAGAAAAAGCCGATGGTCACCCCGGAGCCGATTTCGGCGGCCAACTCGATATGCTCCCCGATCCGCTTCACCGCGGCCTGACGAACCGCGGGATCCGGATCGGAGAAGCTTAGACCCTCGATTACCGTGGCCAGGCCCGTACCAATGGTGGGAACTGCCTGGTTGTACTTCCGGCAGAGATCCTTGATCTCTTTCAGCTTGACATCCCCTGGTTTCTGGATGTGGATTTCCACCCCGTCATAGCCTAGCTCCGCCGCCAGGCCGAAGGCAGCGGCCATGGATCCCCTGAAGATGATCGGTGCAAATTCCGAGGCCTTCAAAGTCGCCGTCAGTGCTGTTTTGATGTTTTATGATTCCACCATGTAGATGATAACGTCATTTCAGAGAACCTAGTGATAATCCCCGAACGAGGTATTTCTGCAGCAGAATCGCCAGAACGATGATCGGCAGCGTGCCCATAGCCGCCGTGGCCGAGACCTCGTTCCACATCAGTCCGTGTGGGTCGCCCGTTCCCGCGCTGGCCACGGGAATGGTCATGACCTGGTTGCGGGTTAAAATCAGCGCGAACATGAAATCGTTCCAGGACCAGATGAAGCAGAACAGCGCCGTGACCACCAGGCCCGGCGCGGTGAGCGGCAGGGGTACTTTCCCTAAAACGGATGACCTGCTGCAACGCTCGGTGAATATCGACATCGGCTCCGCCTTCGGGATAAACGTCAACTCCCCAGAAGAGGAAATCGAGAAAAAAGCAGCGAGGACTGACAGGCGGGGCTCTCTTCTGTTCATCCGCCTGAGCTATTTCTCTTTGTTTCCCTCTTTCGGTTCTTTTTTCTCTTCCTCCTCCTCCTCTTTCTGCGCCTCTTTGCTGCCCTTCTCGAACTCTTTCTTTGCCCTACCCAAAGACCTGGCAAATTTTGGAATCGCGGTGGCGCCAAAAAGGACGAGGACCACACCCACGATGATAACGATCTCCGTTGTCCCGATCATCGATTCCTCCTACTCCTCTTTCATTGTACACGATCAGCGATCCTCCGCTACCCCTGAAATTCGCTTTCAACTTCAGCAATAGGAATCGTTCTCAAATCATTCTCAAATCGTTTGAGTTTGACAAGCGATCAGGCTATCGTTATACTTTCGGCCGTCGATTCGGCGAAGGAGGAGCGCTCTGTGAATACTGCCGAGGCAGTCAAACCCCGAACGAGTTTCCTGGATAACTCTCAGTGCGAGCAGATCCATCAGGCGGCTCTCGAGATCCTCCGCCGAACCGGGGTGCGCGTTTTTCATGACGAGGCCCTCAGCCTTCTCAGGGAGGCGGACTGTGTAGTGCAGGAAGAAAACCGGGTGCTGATACCTCCGGCGCTGGTGGAGTGGGCACTTCAGCAGGCGCCTTCCAGAATCGCACTCTGCCGGCGCGGAGGCAGCGAGGTTTGTGCTCCGCTGCAGGAGCGGCTGGTGAACTTCGGCCCCGGATCGGATTGTCCGAATATCATCGATCCACGCTCGGGAAAACACCGCCCCTTCACCCTTGAGGACCTTCAGGCTGTAATACGACTGTTGGACTCGCTTCCCGAGCTTTCGTTCCTCATGTCTACGGGAATCCCATCTGACTGCACGGTAAATGTATATCGCAAACAGTTCGGCGTGATGATCCAAAACACGAGCAAACCCATAGTGTTCGTCTGCAACGACGGAGAGGACTGCCGCCGTAGCGTGGCGGCTGCTGCGGCAGCGGCGGGCGGCATGGAAATGCTGCGTCTCAATCCCACCCTTCTCCTGTATTCAGAACCTTCGACGCCGCTGCAGCACAGCCGTACCGCCTTGGAAAAGCTCCTTTTCATGGCGGAAGCGGGAGTGCCCGTTGTGCACTCCCCGGCTCCCATGATGGGCGGCACCGCCCCGATCACCATGGCCGGAGGCCTGGCGCTGGGCACGGCGGAGGTGCTGAGCGGTCTGGTCATTCATCAGCTCAAGGGCGCCGGAGCACCCTTCGTTTTCGGCAGCGGTTTGCATCACCTGGATATGCAAACTTCGATCAGCGTATACGGTGCTCCCGAGTTCCAGCTTGCTCGTCTGGCTGTGGCGGATCTGGGCCGCCGCTACGGTCTGCCCACCTGGGGATACGCGGGACACTCGGACAGCTGCCTCTTCGACGAACAGGCGGCCGCGGACGGCATTTTCTCCGTGATCACGGCTCTGCAGAGCGGCACGAATCTCGTCCACGACGTCGGCTACCTCGAAGCCGGCTTGAGCTGCTCCCCCGAGATGATCGTATACACCTGCGAAGTAATCCAAATGATCCGCCGTTTCGATGAAGGGTTCACGATAGATCCCCGCACCCTGGCTCTCGAGGTTATTGACTCGGTGGGACCCGGCGGCAATTACCTCACAGAGGATCACACGCTCGAGCATTTTCGGGAGTACTGGCAACCTTCGCTTTTCACACGCCAACGCTATGACACCTGGCGGGAACAAGGTGCCAAACCTCTCGGCCGCCGGCTGCGGGAGAAAACCGTCGAGCTCATGGATGCGGCTCAGGGCACACCGCTTTCCGATTCAGATGCTGAAGAGATAGATTATATCCTGGAAATCCGTTCGGGCGGATCGCAGGACTAGAAGTGACAGGATAGACTGAAAATGACAGAATTGCCAAAGATTCCAAAAGTTTTGGGGAATATACCATCCGTCCGAGAACTCGGATTTCCGCTCTCGGCTCGGGATGTTTCGGCAGTACACGAGGCCACGCTGGCCGTGCTTGCCGAAACCGGTGTTCGTTTCGGCTCACCGCTAGCTCTCCAGCTGTTCAAAAAGCACGCTTTTCGCGTCGAGGGAGAGCGCGTTTTTTTCACAGAGAAGGATATCCAAAAAGCACTTGAAACGGTGCCCAAGCGTTTCACGATCCTGGCCCGCAATCCAAAGCACAACCTGCACTTGGAACCGGGAGTCGTCTCCTTCGGCCTGGGCAGGGGAGCGGTGAACATCATCGAGCCGGATGGGTTGCACAGAAGAGGTACAAAAGAGGACCTGATCGCCTCCACCAAGGTCTGCCAATGTATGGATATCCTGGAGCACTGGGAACCTCTCGTCACCCCTTCCGATGTCGAACCGACCAATGTCGGTCTTTGGATGTGCAGAGCCATGGTCGAATATACCGACAAGCCATACATGTATAAAAACCGTCACGATATCGAAGTGGTCGCCTTGGCCTATGGTACGTCGAAGAAGGAAATAACAGAACGAACCGATTTGGGAATATCGTACGGGCACGGCACGGGCATCGTTCACTCTCCTCTAAGCCTCTCAGCTGAAGACTGCGAAGACCTGATCGAATTCGCACGATGCGGAATCGCCTTTCACATCGCCACCATGCCGATCGCGGGCACCACCGGCCCTTGCACGATTCCGGGACTGGTGGTTCAGCAAAACTGTGAAAACCTCGCGCCGATCGTCCTCTCCCAACTGGTGCGACCGGGCTGTCCCGTTTTCTACGGTGCCATCGGTGGGCGCACGGACATGCGGAATCTGCTGCCCCGCTTCGGCACGCCGGAAGCCGGGCTGATCAAGCTGGCAGGTGTTCAGATGGCCTTCTTCTACGGGCTGCTCTGCCGGGCAGACACTGGCTTGACCGATGCTCCCACCTGCGACTTTCAGGCAGGGGCCCAGGGCATGCTCCACACGCTGTCCGTGTTTCAAAGCAGACCTAACCTGCTGTTGGGCTGCGGATTGCTGGGAAGCTACCTCGGCGCATCCCTGGCCAAGATCGTGCTCGATGCAGAACTAGTCGCCCTGGCCAAACGTTTTCTCAATCCAGTCAGGGTTGATCCCGAGTCCCTTGCCGTCGATGTTATTGCCGAGGCCGGTCCTAAGGGCACCTACATCGACCATACTCATACCCTGGAGCACTACCGTTCGGAGTTTCTCGTGGACAGCATCTTCGTATCTACAAATTACGATCGCTGGACGGCCGACGGCAAAAAACGGATCGTAGAGCTGGCCCACGAGAAGGCACTCGAGATCATCGCTTCCTACAGCCGCCCGGCCATGGATCCGGGACTGAAAACCGAAATCGACAGCTACGTTCAGCGCCACTGGAAGCACTGAAGATGCTCTGCATGTTGACGATAATCCGGAACCCACTGCATCTGCAGGACTATTTTCTCGCCTGGTATCCCAAATGGTTTCCCTGATCCCTTCAGCCTCAAGAACAACGCCACAGTGATCAATTTTAATTGATCGAAAATCAAAAGAAGGAGCAATTTTCTATGGACCTTTTCGAACAAATTGTGGAAGCCACGGTGGCGGGAGATCAGGAGCGCTGCGTGGCTTTAGCCCAACAGGTTCTCGATACGGGAACAGATCCGCTCCAGGCCATCGAACAGGGTTATACCGAGGGAATGGCGATCGTCGGGGATAAGTTCTCCAGGATGGAGTACTACCTGCCCGAGTTGATCCGTTGTGCCGATGCTATGAGGGCGGCCATGGATGTGCTGAAGCCCCATCTGGGGAAAAACCAGCACACGGGTGTGCAGGGCACCATCGTACTTGGAACAATTCAGGGAGACCTTCACGACCTTGGCAAGAACATCGTGAAGACCATGCTGCAGGCAGCAGGCTTCACGGTCCACGATCTGGGCTGCGACGTGCAGCTGCGTTCCTTTATCGACAAAGCGGAAGAGCAGGATGCCGATCTCATCGCCGCTTCGGCGATCCTGACCACCACCATGGCTTATATGCCCGACCTGGTGAATCTTCTCTCTGATATGAACCTGCGAGACAGGCTCAAGGTGATGGTCGGCGGTGCACCTGTTACTCCTGAGTACGCCGAGGAGTTCGGCGCCGACGGGTACGGAGAGAATGCCGCCGAAGCGGTCGAGACGGCCAAACGGCTGGTGCAGTCCAAGAAGGGGAGGAAGTAGGATGATTGGATTTTGGGATGTATACAAACGCAGTGAAACAGGACCCTTTATCAAGGAGCAGGAGTTCGACAGGCAGGTTGGAACGGCTGCCGGCCGGCTTGTACAGAAGCACGAGATCCGTTTCGAACCGGAGCAGGTTATTCCTGCAGATGATGCTTTGGCCGACCGGGTGTACCAGGCGGCCCTGGATTTGTTCCTCGAGCTGGGGATCTACTGCCGTGACACCAGCCGGCTGATCAAATTCAGCCGCGAAGAGCTGCAGTGGGCACTGAAGCACGCCCCGACCACCGTGACCTACGGCCAGGGCATGGAAACGCGGACCATGAGGTACCGCAAGATCGAAGACCCCCTGCCTCCGTTCTGCCTCAACACGCCGGTGGGCTGCACCG
>CAYMGP010000057.1:19863-26920 GCA_964390045.1 uncultured Spirochaetaceae bacterium | reverse complement strand
GCGGTTTCCGAGTTCACAGTTGAAATCAAGAAGGGAGAGTTCTTTTCCCTGCTCGGGCCTTCGGGGTGTGGAAAGACCACTACCTTGCGCATGATCGCCGGATTGGAAGTGCCGACGGAGGGGCAGATCCTTCTGGAGGGCGGGGATGTCAGCAGCACACCGGCCTACCGGCGAAATGTCAACACGGTGTTCCAGGACTACGCTCTCTTTCCACATATGACGGTACGCAAGAACATCTACTTCCCTCTCAAGATGAAAAAGATATCACCTTCTGCGGCACAGCCGCGAATCGAGAGGGTTCTGCGCCTGGTCAACATGGAGGGCTTCGGGAACCGCCTGCCCCAGCAGTTGTCCGGAGGCCAACGACAGCGCATCGCTCTGGCCCGTTCTTTGGTCAACGAACCGGCGGCTCTGCTTTTGGACGAACCGTTGGGGGCGCTGGATTTCAAGCTGCGGGTGGCCATGCAGAAGGTGCTCAAAGATATCCAGAGGAATGTAGGTATTACCTTTATCTACGTGACCCATGACCAATCGGAAGCCATGACCATGAGCGACCGCATCGCAGTGATGAAAGACGGTCTATCCCACCAGATCGGCTCCCCGGATGAGATCTACAACAATCCCTCCACCGCTTTTGTTGCCTCATTCATAGGAGATATGAACTTCGTGCACGGCACGGTACTGGACAACGACGACAAGATCTGCGTTCTCGATGTGGAGGGGCAGAAGATCACGGCCAATCGGGCTGTTGAATTACCTAAGGGTGCCGCAGCCCTGGTATGCATCCGAACCGAGAGAGTTCAGATCAATCCCCAGCGAAGTGTAAGCAATCGTATAACCGCTGAACTTTCCCGCATCGTATATAGGGGTACCGACTACGAGGCCACCTGCCGGATCGGCCAATCGGAACTGCGGGCCGTGGTGCAGGCTGTGGCCTGGGATCCCGCTCTGCGTCTCGGCGACGCCGTGGCGGTGGCCTGGACCGGCGAGGACGTGATCGTTTTTCCGCGGGAAGAAGAGAAAGATGTGATCAAATACAGTGTCGAGGCGGTATGATGAAACGGCGGATTTCAAGACTTAGGGAATTTATCCTCGGCGTTCCCATCGCCGTATGGCTGCTCGCCTTGGTGGCGATACCCCTGATCTTCACCTTCATCATGAGTTTCTACTCTTCCAGCGGCCTGGTGATCGACACAACCCTGACGCTGAAAAACTACAAGCTTTTCTTCACCGATCCCCTATACGCCCGCATCCTGTTCAAGAGCATCCGCCTGGCCCTGGCTATTTCCATGCTTTCGATTGCAGCGGCCTTTCCCCTCGCCTATATGGTTAGTTTTAAAATCAGGCGCGGACGGAACCTGCTGTTCATGCTCTGCATCATTCCCCTGTGGGTCAGCTATCTGGTGCGCATCATCGCCTGGAGGACGATTCTTGGGAATCGAGGGGTAATCAACTCCGTCCTGATGGCCCTGGGTCTGATCAGGGAGCCGTTGACCTTCTTCCTCTACAACCAGTTTGCCATTGCCATCACTTTGACGTATATCTGCATTCCCTTCGTGTTCATTCCTGTGTACACGGCATTGGAGAAGATACCCAGGAACCTCCTCGATGCCTCCAATGATCTTGGAGCCAACGAGCTGCGCACCTTCTTCAATGTGATTTTGCCGCTGGGCCTTCCGGGACTGATTACCGGCTTTATCTTTTCCTTTATCATCGCTCTAGGGGATTACATCATTCCCCTGCAGTTGGGGGGAACCCAGGGGATCATGTTCGGAAACCTGGTCTGGAGCCAGTTCGGCTTTGCCTTCAACTGGCCCCTGGGAGCGGCTTTGGGCTTCATCCTGTTCATCATCGCTGTTACGATTCTGGGGCTCACCTCCAAGTTCGGTTCCACCGAAGGGGGCTTCCTTGGTGAGTAGCAAAACGCGAGCTGCCGGCCGGGGGCGCGGGACCGGCTTGAAGATGTACGGAGCCTTGATTTTTGCCTTCCTCTACTTTCCCATGGTTATCGTACTGCTGTTTAGCTTCAGCCCGACCCGCACCATCGTCGGCCTTTCGGGATTGACCCTGAAGTGGTACCAGGAGTTGTTTCAGGACCCCGGGCTGTTGACCGCATTCTGGCACACGGTGATAGTAGGACTCTGTGCCGTGGCTATTGCCACGGTTTTCGGTACAGCCGGTGCTTTTTTCCTCACTCGGGTGGAGTTTCCCGGCAAGGGAGTTTTCCGTGCCCTGGTGATGCTCCCCTTTCTGCTGCCGGGTATCATCATGGGCCTGACTCTGCTGATATTCTTCAGAAATCTGAATGTGCAGCTGTCGATGTTTACGATCCTGATGGGGCACGTGTCCTTTACCACGCCTCTGGTGATGTTTCAGGTGTCGAGCCGGCTGTTGCGCATGGGGCCGAACTACCGTTGGGCCGCCATGGATCTGGGCGCCAATCCGGTCCAGACCTTCTGGCATGTGACCTTACCCATGATCCGCACAGCCTTGATCGGAGCGGGTCTGCTGGCATTTACCGTTTCCTTTGATGAAATCGTGATTTCCTATTTCCTTACAGGCACCTGGATGACACTGCCCGTGTACATTTACGGGATGATGCGTTTTGGGCTGTCCCCGAAAGTGTACGCCATCTCAACCATTATCTTGATCCTATCCCTGGTTTTGATCACCTTTATGGCCAGATATACGGGCCGTTCCGCCGAAACCTACAGAGTGCGGAAGCGGGCCGCCGGATAGAGTAGAAATCGGTTAGGATTTAAAGCGGATTTTCACAAACTGAAGATCGTCTTGAAGGACGGCGGGCGACAGTGTGTTCCCAACGCCGAGTTGATCATCAACAGGGAATTCGAGTAAACCTTTCTTGGCATATCGATCAATCTCCGCAGAGCAAATCCTGGAGGGAACAATCGAGTTTCCCCTGGCCGTGGGCAGCCCCGGTGGAGCTGTTGGCTTTCAGTTTGTCTCTCTATCCGAAAAGACCTTTCAGAGGAACTGAAAATACAGGCTCAGTTCTCAGACGCTCCTTTTCCAATATGGCGTTTGCCGCCAGGAGGGCCGAGGTGCAGGCGGCCTCCATGAGCATCGCCGGGTAAGGCAGTTTGACCCAGTCGCCGGCAAGGTAGAGGTTGTTGATTCCCGGATCAAATGCCGGCCGCCTCTGGTGCAGACCCGTATGAAAGGCTGTAAAGTCATCCCGCAGTTGATGAAACTCGTAGAGGATCTTTGCCTGCTTCAGCTCGGGAATATAGGCGTACAGCTCTTCGAGGAAATGCTTTCTGATCTCCCTTTTGTCCCGCAGGTCATCCGGAACAGCATACGAGTGCAGCTCGAATATTCCCCCCTTCGTCTTTTCGGCCCATTCTGCTGACGCGTCCTCCAGGTTGTGGTACAGGGAGATCGAATCGAGCAGCTTGATCCTGTCCGTGAAGATGAAGAAGGGCAGTGCTTGTTCCAGATCGCGGTCCATCCAGAGGCGCAAAACCGAATAGCGTTGGGAGGGTTTCAGCGCGGCAAGCTTTTCAAAGCTCTCCGGATTCTCGGTCTGGATGAACCCGGATGCCTCGGCGATCGATCTACTGCCCAAGACATCGGTGGCCAGAACCGCGTAGTCGAAAGTCCTTCCAGCCACGGTGAATCCCTCGCCCCGGCGCTGCAGCTTCTTCACAGGTTTGCCCATCTGGATATTGGCTGCATGCCGCTCGAGGTATTTGCGAGCCGGAGCGAGAAAGGTGGTTTCGAAGTCGTCCTTCAGAACATCGTAGATCAGTCCCAGATCGTTGCTGAGAAAGTAGAAGTGGAAGCTCTTGATCATTTCCGCCATTGACATCAGGTGGGACTCCGAAAAAAAAGCTCTGGTAAAGGTGCTGAAGATGATCATCATTTGCGGGGGAAGCCCCACCTGCTCGGCGAATTGCTTGAAGGATATCTGATCGAAGCGTTCAAACGTTTTCTCGCCGTTATAACTGAGGAAGGCAAGAAGCCGTCGGGATTCCGGATTCTTCATCATGTCTCCGAGTTTGTACACTTTGTGTTTGGCCATGGAGAGCATGTTCAGCCCCGGGGTTGTCTTGATTCCCTTGAAGCCGAAATCCCCGTGCTCGATAGTGGAGATCAGGTAATCCTCGATCGGGATGAGGTATTTGCTCGAGCCAATCCTATCCAACAGTCCCCGCAGGTTGTAATACTGGCGAAAGAAAGCGTGAAAACCGTGTTCAACCTGAGTTTCGAAGCCGTCTTTGAAGCGTACCGGCCAGGAACCGATCTTACCGCCCAGGTAGTCATTCCGTTCGAACAGAGTTACCTGAAATCCCCGTTCCGAGAGAACCGCCGCGGCTGCCAGGCCGGCGATGCCCCCTCCAATCACTGCAACCGACCGGTCCCCTTTGATTTTCCTGGGCAGGCCTTGGTCCACATCGTTGACCTGGAGCCGGTTTCCGCCCAGACGCTTCATGATGAGATTCTCAATCAATCCTCGTCGCTTGTTCATACCGCTTACCTCTCAATATCGATTTTGCGCCCCTTCCAGCTTACCTCGCGCAGGAAGAAGGTCCTCAGAACGGATATGACGAATACGGCTGCGAAGAATACAAAGGGAACCGGATACAGCAGCGCCGTATACAGGCCGTAGTTCCCCATTCGGGAGAGAATCCAGAAGATCTGCAGGCTGTAGAGGAGGTTGAGAGCGATCCAGGGAACAGCGGCCTGCACATTCGAACTGAGCAACAGGAGCAGCAGCCAGAAGGAGGCGATGAATCCTCCTGCAACCCAGCAGAAAATCGGAATTAGAATTTTACGGGAAGCGGCGCGGGCTCCCGAAGCCATTCCCTTTGTGAATCCGGTGACCAACGAGCGAATTCCGGCGGGGTACATGCGAAAAGAAATGACCCCCTTGCCGCCGAAATTGTGAATCCTCAATCCCGCGCGGCGAAATGTCTGACCCAGGGCGACATCCTCCAGAATCGCTGCCCGAACGCTCTCATGGCCCCCTGCTGAAAAATAGTCCGTTTTGGAACATACCACGCAGGGTCCGAAGGCGCCCAGGCTGCCTGCTTTTTTCCCCATTATTGTAAAGGAGCCCATGCTGGCCATGATAATGATGTTGAACAGGGCCGAAAGCCGCTCATAGAGGCGTTTCATACGGTGATACGGCCAGATTGAGAGCAGGCCACCGAGGCGGAGGTGCGATGATACGATTTTCTGCAAACCGCCCGGTTCCATGAAGGTGTCCGCGTCTAGAAAAACGAACAGCTCGCCTCGAGCCTGCCGCGCACCCTGCCAGCAGGCCCAGGGTTTGCCCAACCATCCCTTGGGCAGCTGTGCCGCACGGATCACCCGCGCTCCATGTTGGGCTGCGATCCGGGCAGTTTCATCTTCGGAGTGGTCGTCCACAACTACAATTTCACAGTTCGTGAGATCCTGATGTTGCAGAGAATCGAGCAGAGTGGGAAGGTTTTTCTCTTCGTTTCGCGCCGGGATGATGATGGAAATTGAAGGTGTTGTAGCGACGCTCTTCAGTGTCGGGTAAGGAATTCTCCACAGGAACAGGAAAGCGAGCAGCCAGAGTAGAGTTAGCACGATTAGTACAGGAACAACCATATTTTTTCGTTACGCTACCACTGATGTCTACGGCGGTCAAGAAAAATGGGCCCTTCCTTTCTTGACCTCTGACCGCCGTCTTCGTATTTTAACACACATTATGAAATATAACTTGTTTCGGTTCCTGTTCGGCATGTTGCTGCTTGCAGGAATCACCCCATTGCAGGCCGATGGCCTCCGCGATGGAAAAATATTCCTGGATCGTGCTACGCAAGGCATGTTCAACGAGGCCTTGTCCGCCGGGGAACTGCGGAAGAATCTGGATCGCAGCTTCCGATCCTTTGAACAGATACAACAGGACTGTGAACGGGACTATTGGCAGGCTCAGGCCGCCTACCTGTATGGATTTGTAGAGCAGGGAGAGGGCAGATCCAAGGAGGCGGAACGGAGATTCACAGAAGGCTACGAGCTGGCCGAGCGTGCACTGAGCTGCGGTGAGTTCAGCGACGGGTACAGACTTCTGGCCGATACCCAGGCCCAACTGCTCATGTTCAATGGAATGTTTTACAAGATGCAGTACGGTCCCACGGTTCGCGAGCTGGCGGAAAAAGCGTTGGAACTGGATCCCGAGAATACCAAGGCGAAGCTCACCCTCGCTCTGTACTACAAGAACGCCCCCGCCATCGCCGGTGGGAGTGAAAAAGAAGCACTGCAGATCCTCCACGAGATAGAGAGTGTGACCGTGCTCGAGCCCTTGGACAGGTTTTCCGTGAATGTCTGGCTGGGGATTTCCTACGCTGAAAGCAAGAACAAACGCTTGGCTCGAAAATTCATCGCTCAAGCCCAGGAGATTTTTCCAGGAAACACCTGGCTGCAGGAGATCATCGCCGAGCATTCCCTCTAGCGGGATTCGTTTTTGCCGAGATGCAGCCGGCGCATCAAGGCGTCCCATCGTACATCGATCGGCTCTCGTCCCCTGATCACCGCCTCACCTTTTTCCCCTGATAAAATCGTTTGCGATAACCTGTCGAGGAGCGCCGCCTCCTCCTTCTCGAGCCACTCGATTCCCGCGAAGCTCTTGTGATCGAGGCGAAAGATCCTATCGGCCAGAAAGAAAACCTCGGCCCGCTGGTCGATCAGAAACTCGCAGCGAATACCCAGAGGAAGCAGATTCACCTCGCCGCCGTAAAGCTTGAGGATGTGTCCCACGCCTCGCTGGAAATCCAGCGGTCGGACTGCAAAATAACGCAGAACGCCCTGGGGAAAGATGCACAGTGCGTTGTACCGGTTATGGAGCACGTCGGCGCAGTACTTGAGGGTCTCGTGGGCTCTGCGGGGAAGGCCCGGCTCGATGCCGAAGGCGCCGATTCGGCTGAAGAAGCGATACTTGGACAGCTGCTGCTCCAACATCATCAGATGAAGTTTTCGTTTGAAAACCCTCTTGTTGAGAATGTAGAGGAAAAAACCGTCCCACCAGGTGCTGTGGTTGGGGGTGATCAGCAGCGGCAGAGAGGGATCG
>CAYMGP010000057.1:11491-19853 GCA_964390045.1 uncultured Spirochaetaceae bacterium | reverse complement strand
CTCCGAGCAGGTACAAGCCGTGAAATTGTTTGCGGAACTGTCTCAGGATATAGGGTAGAAAAATCAGCTCTGCCCAGGGCGAGTGCCGAGCGCGGGTCATGAAATCCACGATGGCATGATTTCACTTCTCTTGCAACCTTTTGGTCCATATCGATTCGACCACCGATCTGTGCTACACTGTTGCCAGGAAATGTCTTCAACGTTCAACCTGTTGGAAAGAGCTTTTTTTTGGGGGATTGTCAGCGCCGTTTCCCTTCCTCTGGGCGCAACCATCGGTCTGTGGCTCAAGCCCGGGAAAAAAGTCACCTCGGCCCTGATGGCTTTCGGCGCCGGTGCGCTTCTCTTTGCTCTGACCATCGAGCTGTTCTCCGAAGCACTGCATCACGGCCGGGAACACGGCAACCTGATCATCGTGCTGACCATCATCGGAGCGATCGCCGGGGGCCTGCTCTTCGATCTTCTCAACCAGTTGCTGAATAAAAGAGGTGCTTTTTTACGCAAGCTTATTCCCACAAAAAAATATCTGACTCGATTGAAAACCAGGCTCGCAGGGAGAATGATCAGCGAGTTGAGCCGGATCAAGCTTCTGCAGTTTCTGCCACCGTCAGACATCGCCAGATTGATCCCGAACATGAAGCGGGAGACCTTTGAGCAGGGAGAGGTCATTTTTCGAGAGGGTGAAATCGGGTCGACTCTCTACTTCATCATAGACGGTGAAGTGGCAATACTTCGGCAACAGGAAACGGGGGAGCAGGAACAAATTGCCGTGCTGGGCAGGGACGACACCTTCGGCGAGATGGCCCTTTTAAGCAACCGTCCTCGCAACGCTACAGCCCTAACCAGGAGTCAGACGCAGGTCCTCAAGGTGCTTCACAGCGATTTCGATGCCCTCCTCGCCGAATCCGATTCTCTGCGAGAGGCATCGCTGATCCTCTTCAATCAGAGGGCGGAGGAGCTTTCTCAGAAATCCTTCGGATACCAGGCGGAGCAGTGGCAGGAGGCCTGTTTGCGGCACCTGCAGAAGCTCGCCATGCCTCTGTCGGAGCAGGAGATTGCGGAGGAGAGCAGGAAGGCGGCCTTGAAAAAAGGTGCCGCCCTGGCGATCTGGCTGGGCATCATGCTGGACGGAATTCCGGAGTCGTTGATCATCGGCATGCTTTCAGCCAGCGTAACAGGCATCAGTCTGGCTTTCATCAGCGGTGTTTTCTTGGCCAACCTGCCGGAAGCCATGTCCAGTGCCGTGGGTATGCAGCGCAGCGGCATGCGCTTCAGCAGAATCCTCTTGATGTGGACCTCCCTTTGCCTGATAACAGGTCTTGGGGCGGCAGTCGGCGTGCTCGTTTTTCCGGCCCAACCTGTGGCAAGGGACTACTATCTGATCTCCGGCATCGAGGGCCTGGCTGCGGGAGCCATGCTCACCATGATCGCCGAAACCATGCTTCCAGAAGCCTACGAGCAGGGGGGAGCGATTGTCGGCTTCTCCACGTTGATGGGTTTTCTCGCCGCCCTGATCGTGAAAATCCTGTAGAGCCTGCGCAGCTACGATTCCTGCTTGAGCACCATCCGAACGAAAACGCAGGCTATCCCTTCCACGACGTAGGTGTTCAGTTTGTCCCCTGTCCTCTCCACGATACGGAAGCTCTGCTCGACCCTGCTTCCCACGGGAACGATCAGTCTCCCGTTTTCAGTAGATAACTGCCGTGCAAGGTTTCCCGTATATTTGAGATGGGGAACGGAGGCGGCAACAATTATCGCTTTGAACGGAGCGAGTGCTTCCAGACCTATCTGGCCGTTGCCCCAAAAGAGTCTGATTCTTCCCCTGTGGCGAAAATAGCTTCTTGCCTCGTTGAAATGCCGCAGGCACTCTTTCCTTTTCCGCTCATCTGTCAAAGAGCGGTCGATTTTGTACCCGAGCCGGACCAGCAATTTGTTTGCCTGCTCTATGAGCTGGCGATCGATTTCCACGGAAAACACATTGACGCCCATCTCGGCGAGCACGGCTGCTTCATAACCGGTTCCGGTACCGATCTCGAGAAGCCTGTCCCCCGCCTTCACACCGACATGAAAGATCATTTCAGCGATTACTGACGGAGCGGAGGTGGTCAACCCGGCGAGCGTGGGAAAGGCGTTGTCGGTATAGGCCAGGGTTCTGTAGCTCTGGTTTACGAACAGGTGCCGGGGAACGTTCCTGATGGCGGACAGAATGCTGCTGTTTCTATAGATATCCGGGAAATTGCTGATGATCCTGTCTTCCAGCAGAGAAATATTTTCTCTGTAGAGCCGGTAGTCGCCTTCGGAAAGAACGGACTGCCAGGACATACCGGCTAGCGCAGCTCCAGAAGAAGCTCCTGCAGCCGGCGGCGCTGTCCTTCGTCCGGTTTGTCCGTTTCCAGGATGTAGAGCATCATGTCCAGCTGTACAGACAGCGGTGCCCGGGAGTAATCTTTCTCTGTCAAGAGCCGGATGGTGATCTCCAGATCCTCGGGAACGTGCTGGGCCGCACCGAAAAAAGCGGGAATCTGTTGATAAAAGGAAAAGCGCAGAAAGCGGATCTCCAGATTTCCTGGATTTTCGGCTACCAGCGGATCCATATAGGCGATGGCATTGCGTACAAAGCGCACCTTTTTCAGGGGATTCAGGCTGTGTCTTCCCTTCAAACCCTCCAACGAGGCGTAGTAGCCGGCTACAACGGGAGGATAGCTTTTCCACGAACCGGGGTAGGTGCGCTCTATATACTCCATCAGACTATAGGCGGTCGCTTCCTCGTCCACGGCAACGTAGAATGTCTCTCGAATATAGGCCAAGATTTCGGGATCAGCTGAATCGCTCGGCTGTGCCTTCAGGAGCGCGGGAGTGCAAAGCAGGAGGATCGCTCCCAGCAGCAGCACAGACAGAGTGTTTGTCACGCCGGAGTTTATCATTTTGCCACCTCGCTTCCATGCCGGCCCGCAGGCGGCCAGGACAGGGCATGGATCGTGTCCGCCGTGGACATCTCAGATTTCCTGCTCCATTGCCTCAGGGCCGAGGCTGCACTGCGGGCGGATTCGGCGTCGGGGTAGATGAGGAAAAAAGCCCCGCCGCCGCCGGCGCCGCTGAGCTTTCCTCCCAGCGCTTCCCGCTTCGTACCATCCTCGAGCAGCCGATCCAGCTCGGGGGTACTCAAACCGAGCCGGCCGAGATGCGCCTGCGCTTCGCGGGCCAGCGCACCCAGATCCCGCGCCGCCGATCCATCTTCTCTGTGCCGGTGGCGCCCCTTTAAGATCTCGCCGGCTTTCGTAGCCAACGTGCCCAGGTGTTGGAGGATCCTTTTCGTGTCAACATCTCCTGCGATCATCTTTTCCCTCAAGGCTCCGATCAGGGCGGCGGCGCTCCGCCTGCGCGGCACGGCCCCTACCACCAGGTGCAGGGGGGTACCTGCCAATCGCTCGGCGTCGGGAAGCTGTGGCGGATCAGGACGAAAGCTGTACATTCCGCCGAGCAACGCCAGGCCTGTGTCGATGCCCGAAGGTGTACCGTGAAAGAACTTTTCCCCGCGATGAGCCCATTCCCAAATACTCCGCTGTTCAACCCCGCCGCGCCAGGAACCAATGGCTGCGGCCAGAGCCACACAGAGGGACGCGGAAGAACCGAAGCCCAGGCCCCGGGGGATCTCCGATTCCAGCAGCAGGGTTCCTCCACCGTGGGAGGCCCCCGTGTCTTCAGCCGACAGACGCTCCAGCAGCTCGAGGACCTCGAGGATTTTTCCCCGGTCCTCCTTCTGTACTCCCTCGATCTTCCAACTATCTTCATCCCCCGGCTGCAGGCGAACCCTCAGGGCGGTATCGAGGGACAGGCCTACGGCCGGATAGCCGTACACGGCGGCGTGTTCTCCGAAGAGAAGCAGCTTTGCCCTGCCCACACCTACGTGTTCCATTTCACACCCTCGAGCGTTACAGAAACAGGGTCCAAACCGGATTCTTGCGGCTGAGCTTCCGCCAGGCAAATACCCAGCTCGTTTCCCGCACCCAACGCTTTGTACAGTTCGGGGGCCAATGACGGGGGCGCTTCGATCTCCGCCGACACGCCGATCTTTTCGCCCAACCGAAGCCCCAGATTCTTGAGAGATGCGAAAGAGCGCCGGGCCTGGGGCCAGCCGTCCGCCTGAAGAAACGCGCGTACGCTTCTGTTCGACTCGTTTAAAAAGCTGCGCCATTGTTCAGGGTTGCTTCTCTTCCAGCGTTCGTAGTGCATCAGAGAGTTCGGCGTGGATACGCTTTCCCGACCACGGAAGAGGTACAGGGGAGGTAGCCAGGGCAGCTCGACAGCCTGCCACCTTGGTTCCCGGCCGCCGGCCAGGCAGCCGAAACCGCCGTTCAGCGAGGCGCAGACGTCGTAGCCGCTGCCTCTTCCCCCCTGGGCCCGACGATGGGCCGGCAGGGCGATCCCGGCGGCCAGGCGGGTCAACTCTTCGCCTCGAAATCCGGAAAGATGGAGAAGCGCGCAGGTCAAAGCCACGGTTACCGCAGCGCTGGAACCGAAGCCGCCTTTCCTGCCTCCGGAAAACAACGCCGAAGAATCGATGGTTATCCGCGCCGCCGTCGGCAATTCAGCCGCTGACCGGCTGTCATCCCGCGTGGAAAGGAACTCTTGCCAGGTTTCCACGATTGCCGAGATCAGGGGGCTTTGCTCAGCCGACTCCCTGGTCCACCTCAACTCTCCGCTGCCCCAGCTTCCCTCTATAACGAGGCTCGAAGCCGGCTCCAGCGCTACGACCACGCGCCGCTCCACAGCCAGGGCCAATCCCAGGCCGCCCTCCTCGGTGACGGCGTACTCTCCCAGCAACAGGAGGTTTCCGGGTACGGTCAGCCGCATCACAGCTCCCCGGGCTCACAAACCGGTTCCCCGCCCACCGAGGCGACGATGAGCTTCAGGGTGGGATCGAGACCTTTCAGGTGTTCGCTGATGGTTTCAACATCCGATTCCAGGCACAGCACCTTCACCTGGGGACCGGCGTCGAGGGTCTCCCAGGCACCGATACCCTCATCCCTCAGAGCCCGGCACTCGCGGATTACGGCAACCGTCAGGGGCAGCCAGTACAGCACCGGGGGACTGGAGGCCAGCAGGGCTGCGTGCATGCGGCTGTAGCTGAGGCGAGCCACGGTACCCAAAGCCTCGATATCCCGCTTTTCGAGAGCCTGCAGCGCCGGATCGAGCAGCTGCCCTGCGTTGCGCAGCCAGGCCCGGTAGTAGGGGGAGGTGTCGCGGGTCGCCTGCATCGCTTCGCGGGAGGAGATCGGTTTTGCTTGTCGGCTGACAAGAGCGATGACAATGCGAAACTCCGGCCAGTACTCGGGTCCGTACAACTGCCTGGCCGCATAGCCCCCTGAGGGCAGCAGGGTGAAGCCCCCGAACAGAGAACGGGCGGCCGAGGCACTGCCTATCCGGGCGAACGCGGACAGATCCTCCGGCCCCAGATCCAGCTCGAGTAGCCGGGCGCAGGCCACGGTCAGGGCGGCAAAACCGGA
Organism: uncultured Spirochaetaceae bacterium; assembly: GCA_964390045.1. Classification (GTDB taxonomy): domain Bacteria; phylum Spirochaetota; class Spirochaetia; order SZUA-6; family DRHE01; genus CAYMGP01. The sequence continues at coordinate 14,349 of CAYMGP010000057.1, read as the reverse complement.
TGAGGAGCTGGCCAGACCGGCGGATGAGGGGAAATCGTTCTCGCTCTCCACCCCAAAATACATCTCTCTTCCCGCCGAGCGGCGCAGTGCGTTCAAGAGGGGTAAAAAACGATCGAGGGGCAGAGTCTCGCCGTTGAGTTTAATAGAATCCTTTTCGGCGATCTTCACCCGCGTCTCCGTGTGAACCCCGCCGAGAGTGACGGCCAGACTGGGGGTGGCGGGGAGGTTCTCCCGGGTGCTCTTCTTCCCCCAATACTTCACCAGGGCCAGGCTCGGCGAGGTGCGGCAGAGGACTTCTACCCTCATCCCTGTCGCTCCCGTCGCAGCTGCTCGAGAGTGTTCGCCGCTTCCTCCCGGTTGTAGCGCGCCCGCTCAGCCAGAGCTTCCGCCACTTGACGTATCTCCTCCCCCCGGGCGCCGGCCTGATAGGCCAACCTGGCGGCGTGGTACTTCATGTGTCCTCGCTGAATCCCTCCGGTTACCAGAGCCAACACCGCGGCGAGGTTTTGGGCAAGACCTACTGCAGCGGCGATCCTGGACAGTCTCCTGGCTCCGGGAAAGCCAAGGATACGCAGGGCCAGACGGCTGGCCTGATGAAAACCGACAGCTCCGCCGAGGCTGCCCACGGCCAGGGGAAGTTCGATTTTTCCCTCGAGGGTTTGCTTTTCGGGTGGTTCGCCCTGAAGCCCGTAGGTGCTTAGGGGAAGGTAACGGCCGGAGCGGGCCGCCCAGGCGTGGGCGGCAGCCTCGACGGCTCGGGTGTCGTTCATCGTGGCCAGAACCAGAGCGCTGATTCCGTTCATGATGCCTTTGTTGTGGGTGATGGCTCGTTGCTCCTCCTCCTCGGCGATCCGAGATGCCAGTACGATTCTGCGGGCCACCTCGCTGCCGCCCATCCCCCTGGAACCTAGAGCGGAGAGCCTCGATACGGGCAGGGAGAAGCGAGCCCCGGAGCGTCGCTGGCGGGCGGCATTGCTGAGGATGCACATCACCGCCCTGCCGCCGCTCAAGCGCTCTATCTCGGGTTTCAGAGTCTCGGCTGCGGTGTTGAGGGCATTGGCCCCCATCGCATCCCGTACATCGATCTTCACCCCCACTACGAAAACGCCGCTGTCCGGCAGACGCGACAGCTCCAGTCCCCGGTAGCCTCCGCCGCGAGCCTTCATTCCCGGCTGGGCACGGTCCACCATCGCGCCGAGGCGTTCCTCGTTTTGCCTCAAGATGCTCTCCGCCTTCTCCGTCGCATCCTCGAGGAAAATCTGCGTTGTCATCACAGATTCGTCGGCCCAGGTAGTCAGGCCACCGCCCTGACGAAGGATCTTGGCGGCGAAGGAGGCGGCGGCGATAACGGAAGGCTCTTCCACGGCCATGGGGATGTTCAGCTCTTCACCATCGATGAGGAAACCCGTGGCGATGCCGAGAGGTATGGGAAGAGAGCCGATCGCCCCTTCCACCATGATATTAGAGAGCTCATCCAAACGGGGATCAGCGGAGACTGACCGCCACTCCTCCTCCTCGGGGCCGTAGGCGAGACGTATCTGTTCCTGCCTCTCATGCAGATCGAGTTTGCGGAACTTTTCAGGAAGGGCACCTAGGCTCATACAGAGCCTAGTGTAGGCGATTTAGCGGGTCCTTACCAGAGAATAGTCGAGAAGATTGAGCATCACCTCTCGCTCCTCCGCCTTGAATCCCGGCAGCAAGGGTATCAGCGAGCGGGCTTTATCGGCGAGGTTCTGAGCGAGATTCTGCACCTCCTCGTAGATTCCCAGTCGGATCACCAGCTCCCGGACGTACTGAACATCCTGCTCGCCGATATCCGGATTTCCCATCAGATAGGCGAGCTGGGCGAGGTCGTCGGTCGAGGCTCTTTTTTGAAGATAACCGTAGTAGAGGGTCTTTTTCCCTTCCCGGATATCCGAGCCGATTGGTTTGCCGATCTCGCGCTGATCCCCGAACAACCCGATTTCATCATCCTTGAGCTGGAAGATGATTCCCATATACTCCCCGATTTTTTCGAGCAGGGTCAGGGTCTGCTCGCTCTGCTCGGCCAGCAGGCCGCCGATCATCAAGGGCAGGGAAAAGGTGTATCTGCCCGTCTTGTAGAGGTACATCCGCATGACCTCTTCGTCTGTCACAGAGGTGTTCGATGCGCCCCAGTAGATATCCTGCATCTGAGCGATGCCCACGTAGGACAGTTCTTGGGAGACAAGCTTTTGTATCTGCCGGAAGATCAATGGGCTGATCTCGAGTCGGGCAAGCACCTCGAAGGCGAGAAAATAGGAGATATCTCCGGCGCAGATACCGAGCGATTCGCCGAGGTGGTAGGCATCGGGGATGCCCGCCTGCTCCGCCATATGGGCGTATTTATAAAATACGGAGCCGAATCCTCGGCGCACCTGGTCTCGATCCATGATGTCGTCGTGCATCAGCAGGGCGGATTGAAACAGTTCCACGGCAGTCCCCGCTTCGATCATCTGCTGAGGTCCCGCTTTAGGAAATTGACCGTTGCGGGATAAGGTAAATCCCAGAGAGACCAGACCGCCGCGAATCATCTTTCCCTGGATTGCAAAGTCATAAATGCGGTCGCAGACATCCTTTCCCAGCGAGTTGATCTTGGAGAACCGTTCCCCCTTTTCTGAGAGAAACTCCTTTAAAAAGGCGCTTATCTTTTCTTTTTTTTCCTCAAAGTAGGAGAGCATGATTTTCCTCCTTCGCCGTCACTGCGCGCGGGCAGTGAAGCGATCTACCTTACATGTAAGGTAATACACAGAATGAAATACGACAAGCAAATAGAAACACAAATTGTTATATTCTTGTTTCTTTGCGGAAAGACAGATCTGTCTCAGGCGGGTGCTGCC
>CAYMGP010000057.1:0-11481 GCA_964390045.1 uncultured Spirochaetaceae bacterium | reverse complement strand
GATGCGCAGGGCGGCGAAGAACACCAGCTGGATGAGAAAATAAACGAGGGGCAGCCGCGTCTTTACCGACAGCTTTAAATACACGTAGAAGAGCGCGGAGGCCAGGGCGATGAGGAACCAGGCCGCGTAGTTCTGGAGGGGAATGCCTGCGGTGTGCCAGGTCCAGTAATCCAGGCGGATGGCCGTGGGCTCAATCAGATAGTCGATACCCACGGTCAGGAGCGCGGCCAGCAGGGCGGTGAGCAGCTTCTTATTTCGGAATATCAAGCCGGCCAGGCTCAACGATCCGAGTATCAAGAGCAGCCAGTTGAAGGCGATGACCACGGGCACGGCGAGGAGCTTGGGCCCGAGGGTTGCTCCGTAGGTGTAGGGGCCGAATATCTTGCCCGTGGCCGTTCCCAACGCTTCCAGGAAAAAAGTGATCACGAAGACGAGTAGCGCCCAGAGAAGCACCCCCTTGCTGCGCTCCCAAAAAACCGCCAAGAAGGCGATCAATCCGCAGATCACCAGCGTATAAGGCGTCAAGCGCAGCATCAAGGGCAGGGTTGCCTCCAAGCTATGGCCGATGAAGCCCACCAGAAAAAAGATCGCCAGTGCGATCGCGATGATCAACTCCCGTCTGTTCATCTCTTTCCTCCCTCATGGCGCTGGATCAGGTCCGAGGCGATCTTGCCCGATAGGATGGCCAGTGGCATGCCTCCGCCCGGGTGCACGCTGCCTCCACAGAAGTACAGGCCTCGATAGCGCCGACTGCGATTGGGATGCCTGAGAAAGGCGGCCATCGAGGTGTTGGAGGAAATGCCGTAGAGGCTTCCCAGACGACTGCCCGTGTTCTTCTCGATATCCTGAGGGGTCATGACCTCCTCCGTGGCGATGACTCCCTCCACAGAGCGGCCCAAGGCCCGCTGCAGCCGCGACAAGGCGCGGCCCCTGCTGGCTGCCGCCTCCGCCTGCCAGTCCTGTCCTACATTGCAGGGGGCGTTGATCAGTATAAACCAGTTCTCGCAGCCTGCCGGGGCGTCCTCCGGAGTCACCTTGGAGGTGATATTCACATATACAGTAGGATCCGTCGGGCAGATTCTCTCGGCGAACAGTTCGTGGAACTCCCGTGGATAGTCGCCGGAGAAGAAGATATTGTTGACCCCCAGTTCGGGAAAGCTGTCTTTCATTCCCCAGAAAAACACCAGACCCGAAGAGGAGGGTTCCAATGCCTGGTAGCGCCTGGCCAAGCGGGCTTGCGGATCTTCGAGAAGATCCTCATAGGTGCGCAGCACATCCGCGTTGGACACCACGATGTCGTAATCCCGGCGTTCCCCGGCGGCCTGGATGCCCCGGATGCGGCGATTCGCGTGCAGGATTTTGTCCACCCGGGTGTCGAGCAGAAGCTTTACCCCCAGGTTCCCGGCAAGCCTTCCCAGGGCGGAGGGAATCGCGTAGATGCCGCCGGTAACGGCGTAACCGCCCAGACCATATTCGACGTAGGGAATGATATTCAGCGTTGCCGGAACCTTGTAGGGACTCGATCCGTTGTAGGTTGCGTACCTGTTGAACAGCTGAACCAGACGGGGATCGCTGAAGAAAGAGCGATTGGCCGCGTCCATACTGCGGAAGGCGTCGATCTTCCCCAGGTTGAGGAGGCTTTTCAAGGAAAAAGATGTGAAATAGGAGGAGAGCTCGTGGAGACTGTTCCAGAGAAACAGCTCCGCCGTGTTCTCGTAGATCCTCTCTGCATAGGCGAGATAATCCTCGAGGGCTCTTCCGCTGTCCAGGGTCTTGGCTTCGATCTCCCCGGCAAAGCGCTCGCTGTCGCTGAAGCTGTACAGGATGGTTCGGTCCGGGTAAAAGTAGTGGCAGATCGGTGCCAGGGGTAGAAAATCGAGGTGATCCTCCAACCTCTGCTCCACCTCCTCGAACAGCTGCCGGAACACGGGAGTCATGGTAAGCAGAGAGGGACCGGTGTCGAAGCGAAATCCCCTCTCGGTTTTCGTACCCGCCTTGCCGCCGACGATCGACTGCTGGTCGTATAAATCAACCGCATAACCGGCGTGAGCCAAGCGGATCGCCGCAGAAAGGCCGCCCAGGCCTGCGCCGATCACCGCTACTTTTTTTTCAGCCACGCTTGGCCTCCAGTCGGCGGCGGAAAACACGGAACACCAGGATGTTGAATCCCAGCAGAGAGAAGCTATAGAAGAAGTCCTCCAGGGGGATCGTATAGACACGCACACCCCAGTTCTCCGCGTCGTTGTAGACAACGATGGGGATCGCCGTGAGCAGGCCGTTGAATACCAGGAAGGGAACGTAGGTCAGGAGCATGGCGAGCCAGAAATGCCTGCTTCCAAGAAGCTTTGGTTGAAAGGCGGCGGTAAGAACGAAAAAAACAGCCACGGACAGCAGCACCGTTAGGGTGTAGATCTGGGAGCGAAAAATCACAGCCAGCACAAGGAGGGCGGCGGCCGTTGAAAACCAGATCCATCGTGGGATCGCCAGCCGCCCCTCCTTGAAATACACCTGTACCACCTCGTAGATGAACAGGCAGCTGAAGGGGACAACTACAAAGAAAAGAATTTCCGGCAGGGGAAGGCCGAAGATTCTCAAGGAGCCGGAGTGGCGCTCGACGAAGTCCCAAACCCCAGCGGAGGTCTTCAGGATGTCCCAGCCGATATAGACCACTCCGACAACCCCGGCGGCGGCGAACACGGCGGGCCAGCGGCTGACATAATGCACCTTTCTGTCAAAGGAGAGCAGAAGAGGTATCGCTGCGATGCCGACCAGGATCCACAGGTATAGATTCATTGGTTATCCGACTCCCAGGGCATTGGCCAGCACGGCGAGCCAAATTCTCAGTTTCGCCGGTTTGACCTTGCGCTGAAACACCAACATGGGTTCCTGCTCGATCCTCCGGGCCGTCCAGTTGTACATGTCCGAGGCCGTCTTGATGGGGATCAGGTAGCGGCGGGGGATATAGCGGAATCCGGCTTCAGCTTCCCGCTGCCAGACCTTGTACCGGGCCAGGTGATGCCGGAGAAACTCGTTGAACTCCTCGGGATGGTTCTGTGCGTACTCTTTGTCCAGTCTTTTCAACGGCGTGTCTTGCAGGGGCAGGTAGCGCCGGCCGAGGGTGCGATCCTCGTCTATGTCACGAATGAAGTTGATGTACTGCATGGCCCGGCCCAGCCGTTCTGCATGGGGATACGAGTCGGGAACCAAATCGAGCAGCTTGGCCATGAACAATCCGATCACTTCCGCGGAACCATAGATGTACTCGAGGGTTTCTTCCAGCTTGTTGTACTCCTTCTTGCTCAGGTCCAGCTCCATCGAATGGAGGAAGGCCTCTGTCCAGGCCGGATCGAAATCTTTGCGCCGGCCGAGCTCGACGAAGGCATCGATGATCGGATCCCCGACGGGTGAGCCCCGCAAGGCCTTCCGATAGGCTTCGGTGAAGCGATGGAAGCCCTCGGGATCCTGGGGAACGCTGTCTACGTAGTTGTCCGCCACCCGAACAAATCCGTACAGGGCGAACACGTCCCTGCGTACCGCCGGAGGGAAGAACAGGCTGGAGTTGAAATAGGTTTTACTGCCTTGCTTGAACGTCTCGTAATGGATCTGTTCCAGACTCACGATGAGCCTCCTGCAATCAGCCCGGCTGCCACCTGGGCCGCGATCAGCACCATGGGCACACCGACTCCCGGGTGGGTGTACTGACCGGCGTAGTACAAGTTCTCCACTTTCTTGCTGCGGAAGTGAGGACGGAAGAAGGCGGTTTGATTCAAAGTATGGGCCAGTCCCAACGCCGTACCTCCATACGCGTTGTAGTCGGAGATGAAATCCCTATGAGAAAAGATACGGCGCACTACAATAGAAGAACGTATCTCCTCTCCAATGATTTTTTCCACATGTTCGATCACCTGCTCGGCGTAGCGCTCGCGGAAAACCTCGCTGTCATCGAGACCGGGAGCCACTGGAACCAGGACAAAGACGTTTTCATGTCCCTTGGGAGCCATGTCAGGATCCGTTTTGGAAATGCAGCTGACATAAAAGCAGGGCTGCTGAGGCCAAGTAGGCACCTTGAAGATGGTATCGAAGTGTTCGTTCCAATCCTCGGCAAAATAGAGATTGTGATGGACCATGTTCTCGAGACGTTTGTTCAATCCAAGGTAGATAAGGAACATCGAGGGGGCAAACACTTTGCGCTTCCAGTAGGAAGAGGGAAGGGATCTGTGCTCTGGTTCCAGAAGGTGGTTTTCAGCGAAGGGGTAATCGGCATTCACCAGCACAACGTCCGCCTCGTATTCGGCGTCGGCAGTAACCACCCTCGTTGCTCTCCCCCGGTCGCCGTTGACCTGGATTTTATTCACATCGGAGTTCAGCACAATCTCTGCACCCTGTTCTTTCGCCAACCTGCCGATTGCGGCGGCCACGGCCGCCAATCCACCGATCGGGTAGTGCACCCCGAGATTCAGATCCACATGGCTCATGATCGAATAGAGAGCCGGTGCAGCCTGGGGGCTGGTTCCGAGGAAGACCATCGCGTACTCGAGAATCTGTCGGGCACGTCTGTCTTTGAAAAAACGACGCACCGATCGATCCAGCCGGCCGAACACATTCAGCTTGGTACCCTCGATCAGCATGCGGGCATTGAGGAAGTCAAACACCGAGCCGTAGTTCTTGTAGAGAAACTCCTTCATGGCTACTTCGTACTTGTACTGAGCCCGGTCGAGATATTTTTTCAATCGCTGCGCGCCCCCCGGCTCGAAGCTCTCGAAAAGATCGAGCACCTGCCGTCTGTCCGAAGTGATGTCAATTCGCTCCTGCGGGCTGAAGAAGACGCGGTAGTAGGGAGACAGCTCCTGGAGCCGGTAGTATTGCTCGCGGGTGCGCCCGAAGAGGGCGAAGAAATGCTCAAACACTTCAGGCATCAGATACCAGGAGGGGCCCATGTCAAACCTAAAGCCCTTCTCCTGCCACAGGCGTGCCCGGCCGCCGGAGGAATCATTTTTTTCGAGTACTGTTACCTGAAGGCCCTGGCGGGCCAGCAGCGCCGCCGAGGCCAATCCACCGATTCCGGCTCCGATTACGACAGCTTTCTTGTTCACCATGACCCCCTTCGCCGTGTAATATGTATCACAATCTGAAATGTTTCAAGGTTTTTTTTCTAATTTGCTGGACCCCTTACACATATTGTGTTACCTTAACCGTGGTCTGGAACAATGTACACGCATCGAGTATTGTACTTATAGTAAGGCAGGTGAAGGATGATAGGCAATAAAAAGATCGGAATCAGTGACATAAATATATACATCCCCCAGGCGAAGCTCGACCTGGATGTTCTGATTAAAAAGCGATCTGAGAATCAGCCCAGGCTGGGGCGCCATCTGGAGCGGGCCCTGCGGGTTACGGGGCAGAAGGCGATTCGCTTTCCCCAGATCTGGGAAGATTCAACCACCATGGCCGCCCAGGCCGCCTACGGTCTTCTCAAGGGCAGGAACCCCGTTTCCCTGTCGAATCTTCGGCACCTGGTGGTTGGCACGGAAACCGGACTGGACCACAGCAAACCGCTCTCCGCCTTTGTACAGGGTATGCTGCAGCGGGCCGGGTTGGAGATTCCCGAATCCCTGTCCAGTTTCCAGGTACAGCACGCCTGTGCCGGAGCCACCCTTTCTCTGCTCAGTGTCGGCGGCTTGCTGGGAATGAGCAGCCGTTCGGCGGAATCCGGACTGGTTATAGCCACGGATATAGCTCACTACGAAACCGAGACTACCGCCGAGGTGACCCAGGGCGCGGGATCCATAGCCCTTCTAGTAGAAACCGCTCCCCGTTTGCTGGAGCTGGATCTTTCGACCGTCGGCTTCTGCTCTCGAGACGTGGATGACTTTTTCCGTCCAATCGGATCCACGACGGCGAAGGTCAAGGGTCGCTACTCGATGGAGCAGTACTGGACCAATCTCAACGAAGCCTTTCTCGACCATGCCCAGAGGATCGGCGAGCTGCCTTCGGAAGCTCTGGAAGCAACGGATTTCTTTGTCCTGCACACGCCGTTTCGAAATATGCCGGAATCGGCGATGCAAGTTCTTCTCCGGCGCCAACTGAATCTCGAGGACGAGCAAATCCGCGAGTTTCTCGAAAAGCGGGGATTCTACAGAGGTGTGAATCCTCTTTCCCGGATCGGAAACATCTACTCCGGCTCAATGTACTTCTTTCTTGCTTCGCTCCTGAACGACAGGTACAAAGAGCTGGGCGACGGAATCGTGGGCAAACGGATGCTGCTGGCCTCCTACGGTTCGGGCAACACGATGATCGTCATGGCGGCAAAGGTTGCAGAAGGGGCTCCGGAGGTTATTCGCACTTGGGACTTCGACAAAATTTTTCGATCCGCCCGGGAGGCCGAGTTCTCCGAATATCTGAGTTGGACAGAAGGAGTGCACGACAGGGAGAGCTACGAAACGTTGCTGAAAGATGTTGCTGTTCCTCCCGAATCGTTCTATTTTTCCGGTTTGCGGGAGGATGGATATCGTGAGTACGCCTACTCGGCAGATGTCCGGGATTGGATTTCGCAGAGAGAAGCAGCCACGGATCTGCGCAGACGCGTTCCTGTTCTCCGCTGAGACCGACCACAGAAGTTCTCAAATCCTGAGTAAATTCTACCTGTTGGTGGTTGCCATTTCGGCAACCAATCCCGCAACACCCCGCCAGTGCTCCTGCATCTCCCGGCGATCAGCCTGAGAGGGCAGCTTTTCATGGTGAAAGGCAATTTTCAACAGATGGCTGCCGCGGCTAGGTGGGCTCTAAACCGAAATGCTTGAACACCCGTAGGGCGCGAAGTGTATTCCAGCGGCTTGGCTGCCCGACCTTTTCCATTTCGAAATGTGTTTGTCCCGGATGTCTCGCCTGAAGCGGCCAGGTATTGTTTGCTTTTCTTTTTTTCAACAACACCTCGATCGCGTCGGCCATCCGCGCATCGTAGCCGACTCCGGCGGCGCGAAAGTAATCCAGAGCTCGCAGGATGTCGTAGCGCCAACGGGAGGGATAGGACAACATCAGCATTTTTTTGTCGATGATGCGGCCGCTTTTATCGGAGCGGAACAATCTGTGTTGCAGGATGAACTCGCGGCTTTGTCGTTCGGCCGCCAGCAAATCCTGCGATCTATACGTATAGCCGTTTCGAACGTACTCTGAGATCCCCTCAATTACGGACAATGTAGAATGCAGGGAGCTGTGGACCGCCCCCGATCTGTTGAATTCACAGTTGAATCCTCCGTCCGCCAGGTGCTGGGTCAGGATGAAATCCACGAGGGAGCTCAGCTCCTCTTGGTTCGCCCGGAAGTAGGAGGCGACGTTTAAAAACATACCGTTCACGCAGACATCGCTCTGTTTTATCGTGACGGCTGGATTGATGCCGCCGTCGATACCCTTCGCGTTTTTCAGCACAATCTCGATGCTCTGCTGTATACTTTTCGTGTGGGGAGAAATCGCCAGATTTTTCAGGTCGAGCAGGGTATAGTGCGTCGAGTTCCATTTCGGGCGATAGTAGCCCTGGCCCCAATGTCCGTCGCTGCGGCGAAGGGAAAGAAACTTGGCACCCCAGCCCTCGCTTGCGATTCGCTCTCTGAGTTTGCTCTGATCCGCATCCAGTAAATCGCGCTTTACCTGATACTGTATGGAAACATCCCCCTCAAGAAGCCACTTCAGCGTATCCTCTTGTTTCATAGGCAACCACCTGCCCGATCTTACCATAATAATAGAAGATAGCGGCGCTATTTGTTTGGATCCCACGATAGGTTGACGCCGAATTCGTTGTTGAATCGATCGCCGATGGTACTGTCGGTTCCCATGGGCAGACGCCGGATTCCCCTGTAGCGGCTGCTCAGCCGAACTTCTCGATTGATGCGCGATTCAACACGCAGGGCCGCGGTATAGGTCTGCTGGACCTTCTCCGGATTTTCGTGCAGATCGAAAACGCACCGGAAGGAGGGAATGAGCTTCATCTGATCCAACACCTTGAAGGTGAGCTCTGTTTTCGCCAGCAGGCTGGTGAGATCTTTCGACTTGTCTTCGCAGTCCAGCTCGTCATACCAGGCCCACTTGCTGCGGAACTCAGAGCGCCAGCGAAGGCGATCGGTGATGTCCCAAACGTAGTCGGGATTCAGGTAGAAATAGGTGTAGTCGCCGCTTTTATAGAAATATTCCTTCAGGCAGACTGCGGTGTAGAGATTCGTGGTAACGCTGTCGCTCCACTGCTCTTTGATCCTAAAGGTGACCTTATGGCGCTGAGAGTCGGTTACCAGCTCTTCCTCCTCTCCCTCAACTAAATCCAGTTCCTCGCTTCCCACACCTCCGTCGTAGCGCAGGAAGAACACGGGGAGCTTGATTTCCTGGGCTGAAACGAGCACAGCCAGGAGAAGAAACACGGCGATCCAAGGGTAGATTCTGTTCATTGGTGAGATCCGCCTTTCAAAGCATTGATTCATTTATTATAGACTGCTTCTCAAAGAATACAATTTCTTGTAGGTTGGGCTTCGGGATAAGCGGAAAAGGTCCGGATAATGACAGACACTAGCGACCAGCATGTCGAACAGATCTCCCTCTGGAAACAGATCGTGCTGCATCTGGTGCCGGGAGTTTTGGCTGTCGTTTTGTTCGTGCTTCTAAACGAGCTGCTGCCCCCCGGTCGAGTGCCTTCAATACTGATTCTTCAGATCTGTCTGGTTGCGGCCTTAGCGACGGAACTTGGGATCATTTTGCTCATCGCAAAGAAACAAACGGGGAAGGCTTCTATTGCCAAGGCGATCCGCTTCACTTCGAAACTGAAATGGTGGCAATTGATTCTCTTCAGCTCACTTTCGATCGCCTGGGTGGCTGCCGTTTTCTTTGCCATTGGGGATGCGGTAAATCAATTTGTCCTGTCTACCTTCTTTGACTGGCTGCCCGACTATTTTCAGATAACCGGGATTTTCGAGAACCCCGCTCTCTACCCGAGAGGCATGCGCATTTCCATATGGGCGTCGGCATTGCTATTCGGATCGCTGCTTGGTCCGCTGGTTGAGGAGCTCTACTTCCGTGGAACACTGCTGCCGCGGATGAAGGTTCTTGGGTGGTTGGCCCCGTTTGTTGGATCCTTGCTTTTTGTTGTATATCATTTTTGGTCTCCCTGGATGATTCCGATTCGGCTGCTGGCGATTCTGCCCATGGTCTATTTTGTGTGGTGGAAAAAGAATATCTATATCGGAGTGATCGCTCACTGCACTTTAAACTTGTTGAGTGACGCAATCTTCACGATTCCAATATACTTCTCCTGACTCACGGGAGAGGGTAATTGTTGGCTGTGGAGAAGGGGTTGGCAATCTAATGACAATGTTTGGCCTTACCAGCAGTGCTTTTGAAAACGAGGGAAATATTCCGGACCTCTATACCTGTAGGGGCAGGAATATCTCGCCGCCGTTGTCCTGGCGGAATCCTCCCGAGCGGACCAAGAGCTACGCATTGATCGTGGAGGACCTGGACACTCCCTTTGGGGTAGTCACCCACTGGCTGGTGTACAATATCCCCGCCACTTTCAGCGATCTGCCGCAGGCAGTGCCTCCCGGTGAAATCCTGGAGAACGGGCTCCGCCAGGGTAGAAATGGAATGTTTCGCTTCAGATATATGGGTCCCTGTCCTCCGTGGGGCAGGCACCGCTATCGTTTCAGCTTGTATGCGTTGGATTCTATGATCGAGACAGATGCTGTTCTCAATAAAAGGAAGTTGCTGCGAGAGATCGAGCCGCATATTCTGGCGACAGCGAGGCTGATCGGCTACTATGCGCGAAAGAGGAGTACGCTTTGAGCAATCTCAGCAGTAGAGAACGCGTGGCCGCGGCTTTGGATCATAGGGAAGCAGACCGTGTACCGATCGATGTAGGCGGCAGCAGAGTATCCGGAATATCGGCTATCGCGTACAAGAATCTCTTGAAGATGCTGGGTCGAAGCGAGGAGATAAGACTCTATGACATCAAACAGCAATTGGCCATGGTGTCCCTCAAAGTGGCGGAGATACTCGGATCCGACGTTGTACAGCTGACCCGACTGGGCCCCACCACAGGCATGCCCTTTTTGAAGATAGATCGCTGGACAGAGGGTAGTCTTACAGACGGCACCCCCTGCCTCGTACCGGAAGGATATGAACCTGTTTTCAAAGAAGATGGTTCAGTCGAGATTATGCATGAAGGCAATCTCTTCGCTCGCCGCCCGGCAGGAAGCCTCTACTTCGATGTGATCACCGCGCCCCTTAAGGATGCGGAAACAGCGGAGGATATCGATGCCTATATATGGCCCGATGCCTGGTCCGAGAGAGAAACCGAATTCATCAAGGCAGAGATAGACCGTCTCTATCACGGAACCGACAAAGCGGTGTTTGCCGGACTTCCTCTCTACGACTGCTCGTTTCTGGAGCTCGGACAGACCATGTTCGGTTTTGAAACCTTGCTCATCAACTTCATGCTCAAACCTGAGATGATGCACCATTGGCTGGACAGAGTCCTGGAGCATCATCTTGCGACTTTGGAGAAATTTTTGCCGTTAGCCGGCCCGTATATCAGCGCCATTCAGATGAACGACGATCTCGGCTCGCAGGAGAGCCTGCTCATCCCACCGGATACGTTTCGAACCTTCTTAAAGCCTCGAATGGCCGCCTGGATATCCTATGTGCGGGAACGGTGCGCTGCAAAAATCTTCTTCCACTGCGACGGAGCAATCGCCGAGATTTTGGATGATTTGATAGAGATCGGGGTGGAGATCCTCAATCCTCTTCAAACCGGGGCCAGGGGAATGGAACCGGAAACGCTCAAGAAACGGTACGGGGAAAATCTTTCATTTTGGGGAGGAGGAGCGGATACGCAAACCACTCTTCCTTTCGGAACGGTCGCTGAGGTTCGAAAAGAGGTGGAAAATAAGATTCGTATATTTGGGCCGGGTGGAGGCTACGTGTTTGCTACGATCCACAACATCCAGGCGGATGTTAGTCCTGAAAAAATAGCGGCCGTATTCGAGACAGCCAGGGATACAGGAACGTATCCGCTCGGATAGAGTGGGCGTAATTGGCAGTCATCGCCGGATCGAGCAACTGTACTGTTGCTTTCAGCGTCGTTTCACCAGTTACCTCCAACGATTAGCATGGGCTCATATAAACTTCTCTGATGAACGTAATGGGTTTGGCGGTCATTTGGAGGAGGGGTGCCGTGCTTTGACTTTATACAGTAGTTGTTATTGGTGAGCTTTCTGATATCGATATGGCGGATTGGGATGCGGTGAACAAGACCTTCTATACTTCAGAGCACAAAAACACCAGTATTGCCAATAGTGACGTATTGACTTGATTTGTGTGTCATACTTCGTCTCGTTTTACTATCTGTTTTGACAGAGTAAAGATGAGCTGGTAACACGTGGGTTATATCTCAAAGTAGTGTCCGTATAATGCTGTAAATTCGAGGGTCTTTGTAGGTATAGAAAA
>CAYMGP010000056.1:2836-27032 GCA_964390045.1 uncultured Spirochaetaceae bacterium | reverse complement strand
GTGATGCAGGCCTACTACCGCATGGAAACCTTGGAGATGTACGCCCGCATCCGGCTGGTCACCCTGCAGCTCGGCGGTCCCGCCGCTTTGAGTAGCCCGGAGATCGAAGAGTTGTTTCGGGTTCGCGAGCAGCGGGGCTGGGGCGCTTCCTCCCCTCTCGAGGTCGATCCTCAGACCGTAGAGATGATCTCTCAGATCGTTCTGCAGGTGCTCAAAACGCAAAATTGAATTGTTTCTAAAAACGGGGTAATATATTGATAAAAGGGTTATGCCCCGAGACAGAAACGTTCAACTATCCCAAATCCTCGACAACCAGGACGCCGACAAAGTAGTCGAAGAGGTGCTGCGGATATTCTGTTTTCACTATGCCGAGGAATCCTCACTGCGGGTCGAGCTGGCCTTTGCGCAGGTGAGGTCTCTGTTCGCCGGACAATTCCCCGGATACAGGGAGTGTCTGGTAGAATACCACGATTTCAACCACACGATGGATGTCGTCCTGGCCTCGGCCCGCCTGTTGGACGGCTATCTCGTGGAGCGGGCGTTTTTGCCGGAACAACTGGCCTTGCAGCTGCTGCTCGCAGCTCTTCTGCACGACACCGGCTACATTCAGGAAGATTGGGACACCGAGGGCACCGGGGCCAAGTACAGCCAGCAGCACGAGCAGCGCAGTGTAGACTTCCTGCGCCGGCACTCCGAGGTGTTTGAAATCGAAGAGGCGGAGAGGGAAGCCATTGTCCGCCTGATCGAGGCGACGGATCTGAAAACTGATTTCTCAGGGCTTGCCTTCGCTTCCGAGCAGGAACAGGATGTAGGAGCCATCCTGGGAAGCGCCGATCTGCTCGGCCAGATGTCCGACAGAGCGTATCTGGAAAAGCTGCTCTTTCTCTACTACGAGTTTCGGGAGGCCGGAATTCCAGGATACGAAACGGAGTTCGACATCCTGAGGAAGACGAGGGATTTCTACAAGGTGATCAAGGGACGGCTGCGCGATACTTACCTGCACATGTTCGAGCTTGCGCACCATCACTTCCGCGAGCGCTACGAGGTAAACAGCAATCTCTACGTCGTGGCTATAGACAGGCAAATGGCCTATCTAGATACCATTATTGCGGATCAGAACACCAATTTCCGCCACAAACTGAAACGGGGCGACCAGAGGAGACTCCACCAGGCCAGGAGCCCTTGATACCATCCCGGCCGACGGCCTAGATCCCTCAAGCGGATCATTGTTTTCTATCTGGCTCTACAGAAGTACATTATCAAGGGTATCGCCTCCGGCGCCGGCGCTATAAAGGGATAGGTATGGGCAACGGGAGCAAGCCACGCATCGTTTTAAGCCTCGCTTTTCACAACCACCAACCTGTGGGGAACTTCGATTTCGTTTTCCAGCGGGGATACGAAGTTGCCTACGAGCCGATGATAGCGGCCCTGGAGCGTCATCCGAAGATTCGGCTGGCCCTGCACTACACGGGTCCCCTGCGGGACTGGCTGGTGGAAAACCGCCCGCAGCTGCTCGAACGGATTCGCGGCCTGGTCGGTAGAGGACAGGTGGAGATGATGAGCGGGGGCTACTACGAGCCGATCCTCATCGCTTTACCCGACTGGGACAAACAGGGTCAGATCAGAAAGTTGAGCCAGGCTGTGCAGGATGACTTCGGCTTCTCACCCGCCGGAGCCTGGCTGGCCGAACGGGTCTGGGAGCCCCACCTTGCCCGGGACCTGGCCGCGGCGGGCATTCGCTACACCATCGTCGATGACACCCACTTCACGACGGCGGGTTTGAGCGAGAATGAGCTTTTCGGCTACTACGTCACCGAAGAGCAGGGCCACACCCTCAAGATATTCGCCACCAGCAGATCCCTGCGCTATATGATCCCCTGGGAGCAGCCGGAGCGGGTGCTGGAGTGGCTGCACGGCCAGGCTTCGGCATCGGAAAGGAGGATCGCCGTTATGGGAGACGACGGCGAGAAGTTCGGTATGTGGCCCGGCACCTACGAGCACTGTTGGGGCGGGGGCTCCTGGATCGAACGCTTCTTCACCCTGCTGGAGGACAGCGGGGAGTGGATCGAGACGATCCCTCCAGGGGAATGCGCCGACCGCTTCCCATCCCTCGGCCGGGTGTATCTTCCCACCGCTTCGTACGACGAGATGATGGAGTGGGCCCTGCCCGCCGCTCTGTCCGGGTCCATCGGCAAGGTGAAGAACCGTCTGCAGGAGGAGGGGCGGGCAGAAACCCTGCGCTTCATACGCGGCGGATTTTGGCGCAACTTCATGGTCAAATATCCGGAAGTCAACACGATGCACAAGAAGATGCTGAGGGTCAGCGAAAAGATCGAGCGGTTGGAAAGTGAGCCGGGATCGGCGGACAAGCGTCTCGATCAGGCCAGGGACCACCTCTGGGCCGGTCAGTGCAACTGTCCCTACTGGCACGGTGTTTTCGGAGGCATCTATCTCTTTCACATCCGTTCGGCCGCTTTCGAGCATTTGATAAAGGCGGAAAACCTGGCCGATGCCGTGAAGCACGCCGATCGGCCCTGGGCCGACTCGATTGTCACGGATTTCGACAGGGACGGGCGTCTCGAGGTGCTGCTGGAAAGCGATCAGCAGAACCTCTACTTCGATCCCGACGAGGGGGGGCACTGCTTCGAGTGGGATTGGAAGCCCCGGGCGTTCAATTTGCTCAATACGATGAGCCGCTACCGCGAGGGCTACCACGACGGCCTCAGAGAAGCGGCCGAACACGGTCAGGTGGCGATCTCCGGTCAGGAGGAGGGTCTGGAGAGCATCCACGCCACGGTTGTGCGTGCCAAGTCTCCCGGCCTGCACGAGAAGCTGGTATACGATACCTACAGGCGGGCCAGCTTCATCGATCATGTTTTCACGGAGAATGTAACCTTGCCTGATTTTGTCGCCGGGCGCTACGGGGAGGCCGGTGATTTTGTTGCAGGCAGCTACGATCCCGAGATCCGCAACTTCGATTCCGGGGGAGTGCCCGGGATCGAGCTGAAGCTGAGCAGGGAAGCAGAGGTGGCGAGACTGCGCATCGAGAAGAGCTTCAAGCTTTCCTGTGGAGATCCGGAGATGAAGGCGGTCTACAATCTTGGCAATACCGGCGACAGGGATCTGCGTTTCACCTTCGCCGTTGAAACGAATTGGGCGCTGCTTGGAGGAAGCGGTCCCGATGTTTATCTCCAATTCGGGAAAGACAAGGCCAGGATCCCGGCCGCGGCCGCGGCCGAGCCGGAAGCTGTCGAGCAGGCCGGGATCGAGCTTGCCTGGCTGAATATGGGCATCGAACTGCAGTGGTCGGAGCCGGCGGATCTGTGGTGGTTTCCCGTGGAGACGGTGTCCAATTCCGAGGCGGGCTTCGAAGCGATCTACCAGGGATCCTGCCTGGTGGCGCGCTGGCCGCTTGCCCTTGCTCCCGGCGGGCAGTGGGGTGTCGTTTTGAGGATGCGTCCCCAGTCCCGTTAGCCGACGGAGATCTTCCTCTTACGAGGATTCTTTCGAGGCTGCTCTCTATTGACAGGCGGAAGATCTACCGCCAGAATGACGGGCAATTATGAATCGCAACTGTTGCTTGGTCGTCATTGCCTTCGTTCTTGCCTGTGGAATTTCGGCAAGCGCTCAAACCCACCTCTCTGTGGACGTAGAGGATCCCGTATACCGCTTGATCGAGCTGGGTGAGCTGAAAGGAGCTCTGAGCCGGCTTTCCGCTGTCAGACCCTACTCGCACAGTCAGGTGGTTCGCCTTCTCAACGCGATGTGGGACAGACGCTCTGTTTTTTCAGCCGTGGAACAGCAGATACTTCAGGAGACGATGGAACGCTTTCATGTTTCACGTACCGGAGTGAAGCACGGGAATATCAGCCACTCGGCCGGAGTGCGCACGTTTCAGGCGGGATCGGATTTCAAATCCAATCTCCGTTTGAACGTTCATGAAGCGGGCCAGTGGTACCTCGATTCGGCTACCAGGGCCTATCTGCGGGGCGACCTGGCCTCGTGGCTCTCCTACCAGGGCAGCGTAGGGTTTACCTTGGACAGGGTGGGCTATGAAAGCAGCCCGGATCGCTACGGGGCGTTCAGCTATCCTGCCTTTGTGCCTTATGGATTCAGCAAACAGTGGGATGCCTTTCACCTCAGCTTCGGCTCGCCTCGCTACAGCAGGGGAAATCTCGACTATCCGACGATCAGCTACGACCTGGCTACAGACATAACGCTTCAGTTCTATGAGGACGAGCTTACCCTGCGCACCGCCCGCCTGCGGCGGGAGTGGGGAATGGCGGACGGCTCGCTGACGCTGAGCGGCACGGCCCGGCCTTTCCTAGGAGTGGAGGCTCAAGCCCGCTTCGCTCCCTGGATCGCACTGAGCCATATCACAGGTTCTCTGGCAGACTGGTCCCGGGAAGCAGGCGGAGCCAGTTTCAGTAAAGGCACCCTTCCCGACGACTCGACGGGAACCTTCCAGAAGCTATTCACTCTTCAGCGTCTCGAGTTGTTCCCCTTTCCCTGGCTGTATCTGGCCGCTTCCAGCTCGGTGATCGGCGCCAAGCGCCTCGAGCTCGGCTACATGTCCCCTCTGCTGTTTTCTCTGATCTACCAAAACCTGATCGGCGATATAGACAATGTCGGTGTGGGAATCGATGTAGCGTTCACCGTTGCCCCCTACGGGAAGGCCTATTTTTCTTTTTACACGGATGAAATGGAAATCACCAATCTGAGCGAGCTCTTCACCAGGCCGCGCAACATGTTCGCCATTCAGACGGGAATCAAGGTGCCCGTTCCCCGGCTGCCCTTCACCGAGCTGATCTTCCAATACACGAAAATCGAACCCTTCACCTATGCCCACTACCCCACGATCTATCCGGAGACCTATTCGGAAACAGATCCACTCTATGTGGAAACCTCGTATACCCATGACGGAGAGAATCTCGCCTACTACCTCTACCCCAACTCGGATGAGTTTCTCGTAAAGATCGCCTGCATGCCGATAGCCAGGCTCACGACTGGATTGGAGTACCGCCTGGTGCGGCACGGGGACAATCCGAGCAAGGATTTAAATACAGTCCGGGTGATATTCGGCGCCCCCGAGTATTATTTGAACTACAGCCTGGGAATCGACAATTTCCCGGACAAGGATTTCCTCCACGACGGGCTATACGATTTCAATCATATCTTGACTCTGAGCGGCGAGTACACGCTGCCCAACACGCAGGTGACCCTCGGGCTGTCGTACAGCTTCTCCTACACGTACTGGGAGCCCAATGCATCTGGCGAAGCGGATCGAGCGCATGAGATGCGCAATATCTTCGGCGCCAGTGTTCGCGTGTTTCGATAAATGTTTCGCTAAACCGGGCAGCTGCGGCTAAGTCTTTAAGGCGCGCCTGATCTTTTGAATCGTGAGGGGAGCCGAACCCTCGTAGTGGTTGTTTACATTTAGGAAGATGTCGGTTCCCCGCCGCAGGAGCCTGCCGATCATCTCCACGATGTCGGCGATCTCCTCGTCCTTGGGAGCCACGATTCGGTTCCACTGTTTACCTGTACGTTTTTCCATGCCCTGCCGGTCGGGCCCGTGAAGGCGGATGATCGCCTTGTCGCCCGGCTCGAACCAGCTTTCACGCTCCCGGAGAAGCGGCCGGATGTCGGGCAGGTAGTAGCCCTGCAGCAGGCAGGGAAAAAGAGAGTTGCTGCGCAGAAACTCGAAGTAGGAGTCGTTGAGGTATTTGGGGTTGCGTGTCTCTACGCTGCAGGGATAGGGAGGGGAGACAGCGGAGAAAAACTCCTCCATCCGATTTAGAAACTCGCCCTGTGAGGGCATCTTCTCCCTGTTTAGATATTCGAATTGGAAGATCAGGGCGCCCACCTTCTCTCCCAGCGGCGCGATCCTCTCGAGGAACTGATCGAAGAGCGATGTCGAGAGGAAGTGGGGATTGACCTGGAGCGGTTTGCTCTTGTCCCGCCGATAGTGGTGGGTAAGGGTGATGCTGTTGGGGACTTTTATCGTGAACAGAAAGCGGTCCGGAACCGAGGAGCTGTACTGCTCTGCGGTCCGGCGCTCGGGCAAACGGGGCTGCGGCGCTTCGAACAGCGACCAGAACCACCTGTCGACCTCTACAGTATCGTACACCCCGGCGTACTGCTCGAGGTAGCTCCGGCCGCCGGCCTCGTCGTAGACAAGGCCCCGCCAGGAGTCGAAGTTCCAGCTCGCCGTGCCGACTCGAAGCTCAGCCATGCTCACCCGGGCCCTGTCACATTTTTATTTTGAAAACTCCTCGCAGCCACCAGATCCACCCCCGTGCCTTGGAAATCCTTTAGAAGTATCTGCCCGCGGCGAACCGGGGCCCTGACCTCCAGCCTGTACATTTCGTTGAGCAGGGCCGGTATGTGCTCTTTGGGCAGGGCGGCGTTGGTTCGCACGGGCAGACGGCGGATCGCGGCTTCCAGCAGCGGCACCGTGGCCGTCACCACCCGTTTGGGGGCGAGGATCTCCTCGCGGGCGTAGCTCTCTCCCTTGGCGCAACGGTTGCCCTTCACGGTGACCTCGCTACCCTCACTCCAGGTGACGGTCAGCCGGCAGCCGAGGGGACAGGAAATACAGACCATCTTGCGTTCCATCACTGTATGCCGACCTCCAACCTGTTGTCGCCGAGCTCTTCCAGGCGGGACAGCTCCCGATCACGGAGGATGAAGCTGATCATCTCGGAAGGCTGTACGTGAGCCAGTTTTTTGCGCTTGAGCGGCTCGCCGTCCAGGGTGACCACCAGCTCGGCGCCGTTCTTCACGATCAGAGAGCGGAGGTAGAAGCGATTGTCCATTCCCCGCACGCATTTATTGGGAATCACGTACCTCACATTGGCGCCCGAGGCAACGGGGTAGTGTCTTGAGGGATAGGCGCCGCCAAGGTATTCGACGACGAAGCGGGCGCAGCGCTGAGACTCTTCGCTGACATAGTCCACGAGATCGTGGACGTGAAGCACGTTGCCGCAGGCGAACACCCCGGGCACCGAGCTCATCAGTCCGCCGTCCACGAAAGCCCCGCCTGTTTCGGGGTTCAGAGCGATCCCGAATTTCCTCGAAAGCTCGTTGTCGGGAACCAGCCCCACGGAGAGCAGCAGCGTGTCGCACTCCAGCTCGAAGCTCTTTTCCGGATTCGGCTTGCCGTTTTCCAGGGGTATCACCTCGACGCCCGTGACCCTGTCACGCCCGCGTATCTGCGAAACCGTGTGGGAAAGGTAGAGGGGGATGTTGAAGTCGTTGAGGCACTGTACGATGTTGCGCGTCAATCCGGATGGGTAGCTCTGGATCTCGATGACCGCCGGAACCTCCACCCCTACCCAGGTCAGCCTGCGGGCCATGATCAGTCCGATGTCTCCCGATCCCAGGATCACGGCTCTGCGGCCGGGAAGGTAGCCGTCGATATTGATCAGCCTCTGCGCCAAACCGGCGGTGAACACGCCGGCGGGACGGGTACCGGGGATGCCGATGTTGCCCCGATTGCGTTCCCGGCAGCCCATGGCCAGCACGATGGCCCGGCATTCGATCTTGGTCAGCCCGTCCCGTTTCGAGTAGCCGAACACCGTGTGGGTTGCTCCCGGGATCACCTCGAGGACGGTTGTCTCCAGGTACACGTTCACGCTCCGAAGACCTGCGACCATCTCGATGAAACGCTCGGCGTACTCCGGTCCTGTAAGATCCTCCTTGAAACGCTGCAGCCCGAAGCCGTTGTGAATGCACTGGTTGAGGATCCCTCCTAGAACAGCCTCCCGTTCCAGGACGGCCACCGAACAGCCCTCCCCGGCGATGCGGGCCGCCGCGGCCAGACCGGCAGAGCCTCCTCCTACAACAGCCACATCGCAGGCGATCTCTTTCACGCGCGGTCCTTCGCTTCGACGGCAGCGCGCACGGGAAGATCCCCCACGCTGCGGGTGATCAGGAAGCTTTCTCCCCCCCGCTTGCTGATTCTCTCGGTCGCCATGCCTGTCTCCCGCTGCAGGATCTTCATGATCTTGTAGCTGCAGAATCCCCCCTGACAGCGCCCCATCTGGGCCCGGGTGTAGAACTTGATGCCGTCCATGGTGGTGTGTCCCCGGCGGATCGCCGCCACGATCTCCGCCTCGGATACGGATTCGCAGCGGCAGACGATCTCCCCGTAGGCCGGATCCTTGCGTGTCAGGCCGTCCGCCTCGTAGGCGGACATTTCGCGGATACGAGGGACAGCCTCGATGACGGGGTCGTAGTCGGGACGTTCTGTGAGGATCAAGCCCGCTTTCTTGAGCAGGTCTTTGACATGCTCGCCGATCGCCGGAGCGGCTGTCAGGCCCGGGGACTGAATCCCGGCGACCTGGATCAACCCCGGCTGCTTCTCTGAGATATCTATGTAGAAATCGTTGCCGGCAAGGGAAGGGCGCAGGCCGGCAAAGGAGGTGATGATATCTCTCTCAGAAATTGCGGGGATCAACCTTCTGGCGGAATGAAAGATCCTCTCGAAGTTTTGACGGCTGGTGGCCAGGTCCTCCTTGTCTTCCTGCGCGAGGGCCGTGGGCCCCACCATGCAGGTGCCCTCCACGGTGGGGATGACCAGGATCCCCTTGGAAACAACGTCGGGCACGGGAAAGATCACCTTGCCGGGAAGTCCCTTGGCGTTCCTGTCGAGGAGGAACTCCTCGCCCTTGCGGGGCACGATTTCGAAGCGCTCGGCAGAGAATATCGAAGAGACCTCGTCGGCGTACAACCCCGCGGCATTGACCGCGTAGCGGGCCCGCAGGCTGTCCCCGTTCTCGGATTCTATCCGGAAGCAGTCCCTGCTGCGCTCGGCCCGTTTGACCTTGAAGCCGGTGCGCAGCTCGACTCCGTTTTTTTGAGCGGATTCGATCAGGGAGAACACGAAGCGGTAAGGCTCGATCACACCGCCGGAGGGAGCGTGCAGTCCGCCGACCACATCAGGATTGAGCTTGGGCTCGAGGGAGCGGATGCGATCCCGATTGCAGATCTCCAGGCCGATGACTTTGTTCTCCATGCCCTGCATGTACAGCTTCTCTACGGCTTTCATTTCCTCCACGGTGAAGGCCGCCACCAGGATACCGCAGCGTTTGAAGGGGAAATGCAGCTCGCTCTGCAGCCTGTCATACATGATGTTCCCCAACACTTCCAGGCGGCCCTTCAGGCCGGCAGCCGAATCGTGAAACCCTCCGTGGATGATTCCTGAGTTGGTCTTGGTGACGCCGAAGGAAACGTCGCACTCCTTTTCCAGAAGAACGGTTCTGCAGGCGTAGGCCGAGAGTCTGCGGGCGATGCAGGCGCCGATGACCCCGGCACCCACGATGGCTACGTCGTAGGTTTCGTTGCTCATCTACCAGAGATCTCTTTGACTCGTAGAGACGGCCACAGCACCGGCAGCGAGGATGCGGTCGACATCTGCTTTCGTTTTTATCAGTCCTCCGGCAACAATGGGAGGCAGATGCAGCCCGAGAAGCGTGTTCTTTATATCGGGCACGATAATGCCCGGCAATATTTCGACGCTGTCCGGGTTCGAGCTCTGTACAAGCCTGGCGCCGGTTTTCAGTGACTCAGAGTCGACTATGAACAACCTCTGCAGCGTGATGAATCGTTGCTTTTTTGCGTATTGAATGATATTCGAGTGAGTGCTGATGATCCCATCGATTGCGAAGTACTGTTTCAGATAGCGGATTCCCACCTGATCGCGGGCCACCCCTTTTATAAGATCGATATGCAGCAGAAACAGGTGCTCTGTCTTCTTCGCGTTTTTTTCGATATCAATGAGGTCGTAAATATCTCCCGCCAGTATAAAGATAACCTGTACCTGTTTTTCGAGCGCGTACTCCAGGTCCTCCATACTGCGCACCGACGCAATTACAGGTTTTTCTTTCAGAGCCTCAAAAAAATTCATCGTCGCGCTACACCTGGTTTGCTTCCGCCGGTAGATTGTATTGGAATCCACAGAGGCTGTCGACCCCTTGATGAAATACGCGCCTTTGTGATAGCCTATTTCTTACAGACGTAGTCAGGGTCAGAGAAACAGAGAAGACCCTACCCGGATATGCTCAAAACTCTTACAGCATTTGGAGCTGGCCGGGTAGGGTCTTTTTTTTGGATAGCAGAGAATGATCGATGTAGTGATTATTGGAGCTGGAATCGTAGGGTCCCTAATCGCCAGGGAGCTCTCGCAGTACAAGCTCGAGGCTGTGCTGCTGGACAGAAGCAATGACGTTGCCAATGGGTCCACCAAAGCCAACAGCGGCATCATTCACGCCGGTTATGACGCGATTCCGGGCACGAGCAAAGCAAAATTCAATGCCTTGGGCAATCCTCTTTTCGACGCGCTCTGTGAGCAACTCGATGTCGAGTTCAGCAGGATCGGTTCTCTGGTTGTGGCTTTCAGTGAAGCGGAGAGGGCGACCCTTGAGCGGCTCTATCAGCGGGGACTAAGAAACGGAATCGCGGAGATGCGCATCGTAGAAGGGGATGAGCTCTTCGCCTTTGAGCCGAATCTGAACGAAGCGGCAGTTTGCGCTCTCTACGCCCCCCAGGCGGGAATCATCGACCCCTGGGAAATTACTATTGCTGCAGCGGAGAACGCGGCGGGCAACGGCGTGGAAATCCTATTGAACTTCCTCGTTGAGGATATTGAAAAACGAGCGGGCTCATTCAGGATCATCGGGCAGGACCAGGAAATCGAATCCCGCTTCGTGATCAATTGTGCCGGCGTGTTCTCAGACGACATCCACAATATGGTTGCCTCTCCCTCATTCACCGTTACTCCGCGAAAGGGACAGTATTTCGTTTTAGACAAGACGGCGGGTGACGTAATCAACCATGTGCTGTTTCAATGTCCCACCGAGGCCGGCAAAGGAGTTTTGGTTACCCGTTCTGTTCATGGGAATCTTCTCGTGGGTCCGGATTCGATATCAATTCAGGATAAGGACGATTTGGATACAACCCGTGACCGGCTTGATTTCGTTCGTCGCAGCGCCTCGAAAATCTCGAAAAAGATACCCTTTGACCAGGTAATCCGATCCTTTTCAGGCTTGAGGGCGACGCCGGACACGAAGGATTTCATTATCGGCGAACCGGAGGATGCCGGGGGATTTATCGACGTGGCCGGGATAGAATCGCCCGGCCTGACGGCGGCTCCGGCCATCGCCCACCACGTTCGGGAGCTTCTATCCGCGAAATGCGGAGCGCTCGAAAAAAGAGCGGATTTCAACCCGCGGCGCCGGCCGCTGGTTCGCTTTATGAGCCAACCGGATGAACGAAAAAACGAGCTCATCAGAGAGGATCCGCGCTTCGGCAGGGTCATCTGCCGCTGTGAGCACATCACCGAAGCGGAGATCGTCGATGCCATACACAGAAATGCGGGAGCGACCACGATAGACGGTGTAAAAAAGCGGGTCAGGCCCGGTATGGGTAGATGCCAGGGCGGGTTCTGCGAGCCACAGGTTCTGAAAATCCTTGCTCGCGAGCTGGGCAAGGATATTACTGAAATCGTCAAGAATGAACGCAGCTCCTACATTCTTACGGGGTCTACGAAGTGCAGCGAGATTGTTGCTCTGCAATCGAAGTAGGAGTGAAGAAACGTAGCATGGATACATACGACATCGTGGTGATCGGCGGCGGCCCGGCCGGAATGGCAGCGGCGGTCGCGGCGAAAGAGATGGGTGTCGAGAGTATCCTGCTCATCGAGCGGGACAGGGAGCTGGGTGGTATCCTGCAGCAGTGCATCCACAATGGTTTCGGTCTCCATCACTTCAAAGAGGATCTCACAGGTCCAGAGTTTTCCGAACGCTACATCCAAAGGATCAGAGATCTCGCCATTCCCTGTAAACTCGACACAATGGTGCTGAGCATAACACAAAATAGAGAGGTCGTGTTCATCAATTCCCGGGAAGGGGTGAGGACGGTGAAGGCCAAGGCGCTCGTACTGGCCATGGGCTGCCGCGAGCGCACCCAGGGAGCGATAGGCATTCCCGGTTCCCGGCCTGCAGGCGTTTTTACAGCGGGAAGCGCTCAACGATTGATCAACATGGAAGGATACATGGTCGGGAAAAGGATCATGATGCTCGGTACTGGGGATATCGGACTGATTGTGGCGAGAAGATTGACCCTCGAGGGCTCAAAAGTGATCGCAGTGCTGGCCAGGAAGCCTTATCCGGGGGGGCTGATGCGGAATGTGGTTCAATGCCTTTACGATTACGATATTCCGCTCATGTTGCGGCATACGGTTGTCAAAATATTGGGGAAGGACAGGGTCCGAGGCGTGCTGGTCGCCAAAACAGACGAGAACAGCAAACCGATTCCCGGCACGGAAGAGCTGTTCGAGTGTGATGCGCTTATTTTGTCCGTCGGATTGATTCCTGAAAACGAGCTGTCTTTGACTGCCGGTGTGGATCTTGATGAGCGTACCGGAGGGCCCGTTGTCACCGAATCGAGGGAAACCAGTGTTGCCGGTATTTTTGCCTGCGGAAACGTTGTCCATGTTCATGACCTGGTGGATTTTGTCGCTGAAGAGAGCGAACTGGCCGCGGCGGGAGCAGTGCGCTTTCTGAGGCAAGCAGCGCAGAGCGAGGGCAAAGCGCTTCGTATTGCTCCCGGCGATGGAATGAAGTATGTGGTGCCGCAGCGGGTGGCACCGGGCAAGCTCGATGACAGGCTCGATCTCTTCATGAGAGCAAGCAGGGTATACGGGCCTTCCTGCATTGAAGTGAAGGATGGCCGTGAGGTTATCAGGAAGGTGAAAAAACCTCATTTGAATCCCGGAGAGATGGAGCGAGTGCGAATCGACAGAGACCTTCTGGCAAGAGCGAGAGGAATACAACTTACCGTGCAAGCCACCGGGATCGAAGGATGAACAAAATAGAGAGGCAGATCATCTGCATCGTCTGTCCTACAGGATGCCGTATACAGGTCAGTGGAGAGGATCCGGAGCAGCTAACCGTCACCGGCAACGAATGCAGAAAGGGCGAACAGTACGCCCTGAAAGAGGTTACCAATCCAACGAGAACGCTGATCACCACAGTGCGGATTAACGGCGCTCCGTTGAGACGTCTGCCCGTGAGAACGAACGATGAAATACCGAAACAGAGTATTTTCCCTTGCATGGAGATCATCAACGCTGCGGAAGTCGAGGCACCGGTTGAAGTAGGACAAGTCATCGTACCCGACATTTTGGGTACCGGCGTCGATATCATTGCCACGAGAAGCATGCCCAGGGTCTGAGGTTCGAGTTCGTTATCCGGTTTCCAGCCAGTCGAAGCTGCGAGTCACCGCTTTTTTCCAAAGAGCGATCCTGCGCTCCCGCTGCTCGTAATCCATAGCGGGGTGCCAGCGCTTGTCCTCCTCCCAAAGCGAGACGAGCTGCTCCTTGGATTCCCAGAATCCCACAGAGAGCCCGGCGGCATAGGCGGCGCCCAGAGCCGTGGTCTCTATGATCCGCGGGCGAATCACAGGTACCCCGAGCAGGTCAGCCTGGAACTGCATCAGCAGCTCGTTGACCACCATGCCTCCATCCGCCTTCAGGGAGGAGATGGAAATGCCGGAATCCTGTTCCATGGCCTGGAATATCTCGAGCGTCTGGAAGGCGGTGGCTTCAAGCGCGGCTCTGGCGATGTGAGCTTTGTTCACGTACCCGCTCAGACCCGCCACAATCCCCCTGGCGTCGCTGCGCCAATAAGGAGCAAACAGTCCGGAGAAGGCCGGCACGAAGTACACCCCGCCGCAGTCCTCCACCTCTCGAGCCAGGGTCTCGATTTCGCTCGAGCTGCCGATCAAGCCCAGGTTGTCGCGCAGCCACTGCACCAGGGCGCCGGTGACTGCGATCGAGCCCTCCAGGGCATAGGCGACCGAATCGTCGGACCCGCTGTAGCCTACCGTAGTGATCAGGCCGTTTTCTGAATGATTGATTTCGCCGCCCGTATTTAGCAGCAGGAAGCAGCCGGTGCCGTAGGTGTTCTTCGACATCCCCGCATCGAAGCAGGCCTGTCCGAACAGAGCCGCCTGCTGGTCACCGAGAACGCCGGCAACCGGCACTTCGGCGGCCAAGGGCCCGTCTGCCGTGGTATGGCCGTAGGGCTCGCCGGGAACGGAGGGGACGATCTGTGGAAGCATCTCTGCCGGTATTTTCAGAACGGAGAGCATCTGCTCGTCCCAGCCCAGGGTCTCGAGGTTCATCAGCATGGTACGGCTGGCATTGGTTGCATCGGTGAGGTGTCGGCCCTGT
Organism: uncultured Spirochaetaceae bacterium; assembly: GCA_964390045.1. GTDB lineage: Bacteria > Spirochaetota > Spirochaetia > SZUA-6 > DRHE01 > CAYMGP01. The sequence continues at coordinate 12,799 of CAYMGP010000056.1, read as the reverse complement.
GAGGGACCGCCGGTGAGCTGCCAGATCAGCCAGCTGTCCACCGTACCGAATACGGCCTTACCCCGTTCGGCCGCCTTGCGAACTGAAGGGTAGTGCTCCAGGATCCAGCTGAGCTTGGGCCCGGAGAAATAGGTTGCCAGGGGAAGACCTGTTGTCCGGCGAAATCTGTCGATTCCCCCTCGGCCGCCTTCAGCCAGATCGGCGACCATCTTTCCAGTACGGGTATCCTGCCAGACGATGGCATTTCCGTAGGGCTCGCCTGTATCGGGATTCCACACAAGTGTGGTTTCACGCTGGTTGGTAATGCCTATCCCGGCGATTTGGTCTGAGCTGACCCCTGTTTTTTTAAGAGTCTCTGTGATGACTTTCTCTGTGCGCCGCCAGATTTCCAAAGGATCGTGCTCGACCCAACCCGGCTGGGGATAGATCTGGCGATGTTCCAGCTGGTGAGAGCCTGCAGGTCTGCCCCGCACATCGAACAAGATGAAGCGCGTCGAGGTGGTTCCCTGATCGATAGCTCCTACGTATTTTTCTTTGCTGTTGTCCATGCTTCACTCCTGATTGTTCTATGCTACGAGCCAACTTGGAGCTCCTCCGACAGTCTCGGACCGGCCAGGCGAATGAGAATCTCCATCTCGGATCGTAGATCTCGATCGACTTGCTGCCTCTGTTCGAGGAGAAGGTAAACAGGCCGGTAGTGTAGAAAAGCCGCCATTGTATAAAGGATGCTCACTGTATACGACAGAGCTTCGACAACTGACTTACCGTTGAGATTGCTTTTTGAGAGGAGCCGTTTGTTTGCGTAGGGAATGGCGAACCTTTTTCCCCGCAGGATCGATGGATCCAGAGCAGCGGCGGCTTCTTTCTCGTTTTTTGGGCCGCCTGCAAGAATGAACTCCAATTTTTCGGCGATCTCGTCAGTGATGTCCATTCCTCCATTTACCTGTTTCATGATCTCCGCCTCCACGTTGGTAATTCCTTTGCTGGAATGTTGGAGATTTCGAAACTTCTCGAGGGGAAAGCTTTCGAGGGTGGAGGCCAATCCTCGTATTCTTTCAGCGACCCGGCGGATTCTCAGGAAGTCGAGCTGAAAAAAATCATTGCTGAACAGGCTGACCGAGTCGACCTTCTCGATCTGTACCTGACCGTTCAGGAGGGGAGAAAATATCTGATCCACGATGGCGAGGAAGCGAGGCAGCAAGCGCATGACATCGACCTTGTCGCTTGCGAAGCTGTGTCCCTTGATCGCCGAGCATTCCTGGTCGTAGAACGTTTCCAATGCTGCGAAACTCGTTTCACCTGAATCATCGGTCTCGACGAAAGCATCGAGCTTCTTTATCTTTTCCTGCTCCTCGCGCAGTGCCACAAGACGTTTTCGGCCCTCAATAATCAAGGAGCTGATCTTTTCCTTGATTTCGGGGGTGCAGGCGAACTGCACGGTGTTGATCAGCTCCCCGATGTCTGTGCAGATGATGCTGTCTATCGAAAAAAAGCGTCTGTACTTCAGCATGTTGAGTCCGAGCAGAAAGTTGTACAGAGACGGGGGTCCGGAGCTCTGATCGAGGATCCTGCTCACCAGTTCTTTGGTATCTTCGTAGCGATCCGACAATCTCATATCTTTTTTGCTGATCTGCTGCAGCGATGCCTGAAGCAGTTCTCGGTAGTGCTTGCGATAGTGAAAGACGAGAAAAAGCACCTCGAGCGATTTCACTTTGTTGAGGAGGTTCTTGTCCCTGTGGTCGAAAAACGTGAAGCTGGCCGAAAGGATCTTGTCGCAGAGCTGTTTCAATACGACAAGGAGGTTGTACTCGATTTTCCTCAAGTAATGCCAGCTGTCTTCCAAGGCCAGATCGAGGAATTCGGAGAGCTCAGCCGCCCAGGGCTTGAGAGTGTGAGACAGAAATTCGGACAGGATTTGGTTTACTTTTACATCGGGCAGGAAAAACACAGGATCGAAGATCCCTGTCGATCTCCCGAAGGCGAGGATCCTGCGGTAGTCCCCGAGCAGGTAGGACAGATATGGTACCCTGGAATACGGTTTTTTGAGAATGAGGAGGAGCTCGCTCAGACGGTAGCGTAGTGGTTTCGATATTTGCCCCGGCTCCGCAGCGCCTTCAGGCTCATTATCGAGGCCCAACTTGGCGCCCGTGTCGATTTCGTTAATTGCGCTGATCTTGTCCCGGAGGGAGAGGTCGCTCGCTACAATATGGTTTACCGCCTCGGCGAGTTGCTCGCTGCGTTTCTTACTGAGCAGCCGGCCCAGGGCGATGTAGTCCTCGGCCTGCCTGCTTTTCTTACTGGGAGATTGCGGACCGTTCATGCTTCCCCGTGCTTATTTATAAACGGGAGCGATAGTTTACACAAGTGTGGTATTTTCCTCCTGCCGATCGGGATCGTTCTTCTGTATTTCGGTGTGCTTCTGTTCTCCAAGCTGTCCGCCAGGAGATTCAAGATCCCAGAGGTAACACCTGTTTATGAAGAGGAAAAAGTAGCCTAGCGTAGAGCGAAGATAGGCTCTAAGAGTGAGAAAGCTGATAGAGGAAGAGCAGAGTCTCCTCCTCTGCTCAGCGCTTCGGAGGAATTGCCGCGCTAATCACTTTACCTAACAGACGATACCTGCTATCTATCATATACCCCGACAACATAGAGGAGGGCACCAGGTATGAGCATATATGAAGTCGAGAATCGGGACGTACTGGAAAGAACGATTCGCAGGGCGCGCGAGCGCAATATAATTATCCCTACCTACGAGCAGATGCGGGATCCGCAAACAGTTCCAAAGAAAATTCAGGAGGAGCTTAGGCAGATCGGGCTCTGGGATCTACACCCGCGAAATCTTTTCAGGATCACTTGGAAGAATGAACCCCGCAAACGCGGCGGCGGCTTCGGCGGAATCAACTATCTGGAGATACCCAGAGAGATCAGCGGTGTAGAGGCCAGAATCATCGTGCTTATCGGCAAGTTTTTCCCGACAGGGTCGCACAAAGTCGGCGCAACCTTCGGCCCCCTGGTTGAGAAGCTCATCAGGGGAACCTTTGATCCGACAGCTCAGAAAGCGCTCTGGCCCTCTACGGGCAATTACTGTCGCGGAGGCGCATACGATTCGGCACTCTTAGCCTGTCAGAGCATCGCCGTCCTGCCGGAAGGGATGTCAAAGGAACGCTTCGAGTGGCTTAAAAGCATAGGAGCGGAGATCTACGCCACACCGGGAGTGGAAAGCAACGTCAAAGAGGTATTCGACAAGACCAACGAGCTGAAGCGGGCGAAACCTGATGAGATCGTGGTTCTCAATCAGTTCGACCAGATTGGCAACTCGATCTGGCATTACGCGGTGACGGGTCCGGCAATCGAAGAAGTATTTCAGCACGAGGGCAAAGCAAATCACCGGCTCTCCGGACTTTTTCTAACCCAGGGCTCCGCCGGAACACTGGGATGCGGCAACTACCTGCGAGAGAAGTTTCCCAGAATAAAGATCGGGGCCGGTGAAGCCCTGCAGTGTCCTACTCTTCTGTACAACGGCTTCGGCGGGCACAGAATCGAGGGCATCGGGGACAAGCACGTTCCCTGGATATTCGATGTAAAAAATATTGATCTCGTGGCGGCTCTGGACGACGAGGCTTCTATGCAGATCATTCGCTTATTCAACGAGCCGGCCGGACACGCATATCTAAAGCAGCAGGGAGTCGGTCAGGATATCCTAGAAAAACTCGAGCTTCTCGGCATATCGTCTGCAGCCAACATTCTGGGCGCCGTCAAAATGGCCAAATATTTCGAGCTCAACGACAAGGACATCCTTTTTACCATCGCCACGGATTCGATGGAGATGTATCAGTCACGAATCGTCGAGCTCAGGGAGCAATACGGCGAGTACAGAGAGATTGATGCAGCTCGTTTCTTCGAGCGTTACCTGGAAGGGATTTCGACAGACAACCTGCTTGAGCTGTCCTACTGGGACAAGCGACGGATGCACAACCTGAAGTATTTCACCTGGATCGAGCAGCAGGGCAAAGATGTGGAAGAGCTCAACGAGCAGTGGTACAGCGAGAATTACTGGCAGGACAGGCTGGGATCGTTCAAGGCATGGGACAAACTAATCAAGGGTTTTAATGAGCAGGTAGGTCTGATCGACAAGTACAAGTGAGCAACAGCGGCACGGCATCTATATCCATTTGTGGAAGCATTTCAACGAGATGAAGCTTTCAACGGATACAATGCCGTCGACTTGTGCCAAGTCGCCGCTTAGAAAATCTATCAGATGTGCAGCATCGATGAAAAGCTCAACGAGAATGTCGTATTGTCCGGTGACAATCGAGGCGGATCGTACCTGCTCGAGTTTTGCTATTTCTTGGGCAATTTTGATGCTCAGTTTGTTATAGGCGATTTTTACAGCCAAAAAGATGCACTGTTTTTCTGGAAATACGGAAGGATTCACCAAACCTGTAATTTTCAAGAGATCATTGTTCAGGAGCTTGTTGATCCTGTTGCCGATTGTTCCTTCCGAAAGGCCTAGAGACTGGGCTATTTGCTTGTTGTGGGTTCGCCCGTTTTCTCGCAGAAGCTGCATTATTTTGAAATCAATCTGATCGATTTTCATTTTACCCCTCGATACTAAAGGCGATCGCCTCAAGGTTGTTCATCGTTCGATGAAACGTTTGAACTTTATGAGTCCTTCTTCAATCTTCTCCAGTCCTATCCCGGAATAGGCAAAGCGTGCATAGTATTCTGTCTCCCCCGGTAATCTCTTTCCGAAGTGTGTACGGGTGCAGAAAGACACGCCCGTTTTATTGAGGGCTGCAATCCGAAACTTGTTGTAATCTAAGATTCCTTTTGCTTTCATGGCTCCGGTGATATTCGGAAATAGATAAAAGGTCGCCGCCGGCTTGTAGCAGTGGATTCCGGGAATCGAGCTCAGGATTTCGTGGGTCCTATCACGGCGGACCTCCAGGGTTTTAAGGAGATGGCGGCTCTCATCTTGATTGCCATTCAATCCTTGAAGGGCACCGTATTGAATGAAATGATTGGAACATGATTCGTCGTTCACATTCAGGCGGGCGATCGCCTCGATCGTCTTGACCGGTCCAATGGCGGCTCCCAACCGCCAGCCCGTCATGGCAAACTTTTTCGAGAAAGAGTAGAGGATTACACAACGCTCGGGCATTTCAGGGAGAGAAACGAGGGATTGAGATTTTCCTTCATAACGGATATCGAAATACGCTTCGTCGCAGAGCACATAGAGATCGTAGCGCCGTGCGATATCGGCCAGCCTGGCCAGCTCTTCGGGGCTTGATTCCGCCGCGGTAGGATTGTGGAGATCGTTGAAGATCAGGATGCGTGTGTGCTCGGTGATGGTATCTTCCAACTCGTCGAGATTCATCTCGAAGCCGGACTGCCCCTCTCGAAATCCATAGGGAACGGCCCTGCCCCCATAGAACTCGATCAGTGATTCATAGATTGGATATCCGGGATTCGGATAAAGAACCTCATCTCCAGGATTCATCAAGGCAAGCAGGAACTTGTTGATCGTCGGTTTGCCCCCGGGCTCGATCACCACATTTTCCGTGCCGTAGTCTGTGCCATGGGAGCGGTTGATGTCCTCGGCCAGGGATTCTCGTAGCTCGGTGATCCCGTAATTCGAACAGTATCCCGTTTTTCCCATATCAAGAGCTTTCTTGGTTGCCTCGATGATGTTTGCAGGTGTTTTTATGTTTATATCACCCAAATGAAAGGGATAGATGGTTTTGCCTGTGGCTGCTAAGGCATTTGCTTCCCGGGAAACTGCGAACGCTGTTTCTGTTCCTAGACGTTCGATTCGATCTGCCAATATCATTTTTTCCCTCCAGCAAGATACTAAGCAAATTATAGAATATAAGGTAAAAATGTCAATAAAAATTATATTAAATACAAATATAATGTATAATATTACATACTATTTATGTCTGACGATGTTTCATATAAGCAGAGGCATGAAACGGAAAATTCACTATAATTAAAACAGAGGTGGAGAGATGGATACGTTGTGCAAAGCCATATCAATTCTGCTGTTCGGATTTTTCATTGTCGCTGCGGCATATCCGGCCGATGTAGATCTCACTGTAGTTTACGACAACAATCCACATAACGAACAATTGGAAACGCGCTGGGGCTTCTCCTGCTTGGTAGAAGGTCTGGAAAAAACAATTCTTTTTGATGTAGGCGGGGAAGGATCCGTACTGTTGAGCAACATGAGGAAGCTCGAGATCGATCCGGAGGATGTGGATGTGGTGGTACTGTCTCACATACACGGGGATCACATCGGCGGAATTACGGATTTCCTCTTGCGCAATCCCAATGTTACCGTCTATATGCCGGAATCCTTTCCACAAAGCATCAAAAAAGCCGTCGCGGGTACCGGCGCCGCGCTGGTCGAAGTAGACGGACCGGTGCAGATCTGCAGAAATGCATATTCTACGGGAGAGATGGGTAGCTGGATAAAAGAGCAGTCTCTTGTCATAAAGAGCTCCAAGGGACTTCTGATCATCACAGGCTGCGCGCATCCGGGAATCGTCGAGATCGTTAAGAAAGCGAAAGCGATACTGAGCAGCGATGCATATCTGGTGCTGGGGGGGTTCCATCTATGCTGGATGAACGTTCGCCAGGTGAAGAACGTCATCAGCGGGATTCAAAGGGAAAAAGTGGAGAAAGTAGCCCCCTGTCATTGCTCCGGTGATCTGGCGAGGGAGCAATTTCAGAAAGCTTATGGAAAGGACTACATTCTTGTCGGGGCGGGGAAGCGTATCAAAATAAGCGATGCTTTCTGAAGCGCTGAGAATTACGGCTGCCGGTTTTACCATGGGGTGGGGTCCCTGCCTCGTCTACATGGCTCCTGTGCTTTTGCCCTACATCGGGGCGACGAAGAAGAACTGGAAGGAGGGGCTCAAAGCTTCTGCATTGTTTTGTGCCGGCAGACTTGTCGCCTTTTCCCTGCTTGGAGGGCTGGCCACCGTCGCCTTTCGTTACATAAACCGCCTTTTCCCTCCCCATAAATCGGGTTGGCTTCACCTAGTCATATCCCTGCTTATGATAGCCATGGGCATTCTTATCATCCTGGGGAAAGGTTTCAATCTGAAGATCGGAGCGCGTTGGCTGGATAGAGGCATTCACAACCTGCTTGTCCTTGGCTTTCTGATGGGGATCGCACCCTGTGCGCCTTATATTGCGATCCTCAGCTATATCGCCTGTATCGCAGAGAACATTGCCACTCTCGGGATACTCTATGCAGCCCTGTTTGCTGCAGGAGCAGCCGTTGCTCCGATCGTCTTGGGGAGTTTGACGGGCCTGCTGTCCGACGGAGTGTATCGTTCAGCCAAGCTGCACAGGGTGTTTCAGATAATCTGCGGGATTGCCCTGATTGTTTTCGGAGCCAGGCTCTTCTACTACGTCACTACCGTCATAGAGCTTTTCGGTTGAGATCACCAGACGGTCGGTACTCGCTCGTATTGTTGGATATTGCGATCGTCACGAGCGCGATCCACGACCTCGCTTGCCCGCTCGCTGAGAAGCTCCGGAGTGTCCAGATACCATATCCAGATATGGGTGTCGAGTACGATCAACTCAGTGCGTCCCAATCGGTCTCTATAGGGGCTGTTGGATCTTCAAAATGCTCAACGAGCCCGCGGAGGGCACGCCGAAGCTCTTCGATGTGCCGGGCGGGATAAACCCCGGTCGGACAGACGCGGCTGCATTCGAGAGCCCGCCGGCATTTTGATACACCGCGCTTTCCGTCCGCAACCTGCAGCAGGGCCGGCTCCTGCCCGGAAACATGGCGGCGTTCCCTGTTGATCGCCGCCAACACTGCGGGTCCTAAAAAATCCTCGACGGGACAGGCAGAAACGCAGGCGCCGCACTCGATGCAGTTTTCCAGGCGCACGTAGCCCGCCAGCTCTTCGGGAGGAACGGCTTCGGGCTGGGCTTCGCTCGGCCGCAGCGTTTGCCACTGCGGATCGTATTCCTCGAAGGATCCCCTCGGATCCACGACCAGATCGCCTACCTTGGAGAGTTTTCGCAGGGGTTCCACCGTCACCGTGTCCGTTTCCAGATCGAGAACCCGGGTCAGGCAGGCCAGGCGCTCCCTGCCGTTGATACGGCAGGCGCAGGTGCCGCAGGAGCCGTGGTGGCAGGAGTGGCGGAACATCAGGCCGGGATCGCCCGTTCGTATTTTTTTCAGAACATCGAGCACCGTGGTTGATCGATCTACCGGCAGCCGCGTTTCGTAGAAGTGAGCGGATTCCGGCTTGTCCGGCCGGTAGCGGAAGATTCTAAATGTAACAGTTGTATCACTCATTTCTGTTCCTGGTAGTAGCTTCGCGGGAGCGCCAGTGGCCGCTCGGCCGTAGTGCACGGTGTATCGATACCGAGCTTGCTGCAGGCCAGATCGGCAGCCTGCTCGGCCATGCCCCTCAGGGTGGTTGCTTTGCCTCCGAGAATCGATATCATGCCCTCAACGCCATCGCTTTCAGCATGATCGAGGCAGGAGAAATTGCGGCTCAGACCCCGCGGCCCTGTTTCTCCAACCTCACCGATCAGCGGGCGAGCAGCGGACCAGGCGGCGTGCAGCCCGGCCGCACCGAATGCGGGCACCATCTGTGTTGCCGAGGCGACGAGGATTTCCATGTCGTGCTGCGGGATTTCTACGTCGTCCGGATCTTCGGTCAGCCACTGGGTGGAGCCTATGATGGTGAGATTGCGCTGCGGCACGATGATATCTCCGTCCCCGGCAGGGTGAAGCCGGCTGATAACCATGTTGACCAGCCTTCCCTTGACGGCGACCATGGTGCCCGGGGAGGGACTGACAGGTATGCGCAACCCGGCCAGCTCGCCGACACGCCCAGACCAGGCTCCCGCGGCATTGATGATCAGATCGGCCTGCAGCTCGACATCGCCGCCGCCTCGATAGTCGCGAACACGTACGCTGCTCGCTCCGGGTGTCAGCTCGATGCCCACCACCTCGGAAAAGGTGCGGATCTCTGTACCCAAACGCCCTGCAGAAGCGAAGAAATGCAGGGCCAGACGCCAGGCGTCCATACTGCCGTCCGGCACCTGCACGGCCAGGCGGATTGCAGGATTGAGCCCCGGTTCCCTGGCCAGGGCCTGTTTGGCCGTGAGCAGGCGGGTGGGGATTCCGCACTCTTCGCAGGCGGAGAGGAAGCGATCGCAGTAGTTCTCGTCCTCATCGCTGAGGGCTACGAAGAGGCCGTAGTTGAACTCGATGGCCGAAGAGGCGATGCGCCGCAGGATCTCGCTTTCTCTCATGCACTCCCGGGCGATTTCGGGATCATGCACTGCGTAGCGGGCACCGCAGTGAAGCTGGCCGTGATGCCGCCCCGTGGTACCGGAGGTGAGTTCCCCCCGCTCGAGAAGCGTGACCCGAGTTCCCCGCAGGCTCAAATCGTAGGCCAGGGCGGCCCCGGTTCCTCCTCCGCCGATGACGATTACCTGGGGCGTGCTCATGGGATGCATCATAGAAAGTATGACGGGATTGCTCAAGCAGATACGCTGAATCGGGCGGGAGTGCGGATCAAGGATTTGAACCGCAGCACTGACATTTGTGTTGAAACGAGGGGGTGAATGAATTAGGCTAGATGGTGCCACTGTATTGTGCAGCAGTTTCTCACCGAGAGATTGGCCCCAGCGCACACAGAGAACTGAGCTTCTCCGTTGTAAAATCGATCCGCTTGGAAGAAAAAGCAATGAAAACGCTCTTCGTCATTTCGTTGCTGCTGCTGGCCATGATCTTACCGGCAGCCGCAGAAACAGACACCTCTCTCCTAGTTGGGACTTGGGTCAATCCGGAGAACGATCCCACACGGGAAACCCCCAAGTTAGTGTACAAGACTGACGGAATTGGAGAAAGCTACGCTACTACCTACGCAAAAAAGCCGACGAATGTCTGGACCTACACTGTGGAGGAAGTCTGGCAGGATGCGG
>CAYMGP010000056.1:0-2826 GCA_964390045.1 uncultured Spirochaetaceae bacterium | reverse complement strand
ACTGACATTTGTGTTGAAACGAGGGGGTGAATGAATTAGGCTAGATGATACCACTGTTTTTACAGCAGCTTTTCACCGTCGGCTCGGCTCCGGCACCTACAGAGAACTGAGCTTCCCACTAAAAATCGATTTGCTTCGGAGGAAAAAAATGAAAAAGCTCTTCATCATTGTGTTGCTGCTGCTGGCCATGATCTTGCCGGCAGCCGCAGAAACAGACACCTCTCTCCTAGTTGGGACTTGGATCAATCCGGAGAACGATCCCACACGGGAAACCCCTAAGTTTGTGTACAAGGCTGACGGAATAGTCGAAGGATACCCTCTTAGCTACGCCACTAAACCTTATAATGTATACACGTACACGGTGGAGGAGGCTTGGCAGGATGCCGAGGGCGCGTACTGGTACAACATCGTGGCCGTAAAAATTCAAACCCAAGAAAATCGCTTCTGGTACCTCCTGATCAGGATCAGCCCGGATGGAACAACCTATGAAGAGGATTGCATCCGTGCAGACCATCGGGAGTTTCCCACGGAAATCAACCCGAAGAGTTACTTCTACAATATCCTCTATCGCGAATAGAGCGCCATCTTCGGCAAAAAAGCCTCCACTACAGTAAGAAAACAAAAAAATTTGCGGGATTTCGCTATGTCTTGTACAATAGAGGCGAGACCAAACAACAGGAGGTATTTTATGAAACGCTGGGTCTTACACATCATTCTTTGTACTTCGCTACTGCTCCCCGGTCTGCTGTTCGCAGGCGGGTCCCAGGAGCCACCGGACCTTACAGGTGCGGTCAGTGTGGACATGTGGCACGCCATGTCTGGAGCAAGGATTCAGTTGATCGAGGGGATCGTCCAGGATTTCATGGATAAGAATCCCAATATCAACGTGGTGGTTCAGTACACAGGTTCGTACAACGACACCCTGAACAAGACCGCTGCCGCGGCCAAGGCGGGCAACGCCCCCCACGTGTTCCACCTCTACGAGATCGGCACCCTGGGTATGGCCAACAGCGGCATGGTGGTACCCCTCGAAGATCTCGCCAAGTGGGAGACTATAGATTGGGACGCCTTCTTTTCACCCGTGGGCACCTACTACACGATCAGCGGCGCCCACTACTCCATGCCCTTCAACTCCTCAACCCCGCTTCTGTACTACAACAAGAACTTCTTCAAGCAGGTCGGCCTGCCCGACCAGGCGCCGGCCTCCTTCGACGACGTTATCGAGTACTCCAAGAAGCTGATGGGTTCCAGCCTGGGGCTCAAGGGCGCGATTACCTGGAACCTTCATGACTGGTACTTCGAGGAGTTCCACTGCATCATGGACGCGCCCTTCGTGAACAAGGACAACGGGCGCAAGGGGGAGTTCCCCACCGAGGTGCTGTTCAACGGTGAGCCCGGACAGAAGATCCTCGAGTGGTGGACCGGCATGGAGCGGGACGGCTATTTCCTCGACGTGGGGGGACCCGCCTGGACCAACCACCGGGCGGCGCTCGGCTCCGGAGAGGTGGCCATGATCATGTCCTCCACCTCGGACGTCAATCAGCTTACCGGCCTGTTGAAGGAAAAAGGCTGGGAACTGGGAACAGGCTTCATGCCACGGCCGGAAGGCGCCAAGGGAGGCGTGACCATCGGCGGCGGTACACTCTGGCTGTCCGCCGGACACCCAGACGCCGAGACCTACGCCGCCTTCAAACTGGTCAAGCATATCTCTGAAGACGACGCCCAGATGAAATGGCACAAGGGCACCGGATATTTCGCCGTGCGCAAGACGGCCATGGAAAAGCTGGAATCCGAGGGCTGGTTCAATGACAACCCGAACTTCCGCATCGCCTTCAACCAGCTGTTGGAGAGTCCCTACACGGTGAATACCGCCGGTTCCCTGATCGGCGTGTTTCCCGAGGTTCGCGCCCTAATCGAGACGGGTGTCCAGAAGGTCTACGCCGGGGATGCTACGGTAAAGCAGGCACTGGACGAGGCCGCCGCCAAAGCCAACCAGGCCATCAAGGAGTGGAACGAGCTGAACATGTAGCTCATGCCTGACAGAAACGGTGGCTGCGGGACGAGATTTCCGCAGCCACTTTTTACCGATGGGGGACAGCTTCCCCATTGGACTATAGTGAAATCACGTGCAAAAATAGGATTCTCAAAACCAACTGAAGAGGAGAGGAGCCCATGCAATCGACCTTTGAGAACAAATGGCTGCCCTACCTGCTGCTGCTGCCCAGCTTTTTTATCCTAATTATCTTTCTCTTCTACCCGGCCGTCGAGACCTTCCGCCTGAGCCTGTACAAGGTCCATCCCTTCGGGATCCGCAAGATCTTCGCCGGCTTCTACAACTTCCAGAAGCTGTTCACCAGCGCCGACTATATCCGCAGCTTTGTGACCTCCCTGATCTTCTCGGTCGCCGTCGTGGTTGTCGGACTCTTCGTCTCCCTGATGATCGCCCTGCTTCTCAATCAGAAGCTCAAGGGCCAGAGGATCTACCGCTCCCTGCTGATCTGGCCCTACGCCCTTTCCCCGGCCATCTCCGGGGCCATCTTCCTCTTCCTCTTCAACCCGGCCAACGGCTACCTGATCTATTTCAGCGAGGCCCTCTTCGGCGTGCGTCCGGAGTGGTTGACCAATGGGACCCTGGCCTTGATCGTGGTGACCATGGCCGCTACCTGGAAGAACCTGGGGTACAACATCATCTTCTATCTCACCGGACTGCAGAACGTGCAGAGGGAAGCTCTGGAAGCCGCCTCGATCGATGGTGCTGGAGCGGTGAAGCGTTTCCGGATCATCACCTTTCCCCTGCTTACGCCGATGACCTTTTTCCTCCTGGTC
>CAYMGP010000055.1:0-27130 GCA_964390045.1 uncultured Spirochaetaceae bacterium | reverse complement strand
AAAATCACACCCTTCACAACCAAATTGGCATTCGCTAGAGCCTCGTGTCTTTGATGGCGGCTTCCACAATCCAAGCCGAAATACCTGTAATCCAGTGATTAGAAGTCTATAACTTTCTAAACGTCCTCATCATAACGAAGTCGCCGCAGTCGTAGCCTATTGCCCATGGGTGCTGCGGGTAGTCGATCTGGAAAGTGCTCTGGCATCTATCGTCGAGTCGGGGTCTATCATTATAGTGCCGGCGTTGGTGACCTTAACTTCGCCGTTGCAACTCGTAAGATTGACCGCCAGCTTTTTCTTTCTATAATAATTAGTCATCAACAAGAATCTGAAATTTACAGTGGTTCTTCTCCTTCTACTGGCCGCCACCGGCGGGGCGCTGCTTTTTCGGCTTGTTCTGCATACCGACATAGTCTACACCCACTTCATGTATATTCCCATCGCCTTGGCCTGCACGTGGTGGGGACGCAGGGGAATGCTGGCAGCTGTATTCCTGGCAATCGTGGTCCTGTCGTTCGACCTCCTCGGGCTCAGAGTCAACAGCATCTGGACGGATGCCCTCAGAATCACCTTTTTCGTGCTGGTGGCCTTATTCATCGGCTCGCTCAAGGACAGAGAAACGAGGCAGCAGCAAGCCCGCAGCCAGTCTGAAAGCAAACGCATGGAGCTCGTCGAGCTGGCCAGGAAACAGGAAGAACAGCTCGAGCACTCCACGCGGCTCGCAGAGCTCGGAGAGATGGCAGCCGCGATCTCCCACGAGCTGAACCAACCCCTTACAGGCATACGCAACTACGCCCGCAATGCCTTCTACATGATCGATAAGGGGCTGGGAAGCGATGAAGAGGTCAAGGCCAATCTCAGACTGATCTCCGAACAGGTAGACAGGGCCGCCAAAATCATCAACGAGATGCGGGAGCTGACTCGAAAGGATAAACGGCACTTCGCCAGACTGAATATCGGCAGTGTGATCCGGGAGACTCTGGAATTCCTTCTGCCCCAGATGAAGCTCTCCGGGGTGGAGGTGCACTCTTCGCTTGACGTGAATCCTCCCGACATATGGGGGGATCGAATCCGCCTGTCCCAGGTGTTCTTGAATATACTCACAAACGCCCGCCAAGCCATGAAGGAATCCCCGATCCGCCGATTGAACATCCAATCCTACAGCGAGACCGGAAGCGATGGATTCGTCGTGGTCGAGATCGCCGACACGGGCAAGGGATTCCCGGCCGGGGAAGCGTCCAAGCTGTTTGCACCGTTCTACACGACGAAGGAGAGTGGACACGGTACCGGTCTGGGTCTGTCCATTTCAAGAAGTATCATCAAAGACCACGGGGGCAGCATAGAGGCTCGAGGAGAAAGTGGAAACGGGGCGACATTTACTATCCGACTGCCGATCGCAGCGCAAACAGATGGAGAGCAGAGGCAAAGAGAAGACCATGAGTGAAGAAAAAATGCGAGACAAGAACAGCCTGGCGGTGATCGACGATGACGAGGCGGCCCGGTACTCAATCGGCCAGATGCTGCGTCTGCGGGGTTACAGGACGGAACTGTTCGATTCAGCCGAAGCCGCGCTGTCTTCGGCGAGTCTCGAGTCGGTGAAGTGCATCATCACAGACGTGAAGATGCCCGGTATGGATGGCGAGCAATTCCTCGCCGAAATCACACGCAGAAAACTGCTGGCACCTGTTCTGATGATCAGCGGTCACGGCGATATTCCCATGGCCGTGCGCTGCCTGAAAGCGGGCGCCTTTGATTTCCTCGAAAAACCTTTCGACGATGATGTGCTCATCGCCTATATCGACAAGGCCGTCGAGCAGATGGATCTCAGGCTGGAAAGCCTGGAGCTTCGCCGGCGTCTCAGCCTGCTTGCCCCCTCAGAGGACGGGCGCTTCGGCATGGTGGGGCGAAGCCGGGTCATGCAGGATGTGTACGAGCTTATCGATGTGGCTGCCCGCAGCGACGCACCCGTGCTGATTGTCGGGGAGACAGGCAGCGGAAAAGAACTGGTAGCCAGGGCAATCCATTCCGAGAGCGCGCGCAGCCGCGGCCCTTTCGTACCCGTGAATGCCGGCGCCCTGCCCGACACCATGCTGGAAAGCGAGCTCTTCGGACATATCCGGGGTTCGTTCACGGGCGCCACGGCCGAGCGGGAAGGAAAATTGGTAATGGCTTCGGGCGGCACTCTGCTGCTCGATGAAATCGAAACGATTTCCGAGCGTGCCCAGGTACAGCTGCTCAGGGTTCTTGATGACGGCATCGTAGAATCCCTGGGAAGCGACAAACCCAAGAAAGTGGACATCAGGCTTATCTCGGCCTCCAATGTGGATCTCCGGGAAGAGGTAAAACACGGGACGATAAGGGAGGATTTCTTCCACCGCATCATGGTGCTGTCCGTCCTGGTGCCGCCCCTGCGCGACCGCAAGGAGGACATTCCCCGCCTCGTCTCTCATTTCCTCAAACAGACGACGGAAAGAAATGGAATTGCGGTGCCGCAAATCCCGGAGAAAACGCTCAGGAGCCTGCTGAGGCACGCCTGGCCGGGAAATGTACGAGAGCTGAAAAATGCGGTGGAACGGATGGTGATCGCATCCCATCAAGGGGTAGCCGGGTCCTTTACTCCGGATCTCGGCTTCTGCTCGGAACGCCTGCTCTCCCTACCCGCAACCTCGGGACTTCTGCGAGACGAGATGGAACAGACGGAGAGAAAGGCTATCGAAACCGCCTTGAGAGAAAATCACGGCGAAATCAATGCCACCTATCAAGTTCTCGGTATTTCCAGGAGAGCCCTTTACGAGCGGCTGAAAAAATACGGCTTGCGGCGGGAGGATTACCTCTAACCCGCTCCACCGAAAGTACCTGGTATACATTGTGCACAGATCGCCCATGGGGGAACAATACCCACCGCCAAAATCGCCTCCCGCCAGGCTTCTCCGTGCGCGCCTTACCCAAATCCGGCTGAGGGCCTGTATTCTCGTCGGTGGCAAAGTCTCCTCCTGTAGAGCAGTATCGTAACTTTTTTCTCAATATAAAATTATAAAATTGCAGCCGGCGCGGTCGGCGATTGCCGGACCGCGCTATTGCTTCGGCCCGCTGGTTCCGGCATCTCCAGCATACCCGCCTGCCGTTATTGCAATACTATTTTTGGCACGATACTTGCTTCTACAAAAGCGAAAGAAAAAAACCTATGAAGCTGCGGGCGTTGGCTAAAGCGATAAAGGCTCGTATTGTGTCATCCGCCGGAGCGGGCAACTCCGAAATCAACAGTGTCTTCGCCGGTGATAAGATGAGTGCTCTCCTCGAAAAGGCTGACGCTTCCACTTTGCTGGTAACCAGCCTGGCCAACACCCAGCTCGCCAGAGTAGCCGAGCTGATGGACTGCCCGGGGATTTGCCTGGTCGACGGTGTGCAGCCCGAATCTGCTCTCCTGCAAGCCGCCTCTCGAGGGGCTACCGCTGTGCTCATCTCCCCCTTCGATATGTTTGAAACCTGTGGACGTTTGTTTCACTGCCTCTACGGCGAGGGAAGCCGACAATCATGATCACGACCTCCTACCCGATAACGGGAGGCGACTTCGAGACCGCCGGCCTGGCCTCCCGTCTGCTGAAAGAGCATCTAAAAAAGATAGGTGTAGACGGAGCGATCATGAGAAGAATCATGATCGCCGCCTATGAGGCGGAAATGAACGTTGTGGTACACGCTTGCAAGGGCAACCTCTGGGTCAGGCTCACAGATGGGCGGATCGACATGGAAGTAGTAGACAAAGGACCCGGTATTCCGGACCTCGATGAGGCGATGAGGCCCGGTTATTCCACCGCCTCGGAGCAAGCGAGAGAGCTGGGATTCGGCGCCGGCATGGGACTGCCCAACATCAGCAAGGCGAGTGATGTTTTTGAAATCGACTCCCGCCCGGGAAGCGGCACCCATATCCGTTCGACGATCTACCTCCACAATCGTGAGAGCACGCAAACCACCGCGCACTCGCTCGCCATCCGCGCAGAGCGTTGTGTAGGCTGTCTCGAATGTATCAAGGCCTGCCCGGCCCGGGCATTGCGGGTACGGGACTCGAAGCCTACGATCATCGATGCCCTCTGCATCGACTGTGCCTGCTGCATCGAAACCTGCAGCCACGGTGTTTTCGGGCTTTCCGAGCCTGCAACCGCTGAGGATCACCGAAAACTCGACGATGTCATTCGCGACACACTCCTCATACCCCGTGCTTTCCTTACCCAATTCGGATTGAAGATCCCGCCGCGTCTGGTGATCTCGGCTCTGCGTTCCCTCGGTTTTAAAGACATCCGCTTCAGCGAGGACTGGCAGGAGGAAACGCGCAGGAAGACGATTCTCCACGCCCGTGGGGATGTGCCCCATCCTCAGATCGCCCCGCTCTGCCCGGCTGTTGTGAATCTCCTCACGAGCAACTTCCCAAGCTTGCTGCACCTGCTCGCTCCCTTTCTCAGCCCTGTGGAGTCCGCGGTCGAGGACCTCGCTGTGCAGTCGGCTGCGATTGTCCCCGCCTGCCCCGGGCAGTATACCCAGCTCCTCAGAGCCGAGCTCTCTGAAGGAATTCGGGTGCTCGCACCGGATCACCTGACCGCTCTTGTAGCACCGCTGGTCGCAAGCAGCTCTGAAGCGTCGGGCGGCGAAGGGCAGCTGCACACACGGACCGCGCGTACCAGCAGTGATGAGACGCATGTTCTCCGAGCGTGGGGCATGAGCGCTGTCGGCGACATCCTTGAAAAGACGGAGAGGGGGCTTCTCGAGCACTACCTCGTTCTCGATCTCAGCGCCTGTGTCAACGGCTGCTACGGAACACCGCTGTTTCCCGAGGATTCCTTTATCGCCCGCAGCCGCTGGCTTCGCTCGGGTCTGGGCCGTGTGCAGCCCGTGAAAGCGGCACCGCGAAGCGTCCCCTACCTCCCCCGCGCGGGCGTGAGGCTGGCTGAGGATATGAGGGAAGCAATCGCTAAACTGGCCAGGATCGATGAAATCACCGCCGCACTGCCGGGACGCGACTGTGGGGCCTGCGGCGCTCCAAGCTGTGCCGCTCTTGCAGAAGATATCGTGCTGGGCCGGGGGAACAGATCTCAGTGCGTCATACAAACAGGGAGAGACCAATGATGATTCTAAATGAAATATCGAAAAAGCTGGATCTGCAGTCCTTGACCCCCGAGCTGATCGACCATGAAGCGGTGCGCATACGCCGGGCCCACGCCTCGGACCTGTTGAGCGATGTCCTGGCAAATGCTCCGGCCGGGGGAGTGCTGCTCACCATCCAGGTGCATCTGAACGTTATAGCGGTGGCCGTACACGCCAACCAGGCGGCTGTCGTATTCACTTCGGGAATGGTTCCTGAAGATCGAGTGCTCGAAAAGGCTGTACAAGAGCATATCCCTCTGTATTCAACGAAATGCTCGACCTTCGACGTGGCCGGCAAGCTCTTCGCCCTGGGGATCCGCGGACGAAATGAATGATCACCGTACTGGCGGATCTACACATCCATACAGCTCTTTCCCCCTGCGCTTCGAATCAGATGCTGCCACGCAGAATCGTCCAGACCGCCGCGGCCAGAAACCTATCTATGATTGCCGTTTGCGACCACAACAGCGCAGCGAACGCACCCGCAGTAATCGAAGCGGCACGGCGCGATACCCGGGGAAAGCTCGTTGTGGTTCCCGGTATCGAGATCACCACGCGGGAGGAGGTTCATGTACTGGGGCTGTTTCCGGCTGTCGGCAGCGCGCTCAGTGTCGGTCAGAGCGTTTTGCAGACCCTGCCGGAAATAAAATCGAAAAACCGCAAAGCCAGGGATCCGGACAGCGAGCAGTGGATCCTCGACAGTCGAGACCGCAGAACGGGCAGCGAGAGACGACTGCTATCCGCCGCCAGCACGTACCGACTTGGCGAAGCCGTGGACCTGATCCAGCGCTACAGCGGACTGGCCGTGGCGGCTCATGTGGACCGGCGAGCGTTCAGCGTACTGGGACAATTGGGTTTTTTCCCAGAAGGGGTGCACTTTTGCGCCGCCGAAATATCTTCGGCCGGCGTAGCGCGGGGACGCTGCTCCGAGTTCCAACATCACCGATTTCCTCTGATCAGCTCCTCAGACAGTCATTTTCTCGAAGATATCGGGTGCACATGCACGGCTCTGCACGTAGCGGAGCCCAGTTTCGCAGAGCTCGCCCTCGCCCTGCAGGATCGGGCTGACAGGAGGCATTGGATTGCGTGAGCTGTCCCTGCACATCCTCGATCTCGTAGAAAATGCTCTCAAGGCCGAGGCAACCATCGTGGCCGTCGCAATTAGGGAAGACCCGGACAGGGATTCGATGTCGATCACCGTCGACGACAACGGTCACGGCAGCGAGGCGCCGGCGGAGCTGGTCACCGATCCCTTCTACACCACAGAAAAAAACAAGAGAACGGGATTGGGCTTGAGTCTTTTCCGGTTCCGCGTAGAGCAGGCCGGCGGCCGGCTCAACCTCAAACCTTCCGAACTCGGCGGGTTGTCCGTGCGCGCCAGGCTCCAACTCGCTCATGTGGATCGCAATCCGCTTGGCGATCTGGCCTCCACCCTTTCATCTGTGCTGGCCACCAATCCCGGCCTTGAGCTTCGCGTGCAGCTCCAGGCGGCCGAACGCAGTTTGCAGATCAACAGCCGTGAGGTAGTTCGTCAACAACAAGAGAAAGCAGGCGGGTTCCGGGCAAATCCATACGCCCTTGCCCGCAGCGTATATACGAAAATAAACGAGGGCCTAGAGGCCCTTCAGATCAAGGAGTAAGCATGAACAACGGTGTCGAAACAACTGTCAGGACCGTCGAGTCGTGCTGCGAGCAAGAGGCCTCGGAGCAGGAGCTGCTCGCCCGCCTCGACGAGGTTCTGGACGACTATCGGGACAAACCGGGAGCACTGATTCCGGTCCTTCAAATCGCCCAGGGTATTTTCGGTTATCTTCCGGAGATAGCCCTGAAACGGATCGCCCTGGGTCTGGGAAAAGCCTACAGCGAAGTGGCCGGTGTGGTGGGATTCTATTCTTTCTTCTCCACGGTTCCACGAGGCAAACACTTGATCCGTGTCTGTCTGGGAACAGCCTGCTACGTACGGGGAGGCAAACAGGTTCTGGACAGCCTCAAACAGGAACTGGGAATAGAGGTCGGATGCACTACCGAAGACAGGCTGTTCAGCCTCGAAGTGGCTCGCTGTTTCGGGGCCTGCGGGCTGGCTCCCGCCATGGCCATCGACGAGGACGTGCACAAACGGGTCCGGCCGACCAAGATCCGCCAGATCCTTGAGAGCTATGAGCCGGGAAGGAGAAAGTAATGGAGAAGATACGCAGCACACAGGATCTCCTGGCGATCCGGGAGAGAGTCCAGAAACGAACATCTCTGCGCGAAGACGGGTACCGGGCCTGCATCACGGTTCATATGGGTACCTGCGGCATCGCCAGCGGCGCCAGGGAGGTTATCAACGCCCTGGCCGAAGAGTTGGAGCGAAGCGGACGCACCGATGTCCGGCTTACCAACTCCGGCTGTATCGGTGCCTGCGAGTTCGAGCCGGTGATGACCGTCGAACTGATAGGCTCCGAACCCGTGCTTTACGGGTATCTGGACACAGACAAGGCAAAGGAAATCTTCCGCCGGCACGTGCTGGAGGGAAAAGCGGCCAGTGAATACATAGTGTACATAGGCCAGGAACCATCGGACTACAAAGGTAAATAGAAATGGAAGCTACTACAAAGACAACAAGAACTCACATCCTGATGTGCTTCGGTACGGCCTGTGTATCATCGGGCGCGGAAAAAGTAAGGGACGCGCTGGTTAAAGAGCTGGCAGAGCAGGGACTGGCGAACGAGGTGGCAGTGGGCGACCTGAACAACCCCGACTCCGCCGGCGAGGTCGAGGTGGTGCGAACAGGCTGCAATGGCTTCTGTGCCTGCGGCCCGATCATGGTCGTCTACCCCGGCGGATTTTTCTACCAAAAGCTCGTTCCCGAAGATATGCCGGAGCTTGTGGAAGAGCACATACTCAAAGGCAGGCCGGTACAAAGGCTGATGTTCAGGCATCCGAGCACGGGCATGGTCATTCCCCACTACGCAGATATTCCCTTTTTCTCGCGTCAAAACCTGCGGGTCCTGCACAACAAGGGCAGGATCTCGGCCACCAGCATCGAAGAGTACATAGGCCGTGGAGGCTACCTGGCCCTGGCCAAGGCTCTGCAGGAGATGAGGCCGGAGGCGATCATCGACGAAATCAAAGCCTCGGGACTGCGGGGCCGCGGTGGAGCCGGCTTCCCGACCGGACTGAAGTGGCAGTTCGCCAGGGCAGCTAACGGGAACGAAAAGTTCATCCTCTGCAACGCCGATGAGGGGGACCCGGGCGCCTTCATGGACCGCAGTGTAATCGAGAGCGATCCCCATGCCGTGTTGGAAGGCATGATGATCGGAGCCCGCGCTATCGGGGCTTGCCAAGGATATATCTACTGCCGGGCCGAATATCCCCTGGCCCTGGAGCGGCTGTCAGAAGCGATCCGCCAGTGTCGGGAGAGCGGTCTGTTGGGTGAAAATATCCTGGGCTCCGATTTCTGCTTCGGCATCGACATTGCTCAGGGCTCGGGCGCTTTCGTCTGCGGCGAGGAGACGGCCCTGATGCGCTCCATAGAAGGCCGACGCGGAGAGCCCCGCCCTCGCCCCCCCTTTCCCGCAACCCGCGGTCTCTGGGAAAAACCTTCCGTGCTGAACAACGTCGAAACCCTGGCCAATGTGCCACTCATCATCTCGCAGGGAGCTGACTGGTTTCGTTCCGTCGGCACCGAGAAAAGCCCGGGCACCAAGATTTTTGCCCTGACCGGCAAAGTGAACAATGTCGGGCTGGTAGAGGTGAACATGGGCGTTCAGCTCGGCGAGATCATCTACGATATCGGCGGCGGAATCCCCGATGGGAAATCCTTCAAAGCGGCTCAGATCGGCGGACCTTCGGGAGGCTGCATTCCCAAGGAGCACCTCAACGTACCTGTGGACTACGAGAGTCTCGCCGAGCTCGGGGCCATCATGGGCTCGGGCGGATTGATAGTAATGGACGAAGACTCCTGTATGGTGGACATGGCCCGTTTCTTTCTCGAATTCGTGCAGGAGGAATCCTGCGGCAAGTGCACCCCCTGCCGCATCGGCACCAAGCGGATGCTGGAGATCCTTGAGCGCATCTGCGCCGGTAAGGGCGAGGAAGGAGATGTGGAGCGTCTGATCAAGCTGGGCAACATCATCAAGGATACCGCCCTCTGCGGACTCGGACAAACCGCTCCCAACCCGGTTCTCGCGGCTATCCGCTACTTCCGTGATGAATTCGACGCCCACATTCGGGACAAGAAATGCGTTGCCGGCGTCTGCCCCGAGCTGGTGCGGGCCCCCTGCCAAAACGCCTGCCCCGCCGGAGTGGATGTCCCGGGGTACGTCAGCCTGATCGCCGAGAAGCGCTACGAGGAAGCCCTGCTCCTGCACAGGGAACGCAATCCTTTCGTCAACGTGTGCTCGCGGGTGTGCTTTCACCCCTGCGAGGGCAAGTGCCGCAGAGCCACGGTGGACACCTCGCTGGCGATACGCGGGCTGAAACGCTTCCTCTCAGACCAGGAGAAAGAGCTGCAGCTGCCCGAGTTTCTGGTGGATGAGCGGGCGGCGAAGCGCAAAGTGGCAATCGTGGGCGCCGGCCCCGCCGGTCTGGCCTGCGCGTATTTTCTGGCCCGCCTGGGCTACAAACCCGAGGTCTTTGAGGCGGAAGAGCAAGCCGGGGGAATGCTCCTGCAGGCCATCCCCGCCTACAGGCTTCCCCGCGATCTTCTTAAGCAGGATGTGAAAATGATCGCAGACCTCGGAGTAAAGATAAACACCGGCCTGCGCCTGGGTGAAGACTTCACCCTTGCCGGGCTCAAAGAAAAGGGATTCGAGGCTGTTTTTGTGGCCGTCGGTGCTCCCAAAGGCCGCGGATTGGGTCTTTCCGGAGAGCAGACAGGGGGTTGCATCGAAGCGCTGGAATTTCTGAAAAGCTACAATCTCAACGGCAACAGGGAGGTGAAGGGAGATGTGGTCGTAGTGGGAGGCGGCAATGCAGCGGTGGACGCTGCCCGTACAGCTCTGCGACTAGGCGCCGACACGGTGACGGTTGCCTACCGCCGTACCCGCGCAGAGATGCCCGCCTACGAAGAGGAAATCGAGGAAGCGGAGAAGGAAGGGGTTCGCTTCCAGTTCCTAGCGGCGCCCATCGAGCTGATCGCCGAGGCGGACAGTCTCTCCGCGGTAAAGATGCAGCGAATGGAGCCCGGTCCCTTCGACAGGAGCGGGCGCCGACGCCCCGTGGCGCAGGAAGGAGAGTTTTTCACTCTGCCGGCCAATCTGCTGGTGGCCGCGATCGGCCAGACCCTCGATACGAGTAAGCTGTTCAACGGCGATGAGGTCAAGCTCAACGAGCGGCACTACATCGCCGCCGACCCTCACAGCGGGCAGTGCTCGGAACCCTGGCTCTTCGCCGGCGGAGATGCAGTCAACGGACCGGCTTCTGTCATTGAGGCGGTGGCCGCCGGAGAGCGAGCGGCAGTGGGCATCGATATCTATCTGGGAGGCGAAAACCGGGCCTTCTGGCGCAGCGAACGTCAGGTAGACACAGCCTTCGATCCCGAAGCCGATCCCGTGGAAACTCCCAGGGCAGCCCTCAAGCTCGTGCCCGTCAGCAAGCGGAAAGGCAATTTCGACGAGGTAGAGAGTACCTGGTCGAGCAACGTAGCCCTGGCGGAAGCAAAACGCTGCCTGCGCTGCGATTACAGAGAGCAATAGAACAGGAGTGAATCAATATGCCAACTTTGACGATAGACGACAAAAAAACAGAAGTTCCTGAAGGAACGACCCTGCTCGAGGCGGCCCGCCAGGTCGGGATTCACATTCCAACCCTCTGCTATCTGGAAGGCGTGCAGGCTATCGGCGCCTGCCGGGTTTGTCTGGTGGAGGTGGAGGGCGCCAAGACCCTGGTTGCCTCCTGCGTGACTCCGGTACAGGAAGGAATGGTGGTGCATACCAACTCTCCCCGTGTCCGTGAAGCCCGGCGCACCGTGGTCGAGCTGATCCTCTCCGATCACGGGGGGGATTGCCAGACCTGCGATCGCAACGGAGACTGCGAGCTTCAGAGTCTCGCTCAGGAGCTGGGAATACGGGATATCGAGTATCCCGGAGAGAAGAGCCGGCCCCTGAGCGACACCAGCACCGCGGCCCTGGTCAGGGATTCCTCCAAGTGCATTCTCTGCCGTCGCTGTGTCACCGTCTGCGCTGAAATCCAGGGAGTAACGGCGATCTTTCCCCAAAACCGGGGATTCGCCTCGGTGATCGGCCCGGCTTTCTGCAACGATCTCGATTCGGTGGTATGCGTCCAATGCGGGCAGTGTGCCGCTGTTTGTCCCGTGGGCGCCATCATCGAGAAGGACCAGATCGACGAGGTCTGGGCGGCTTTGGACGATCCTGAAAAACACGTGGTCGTGCAGACGGCTCCCGCCATTCGAGCCGCTCTCGGCGAATGTTTCGACTATCCCGCCGGCACCCTGGTAACGGGCAAGATGGTCAGCGCCCTGCGGCGCCTCGGGTTCGACGGAGTATTCGACACCAACTTCGCGGCCGATCTGACGATCATGGAGGAGGGCAGCGAGCTGTTGACGCGTCTCAAGAAAGCACTGGTGGAGGGAGAGCCTGTGGCCCTGCCTCAATTCACCAGCTGCTCGCCTGGCTGGATCAAGTACGCCGAGCACTTCTATCCCGAGTTCCTGCCGAATATATCCACCTGCAAAAGCCCCCAGCAGATGTTCGGTGCGGTGGCCAAGACCTACTATGCCGAGAAGATCGGCAAGCGGCCGGAACAGATCCTCGTGGTTTCCGTGATGCCCTGCACAGCCAAGAAGTACGAGTGCGAGAGACCGGAGATGCGGGACAGCGGGGTGCAGGACGTGGATATCGTGCTGACCACCCGGGAGCTGGGACGGATGATCAAGCAGGCGGGGATCGATTTTGCAGGTCTGCCCGACGAAAAGATGGAC
Source organism: uncultured Spirochaetaceae bacterium (assembly GCA_964390045.1). Classification (GTDB taxonomy): domain Bacteria; phylum Spirochaetota; class Spirochaetia; order SZUA-6; family DRHE01; genus CAYMGP01. Next base: position 15,072 of record CAYMGP010000055.1, on the reverse strand, counting down.
AAGCTTCTCGGCATGTCCTCCGGTGCTGCCGACATCTTTGCCAACACCGGCGGGGTTATGGAGGCGGCTCTGCGAACCGCCTACGAGATCGTAACCGGCAGGCCTCTGCCCTTCGCCAACCTGCACGTGAATCCGATCATGGGTCTCGAGGGAGTCAAAGAGGCTTCCTTGAAAATCGAAGGGGCCCTTCCCGACTGGTCCTTCCTCGAAGGGGTCACCCTCAAAGTAGCCGTGGCACATGGACTGGGAAACGCCAGGAAAATCATCGAGCATATAAAAAGAGGAGGGCCCGAAGCCCAGTACCACTTCGTTGAAATAATGACCTGTCCCGGTGGTTGTATCGGCGGCGGAGGTCAGCCGCGGATAACCACCGATGAGGTGCGCAAGGCCCGCATCGCGGCCATCTACAAGGAGGACGAGGGCAAAGAGATCCGGGCGTCACTCCACAACCCGGAAATCAAGATGATCTACGAACAGTATCTCGAGGTCCCTCTCGGGGAGAAGTCTCATCATTTGCTTCATACCTCCTACATGGAAAGAGAAAGAGTGTAGTCGGAGGCGAGGGATGTGAAAAAAACCGTACTCATCGTTGACGACGACGAGGATTTTGTGGAAATCAACCGCCGCCTGCTGGTGGGCAACGGCTACAATGTGCGCGCTGCCCACAGCGGGAAGCAGTGCCTCGAGAAAGTCAACGAGGATAAGCCGAACTTGATCATCCTCGATATGATGATGGAAAGCGAGGTGATTGGATTCGATCTTTCCAGGGAGCTGCGCAACAACGAACATACAAAATCCATCCCCCTGGTGATGGTCACTTCCGTGAACGACGCGATACCCTTCCGTGTCGAGCCTGACGAGACATGGTTGCCCGTGGACGCATTGATCGAGAAACCTGTGGAACCCGAGCTGCTCTTGGACGTGGTGAATAAGATTCTACGAGGGTGATGGAATGAAGAAAACCAAGACCCATATCCTGCTGGTGGATGACGACGTAGATTTCCTCGAGTTGAGCCGCAAGCTGCTCGAGAAGCGGGGCTACAGAGTTGTCTGCTGCACAGAGCTCTCCCAAGCCTGGAGGCACATCGAAGCCGAGCCGCCGCAGTTGGTGATAACAGATCTGATGATGAGAACCCTCCACTGCGGATTTGATTTTGCCGGCAGGATAAAGAACGACCGTAGATTCAGCCACATCCCGGTGATCATCGTGAGCGCGGTAACCAGTAAGACGGGGTTCGATTTCAACCCGCGCGGGCGGGAGGATCTCGAGGCCATGCAGGCCGAGGCATTCTTCGATAAACCTGTTGATCCCGAGCTGCTGGTTGCGAAAATCGGAGAGCTGCTCCCATGAATGAGCACAAAACGCGGATCCTCGTGGCAGATGACGAGCAGGGGATCCGCGAAGGCTGCCGAAGAGCGCTGAACAGGCAAGGCTTCACTGTGGCCACCGCCGCCGACGGAATCGAGGCTCTGGAAGCCTGGGATAGGGAGCCGGGTTTCTCGGCGGCATTGATCGATCTGCAGATGCCTCGACTCGGGGGACTGGAGCTTATCGAAAAACTGACTGCCCGGGATACTGACCTGGTAATCATCATCATCACGGCCCATGCCACGATTACCACGGCCGTGGAAGGCACCAAGCGAGGGGCGTTCGGCTACATCCCCAAACCCTTTACGGCGGACGAGCTTCTGCTCTGCGTGCGCAACGGACTGCAGAGGCGTTCTTTGGCTCTCGAAACCAGGAGGCTGCGGGAAGAAAAGGAAAAACGGCTCCTCGAGGTGGCTTCGGAACAGTCGAAGTGCAACACGATCCTGAAATGCATCAGCGACGGCTTGCTCGTGATCAACCTCGAAAAATTGGTCGTGCTGCGCAACGCAGCGGCGGCCCGCATCTTTCCCCGAAACGCCCGAACACAAATCCCCTTTGCCCTCGAGGAGCTCGGCTATCCCGAAGTTGGCGAGCTGATCGATGAGGTGCTAGGCTGCAACTCGGGACCGAGGATCATTTCCCGCGAACTGCCCCTGGAAAACCATACCTATATGGTGAACGCCAGCCCGGTTGTGGAGCCCGGAGGAAGCACCTCGGGTGCGGTGGCCGTGTTCAGGGATATCTCGGAGCTCAAAGACTTACAGTCCGCCAAGTCGACCTTCGTTTCTATGGTTGCTCACGAGCTGAAAAGCCCCCTGGCCGCAGCGGAAGGCTGGTTGAATCTAATACTCAGCGGCTCGGTCGAGACGGAGCCCGATGAGGAAAGACACATGATCGAGCGCTCGGCTCTGCGCCTGCGAACCCTGCGTACCTTGATTTCGGAACTCCTCAGCATAACGGCTATCGAAACGGGTAACTTTTATCTGCACCGCCGGCCTGTGGATGTGGCAGAAATCGTACGAAACAGTGTGGAGTCTGAAAGAGAGAAGGCAGAGGCCAAGGGAATCGAACTGCAACTGAGCGTGGAGACAGCAAAAGCGGGCGAAACTGCTTTGGCCGACCGGGATGCGCTGAGCCTGGTATTCTCCAACCTGATCGACAATGCCCTCAAATACACAAACGAGAGAGGGCGGGTCAGTGTGGCGGTATCGTACAACGGCTCGTATGTAAGGGTATCGGTCGAGGATACAGGGCTTGGCATCGCAGAGCAGGAGCTAGACAAAATCTTTGAAGAGTTCTACCGCTCCCGGAACGAGCACACGGCGTCGATCCCGGGTACAGGTCTTGGTTTGAGCCTCGTCAAGAGACTGGTCGAGATGCATCAAGGGCACATCGAAGTCAAGAGCGCCCTCGGCACAGGCACTACCTTCACAGTCAACCTCCCCCTCTAGAAGCGACAGATTCCTTACAAATAAAATCTGCCGGTGAGGAAACGATCGTAAGAATTGACCGTGGGTCGATATACAGGTACCATAACAAACCACTTACGAATTGGAAGGCCGTACCAGCAGACTACAACTCAGCAACTTCACGATAACACGGAGGAATCAGTGCATAAACTTCAAAAAATAATTGAAAAATGCGGTATTCCCGGGGCGGATCTTTATGACATCCCCACATCAGGAGCTACTTTTCCCGACGGCGCGCATTACAGAATGGAGATTTCCGGGATTGACTCGTTGCCCGAGATGGAGGCGCTGATCGACGAAAAAACAAAACGCGGCGTCCCCATCCACCGGGTCATCTGCATCGGAAACGGCGCCCATCTGCTTACCTCCACGGAATTGAGAGATCTTGCACAGATGGGAAAGGACGCCGAGATCGAGGTAATCATTCTACCGGGTCCGCGGGCCAACCACGATATCGGAAAGCATACCTACTCACCCTGGGGGCGGTATTCGGGAGTCCGTGTACGGGGAGCGGACAGCATCCGATATTTTCTTCAGGACGTTATGCGCTGTATCGATGCCGGTATTCGAGGCTTTCTTTTTTACGGGGAAGATCTTCTTTACCTGTTCCATCAAATGCGTAGAAACAGAGACCTTCCGGACGACCTCGTGTTCAAGGTTTCCTATACCCAAGGATTTTCCAACCCGGCGGGAGCGAAATTGCTCGAGGAAATCGGGGCGGACAGCGTCAATCCCATAACCGACCTGACCCTGCCGATGCTGGCGGCAATCCGAAAAGTGCTGACGATCACAATCGATATCGTGGTCGTAAGTTTCGACATTTTAGGCGTTATGAACAGGTTTTGGGAGGCTCCCGAGATCGTCCGCGTTTCTTCTCCCACCTATCTGAAGCAGGAACTCCAGCCGAACGCTGAAAATGCACGGCAGAAGGTTCGCTACTGCGAGATCCTACGGGAGATTATAGGCACCTACCAGCCGGATCTGAAATTATCCGGCCAAGGGCCCTCGGATCTTCGAATCCCAAAACCATAGTCGATACGGAGTTTTTCGATAATGGAACGCGTAACACTTATGGTCCCGGGACCTGTGGAAGTTGCCGATGAAGTTTTGGCTGCCATGGGGATGCCGCAGATACCCCACTACGGTAATGAAGCGATTGAAGTGTACAACGAGTGTGCAGAGATCCTAAAATTGATTTTTGGGGTCGGCCAAAAGGGAAATGTATTTATTCTACCGGGCTCAGGAAGCGTTGCCCTCGACCTTATGGCCTGCAGCCTGATCGCAGGTGGCGACAAGGTGCTCGCCTGCGTCAACGGCACATTCAGCCACCGGGCTAAGGAGATGGCCGAAGCTTACGGCGCTGAGGTAGGTGAAATAAATGTCCCTTATGGTGCTGCCATCAAGCCGGAAATGGTTGAAAACTTTCTCAAAAAAAATCCAGATACAAGAGCCGTTTTTGCGGCCCACCTGGAAACCTCGACCGGTGTTTTGAATCCCATCCGAGAAATCGGAGATGTAGTAAGCGCGCACGGCATTCCTTTTGCCGTTGATGCAGTTTCTTCCCTAGGCGTGGAAGAGTTCCGCATGGATCAGTGGCATGTAAGCGTGTGCGCCGCAGCTTCCCAAAAGGGACTTGAATCCCCGCCGGGTTTGGGAATCGTCTGCGTCAGCGAAAAGGGCTGGTCGCTGATGCGCCCAAACAATATCAGGAAAAACGGCTGGTTCTCCGATCTACTGCGCTGGAAACAGGCAACGGAGGGAAATGAGATCAGGAAAGGGGTGTTTTATCCTCTCCCGGTTACCATGCCTGTGAACAATGTGTTTGCCCTGCGCGAAAGCCTGCGGATCGTGGAAGCCGAGGGGATCGAGCGAAGAATCGAACGGCACCGGAAGATCGCCTCCACCGTCAGGAAGGGATTGTTTGCCTGCGGTTTCGAGTCCTTCCCCGAAGAGGGAGCGTGCTCCGCTGTGGAAACGGTGATGGCCAACAATCTCGGAATCGACATCGCCGATATGATTCAATTTGTACAAGAGAATTACCATACACGAATCGGCAACGGTCTTTTCGACTTGTACAATAAAATAGTTCGAATCGGTCACATCGGCCGGACGGCACGTCCAAATGCTGTTATGCCTGTTCTTATTGGAATCGAACAATTTTTGAGAAAAAAGGGGTTTTCTATACCTCTAGGTGCCGCCTTGAGCGGTGTGGATGAAATAATTGATCACCAAGGGGAGTCAGCGGATGGTTAGCAACGACCGGTTCAGCTTCTGGCAGCGTCCGAAATTACAGGCCTTTTCCGAAAAACAGTACGAAAAAATCTATTTCGCAGCTCTTGAAGTGCTGGAACGGACAGGGGTCAGGTTCTACTCTGAAAAGGGGATTGATCAGCTGAAAAAGGCGGGAGTCTTCGCAATCGATGAGAGGTTGGTGAAAATCCCCTCCGGAGTTGTCGAGCAGGCCGTTACCTCAGCGGGGAGAAGGCAGACCTTATGCGACAGGAACGGGAAACGGGTTATCTTTTTGGAGGGAGATAATACGTACTTCGGTCCCGGTTCGGACAATCCCAATACCATCGATCTCGAAACCGGGGAACGCAGGGAGTGTGTACTGGAAGATGTCTCCCGGGCTGCCCTCGTCGTAGACGCTTTGGAAAACATCGACTTCGTTATGGGTTTCGCCCTGGCAAGCGATGTGACGAAGCAAAACGCCGATCTTCATCACTTCCACGCCATGGTGAACAACACGGTTAAACCGGTGGTAGTCACCGCCTGGGACACCATTGGATTGAAAGGAATTCTTGAAATCTGCTGCCTTATCCGAGGAGGGGAGCAGGATTTTCGTCAGAACCCGAACATCATCCTCTACGAGCAACCGAGCTCTCCCTTGAAGCATTCGAAAAACTCAACAGAGAAACTGATATTCAGCGCGGAAAAGGGAATCCCCATGATATACGCCCCTACCCCCGCGATCGGCGCCGCCAGCCCCGTTACACTTCCAGGTAGCTATGTAATCAATATGGCTGAGTTTTTGAGCGCCCTCGTTCTAGTACAGTGCGTCCGCCCGGGATCAACTTTGGTATTCGGCGGCGGGCCCACGACCCTCGATATGAGCACCGCTGTGTACTCCTATGCGGCGCCTGAAACAATGCTGAGTCTGACCATGCGTAAAGAAGCGGGCGCCTATCTCGGATTGCCGACCTTCAATGCCGGCGGTTTCAGCGACTCCAAAACGGTCGACCAGCAGGCTGCATTGGAAGCGGCCAACTCTATCCTTTTCGCCGCTCTAGCAGGCGGAAATCTGGTACACGATGTCGGCTATCTGGAATCCGGTTTGACATCTTCCCTCGAGATGCTTGCCATCTGCGATGAGGAGATATCGCTGGTACGACGGTATCTAAGCTCTTGTCCCGTCAACACAGGCACCCTGGCTGTAGATCTTATCGACGAGGTGGGGCATGACGGGGATTACCTTGGAACGGATCACACCGTCTCCCGTTTCCGGGAGGAGATCTGGGAACCAGAGTTGTTCGACCGCAATATCCATCAGAATTGGCAGGCTGAGGGCAGTACCACCCTGCGCGACCGGGCACGAGACAAGGTAAAAAAGATCTTGGTGGAGCATAAAGCGGAACAGCTCGAGGTCGGTATGAAAAAGGCGATCCGTGGTATCATTGAAAAATATGAATCTGTTCGCGGATAGGATGCTTTCACCTGTCGAATTTGAGGAAGTACAGGAGGCGAAAAATCGCTTATCTGAAATTCGGCGCACTCCTCTTGTCCGCTGCGAAGCCCCTGGTCTGACCGCCGATATTTTCCTCAAATTGGAAAACCTTCAATTCACGGGATCATTTAAGGTTCGGGGTGCGGGAAACGCAATCCTCAAAGCGGCAGCGGCGGGAGTCTCCCGGGTATGGACTGCAAGCGCGGGCAACATGGGCCTCGGCGTCGCCTGGTACGCCGAACGTTTGGGTTTACGCAGTACCGTCATCGTTCCCGAGGACGCTCCCTCGGAAAAAACAGCCGCCATCGAGCGGTTGGGAGCCGGGGTGGTTCCCCTGCCGAGGGAGGAATACTGGGCGATTCAGAAGACCCACAGACGAGAGGGGATGGCGGGTCTGTTCGTTCATCCTTTTGCAGATCCGGCCGTAATGGCCGGCAACGGCACCATCGCTTCTGAAATCCTCGAAGATCTGCCCGACGTGGATACGGTGATCGTGCCGTACGGCGGGGGTGGCTTGAGCTGCGGCATCGCTTCGGTCCTGCGGGCTCTCCGTCCCGAAGTAGCGGTGTACGCCGCCGAAACGGAAAACGGTGCACCTTTGGCCCCGTCGTTGAAGCGGGGAGAGATGACAGAAGCACCGTATTGGAAGAGCTTTGTCTCGGGCATCGGTTCGCCCGTTGTTTTCGAGCAGATGTGGCCGCTGGCCAAGAAGCTCCTTGCCGGTTCGATCGTAGCGAAGTTGAAGGATATAGTGGAGTCGATGGAACTCCTGCTCCGCTACAATCACGTGCTCGCAGAGGGTGCAGGGGCCGTCTCCCTGGCAGCGGCGCGGTCGGGTACCTATAAGGGTAAAAAGATTGTTTGCGTGATATCGGGAGGAAATATAGATGTTAAAACGGCCGCGCAGTTGTTTCTGGAGCAGGGAATCGGTAGATAAGCGGAGCTGAAAACGAACCCTTTACCCGCTCAGCCCTGGCTGAGCGATTTCGCGAGGAGGATCGATGAGTAACAATTACGATGTGAAGGTCAAAGGTGTAAAGCTGTATTTTCTCCCCGTTACAATGCGGGTACCTCTGAAGTTCGGTCCTGAGATCACCACAGACGTCACCTGTGCCCGTGCAGCCGTGTGGGTCGAGAATCAGGAGGGAAAAACCGCCTGGGGGTGGGGCGAGACTCCTCTCATGGCCCAATGGTTTTGGGTAAGTTCCCTGCCCTTTGCCGAACGTCTAAAATCTGTAAAGGATTTTACTGTTTCTCTCGCCCGGGCCTGGCAAGAGTTCAAGTTTTGGGGGCATCCTTTGGAGATCGGTCAGGTCTTCCAAGAAGAAGTCCTGGAAGATTTGCTGAGAACCTATAATCAGAAGCGACTGGCAAAAGACCCGGATCAGGAATCCATGCCCTGGCTGGCCGCTCTGGTGTGCTGTTCTGCGTTTGATATTGCCCTGCATGACGCTTACGGGAATCTTAACAACCTCTCGGTATACGATACGTATTGCGAACCGTTCATGAATCGAGATCTCGGCACCTACCTCAAGGCCGCTGAGGGCACCGAGATAGGTTTCCATAAGTTTTTCCCCAATGACTTTCTCGTGAAGCCTCCTCCGGCTCGAATCCCCGTCTGGCACCTGGTCGGGGGAAAGGATCCATTAAATAAAGCAGAACTGACCGGCTCAGAACCGGACGATGGCTATCCGCTGCTGCTCCCGGATTGGATAAAAAGAGACGGCTTAACCTGCCTAAAAATTAAACTCCGCGGCGATGACATAGAGTGGGATTTCCAACGCCTGATTGACGTCGGTGAGATAGCTGTGAACATGGGAGTAATTTGGCTGACGGCGGATTTCAACTGCACCGTTGAGGATCCTGCTTATGTCACAGAGATACTCGATAAATTGCGGAATGAACAGCCCAGAATATACCAGATGATCCTATACGTTGAGCAGCCCTTTCCATATGATTTGGAAAAACATCGGATCGATGTTCACAGCGTTAGTGCCCGCAAGCCTCTTTTCATGGACGAGAGCGCCCACAACTGGCAATTGGTACGCCTGGGAAGATCGTTGGGATGGACGGGAGTTGCACTGAAGACCTGTAAGACTCAAACCGCGGCTGTCTTGAGTCTCTGCTGGGCGAAAGCCCATGGTATGACGCTGATGGTCCAGGATCTGAGCAACCCGATGCTGGCCATGATTCCCCACGCCCTGCTCGCCGCCTACGCCGGAACGATTATGGGGGTGGAGGCAAACGGCTCTCAGTTCTATCCCGAGGCCTCAATACCGGAGGCAGAAGTTCATCCGGGCCTCTACAGGAGAAGGGAAGGATCGATCGACCTCGGTACGTTGACCGGTTCTGGATTCGGCTATCGCCTCCATGAAATCAATCGCAAACTTCCAGCAGCTTCATTTGCAGGGTGATGAGGCTCTTTCGAACAGGCGACCCCGATCTGATAGATCCCTGCGCAGCTTGTTTACGGCCAGCTCTTTGGCTTTCGCCTCGACCTCGACTGTGAAATCCTGCTCGAGGGACAGCCAGGCAGCGGGAAAATCCCCCGGATCGATAAAGTCGTGATGAAAGCAGGGATTTTCCCCCTGCCAACCCTCCCTGGGGCTGGAAAGATGAAACACAGGTTCTCTGTTCCAGGTCTGAAGGGCGACTTCCGTTACCTCGGTTTCTTCCAGTCCATCAGGAAAACAGCGATGGTGGTGGACATCGTAGACAAAGGGAATCCCTTCTGCCCTGCATAACGGCAGGATATCCCGGGGGGTGTAAATCCTGTCGTCGTTTTCAAGACAGAGACGTTCTCTTACCGGCAGCCGCAATTTTTCCAGGCGGCCGCTCAAGCGAGCCAGAGCCTGCTTTTTGTCCCCATAGGCACCGCCGGCGTGGATGTTGATGACATCCGCTCCCACCAATTCGGCCAGGCCGGCCTGGTAGTCCAGCTCCGCGAAGGAGCGCCGCGTCACCTCTTCGGAAGGCGAGCTCAGCAGAATAAACTGGTCGGGATGAAAGGTGGTACGCAGACGATGTTTCCGGCAGAAGGATCCACAGTCTTCGAAGGTTGCTACGATCTCGGCGGATCCGGGAAGCTCCTCGATCCGGTAGCCGAGCTCCGGATGCGTATAGAGCGGAAGAATCTGGCTGTTGATCCGAAAATCTCCGATCTCGTTGTCGCGGCAATAGCGTAGGGCCTTCTGGAGAGAAAGAGCGTTTTCCAAACACAAGGAGGTCAGAGTAGCGAGCTGCTCCGCGCGGGAGAAACCCTTGAGCGAGGCTGCGGTCTTGCGGCGGAAGCGAATCGGTTCCTTGCGAAAGATGCAGCACAAACCCAGCCGGGTCATCCACCACTGCCTGGTACTGCGGCCATCTGTAGTCCTCCTATCTACTGCTTTCGAGCAGCCTGAGCATTTCTTCGCTGTCCGTTACGGGCAGCTCGCAGGCATAATCCCGGCAGACGTAGGCAGTAGCTTTTCCGTCGCTGCTTTCTTGAAACCGTGTAAAGGGTGCCAGATCCGAAATCTCCGGCTGCTCCTCTCCGGACGGTCGAAAAAGCACCACCTTGTTCGGCACAAACTGGCGGCGCAGCGCCTGTACCAATGCCCTGCTGTCAGCAGAGGCTGCATCTCCTGCAATAACCACTTCGAAGGAGGGTCCGATCTGGAAATCCACGGCGCTGAGCAGAAAGGTAAAGGCAGTTGGGCTTGATTCCACCAGCCGGGAGGTAGTGCGGATCAACGCGACTGCCTTGTCTTCGTACTCAGAGTTCTGCAGCATGCGGCCCAGCCTCAACAAATCGAGCAGGGCTACGGATCCGGCCGAAGGCAAAGCTCCGTCCGTGTCGTTTCGTTGGCGAACGAGAAGCTCCTCCGCCTCATCCGCTGTGAGAAAGAATCCTCCTCCGCTCTCATCCCAAAAGTCCTCGATGAATCTCTCCATCAGCTCCCCCGCCTCCCGCAGATAGGCACTTTTGAAGGTCGCTTCGTAGAGCTCGATCAAGCCCCAGATCAGATAGGCGTAGTCCGTGGCATAGGCGGGAATCGCCGCTTCCCCGTCGCGAAAACGGTGCAGCAAACCGCCTTCCGGCGTCCGCAGACGCTTCAGAACAAAGCCGGCCGCCCTTTCCGCCGCCTCGAGATAGATTTCTTCCTGTAGCACTCCACCGGCCCGAGCAAGAGAGGCGATCATCAGGCCGTTCCAGCTGGTCAGAATTTTATCATCCTTGAAGGGGTGTGTCCGCTTTTCACGGATACGAAACAACTTTCGCCGAATAGAATCGGACAGCCGGGATATCTCCCCTACCTGCCGCTCTGATTGAGCGCTCTGAACATCATCATCGGCGTGCATGTAGAGGATGTTCAATCCGGTTTGCTTTCCTGTGGCTTCTTCCTGGTAGTTGCCCCCCGCTCCAACGGCGTACAGCTCTTCAAGATCGGCCAGCTCGGCGGCGCTGAGCACGGAGGACAACTCTTCATAACTCCAGGTGTAGAACTTGCCCTCCTCTCCTTCGCTGTCCGCATCCTCCGCCGAGGCGTACCCTCTCTCGGAGCTGGTCATGTCGCGCAGCACGTAGGCCAGGATCTCTCTTGCCGTGTCGGCGTAGAACTCTTTCCCCGTTGCCTGATAGGTCTCCGTGTAGGCCAGCGTGAGCATGGCCTGGTCGTAGAGCATCTTCTCGAAATGGGGTACCCGCCAGCGGGCATCCGTCGAATACCTGTGAAAACCGAATCCTACCTGATCGAAGATGCCGCCCCGGCGCATTTCCGTCAGGGTTTTCTCTACCATCTGCAGAGCCCGCGCCTCGCCGCTGCGAAGCCAGTAACGAAGGATGAAGAGCAGATTGTGGGGGCTGGGGAATTTCGGAGCCGAACCGAAGCCGCCGCGCCGCTCATCAAACTGCTTGGACAGATCTTCGTAGGTTCGCTTGAGAATCGCTTCGTCCAACAGGATGCCGGCGCTTCGTGATTGGGCTCTGTTCTGCAGGGCCTGGAGGATCGATTCGCTCGATGCATTGACTTCCTCCCTTCTCGTCTTCCAGGTGTCGGCGATCAGGGGGATCAATTCCAGCATTCCCGAGCGTCCGTAGCGGCTCTCTTTGGGGATATACGTTGAGGCGAAAAATGGCTTCTGGTCCGGGCTCATAACAATAGTCAGGGGCCAGCCGCCTCTACCGGTCAGCAGCAAGACTACGGTCATGTACAGCTCGTCGATATCGGGACGTTCCTCCCGGTCCACCTTGATATTTACGAAGGCTTCGTTCATCAGACGGGCTACATCCGGATCTTCGAAGGACTCGTGCTCCATGACGTGGCACCAGTGACAGGTGGAGTAGCCGATCGACAGGAAGATCGGTTTATCCTCCTCCCTCGCTTTCCGGAAGGCTTCTTCCCCCCACGGGTACCAGTCCACCGGATTATCGGCGTGCTGCAGCAGATAGGGACTCTTCTCATGTTGCAGATGATTCAAGGTTGGTTCTCTCTCCTTTTGGCCTCCCGCGGCTGAGGATAGGACCGCCACGTACAGGAAAATCACAAGGGATACAAGCGGGAAATCATTTCTATATAAAAAAATAAATATGAGCGGAAAAGTCAAATACAAAGCGAATTCTTTAATACATAGGTTGTATCGGCTACTATTCAAAATTACATACTTTTACTAAAAGGATCTTCCATGCCAAAGATCGCATTCATCGGAGCGGGGAGCTTCGTCTTCACCCGCAATCTGGTCCGCGACATCCTGAGCTACCCGGCCCTCAGCGGATCCGATCTCTTCTTGATGGATATCGACGCCGTGATCTGTACCGTTCTGCAGGGAGGTATTAAGCTCTGGCGTCGTGACATAGAAATACCAGAGAAGTACGGAGTGGATATCAACATAGGAGACACCCGCGGGCCGTCGGGAATCTTTCGGGCGCTACGTACCATCCCGCTGATGCTGGAGATGTGCGCTGACATCGAAGCACAGTGCCCGATGGCCATGCTATGCAAGACGATGCAGACGGCCACGGGTGTTAACGTCGTCGGCCTCTGCCACAGCGTCCAGGGCACTGCGGAAATGCTGACCCGCTGGATCGGAGCCGATCTGAAGGATGTCGACTACCTGTGCACCGGAATCAATCATCAGGCCTGGTTTCTCAACTTCGAGGCTGGCGGCAAAGATGCCTACCCGCGCATCCGAGAGGCGATCCGAAGGCCGGATATCTACAACGAGGAGCCGGTGCGCAACGAGATGTTCCTGCACCTCGACTACTACGTCACCGAATCGAGCGGTCACAACTCGGAATACAATGCTTGGTTTCGCAAACGACCCGATCTTGTCGAACGTTACTGCCTTCACGGCACAGGCTGGAATCCGGGAGAGCACGCTTTCCTGATCAAAGACTATCTCGACAGGGAGCAGAGCTGGCGGCAGGATATCGAAGAGGAGCTTGGCAAACCCGTCGCGCTCGAGCGGGGCAACGAGTACGCCGCAGGTATCCTCAATTCCCTATTCGGGGATGGAGTGCAATTCGAGTTCAACGGCAACGTGTCGAATAGGAGCTTGATCGACAATCTGCCCTCCGGATCCTGCGTGGAGGTCCCGATCACCGTCTCGCCGGCGGGTTTGAATCCTGTTCCTGTGGGCGGGCTCCCCGCGCAGCTGGCAGTCCTCACTGCACTCAACGCGGCCTGTGAGGATCTGGCCGTGGAGGGAGCTCTGCAGGGAGACCGCAGAAAGATCTACCACGCCGTCGCCCTGGATCCCTTGACCTCCTCAGTATTGAGCCTCGATGAGATCGAAACGATGGTTGAGGAGATGTTTGCCGCGAATCAAACGTACCTGCCCCAGTTCTATCCCAAGAAGTAATCAGAATCGTCGGCCCCGGGAGTTCTACATTCTGGTGACAAAATAAACTGGACAGGCCGTAGCCGCCTCTCTATAATTACCCTGGGAAGAAATGGCGAGCCGCAAGTTTTTCGTCGCTACGGGCTGCGTACCATCAAATCCGGAGTCGCGATGAACGCCGCGAATATCAATCATCCAGATAGAATCGTCCCGTCCAACTGCAGAACCCGAAGGGCGGACTCCGCGACATCTACAGAGGCTACATTCGGCGGTTCCAAAGCGGTTGAGGTTACGACAAGGAGGTGATGCCTATGCGATAGACCCGGGCGTACGAACCAACAAAAAAAAGACACAAGGAGGTCAGTTAATGGGCAAGAAGGTTTTCGTATTGATTGTAGTCGTTCTGCTGCTCGCCGCAGTGAGCGTCAGTGCCGGCGGCAAGCAGGAAGCGGCTGCAGTAGAAAAGCAAATCGTGATCTATAACTCGTATAACGGCGATCCGGAGCCTCGACGGGTGGATAAAGAACTGGTACAAATGTTCGAAGAAGCGAATCCCGAGATCGATGTCGTACACAGCATCGTGGCGCACGAGGATTTCAAGCAGGCCATCCGGGCTTATCTGACCGCATCTACGCCCCCCGACGTCATGACCTGGTTTGCAGGAAACCGGGCTCGTTTTTTCATCGACAAGGGTCTGATCATGGACATCAGCGATGTGTGGGAGAGCGAGGGCTGGAACCAGTCCTACCCGAAGGGATTTCGGGCCATGAGCTCGGTAGACGGCAAGCAGTACTTTGTCCCCAACAGCTACTACTGGTGGGCGATCTACTACCGTAAATCGATCTACAACAAGCTCGGACTGGAACCGCCGGAGACGGGGGATGAGTTCTGGAGCATCTGCGAAAAGCTGAAAGCGGACGGAGTCACCCCGGTCACGATCGGCACCAAATACCGCTGGACCGCAGCAGCCTGGTTTGATTACCTCAATATGAGGGTCAACGGTCCCGAGTTCCATATCAACCTAATGTTGGGGACGGAACGCTACGACGATGCACGGGTGAAGAAGGTTTTTGCCAACAACTGGGCGCCCCTTATACAGAAGGGGTACTTCATCGATAACGCGGCCTCGTATACCTGGCAGGAGGCCATCCCCTTTATGAGTGACGGCAAAGCAGCAATGTATCTTATGGGCGGTTTCATCCGCGACTCTTACCCCTCAGAACAGGTTGATGACCTCGACTTCTTCCGCTTTCCCGTTCTCGACTCCAGCGTACCGGTGGGTGAGGACGCTCCGACCGACGGCTACTTCCTCGCCGCCAACAGCCAACATCCCGACGCCGCCAAGAAGCTGCTCGCCTTCTTCGGCTCCGCGGAAGCTCAGACCTACAACGCCAAAGAGCTGGAAAGGCTGGCGACAAACAGCGACGTGGACCTCTCGATCTACAACGCGGTTCAGCAGAAGGGCATCAAGATGATTCAGGGTGCCGATTTCGTTGCCCAGTTCTACGACCGTGATACCACCCCGGAAATGGCTGACGAGGGCATGAACGGAATGATGGAGTTCTGGGATCATCCGGAGCGTATCGATTCCATCCTCAAACGCCTCGAAACGGTACGAAAAGAGGTCTTCACCGAATAGTAACGAGATTTTTCCTCACCCAGCCCCCGGCTCCTCAGCCGGGGGCTCATCT
>CAYMGP010000054.1:0-27335 GCA_964390045.1 uncultured Spirochaetaceae bacterium | reverse complement strand
TGATGGCCACCAACTCCAAGCACATGCGAGTGGTGCAGATCGGGGTGAAGATGCTCATTTCCACGGAGTCTTTCAACAACTGGGGGGTGATTATGGCCGGAGTGGTCATGACCATGATCCCGCCCCTGCTTGTGTTTTTCTTCATGCAGGAGAGCTTCATGCGGGGATTCGCCCTTGGCACGGAGAAGTGAGGCGCTGTTTCGCTTAGTCCGCGTTCGGCTGACCTGCTTCTGCCTGATCTTATTTCTTTTCCTCATCGTGGGATCGCTCCGGGCCGACTCGGGTCCGGATATCGAGGTTCAGGCGCATCGCGGCGGCCGGGCCCTGCGCCCCGAGAACACGCTGGCCGCCTTCCGCTACGCCATCGAGCTCGGCGTCGATACCCTGGAGGCCGACCTGGCCGTTACGGCAGATCGGGTAGTGGTGATCAGCCACGACTGCAAGCTCAATCCGGCGATTACTCGCTGTCCGGACGGGGAGTTCCTCGATCCTTCAGAGAGGATACTGATCAGAGATCTGACCTTCGCCGAGCTGCAGCGCTACTCGGTCGGTGAAATCAAGCCCCGGACGAAGTACTGGCACCGCTTCCGGGACCAGGTTCCTGTGCCGGAAGCGCGCATTCCCGCCTTGAGCGAGCTCTTCGATCTGGCTCGTTCGCTGGAAGCCGAGCGGATTCGTTTTAATTTGGAGATCAAGACCTATCCGACCTTCCCGGAATACACTGTGGATTATCGGGAGCTCGTGGACCTGCTGCTCGAGCTGGTGGCCGACTACCGCCTGGAATCCCGGGTGACGGTGCAGTCCTTCGATTGGCGAACGCTGAAAAGGGTAAAGCTGCTGGCGCCGGCGATTCCCGTGTCCTGCCTCACAGTGCGGAGCTTTGCCATAGACGGTGCTTCCTACAACCTGCAGCCGGGGCGCAACGGTAAATCCCCCTGGCTCGCAGGCCTGGACTTCGACGACTACGATGAGGTATCTTCATTGGTCGCAGCCTTCGGTGGCCAGATCGTGTCGCCCTACTACAGAGAAATCGACGAGGAGGATGTGGCTGCGGCCCACGATCTGGGACTGAAGATCGTTCCCTGGACGGTGAACGACCCCAGGGTGATGAAACGGCTTGTCGATTGGGGCGCGGACGGGATCATCAGCGACCGGCCCGACCTGCTGCTCGATCTGTTGGAATAGTCGGACTCCTCGACAAGGGACAGGCCGAAAGGGTATAAATAAAGAGCAAGGCAGAACTTCCCGGCAGCTTCTCCTGTCGATAGTGGGGTAGGGGTTTGGCACGCAGACGCGACAGGTCGATATATAAAATTTTAGAATGCCTCGTCAAACAGCAGAACATCCAGGATGCACTCTCTGAAGTCCTGATCCTGGCAGTCGAGACCGTCGGGGCGGAGGCCGGAGCCTTATTTCCGGGACACGACCTGCTGGATTTCTGCTCAGAAACTGTGCTTTTCAATCTGCCCGAGAAATCTCTCAAGAATAAGCCATTGACCAACGAGCTGATCGTCGGCCTCGGCCTGCAGGAGGACCAACCAGTCGTCATCTCTGACTACGCGCGCTACGTATTCGCTCATAAGGACCTTGTCGAGCTGGGTGTAAAAGCCGTGGCGGCGGCTCCGCTTGTGATAGAGGGGTCGATTGCCGGTCTGATCGCCCTCTTCCAGCGCAGCGAAGCGGCCTCTTTCAGCGATCGTGATTCCCGCTTCCTGTATACCGTGGCCGGGATGATCTCGCTGCGTCTCGAGAATCTGCGGCTCAGCCGGACCGGCCGGACTTTCAAAGACGAGGTGGCGACGGTCCAGCGGGCCAGCTCGAGCTTGACTGCATCGTTAGAGCTGCCCAAGGTGCTGGATTCTATCCTGGCCACGGCGCACGATCTGGTGCCGGCGGATCTGGCGCACATCTTTCTCTATTCGGATAATACGCTTCGCTTCGGAGCCGCTTCGGGCGCCGACGGCCGTTGGGACAAGCCCTATGCGGAACCCCGTCGGGAGGGATTGACCTATAAGGTCGCCGAAACAGGGCAGCCCATAGTCGTGGAGGATATCAGATCCCATCCTCTATACAAAGGTTCGCCGTCAAGCTGGTCGGGGAGCATTGTGGGATTACCTCTCAAGGTCAAGGAGCGGGTGGTCGGAGTGATGAACATATCGAGGTTTGTTACAGCTACCACACCGTTTTCCGAGGAAGAGCTGCGAATATTGAATATGTTGGCCGATCAGGCTGCAATCGCCGTGGAGAACGCCCGCCTCTATGAGACGGAGCGTACCCAGAGGCAGCGCATCGAAGCGATGCAGTCCGCGGTAGCTACCTTGAGCCAGAGCCTCGATCTTTCCGAGGTATTGGCCCGTATCCTCACGGAGCTGCGCAGAGTCATTCCCTACGACAGCGCCGCGGCTATGCTCCTTGAGAGAAATTCCCTGCGGGTAGTGGCCGGTCGAGACCTTCCCGAAAATTCTGCGATCGGAGAGCGCTACCCCGTGTCCGAGATCGAGCGTGAGATCGAGAGGACGGGTAGGCCCTTTATTCTGGACGACGCTTCGGCTGACGAGCGCTTCAAAGGGTGGGGAAACACCGATTATGTAAAAGGGTGGATGAGCGTGCCTCTTCTCGGCAGGGAAGGGCTGATCGGCTGTCTGACCATCGACAGCCGCCGTGTCGCTGCATATAGCGAGGAAGAGGCGGACCTGGCCATGAGCTTCGCCCATCAGGCGGCAATCGCCGTGGAGAACGCCCAGCTGCATCAGAGCGTCAAGGACCAACTCGACGCTTTGCAGGCTTCCCAGATCAAGTTGATCCAGAGCGAAAAGATGGCCGCCATCGGCAAACTCGTTGCCGGGGTCGCGCACGAACTCAACAATCCGCTCACGGCGATCATAGGGATTGCACAGCTTCTGCAGAGCGGTCATATAAGCGAGACGGTCAAACAGGACCTGGAGAAGCTGGTCGGCGAAGCCCATCGAGCCGGTAAGATCGTGCGCAGTCTGCTCGATTTTTCCAGGCAGCAGCGTACCGAGCGACAGCCTGTACAGATCAATGATGTGCTTAACAACACGCTGAAGATTCTTGCCTATCAACTTGAATCTCACGATATAAAGCTGCAAACGGAGTTTTCAGAGGATCTGCCCTCCACCATGGCCGACGCCCATCAGCTCCAGCAGGTTTTCATAAATCTGGTGAACAATGCCTATGAGGCTATGCACGAAGCCAGCGGCGGTGGAATCCTGTCTATTCGCTCCGAGGCCGCTCAGATAAATGGGGCTGACGGAGAAAGAGCTTCCCGACCGGGCATCCGTGTCATTGTCAAGGATGACGGTCCCGGTATTTCGGCGGATATGCTGCCGATGATTTTCGATCCTTTTTACACGACCAAATCTCCAGGTAAAGGAACGGGATTGGGCCTGTCCGTCTGTCACGGCATCATCAGCGAACACGAAGGGCAGATCTTGGTGGAAAGCACTCCCGGGGAGGGAGCCTGTTTCACCGTTCAAATACCAATCGTCGCCGCGGTTGAAACGGGCGAGCAGACAGACAACGGCAGTGACGAGGTCAATAGGCAGCCAGGTCGCGCCCGTATCCTGGTGGTGGAAGACGAAGTGGTCATCCGGGAGCTTGTTCTTCGTATACTCAAGCGCGTCGGCTTTGAGGTCGACACCTGTCCGGATGGGCTCGAAGCTCTCGAGACAATCGAGAAAACAAAATACAACCTGATCATCTGTGATGTTCGGATGCCCCGCCTCAGCGGTATCGAGCTGTATGAGAAGCTGAAAGCCCGCGGTTCCCGGACTGCGGAAAGGATCCTTTTCATAACAGGCGACACGGTGAGCCATGACACCCAGAAGTTCATGAAACGTCATTCTCTCCCGTTTCTAGGCAAACCCTTCGAGGTCGAGGATCTAGTGGCCAAAGTGCGCGCGGAGCTGGAAGCTCCCCACCGAACTTGAGCCCCGGCCGATCAGAGATATATTTATGAGGATACTAAGACCCGTAAGGAGGGCTGAATGAAGAAAGTGCTTTCCGCACCACTTGTCGTGTTGGTAATTGTAAGCTTGCTGAGCCTGGCTGCATGCAGGAAGAAAGAGGAAGCAGCTCCTGCGGAAAAGAAGCTGCGCATCGCTCTATATGTCAACGGGAATTTGGGGGACAAATCTTTCTTTGACTCCGCCCATAGGGGAGTTACCAAGGCTGCCGAAGAGTTTGATCTGACAATTAAAACGATAGAAGGCAGCTATGAACAGGCGAACTGGGAACCGGATATCACCCAGCTGGCCGAGGGAGACTGGGATGTTGTGATGGCCGGCACCTGGCAGCTGGTCGAGTATCTCGAGAGGCTCGCCCCCAAGCACCCGGAAAAGGTGTTCATCACCTATGATACCGCGGTGGATTACTCCAAAGGCAATCTGGACAATGTTTACTCGATCCTCTATTCCCAGAACGAGGGATCCTTTTTGGTAGGCGCTCTGGCGGCGATGATCACCACTTCTAGCATGCCCAAAGCAAATCCCGAGAAGGTGATCGGTTTTCTCGGCGGCATGGACATCAATGTCATCAATGATTTCAAGGTCGGTTACCTCCAGGGAGCCAGGTACATCGATCCGGAGGTCAAGGTATTGGTCTCCTACGCCGGTGTCTGGAATGATTCGGCAAAAGGAAAGGAGCTGGTCCTGGCCCAGTACGAGCAAGGGGCGGATATCGCCTTCAACGTCGCCGCGGAAACGGGAATCGGACTGCTCGATGCGGCCAAAGACAAGGACCGCTACGCCATTGGCGTGGATTCCGATCAGTACTTCCTTTACAAAGATGCGGATCCGGCGAAATCGGCAAATATTGTCACCTCGATGATGAAGAACGTGGACGAATCCCTCTACAGGGCGATCAAGATGTATATAGAGGGCAACCTGCCCTTGGGCCAGGCTGAAGCCCTGGGGATTGCCGAAGGCGGTGTCGGCGTGGCTGACAATGAAAACTACAGGAAGCTGATTCCCGAAACGTTTCGCGAAAAAATCAAGGAGTTGGAAGAGAAAATCAGAAGTGGTGAGATCAAAGTCGACACGGCGTTCGGTCAATAAATCGATCCTGGAGACGAAAAATATATTCAAAGTCTATGACAATGGTGTGATCGCCAACAGGGCGGTGAGCATCGCCATCGCGACCAATACAATTCACGCGATTGTCGGAGAGAATGGAGCGGGCAAGACCACTCTGATGAAGGTGATCTTCGGCATCGAGCAGGCCCAGGAAGGAGAGATTCGGTTCAAGGGCAAGAAGGTCCACATCCGCACTCCCCACGACGCCATCCGCATGGGAATCGGTATGGTGCATCAGCACCTGATGCTGGCCCCTGACCTTACCGTGGCGGAAAACGTGGTCCTGGGCAACGAGCCTCTGCGGGGCAGGTTGTTTCTCGACACAGCAAAAGCTGTGCAGATCACCCGCCAGGTTTCCGAGAAGTACGGTCTGCAGATACCTGCTGAAAAAAAGATAAAAGACCTGCCCATCGGTGTTCGCCAGCGGGTGGAGATCCTCAAGGCCTTGTTCCGCAACGCCGAGCTGCTTATCCTCGACGAGCCTACCTCGGTGCTCACTCCGCAGGAGACTGAGGTGCTGTTCAAGACCCTCGAGGAATTGAAAGAGCAGGGGAAAACCATCATTTTCATTTCCCATAAGCTCAAAGAGGTAAAGCAGATTGCGGATCGGGTAACGATCATGCGTGATGCCCGCGTGATCGAGACCCGGGACGCCGCTGAGCTGAGCGAACATGACATCGCCCATCTCATGGTCGGAAGGGATATAAGCTTCGAGCGAATTCCGGCGCCGGAAACACTCGGCGCCCCAGTGCTTTCTGTGCGCGATCTGTCCTACGTAAATGACGAGGGGATCCCCACGCTCAACAAGGTTTCCTTCGACCTGCGGGCCGGAGAGATCCTCGGTCTGGCCGGAGTGGTGGGCAACGGTCAGACCGAGCTGGTCCGGATCCTCACAGGGCTTCTCGAGCCCTCGGGGGGAGAGATAAAAGTAAAGGGCGAGAGTGTGATCGGATTTTCTCCCAGGAAGATCCGGGAGAAAGGTCTGTGCCACATCCCGGAAGACCGCATGGAGGAAGGGGTGGCCGAGGCGACGACGTTGGAGGAAAACTTCATCGTCGACAGGTATTTCAAAAGCGGGTTTTCGAAGGGACCGCGGTTGAGCTGGATGTATATCTCTCAACACAGCAAGGCATTGATAGAGCGCTTCAATATACTCGCTCCTTCAGCGAAAACCCGGCTGTCCTCGCTTTCAGGAGGCAATATCCAGAAGGTTGTTGTGGCCCGGGAGCTTTCCGCCGGTCCGGAT
Organism: uncultured Spirochaetaceae bacterium; assembly: GCA_964390045.1. Lineage (GTDB taxonomy): Bacteria > Spirochaetota > Spirochaetia > SZUA-6 > DRHE01 > CAYMGP01. The sequence goes on along the minus strand of CAYMGP010000054.1, from coordinate 20,996 downwards.
GTGATCATCGCAGTCCACCCGACACGGGGGATCGATGTAGGCTCGGAGGAGATGGTGCATCGGCTGCTTCGCGAAGCCCGGGATCGAGGGAAGGCCGTGTTTCTCGCTTCCGCCGATCTCGATGAAATCCTCAAGCTCTCGACGCGCGTCATAGTCATCTACAACGGAGAGATCGTCGCCCATTTTTCCGAAATGTCTAAGGTGACCGCTAGAGAGCTCGGTCCCTACATGCTGGGGGTACGGCGGAAGGAAGCTGATAGTGGTAAAGCTACTGCTTAAGTACTTTACTCTCATCCGCGTTATTATCGCCATAGCGATCGGGATCGTGATCAGCGTTTTCCTTATTTACCTGATCAGCCAGGATCCCGGTTTTTCCCTTCGTTCTTTTCTTCTAGGTCCGTTTCTCACTCGTTCCCGGCTCGCTCACGTTTTCGAAACGGCCTCGCCGATTATCTTTTGCGGCTTGGCCGTCGCCGTGGCTTTTCAGGCCAAGCAGTTCAATATAGGAGCCGAGGGCTCTCTGTATTTAGGTGCGGCGCTGGGTACCGCCTTCTCGGTTTCGACGAATATGCCGGCGTATATCCACATCCCCCTTGTGCTGCTGGTAGCCGCTCTGGCCGGGGCCGCCTGGAGCTTCATACCGGCGATTCTCAAGGCCAGATGGAAGGCAAGCGAGCTGGTTTCCTCCCTGATGCTCAACTACGTGGCTTACTTTCTCGGATTGTACCTGATCAACTTTCACTTTCGGGACAAGGAGGCGGGCTTTCTCGTATCCTACGAGCTGCCCCAAACAGCCTGGCTCGAGCAGTTCATTCCCGACACCCGCATTCACTGGGGCATCATTTTGGCCTTGATTTTTGCCCTGCTGGTGTACTATTTCATGTACCACACCACTGCGGGCTACGAAATACGCAGCACCGGCTTCAATGAACGTTTCGCCAGGTTCGGTGGAATCAGCGTGTTCAAGGTGATCATCCTCTGTCAGGTCATTCTCGGGTTTCTCGCCGCCTTCGGGGGAATGACAGAAGTGATGGGGATTCACCGCCGCTTTGTCTGGCAGAACCTCGGCCAGCCGGGCTACGGCTGGGACGGTATCATCGTAGCCATCATCGGCAGGAACCATCCGCTTCTCATTGTCCCGGCTTCCCTATTTCTCGCCTACCTGCGCGTGGGAGGCCGCGTGTTGAACCTGATGTCCGATGTTCCGGCGGAGATGATTACCGTTATCCAGTCGATCATCATTCTGCTGATTACCGCCGAGGCGTTTCTCGGTCAATGGAAATACAGAATCGCAGTTCGTCAGGCCGAAAGGGGAGCAGCCGTATGAGCCCGCTGCTGCAGAGCATTTTCAGCTCCGAGTTCGCACTCGCGATTTTCAGGATGATGACTCCACTGCTTTTTGCGGCTATAGGGGTCTCGATATCCAAACTGGCCGGTACGATCAATATCTCAATGGAAGGAACCATGCTGGTCTCGGCGTTCGTAGGTGTGATTGTCAGCGCCCTCACAGGCAGCCTCCTCCTGTCTCTGCTTTTCGGGCTCGCCTCCGGAGTGGCCATGGGAGCGATCTTGAGCTATTTTCACCTTCGCTTGAAGGCGGACATCATCCTCGCCGCCATCGCCCTGAACCTCTTCGCCAGCGGGATCACCGTGTTTCTGCTTTTCGCCGTCACCGGCGACAAGGGTTCCTCGAGCTCGTTGAAGAGCCTGCTCTTTCCCCAACTGCACATCCCCCTGGTCAAGAGCATTCCCGTGTTGGGTTCGATCGCAAGCGGTCACAACATCATGACCTACGCAGCGATTGCGGCTGTTATTGTTTTTTATATCATAACCTTCAAAACGCCCCTGGGTCTGCGAATTCGGGCCGTGGGCCAGAACCCGGACGCCGCCGAATCTGTGGGCATCAATGTCAACAGAATGCGCATGTGGTCCCTGATGCTCTCCGGTTTCTTCGGGGCCTTCGGCGGGCTGTACCTCTCCATGGGATACGTGTCCTGGTTCGCCCGGGATATGACAGCCGGAAGGGGTTGGATCGCGATCGCCGCCGCTACCCTGGGGGGCTATCTGCCCCTCGGAACATTTCTCGCTTCCCTTCTGTTCGGTGCGGTAAACGCCCTGGCTATTTACTTTGCTTCGCTTCAGATCCCCTCCGAGCTGATCGCCCTGATCCCCTACCTGGCTACCGTTGTGGCCCTGACGATCTACTCGGCCCAGGCGGCGAAGAAACGACCCAGGAAGGTTGAAAGGATTTAATATGAAACGGATCATCATGGACTGCGATCCCGGCCATGACGACATGGTAGCCATCATGCTGGCCTGTGCTTCCGAGCAGATAGAGTTGCTCGGCATCGCCACGGTGGCGGGAAATCAGACAGGAGAAAAGACCTTTAGCAACGCCCTGAAGATTCTGACTTTGATCGGTCGCGATGACATCCCGGTCGCCCGGGGCGCCGACAAGCCGTTGTTCCGGGAGCTGAACGTTGCCCCGGCGATCCATGGAGATTCAGGGCTGGGGGGCGCCGACCTGCCCGAGCCTGCCGTGCAGGGCCTAAAGATGCACGCTGTGGATTTTCTTATCCAGACGATCATGGAATCCGGTGAGCCCCTGACCCTGGTGCCCACAGGGCCTTTGACCAATGTGGCCCTGGCCATGCTCAAAGAGCCGAGGATCACGACCAAGCTCGAGCGGATCGTACTGATGGGTGGCGCCGTTTTCGATTCCAACGTCACGCCGGCCGCCGAGTTCAACATCTACGTGGATCCCGAGGCTGCCAAGGTCGTGTTCGGCAGCGGTGTACCGATCACCATGGTGGGGTTGGATGTGACGAACAAGGCCTTACTCGGCTTCGAAGACATCGAGGCGATCGCCAAACTCGACGGCAAGGTCTCAAGGGTGGTGGCGCCTCTGCTGGAGTATTTCGCTCAGACCAACAGGGAGCTCTTTGGTTTCGATGGAGCCCCTATCCACGACGCGCTGGTTATTGCTCACCTGATCAAGCCCGAGGTGATCAAGTCCCGCTTCCTAAATGTGGAGATCGAAACAGACGGAGAGTTGACCAGAGGCCGCACGGTGGTCGATATTTACGGCATTTCGGGGCGCAAACCCAACGCCGAAGTAGCGCTGGAGGTGGACAACAAACTGTTCAAACGGATGATCGTCGAGGCCATCGAGGTCCTGGACAGAGGGTAATCGTTTCTCACATCCAGACGGTGCGTCCCCTGGCTACTTCGAGGCCGTCCTGACTGCGCACCAGGCTGTGACGCAGCACAACCCTTGAGTCCGTACTTGAGTCCGAATCGGTATTCTCAAATCCATCGAGCTGAGAGAAGGTGTTGATGTCCTCGCCGTAATTTGCCTCCGCCAGGTAGTGAACCTCCATCTCGGCAACCATCTTTTCCGCCCTGACCTCTGCAGGCACGCTTTCGAGGATCCAGTGAATATAGGCCAGATAGTTGGTATGCCTGTTGATATCAACATCCGCGTAGCGTACGGAGAACTCCTTCTCCGCGACCAGAGGTCGCCGATCATCGAGAGGAGGTAGCTTGGCGAAGTTGTAGGCAATAGCCCGCTCCAGGTGCACGACCTCGTTCCATCGCGCATCGTTCTCGAGGCGCACGGGACGGCGGTTGCGTTTGTCGATCATCAGCCAGCCGCTGGTGGCCTCTCCGATCAAGCGCTGACCGCGAAACAAACGCCAATCTCTCAGCGCGAGAAGCCTTTGGGTGCCCGAAGGCCAGGTCTGGATCTTGATCTTTTTCTTCCAGCCGGGGTAGTGGTACATGCGGATCAGGAAGCGGGTGAAGAACCAGGTCCTGCCCTTTTCGAGCAGCTGGGGGATGGACAAGCCCAAATCGTGCACGTTTCGTCCCGCCGCATCCACGAGGAAGTTGCAGATCGCCTGGATCGAGACCTGCTGTCGTGGTTCGAGCTCGTAGGTGTGTACGCTGTACGTATAGTTGTCGATCTTGCTCATTTCTTGCCCACCGCGGCCAGGTAGAGGGTAAAACGGGTTTTGCCGTCGAGTCCGAGCAGCCCGTCGACCTCTTGATCGGAAAAGGCGGCTACGGCGCACACTCCGCAGGCAATCGCCTCTGCCGCCAGGTAGAGGTTCTGACAGACATGGCCGGCATCGATAAACAGGTAGCGATACCCCCTGTCGCCGTAACGCCAGGTCATGCGCTCAACGGCGGCTGTCCAGATGAAGGTTACCGCGCTGCGGGCAACGAAGCGCTGACCGAGGCAGGCGGAGACCAAACGTTCGGACAGCTGCGGTGAATCGTCGAGAGCAACCAGGCCGTGCCGCAGAGCGCTGTACCAGTACAGACCTCCTTTAAATCCCTCCACGTTTTTGACGAGCAGGTAGGTTTCAATTGCATGACGGGCTCCGGCCGAAGGTACGGTCCGCAGCGTCGCGGACCCCGGGAACACCTCTTTCACACCCTGGGTGCTCCAGAGCAGCAGGGAGAGCTCTTCCCGGCTGAGAGGATCCGTCGAGTAGCTGCGGAGGCTGCTGCGCGCGGCCAAGACCTGAAACAACTCTGTCGCCGGAATCCGGATCGAGTCGACTCCTGGAAGCTCGATCAGCTCCCGCTCTTTATACTTTTCGATCTCCAGGGGAGGTTGGGGCAGGCCCCGGCTCTGCCCGGATGGATCGAGATACTGATACCTGGTTTTGAGAACGAACTGCTCTCCGATTCCCGTCATATACGCATCACCTCGCCGGGCCCACCGTGCCCGTGTATACGGAGCGACGGCGGGGGCAGTTTTTCCTGGTACAGAGCTGGCAGCTTTCAAAGCGCACCTCTGTGGGAAAGAAGATCCCGGATACCGTCTTGTTGGGCAGCATCAGGAAACTATCGGTAAGGGTCACACCGATCAGAGCTTCGACGTCTCCGAGCATTTCGAAGAGCTGCTTCTGCTGGTTGATGGGCCAGACATTTCTGTTCCCAGAGCCGGGATTCATCGTGGAAAAACCCTCAGGATGAAGCCCGTGGCGCTGCGCCAAAGTGTCTTTGAGATGCTCCTCGGCCCTCGTGAGAACCAGATCTTTGAGCGTGTCCAGCCAGAAGCAGGCGAGAAGATCTTCAGAGGCGATCTGAAGCTCGTCGAGCTCGTTCCCGCAGGTAGCGATGTAGGCGAAAACGCGTTCCACCTGGCGAAGATTCCGGCTCAGCACCCGGCTGGAGAAGCGAAAGCCTTGTAGAACCACCGAGTCTTCACTGCGCTTGTCTATGAAGCAGACTTTGTACAGGGCCTTTGGGCGTGCCAACGGCCTGGCCCTCTCGAGGAGCTCCCGCGCCGCCGCGGCGAAGCTCGATGAGCCCTCGATTCGGATTGCTGCGAAGAATTGCTGCTCGCTCAGGGATAGAGGGATATTGTCCAACACCTTTGCATCGTTGATCGGCATGATGTGCCCAATACTATTGCAACACCCGGTCGTGGTCAACAATCCACGCACGCTGCGACCCGAGCTCAGACGGCGGGAAAGAAAAAAATATATCACCGTAGTGATTTGACAACAAAAATTGTATATACTTAAGATTGCGAGGATGGCCAGATCCGAGGGGGGTGCCTTTGAATTTCACCGGTTCTGACTGCCTCGCGTAGGCTGAGGAGGGGAGTTGTTCGGAGAGATGGATTGGGTAGTATTGTATCTGTATCCAGACGAACGCGCCTCACACTTCTTTTCTGCTGTTTTTCCTTCCTGCTAGGATCGCTTCAGGTTTACCCTCAAACAGAAAAAACAGCCGCCTCTGTCAAACCCAGCGTGCTCATCGTCTCTTTGCCCGTGCAGGGCAAACGAGACGAGGGCGTGCGCAAGGTTCTGGCCTCGGCCATGCGTTTTCAGCTGGAGCAGATAGGTCTACAGGCACTGCTGTTCGCCTCCACGGACGAGGAGAGCCTGGTCGCCGATCTTCTTGGCGAGCTGGCAGGGGATTCGGCGGCGCTGGCGCGCTCTCTGTTGGATTTTTTCTCGAGCGCAAACCAGGATTTTTTGATCCTGGGGGGCTATATTAAGGAGAAAGAGGAAATCCAAGTAGACTTTTATTTCGCAGATCTCGAGAGGGGAGAGATCGTGGCTTCAGCTTCTAAGCGGGCGGTCATAGATTTCACGCTCGACGAAGCCATGATCTTATCTCTGCGCGGGATGCTTCCCCGGGCCGAGGAACGAATCGGGGAGGTAGCCGAGCGCTTGACCGAGGAAGCTGCGAAGCAGGCAGAACAGCAGCGGGAGGCGGAAGAGGCTGTGGTTGAAAGCGAAGCGGTAGAGGGCCAAGAGGTCACGATCGAGCCATTGCCGGAGGTCACCGTCAAGGCGGCGGAGGAGCGCTTCCGGCCCTTCGAATTCTCGCTTGGCTTTGCTCCTTTCATTCCGGTGGGTGCGGCCAACATGGCCCTGACATTGAGTTATATGCCTTTTCTGTACGCCGACTACAGGATTGCTCTTCGACCGGGAGTGCTCGGGCTGGGTTTGTTCACCGGGTTGAACGTCTTCGATTCCGATGAGCCTGATATGGCCTCATACTTCCGCTATATAGTGCCTGTTGGGGTAGATGCCCGCTTTACAACGCTGGATGACGCTGCACTGGGGCTATTCGTACGGGCAAGCGTTGGAACAGCCCTCAACGTCTCCGATTTCAGCAAGCTGCCTGAGGATCAGAGAGACGATTTGTCCCGGGTAATGGCCTACGCCTGCGGCGGGATCGGAGCCATGTATACTTTCACGCCGAGTGTGGGAATCGCGGTCGACGTGCTGTACGAAGCGTTTGTATATTTCTGGAAACATGAATCGGGAGGGGGGCTCAATACAGACTGGATCATGGGATTTATCCCATCGATCTATCTGTACACCAGGTTGTAGAGGGGAGAAGGATATGAAGATCGGCTGTTCATCTGCTGGATGCATTAAAAAAGTCGATGCAAAATCCGGGCCGCCGAGACCCATTACACTGGTCTGTGCTTCTGTTGTCCTGCTGCTCGTTCTTTCACTGATCGGCTGCGGCAGGCTGTCCCTGTTGAACCTGCTCGAGAACGAGGAGCCGGGTGCTTTCTCGGTCATTCCAAAGAGTGCCGTGGTGCCCGCCGATACCACAGTTGAGGTTTCGGGAAAGGGCGGTTTCAAGCCTTACAGCTACGAAAAGATCACGGGAAAAGGTAAGATCGATCCCAACACCGGAGTGTACGTCGCGCCCACTTCAGGTGAAATTACGGGGGATTCGGAAGATACACAGATAATGGTAAGCGATGCACTGGACAGCGAGGCGACCCTGACCCTTACCGTGTTCAAAGCCCTGAAGATGGATCTGAATCCGGAGTCCACAACGATCGAGGCCGGAAACTCAATCACATTCACCGTAAGCGGCGGCGTTCCCGATCCGGACTACGATTTCTACGTGAACGATGTGTGGAAGGCCAGCGCTTCCCCCAGTTGGTCCTACACCTTCACTTTTGAGGGCAGCTATACCGTGATAGCCGAGGATAGCCTGGGAAATCGTGCTGTAGCTACAATCACCGTCTTTCCTGCTGGTGATCTGTCTATTGATGTAGCGCAAAACTGGGTCGAGACGGACAGCACTATCGATCTGACCGCTGTCAATTTGATTGGTACACCGGAATTCTCCATCATCGGTTCAACGAGCACACCAGCAGGATCGATATTGAATCCAACAGCACCTACTGCTACCTACGAGGCCCCGGCTTCCAAGACTGTCGTCACAATCCAGCTGAAGGATTCCTTTGACGACGATACAACGACCGTAGAGATCCACGTAGTCAGTGAGGAACCCACACCACTTAACTTTCCATCGCAGGTGACGATTGAAACGGATGACGATGAAGGCGCTACGTTGACTGTAACTGGTGGGATTTCACCGTATTCTTTTTGGCTGGTGGGAGATGGAGATCTCGTTGACCATCCGGTTCACCCACACAAAATCAAATATTACCCGCCTGATTTTGTAACCACAGCCTACATTTGGGTAGAAGATGCCATTGGGCAACAGAAAACAGCTACTATTTACGTAGTAGAAGACGACTGATTTTTGGTCCTGAGCTGGATCGCTCTATTTCAGCAAGGCTTCCAGCTTCTCTAAAAAACGGGCGAAAAGATCACCATCACTCGTGGAATAGCTTGACTTCATGGCCGAGAGATCGGCGCTGGATCCGCTTCCAAGCAGGTCGTCGAGCACGGCTATGGCGTCTTTGAGGGTGCTTTGCCGGCCGGACTGAACCTGCACCTTGCCGTAGGTGTCGAAGTATTCCTCCATCGAATCGTAGAGATCCGGGTACTCACTCTTCACAGCCTGCGAGGAGAGAACCTCCCGCACCTGTAGCTTGGTGTCGACCAGGGCCAGAACCTTCTGCTGGGAAACCTCGGCTGCGGCACCGAGGCCGCTCAGGGCCTGGTAGCGCTGCCGCAGGTTGCCGACCTCCCGCCTCAGCGTTTCGATCTGCCGTTGGGAAGCCTGGTAACGGGAGATCTGCTGGTTTTGCTCGCTGATAGTGCCTCGCAAACTGGATATTTCGCGAGACTGTTCGCCGATCGTGGCTTTTGCCCGGTTGAGCTCTCCGGTTTGTCGGCTGAGAGAGGCCTCTGCCTGATCCAGTTCCCGCTGCAGTTGTTCCACGGCTTCGGTGGCTCCCTGGTCCGGAATCGGGGCAGGCGGGGTTTCCTTCTCGACGCTCGCGAGCACAGGTGTCTGCCGTGCCTCGATCAAGTCGCGCAGCGAGGCCAGATGAAACCGCTCTACGGGAAGCCGCTCGGTGATTGCCGGCAGACCGACGATCGAAGCCTGGGAAAGATAGTCTTCGAGAGTTTCGAGACCCTGCTGGGCCTCGTCGTATCGGCCCGCCCCCAGGGCTTGCTCTACTCCAGTGTAGGAAGCCATGATCTGCTCGGAGACAAGGTGTTCCTGCCGGCGCAGCGCTTCGAGCCGGGCCAGCTCATCGGCGATCTCAGCCTGTTCGCTCTCCGCTTGAGCTGTCTGGCGCTCGAGCTGGGCCTGCAGCTCCGCCTCTCTGCTACTGAGCTGTTGCCGCAGGCTCTCCTTCTCCTCCTGGAATTGCCGCAGGCTCTCGTTGTATTGCTCAGCCAAAGCGGCCAGCTCATCCTCTTTTTCCGCCAGAGCCGCCTCGGACTGTTTCCTGAAAGCAGCCAGCTGGCTCTGGTTCTCCGCCTCCAATTTCTGTTCGAGGCTGCGGAGCTGGTTCTCGATCGCCGCCCGCGATAGCCCGGCATTTTGCAGCTTCAGCTTTTCAGCTTCCAGCTCTTCGGTCAGGGCCACTCGCAGCTCTTCCTCCCGCCGCGCGATTTCGGCCTCGCTTTCCAGTTGCAGCATCTGCGCTTGCTCACGAAGCTCGTTGAGACGCTTTTGCACTTCGGCGATCTGGCGATCTTTTTCGTTCAGCTGCTCCTGGGTTTCCTCCTTCAGAGCGGCGATGATCTTTGCTTCGGCGGTGAGAACCTCGGCGGATTCAGTGGTCATGATACGCTGCTCTCTGTTGAAAAAGGCGAGCAGAAGCAGGGTGGAAGCAAGCAGGACGAGCAGGGCGCCGCCGTTGATCAGCAGAGGGATCAGCGTTCCCCGCTTCTTCGGGGTAAAGGAAAAGGTTTCATCTTTGATTTCGATTCTGTTTTTGTCCAGAACCTCATTGATCTGCCCTATGATTTCGATCTGCTCGTCGAAAGAGATGTCGGCGGAACGGATCGAGGAAAGGTCGGGGTCTGGATTCTGCTTGTCGACCGGGTTTCTTTCTTTCATTTTCCTTGCCTTTTCGTAAAGACTGCCCATCGAAGCCTTCTTCCTTTTCATATTATACAGTCAATAAATGACAAGTTCACCCTGATATCGAAATGTCAATATGCGCGATTTTTTGATAGAAAACGTACGTACCTGGTTGTGCAGGGCTTGACGTTACGTATAAAAAAAATCATACTATACGTATAGGAAATCACGATGACTACGAAGCTTACCCTCAGTGTGGAAAAGGATATAATCAACAAAGCCAAACGCTATGCCCAAGAACACAATAGAAGCCTTTCCGAAATCGTCGCAAAATATCTCGACTATCTAACAGACGACGCTGAATCTGCGATAGATATGGATCCCGAAGTACTCGACCTCTCGGACGAAATCCCAATCGAACAACTCGGGGAAGCTGACGACACCAGGTATAGATACCTCCGGGACAAATACTTGCATGCATAGCCTCTTCGTCGATACCGACGTTATCCTGGATTTATTCATCCGACGTGAGCCACATCACAAAACGGCTCTTCGCTTCTTCTCGTTTCTGAAGAAGCACGCTATCCAAGGCTTCACTTCCCCCGTTTCGGTAGCAAACACGTACTACATTCTGGCGAAAACAAGGAATATACGCTACGCGATTGAAAAGATCCGCAGGCTGACGCAGTTGATTCGCATTGCCAGAGTAGATCAGCAGGTCATCGACGCCGCAATACGTACCCCCTACAAGGACTTCGAGGATAGCATACAATACCACTGTGCGGTGAGCAACGGCCTCGGGTCTCTCATCACGCGCAACGCGTCTGATTACCCAAAGGGCAGACTCAAGGTCCTCCTGCCCGGAGAGTACATGACCGTCTCAAAGCTTGGGAAGTAGTAACGATTCCTGCTCTTACTGATTGATGCCGGGATTCGCAGCCTGATGTAACTACTGGCTATCCCCGGCTAAATCGTCCAGGCCCAGGCCGAGCAGGCGCTGCTCAGTCGGTTTTCCGTTGTCTGAATCCCATCCGCGCAGGCTATAGTATTCAGCCAACATTTTTTTCATATCCGGTACATGCCCTTTCGTTTCTCCATCGAGCAAGGCACGCAGCAGAATGTCGGGAAGGCCGTCTTCTTTGGCGCTCGTGCCCAGGCGGCAGCTCAAAAGGCGCTGCAGCTGGAAAATGCGTTCACCGGTACGCAGTACATCATCCACGTTCAGGCGATGTCCCGAAGCTGCAGCGATCAGGTCCAGCACCTCCTGCATGAGCATGATAGCGAAATGGCACAACCCCAACGAATCTGTAAAGGCCCGCCAATTCTGGGCCGTGATTACAGGCTTGACCATGTCGTTGCTGAACTGGTCGCCGGGAACGAGGTCGAGATTTCCCATGCCCATCTGCACAGCCCAGTAATCTCCCCTGTTGTGACAGGCCCCCCGCGGCGAGGTGGCGTATACCAGCCCCATGGCGGAGAATGCCCGCGGATCATGCATGGGAACCTCCAGTCCGCTTACGTGGGCAGCATCGGCGGATCGGTTGTAGCGCTCGCCCATGCGCCGAACCCTTCGGCCAGTATGGCTCCGAATCCCTCTTTCTTCCCTATCTGGTGCAGCAGGGCTACCGCAGCATCGACATCGCCCCAGCGCAGCTCCAATCCCCCCGTGTTCTATCGAAAGCACCCCCTCGTCGTAGAGGTAGAAGGCAAAGGACACGCTCACTTCGGCGCTGATCGTGTCCATCCCGTAGATCCGGTAATGAGTACTTGCCCTCCTTTACGTGAACCACTCGTTTGCAGCGAATGGGACAGCCGAAGCAGCCCTTAGATCCTTTGAGGATTGTCTCAGCCATTGTTAAGCCGCTGAGCACGGTGGCCTGGGGGAAGGCGCCCTGGGTATAGTATTTGCTCGGCATATTGCCGAAGGCGATGGCTGCATCTAAATTGCCGGCGGTACCGAAATCTCGCAAGACCTGGCTTATCAGAGCATCGCGCAGGCCTTTTGAAGATTGGCGGGCAACGGCTCGTAACCTCCTGGCGGCGGCCAGAGGCCACCTGCTCCTGCCGTGGACTGCGACCGCTTTTAGGTTCTTTGAGCCCATTACCGCGCCTATACCGGTCCGACCGGCGGCGGATCGCTGATCTGCGATGACGGCGCTGTAGGGGACAAGCTGCTCGCCCGATTGCCCGATACAGATCGATCTGGTAGGTGTTTCGGGGCATTCACTTTTAAGGATTTTCGCGGCGGTTTGTGTGTCTTGCCCCCACAGGTGACCCGCTGCGCGTATCTCGGATCGTTCGTTGCTTATGTATAGATAGGCCGGCGCGGCGGAGCGGCCTTTCACAATCATGCCGTCGTAGCCGGCGAAGCGCAGCTCTGCTCCGAAAAACCCTCCGCAGTTGGATTCTCCGTAGATGCCGGTCAGGGGGGAACGGGAGGCCACCACCCAGCGGGCGGCACTCGGTGCTCCGCTTCCGGTTAGCAATCCGTTCATGAACACAAGTGAGTTATCAGGTCCCAAAGGATCGGTTGCACCGTCGATCAGGTCATAGAGGTAGCGGCAGCCTAACCCGGCACCGCCGACAAAGGCCTTCCTGCTTTTGCCGTGCCAGAGATCTATATAATAGTAAACAGGTTATACCATCGACCCTTCCGGTTCCAGAACGAAGTAGAAATCCCCTTCCCAATTCTTGGCTGCTTCCTCGTACGATTGGCTCGTGTTGATAGCGTCGTGAAAGGATTCAAGCCACTCAGTTGACCCGAAAAGGACCATCACTCTTCTCTCCTATTTCCGGCAGTAACATGGTGATTTAGATAATTATTGGCTATTCGCTTCAGGAAGATCCGGCAGGAGCACGGGCGCCGATCGTACAACCCTTCCCATTGTGGTTCTCTACGATCTTCACGCAGTCACCTGCTTGGAATTTTATCTCCGCGGCGTAGTAGACCGCCATTACGCTTTCCAGTAGTGCTTCATCGTCGTTGAGAACATCCACCTTCAGCCCTTTCGAAACGGCCTCAGCGTGACCGATCGGCCGAAAGCTGGCGCCAAAATTGCGGCTGTCCGCCAACCATGCGGAGATGCTCTCCGTCTTCTCCGCCGCATTTTCATCTCCTCTGAACATGTAGCTTTGCAGCCACCTTTTGGATAGATCCCGGGATAGCTGCATATCAGCTTTGCAGGTCGCCAGCAGCCCGGGCGGATAGGCTTTGAGCTTCTCGATCCAGAGAACTGGATTGTTCTTCTTGTTGTTTATGTTTTTCTGTGCGATGGAATATTCGTTGACGACGTTTTGTGCAGCTGTCGAAAATGAAGCGCTCTGGTGCGTCCAGTTGATTATCGGATCAATCGGCCCCAGGGCCGAATGATCCGCCATTACGATTCGATCCGCGGCACAGCCCAGAAGGGTGGCGGTAGACAGCATGCAGAGGGGCACAATTACCCGTATATTCGTATAGCGGCGGCGCAGATAGGAGACGATCTGTTCTGTTGCCTCCACCGAGCCGCCCGGGCTGTGTACAATGAGATCCAGCTCTCGATCTTCTATTCCCGCAGAGGCGGCCATGAAGCAGCTGGAATCCTGCCGGTTTAGCTGTAATACTCTGCTGGCGACTTCTTTCTCCGTGAAGGCGGAAGCGTAGAGGATCGTTGCCCGGTTGGTGTGTTTAAACAGTTTTTTAAGATACTTCTTGAGCACATAGTCCTGAGAGCTCTCTTCTTTGCGGTTTTGCACCTCGCTATATACGTCTTTCAAGGAAATCAATTTGGTTTTCCTTTCTCAGTTTTTCAACAGGGTGGTGGCCTCTGTAGACCGTCGAGATGACAGAAGCCGGCCAAGCGCTCCCACAAACTCTCGTACATCTGGTAGATCTTGTCAATGATAAGGCTTGCTCTGCACAGAATGATTGACCATAAGTATTTAGGGAGGTATGATTTCACAGAGCACGATGCGCATTCGAGCCAAGTTTATTTTCGTCGTCGTACCTCTGATTATCACGCCTCTGCTCCTTGTGGGCCTGGCGGCGTCCCTCGCAGCACGGAACGGAATCACTCGTATAGCTACGGAGTTCGTGCAGTTCAAATCGGAAGAGCTGAATAATTACGCCAACACCCAGTGGAACCTGCTGCTCGACAATGAGCTGAGCGGGCGCGAAGAGTTTGTATCCGTTTCCAAAAGCGCCGTGGGTTCCTTCGCCCGCAGTCTAATCCGCAGCGACGGCGAGCTGATTCTGGCAGTAGACGAGCAGGGAAAGGTGGTCATGAGCACGGAGAACATAGACCTGTCGGAGCAGGAATCTGCTCGGCTCTCCGAGCTCGCCTCCTCCGCTGAAGAGGGTTGGGTGCAGATCCGTCTCGGCGGAATCGACAGGGTCGCTCAAGCTGCCGCGTTCGAGCCGTTCGGCTGGATGTTTCTCGTTACCGAAGAGCGGGATATCTTCTATTCGGCGGTGAACCAGATCTTTTTTCAGACAGGTTTGATCCTCGTGGCTACCCTGGTGCTGACACTGATCCTTCTATTCGCTTTTACCCGTTATCTTACTCGACCGCTCGGCAATGTTGTGACCGCCATGAAAGATATCATCAAGGCCAATGATCTGACCAAACGGGTCGAGCTCGTATATGGAGATGAAATCGGAGACCTGGGTCACACCTTCAACCTGATGACCGGCGAGCTGGAAAAGGCGTACAACCAGATCAAGAGCTACGCCTTCAAAGCGGTAATAGCCCAAAAACGGGAGCAGAAGATACGCAACATTTTTCAGAAATACGTGCCGGCAGACGTTATCGATGAGTTTTTCAGCCATCCCGAGCACATGCTCGTCGGCGACAGCAGGATATTGGCCGTGCTGTTTTCCGATATCCGGGGATTTACCAGCATCTCCGAAGGTATGGCTCCCGAACAGATCGTGGAGTCTCTGAACAGCTACTTCAGTCTCATGGTGGACATCATCCTCCAGCGAAACGGCATCGTGGACAAGTACATAGGCGACGCCATCATGGCCTTATTCGGTGCACCTGTGAAGCACGACGACGATGTGCTGCAGTCTGTTTACTCGGGTTTCGATATGCTGGAAACCCTGAAGGAGTTCAACCGTAGTCAGGCAAAAAGAGGCCGTCCCAGTTTTCGTATTGGTATAGGCATCAACTATGGGGTGGTCACTGTCGGGAATATAGGCTCTGAGAAGAAGATGGACTACACGGTTATCGGAGATATGGTGAACCTGGCCGCGCGTCTCGAAGATTTGACGAAAATCTACGATGTTCCCTTCATCATCTCCGATTCTGTATACTCCCGTATCAAAAAGCAGGTGAGCTGTCGCCTGATCGACAAGGTTGCCGTAAGAGGCAAGACCGACGTGGTAAGGATCTTTCACCCCCGCAAAACCATGGACAAGGCTATGGCAAAAGGCTGGCAGCTTCACCATCGGGGAATGGATCTTTACTACAAGCGGGAGTTCGAGAAAGCAGGCAAGTATTTTACCTATTCCGAGCAATACCTGTCCGACGATCCCATTCTGAGGATTTATAACGCTCGCTGCAGGCACTTCCTTAAAAATCCCCCTCCAGAGGCCTGGAAAGGCATCTCTGTCCTCTCCGAGTAATAGTCTCTTTTTGCTCACCGGGTAACACTTATCCTTCTCTCGGGTGTTTAAAAGTTTGACATGCAGCACAAGGAGGATTTATCCATGAACAAGAAGCTATTTGCGATTATCGTGCTTATATTATTGGCTACTTTTACGTTTGCCGATCACACCCGCTTGGGATTCATCGCCGGGTTGGAGTTCGAACATGGCCCGAGTTGTGACCAGATCGTAGACCGGTACCAAGCCCGCAGCAATGTATTGCCCGGTTTTTACATCGAGGTCATTCCCGATCACATCGGCTACGGTATTACAGCTCAGGCTCTGTTCGACAGGCAGGATTCCCTCCTGCCCGAGGTCGACTATCAGTGGACCATGGACTGGATCGGGAGCCTGGACTTCCGCTTTCATCCCTTCCGCTGGGCGTTTTTTGATCCCTTCCTCGAGTTCGGCCTGGGCAGCGCGGGGAAGGTGGACATTACAGATTACGAAGAGTACGGGCTGGAGGAAGCGACTGCTGAAAATCCCCTCAACCTGTCGATATTCACTCAGGTAGGCTGGGGTCTTGGTTTCCGGCTGGGCTCTCTGAACTTCGGCGCTCGCATGGTATACCGCATCTGGGCCGAGCCGCCTCCCGGTACTCATTTCGAGCCCTATCCTCTCGAGGATTTTCATTTCGATCTGTTCGGCGGCTTTCGAATCTGAGAATTTCCTGAAACCCCCCTTCCTCTTTCAATGTGGTCACCGCTCACCCGGCGGTGACCACGCCAGTCGCCCGCTCGTTTATACACCTCCCCCGAGTCTTGAAACAAACGCTTCCCTGAATTATAACAATGTTTTATGGAGCGAAAAATTTTCATAACTTCAACCGAGCCCCGTAGCGGAAAGAGTTTGTTCACGATCGGGTTGATACATGCCCTGCAGGGGATCATTCCAAAAGTCGGCTATATGAAGCCCGTTGGGCAGCGATATCTCGACGAAAGCACAGTTGATGAGGACGCTCTCCTTGTACGAGATATATTCGGCCTCGGTGACGAGCTGTCCGACATCAATCCCGCCTCGATGCAGGACGCCCAGGAGGATAAGGACAAGCTGTTCGAGCGGGTATTCGCCGCCTACAACCGGATCTCCGTGGGAAAAGATGTTATCATCTTCGAAGGCACAGACTACACGAGCACGATCTCCGCCCTGGAGTTCGACATCAACGCCGAGTTGGCCCACAACCTGGTGGCTCCAGTGCTTCTCGTAGCCAGCGGAGCCGAGCGGAGCTTCACGCAGATCGTGGAAACGATCATAGAAATCACGGAATCTTTTTGCGAGATGAACTGCAACTACCTCGGTGTCGTGGTCAACCGCTTCGAGACCGAAAGCTTTACCCGAGACACGGAAAAGCTTCGGGAGATGCTGGCAAAGCGGGACATCACCCTTTTTGGAACCCTTCCACCCCATACCCTTCTTTCCCGACCGCGGTTGAAGGAGGTGGCCGCGCGGCTCGGCGGCAAGATCGTGTATCAGGGTGACGACATGTCCAAAGTAGTGACGGATGTGAAAATCCTGGCCATGATGCCCGAGCACGCCTTGGACTACGTGGGAGAGATCGATGGCTGTCTACTGATCACCCCGGGAGATCGGGATGAAAACATCCTGGCGTCCATGGCGGCCCAGCGTTCGGTTTTTTATCCACGTTTCTCAGGTCTGATCCTCACCGGTGGACTGGTCCCCGGTACGAACGTTCGCAAGCTGTTCAAGGGGCAGGTGGATACGGGCCTGACGATTCTTTCTGTGCCGGATGATACGTATTCCTGTGCCCTCAAGGTAAACGAAATCTCAGCAGAGCTGACCAAGGATGATAAAGAAAAGATCGGCCTCGTCAATCAGTTGGTGGATGTACACATAGACACCGACCGCATCTTCAAAGAGCTGGGGACCGTGGAAACAGATATTGTGACGCCAAGGATGTTTCAGTACAGGATTCTGGAAAAGGCCAAGAGCGATAAGAAACGCATCGTGCTTCCCGAAGGAACCGAGCCCCGCATCATCCAGGCGGCCGCCGAGGTGTTGAATCGGGACATTTGTGACATCATCATTCTCGGGGATATAGACAAGATACGGGAGATAGCCAGCCGACTCGGCTCCGATTTGACGGGGGCCATACTTATAGATACTGCGGATGGGGACAAGAGAGTTCTCGGCGACTATGCAGAAACGCTGTACGAGCTGCGCAAGCACAAGAGTGTTACTCTGGAGATGGCTCGGGACCTGATGATAGATCCTGTTTACTACGCAACCATGATGGTCTACAAAGGCGATGCCGACGGTTTCGTTTCCGGATCCACGCACTCCACCGCCGACACCCTGGGGCCGGTGCTGCGGGTTATCAAGACCAAACCCGGCGTCTCGCTTGCTTCGAGTATTTTTTTCATGGCTCTGCCGGAAAAGGTGCTTGTGTACGGCGACTGCGCATTGGTGGAGAACCCTTCCGCCGAGCAGATGGCCGAAATAGCGGTTACCAGTGCCGATACGGCCAAAATCTTTGGAATCGAGCCTAAGGTTGCCCTCCTGTCCTATTCAACAGGTACATCTGGAAAAGGCAAAGACGTCGAGAAGGTCAGGGAGGCTACAGAAATCGCCCGCAAGAGACGCCCCGACCTTGCGATCGAAGGACCGCTGCAGTACGATGCAGCCACCTCCGAGGATGTGGCCCAGGTCAAGGCAAAAGGTTCGCCCGTGGCTGGCCGGGCGACAGTCTACATCTTTCCGGACCTCGATGCCGGCAACACGGCCTACAAGGCTGTACAGAGAGCTGCCAACGTGCCGGCAATCGGGCCGGTGATGCAGGGACTTGCCAAGCCCGCCAACGATTTGAGTCGAGGAGCCACGGTGACGGACATCATCTATACGATCGCCATCACGGCTATTCAAGCCCAGGGTTCCTGAGTCGGGCATATGGGTCTGAGGTAGAGTAAGCGAACCGAGGTTATTCTATTGCGGCGAAAATCTCTATATCTCTTCATTTTCCTTCCGCTGGTTCTAATTGCTGTCGCCGGAATCAGCGCAACCTCGCTCACCGCCTTTGTACGTCATAGAGAACGGCAGAAAATGGAAGCGCGTGTGCAGCTCGAGAGGATTCAGACCCTCATGGAGCGCAGCCGGGATTTGCTGGTACGTCATCCGGATGTAGATCTTCAGCAGGAGAGGTTGTACCTTGCCTCCTTTTCTCAGCTGCCTGAAGCTGATCAGCTGCGGCGCAGCGCCGAGCTCGATCTGTTCGCCCGCCAGCTGGAGGAGACTCTTCTATCCGAAATCGCCGGTATCAAGGCTGGAGACAAGAGTTGGCCGCAGATTTCCCGTTTCAAGACATTCAGCCCCAACGGTTTCAAGCAGCTTTGCGAAAGCCTAAAATTAAAACATGGAAACCAGATTGCGAACCCGCCGTGGGTCACGGGCGAGGCGGAGGCGGACAGAAGAATCGTGACGTTGGCCGAACACCGGGGCTATCGACTGCGATTTCAGGCAGACGAGAGCAAGTTGATTTCCAGCGGGCGGCACTCGCTGCAGAGCGAAGTAATGAGCGCCTGGAAGCGGATGCAGTCGGCGGCACGGGAGGAGGGAGTCGAGTTGGAGCTTGTTTCCGCCTATCGTTCCGTTGCCAGGCAGAGGCAGATTTTCCTGGCAGCGATGCGGGGTGAAGCGCTTGCGCACGCGGGGCGGGAGTACACAGTTACAGAAATCGCCGTCGGCGCAGCGGATGCAGCGGTGGATTCGGTGCTGCGCTACAGTTCCATTCCGGGATTCTCGAAGCATCACAGCGGCTATACAATCGATATCGGGGATCTATCGGGAGGCCTTGATTTTACAGAGTTCGAGCAAACTCGGGGTTTCCTGTGGATCTCTGCGCACAATTACTACAACGCCAAGCGTTTCGGCTTCATTCCCAGCTATCCCCAAGGGGCAGACAATCAGGGACCGGAGCCGGAGCCTTGGGAGTACGTTTGGGTCGGCGAGCGGCTGCTCGTCTTCCCAACTGCAGGTTGACGGACGGCCAAACGATGAGCGACCGTATGTTCTGGCAGCAGCTTGGGCTCGAGCCCGGCGCCTCTAAAAAAGAGATAAAGAGGGCCTACTACCAGCTGGCCCGGCAGAACCATCCGGATATCTTCCCGGAGGCGAGAAAGCCCGTCCAGGAGCTCAAGATGATTGCCCTGAATGAAGCCTACGCCTATCTGATGGGATCCGTGCGGATCAGCGAGATCGTGGGCGCGACCGTGAGAAGCCGGGATGAGGAATACGATTTCGACGCTTCCTGGAGCGAGTCCAGCTCGGGAGAGCCGGCAGACTCCCGCAGCCTGCGCACCGACCTTGGTTTTCACAGGGATCCCTCCTACGCCTATTACAAACAGGGTTTCGTTCATTTTTCCCGGGCCGTCCACGGTATCGAAGCGCTGTATCAATCTCTTTCCCAGCGTACAGTGGTTCATTTCAAACCCCGTGACGATGCCTATCAGCGCTTCGCCGACGGGCTGGTCGAGCTGCGCAGGGCGCACGAGTATTTCTCCCGGGTTGTTCAGGAGTACGAGGTCAGTATCTGGAAGCATGACGCCGGGCTGAAGCTGGGACGCATCGAACGTTTCAGCGCCCTGTACCGCAGGATTCTCGGCAACCTTACCAGAAGCAACTAGAGCAGTCGAGCTTGACAAGAAACGAGGAGAGGAAAAATGGCAGATGAAAAAAAAGGCATTCTCGACAATTTGAGAAAAGCAATCTTTGAGTACGATAGAGACCTGGCGGCTCGATCGGCGGAGGAAGCGGTAGGGGAGGGGATCGATCCTGTCGAGGCGATGAACGTAATGACAGAGGCGATTAGAGAGATCGGGGATGCTTTTGGTAAGGGCGAGCTTTGGCTTCCGGAGCTTGTCGGTGCATCCGACGCCATGCAAGGCGCCACGCCTGCGCTCGAAGAAGAAATGAAAAGAAAGGGCCGCAAACGAGAGAGCCTTGGAATGGTTGTGGCCGGTACGGTGTTGGGAGATATTCACAGCATCGGCAAGACCATGGTAACCACCCTTCTCACGGCGGCGGGTTTCCACGTCGAAGATTTGGGAATCAATGTCAAGGCCGAGGAGTTCAGCGTGGCTGTCAAGAAACACAACGCGGACCTGCTTGTCATGTCGGCTTTGATGACCACGACGATGACGGAGCAGGAGAAAGTCATCGAGGCCCTGAACAAAGAAGGAACACGGGAAAAGGTCAAGGTGATGGTTGGAGGGGCAGCGGTTACCGATGAGTTCGCAGAGAGCATCGGGGCGGACGGATACGATCCCACTGCGCCGGGAGCGGCGGAGCTGGCAAAAAAGCTGCTCGCCGGTTGAGCGATACCCGTACAGGACATCGAGGAGGAAAGATATGGCGTTGAGAGGTTTTTTGAGAAGGTTCAAACCGTTTGAGATAATCAGCGAAGATCAGGTAGAGCAGATTCACGAGGGCACACTCGATGTTCTCGCTAAAGCCGGCGCCAAGGTACATCACGATGAAGCATTGAAGGTGTACAAGAAAGCAGGTTGCACCGTCGACTTCGACACGAAGTTGGTACGCTTCCCGCCTGCTCTGGTGGAGGAATGCCTGCGCAAGCGTCCGAGCAGCTTCCGGGTGAAATCAAGATATCCCGATCACGACTTGGTACTGGGGC
>CAYMGP010000053.1:13837-28050 GCA_964390045.1 uncultured Spirochaetaceae bacterium | reverse complement strand
TTTGTACTGCAATTTGGGGACCTGACCCATGAAGGCCATAAGGTATTCCGAGATGCCACCGTCGTCGATCCTGCCTCCCGACCAGGGATCGAAGTAGGTCGCCCTGTCGGCAAACGAATCGGCGAATGCCGTCGGGTTGCTCTCGCCGTACCACAGATCAAGTCCGGCAGTCTCGATCGCCAGGAGCTCTTCCTGAACAGCTGCTTCCGACTGCACAGCCTTGTCCTCGCCCGTACCGGAACCGAATACCAGTCCGCCCAATACGATGAACGCCCAAAAGAACGTGATTACCTTTCTCATTGTTCACCTCCTATTGAGAAAGAATTGGGGTGTGGCTGTACCCGACAACCAGATCCCATCACGCTTTCACTGTCGCCGAAGATCGTTACGCCACCGTTTCAAAATTCGTTACACGGTGAGCGTTGTTCATTTTTTCTGCTTCTTTTGATACTTTTATTAGATAACAGCTGGTTTATATCCATGCTTCGTTTGCATTTCCTTGGGTCACCATGCGTCTATCTGAACGACACTGCGGTAGAAATAGACCGCCGCAAAGTGCTGGCCCTCCTCGCATATCTGGCAGTGACGGAGCAGCGCCACAGCCGCGATGAGCTGGCAGAATTGCTGTACGGCGAACAGGACAGGGCGCACGCCCGTGCGAATCTGCGTCAATCTCTCTCTTTCTTGCGAAATGCTATTGGCAAGGAACGGCTCGGTGCAAACCGCTTGAGCGTCTGGCTGCAGAGTGGGAGTGATCTATGGATCGATGTCTCAGAGTTACAGCGTCTGTTGAAAAACGGGCAAAATGCGAATGCGAACGGCAACCATTCCGTTGCCAGCAGCCACTTGACCAAAGCGGTAGAGCTGTTCCGCGGAGAGTTCCTCTCAGGCTTTTATATAAAAGACAGTGTCGCATTCGAAGAATGGCAGCTGATGATGCAGGAAAACTTGTGCCGTCAGCATGCCTCCGCGTTGAAGTTATTGGTGGAAATCCACTGGACATGGGGCCGGTATGAGCAGGCTATCGATTTTGCACAACAACTGCTTGCGTTGGATCCCCTGGATGAAGCAGTTCAGCGCCAGCTGATGCAGCTGTACAGCGTCACGGGACGGCACGCGGAAGCTCTCCTTCAATATGAAAATTGCAGAAGGGCACTGGAAAGGGAATTGGGGGAGAAACCTGAGCCGGAAACCGAGCAGCTGGGCGAGTATATCGTTTCCCGAAAGCCCCTAAAGGGGCCCAGGGAGTATCCGAGTACTCGGATGCCGAAACTAACGGTTCCTCTATTTTTATTCGTCCGGAGCGGGGCGGCCGATGAAGATCGGGCGATACACAAGGAAGCCAGGCTTCGCAGGAGTATTAAGGATGAACGGGGAAGGATTCTCATAACCACAGGGAGGATGTCATGTGCGGTGTTTCCTACAGCCAGTGCTGCTGTACGAGCGGCGTTGAGCATGCAATCTCCTACCGAGACGGTCAGTGCAAAAGTGCGGATCGCCCTTCTCTCTGAGGAGAGCACTCATCAGCCGTTCCCTTCCTCAGGACTTATTAAGCTGGCTGAAATGCTCCTGGATGCTTCACACCCGGGGCAGGTTCTGCTGAACGAGAGCGCCTCAGAGCTCATCGGTGAAGCGGAGCTCCCCGAGCAGACAGCATTACGTTGCCTGGGGGCTCGCCGACTCAGGGATCTGGGTCCGCCGCAGTCCCTTCACCTGCTCGAGTACGCGAATCTTGCGCCAGGATCTGACCAACTCGAAACACTGGACAGTCGACCCAATAACCTTCAGATACAACCCACGCCATTTATCGGTCGGGAAGAGGAGCTGCAAGAGGTGCAGTCAACCCTGAAGCTGACGGAGGTGCAGCTTTTGACGCTGATTGGAGCGGGGGGTACAGGCAAAACAAGACTTGGATTACAGGCAGCAGCGGGATTGTACAAACATTTCAAGGAGGGATTGTTCTTTGTCGACCTTGCAGCCCTACGTGATCCGAACCACGTAATAGGGGCCATCGCAGCCACCCTGGATGTCCGGGAGTCCGGTAGTGAGGGGCGATCCTTGTTGCAGCTGTTGAAGGATTTCTTGGGGAATAAGCGGATTCTGCTGTTGCTGGACAATTTCGAGCATCTGTTGTCGGCTGCGCCGCAGGTTGCCGAGCTCCTGGCAAGTTGTGCGCAGCTAAAGATCCTTTGCACCAGCCGCGAGGCACTGCATCTACGGGCTGAACGGGTGTACATGGTCCCCACAATGCGACTTCCCTCCCAGGGACAGCGTGTGGAAGCGATCAAACGTTGCGAGGCGATACGACTATTCGCAGATCGGGCCGTTGCCACTCAGCCAGCATTCGAGCTATCCGAACACAATGTAATGACGATCGCTGAGATCTGCAGCCGTCTGGATGGTCTTCCTCTGGCTATCGAACTGGCTGCAGCACGTATCAGGATGCTGACCCCGCAGGATCTTCTGATGAGGCTGAAAAACAGATTGGACATGTTGAAACAGGGTGCTCGTGATCTTCCCGACCGACAGCAAACATTGAAGAGTGAGATCGACTGGAGCTATGAGCTCCTCGGATCGGGCGAGCGCTGCCTCTTCAGGCGCTTGGCGGTGTTTCCCGCCGGTTGCACGCTGGATGCGGCTGAGGCGGTTTGTCGCATGGAAGGTGAAGACCTGGATGTCCTCTCGTGCCTTTCTTCGCTGACGGAGAAAAGCCTTGTCTGGATGGTGGAATCGAACGGGAAATCCCGGTTCCGAATGCTGGAAACAATCAGGGAATATGCGTGGAGACTGCTTGAGGACAGCGGCGAGCTCGATATCTTACAGTCGCAATTTGCAGAATACTTCCTTCAATTCGCTGAGCAGGCCGAGCTGAGGTTCTACGGCTCCGACCAAATGAAGTGGTTCGACCGGATCGAGGATGATTACGGCAATATCCGTGTGGCGCTTTTGTTGCTTTACGACCGGAAAGAGTTGACGGATGGAATCCGTCTTGCCGGTGCTTTGGGATGGTTCTGGTTCCGCAGAGGGCGCTTCACCGAGGGACAGCACTGGCTGCAACTGTACCGCGATGCTGCGAATGAGGAAGTACCCTCAAGTGCCAGAGCCAAAGCAGCCTATTTTCTGGGTTGGATGAAGCTTTGTTTCAGCAGTGTCTGGGGGAATCCCGAGGGTAAGCTGTTCTTCAGGGAAAGCCTATCGCTTTGGCGCAGGATGCAAAACCTGCGAGGAGCCGCGCTTTCGCAGGTTTTGCTGGCATGGAAGGTGGGAGAAATCGAAGATGAAGAGGACCATGCAATTGCAGATGAGAGTGTAGCGGTAGCCAGAGAGACGGAGGATCCCTGGACCATCGCCATGTGCCTGAAGGTAGCCTATTCGAATTTACGCCGACAGGATAAAGATTTGGACTGCAGGAAGACGGCGCTCGAGGAGGCGGTTGCTCTTGCTCGAAAAACCGGAGATCCCTTTTTACTTTCTCAGACGCTGACCGGCACGGGTGATGTTTTCAACTGGATCGGAGAGCTCGAAACAGCACTGGTGTGGTATCGTGATTCACTGCATATTGCCCGCGAGATCGGCGACATCTGGTCGATTCTCTATAACAACTATTGTCTGGCGGAGGGATACCTACGGCTTGAACGGATCCAGGAGGCCAAGGAGTATTTCGCGGAAGGACTGCAACTTGCACTGGATTTTGGAGTCAGAGGATATTTGGGTTGGTTCATCGGCGGATTCTACAGCCTAGCGAAACTCGAAGGCCGGGGAAAACGCGCTATGCGGTTGGGGGCTTTCTCAGAATCGATCCTCAACCCAACTGGTAGGTATGATTCCCGATTTGCCGAGGAGCTGGGCTTGAAGGACACCGTGGCGGCGGCGGAGTGGAGAATAGGACAAAGCAT
Source organism: uncultured Spirochaetaceae bacterium (assembly GCA_964390045.1). Lineage (GTDB taxonomy): Bacteria > Spirochaetota > Spirochaetia > SZUA-6 > DRHE01 > CAYMGP01. The sequence goes on along the minus strand of CAYMGP010000053.1, from coordinate 24,154 downwards.
GACTCCGGAGCAAGCGGTGACCTTCGCTCTATCGGAGGGATGAATCTAGCCCGCTGCAGCGATCCGGTTGATTACTCCTGTTCGGGTATTACGGTGGTGTGATCGAGCACCAGGACCCAATGCCGGTCGATCTTCTTGCGGAGATCCGACCATCGCTCGACCATCAGTCTTGGGGGTCCTTCTGCAGTTTTGAATTCATACGTTGCGGTGCCGACGCCTATGATGCCGTCACCCGAAGGCAGATGCGTGATATCGTTTACCTTCACCCGGATGGATTCGTTCTGATCGAACATCTCCTTGAGTGCCGCCCGAGCGGCTTCGTAACCGCGATGGACTTTGCCATTCAACACGACGACCAGGCCCGGATCGTTCCAAAAGCAGGCCATCGTCGCATCCAGATTCTTGTTGCTCAATGCTTCGGTAAGCCGCGTATCGAGATCTCTGGCTTCGGCAAGATCAACCTCGGTCGCGGAGCGGTCGGATTCGTGTTCTCCCATAAACCATCTCCTTTTCCCGGGGATGAATGAACATGGGATGAACCAGCAATCCAAAATTTATATAAATGATATACGATTTGTTGTATATGTCAAGAAAACGCATTGAATCAGATTTAATTTATAGATAATAGATGTCTCAATTACACGAATCCCTTTCTGCACATCACTGAAGAAGAGGTCCGGGCGTACATTGTGCACGCCAAGATCTCCGTAATACCGGAAAGCGGTATAGGATTCGGCTTCGGAAGCGACGCCAGCAGAAATCTGAAGCAAGGTCTATCGCGGTTCCACGGTCTTGTGGACAAATGCAACACAGTGTTTAGACTCGTCAGATTGGTCATGGCGGCAGGGATTGCCGGACATCATGCGCGATTGAATAAATAATTGGTGGGAACGTCTATATGCGCAGCCAACGCGGGACGCGCAGCAGTAGGACAACGCCACACGCAGCCATAGCGATCGCTAAAGTCACCACAATAGCCCGGCTGGGCGGTGAGTCCACGGCCAAGCGCTTGAGTAGAATTCCCAGGAAAGCCCAGAGCACCACCAGAGCGTAGAACAAGTCGCTGCGGGTGAACAGTACAGCCAGGGTGATCAGGGCGGCAACGACCAGCACGACGACGGTCCAGAGTTCCTCCGACGCACCGAAGCGATTCCAGCCGGCATTGACGAGTGTCGCTGTGGCATTGGCGATGGTGGCCACGGTGATCCAGCCGAGGTATATGCTGAAGGGAAGCTGTACGAGCAGCCTCTCCCGCCAGGTGGCCGTTCGTATTCCGATGCCGAGGCGCAGGTATACAGCGAGCAGGCATGCCAAGAGGACCAGCATTACTGCCAGAGAGGCCGTGACCCGCTGGTAGTGCCAGAGGAAGATCCAGCCGATATTGGCCGCGGAAGCCAGGATGAACAGCGGGCCGATTCTCTCTAGAAATAAGGCGGCTTTCTGATTCGGCGCCGCGATCTGGTATACGGCAAAGATGGCCAGGAGAAGATAAATCACCCCCCAGATCGAGAAGGTCAGGCCGGCAGGGACGAACAGATTCGGATAGAGATCGGAGAGCTCTCCGGTCGTCTTTCCATTGATCGGTAGTGCGTTGGCCAGCGCGTTTACCGCGATCGTGGCCAGGAAGGCCAACAGATTGAGAGTTTTCAACGCCCAGAGAACACTCGTTTTCGCCATGGAACAATCCTCCCTCTTCCTATAAATTTCCGGTTGTCTTCACCACCACCGATTATAACTGTTTCAGTACTCACTACCAATACATTGCTCCGTGGGTACAACTGTTGGCTGAGGCGATGGAAATAGGGCGGAATCGCAACCCGATCCGTATCCTTCGCTACACCATGTCTCGCGTGTGGCAAGCCCGCGGAAGGCGTCTTTGATATATTCGTTGAGTGCTGCTACAATCGGGATCGGAGGATGAGATCGATGAAGAAATACCTACTTATTATGCTGCTGCATATGCTGCTGCTCGTCCCCGCCTGCTTGGCCACTGCCGACTGGCAGGAGCTGTCGATCAAGTTGGAGCAGAGTGTCTGGGCGAGCTCCACGTATTGCGAGGAGATAAGGGGGAAGCAGACCTGCTATCCGCCCGCGCAGATATTCGACGGTAAACCCGATACCTGTTGGGTGGAGGCGGCTCCCGGAGACGGAATCGGGGAATGGGTTCTGTTCGTCGTCAATCGGCCGGTCCGGGCACTCGAGCTGGTCAACGGCTTCGCCCGGAGTGCTGCTCTCTACGAAAACAACAATCGCATCAAGAGCCTGAAGCTGTCCCTCGTAGCAGGTTTCACGGCCCCGGGACTCGTCACCGAGCTAGACTACTACTTGTACTTTTTGACCGATCTGAAAGAGGGAGAGCTGCGGCTGGACGATACACTGGAGCCGCAGCTGGTCGAGTTCACCGTATCCTACGAAGAGCATGAAGATCTTATCTGGGAAGCCCTGGATCGGTTTTACGATACCTATCCGTTTTTCATGCAAGAAATCGAAAAAGATTTGGGTTTAACCCCGAACATGGGCAAAGAAGAGTTGAAGCAGTACCAGGAGCTGATATTCGATGCATTCGGAATGTCCTGCTTGCGGCTGGAGATCTTAGAAGTTTATCCGGGAAAGAGGTACGACGACACCTGTCTTTCCGAGATCAATACAATTTTTGAATGAATCCCAATGCGATTTCCCATAGCCGGTACTCCCCTTCCGTCGAGAGATACTGCGGTTGGGTACAATTCTATAGCAACGGCGGAAGTTGACAATTGAGGGTTTCGCAGAGATCTGTATTGCTATGAGAAAATGATCGATTCGGTCTTGTTGTGAGGTCAATCCGATTTCGGAATATATCATCAATCTGTCTTAGCTAATTCAGCTTCAATCACCAATCGAAGGCTTGAACGACACAGATTCATGTAAGTATAATTCTTATGTAATAAGGAGGAGAAACTCATGAGCATATTGAATATGCCTGTGATTATACAATCCGATGAAATGGGCGGATATGTGGTAGAGTGTCCTCTTTTGGAAGGGTGTTACAGTCAAGGGGAAACCATTGACGATGCTCTCACAAACATTCGTGAAGCCATCGAGCTCTGTCTGGATGATTTAGAGGAACGGGGAGAATCTATACCTGACACTTCAAAGATATTAACTTCTACTGTGCCTATAATAAAATGAATCCCAAGCTGCCTCGAAGCATTTCCGGCGATGAAGCGATACGTATATTCCAGAAAATCGGTTATAGGATCGTTCGAACAAGGGGAAGCCACGTCCGCCTGCAATCCGCCCTTTAGCCGGTGCGGGCCAGGTAGCGGTCCTGGATCAGCTGAATCCGCTGGTGGGTGTGGCGGGTAGCCAGCACCGGCAGATCGGCGACCTTCGCGAAGAAGCGGCTGGTCACGGGATACGCAGGTCCGAAGGCGTAGGGTGTGAGGAGTTCCTGTACCCTTCCTGAGAGGACGCGGCGGACGTTCTTGTGGAGGGCCTTGCGTGCCTCGTTCGACAACCTGGGGTAGGCCTCCTCCATCAATTTGGCTCCTCCCTTTATCTCGCCGCTGAGGATGCGCACTACCGCTTCCACACAGAGAAAGTAGGGATTGGTGGGCCGTCTCTTCCGGCAGATGCGCACATGTTTCAGGGCTTTGGCAAAATCCCTGTAGTAGATGTACAGCAGGGCCAGCCTCTGATTGAGCAGCGGGCTTTCCGGGTTGTGGCGCAGGGCCGTGGTGAGCTGCAGCACCGCTTGCCTCGGATTCTGCCGGTGCAGGGGATTGTAGGGGGAGCGCTCATGCAGGAAGCGGTAGATCATCGCCGCTACGATCAGAGCACCCAGGTCGATCATCAGGGCTGCTACGATGCTATCGAGATCGAGCATCAAGTTGAAAAGACCGTGCAGGATCGCCGCGGGCAGCACAGCTGCGAAAATCGCCTTGTATTCGGAACGGAGTTTGGGGCTGGAGCTCTCATAAATGATCGCTCCGTAGATGTATCCCCAGATCGAGGCGTACAGCAGATGTCCCGATGTGGATAAAATCGCTCGCCAGGGGAGGATTCCCAGGCCGTAGCTGCGGGTGTAGAGGAAGTTCTCCGCCGTGGCAAAGGCCAGGGCCACAGCTGCCGCCTGCAGCACTCCGTCCATCGGCTCCTTGATCGATTTCATCTTCCGGCTCACCAGCAGGAAAACGATGAGCTTGGAAGACTCTTCGACCGGACCGATGATGAACAGCTCCTCTATGAAAGCGAACAGCCAGCCCGTTTCCAGGAAGTACAGAATGAACGAGGGAATCAGGCTCAGGAAGCCGAACAAAAAAAATATCACCAGCACCGCCTGGCTGTTTTTCTCTCTTCGATGGGTATCCAGGAGGATCACTATTCCGATCCAGGTCGCACCGGTGAGGAGACTAAAAAACAAGTTGAGTGCCACTACCTTCAATTATACCCCCCGAGCGGCTCATTTCCCGCCCCACCGAACTTTACAACCGGTACCTGCGGCCTTCGTCCATCATGATGAGGTAGTTTTCGAGAGGGATGTAGTTGGCAACGGTGTTGCCCGTACCCAGGCAGTAGCCTCGCCCCTTGTCTGTGCGCGTACAGGTCTCGAGAGTTTCGCGTACGCGCCGGCGAATCGCTGCTTCATCGGCACGGCAGAGAAAATCCACGTCGATACCGCCGAGGATGGAGATCCGCTGCCCGTAGCGCCGGTAGGCCTCGCCGACCGGAAGAATCGTGTCTTCGAAAGAATGTTTCCCGTCGATGCCGACCGTCTCGATAATATCTTCCATGACCGGATCGAGGTTACCGCAGGAGTGCAGGAGGTAGGGTTTGCCGTGATCGTGGGCGATCTGAGCGCAGGCGCGGTGCCAGGGAAGGATCTGCTCCCTCAGGAAATCCGGGCTGGTCAGGGTGGTGGAGCGAAAACCGAGGTCGTCGGATCCAAACACCAGTGACATGCAGTCGAAGTCGCAGACCAGGCGCGTGAAATCGACGTAGAAACCGCCGATCTTTTCGCAGATCGCCACGACCAGGCCGGGGTTGTCGTACAGATTGTAGCAGAGCCTCTCGTAGCCCTGGAGGAAATTGACCATCTCGAAGATGTGCGCTGTCAGCTCGAAGCAGCCCATCCCCTCGGGGATATTTTTCTCCATCCACTGGAGCGACGTAAGATCGATTGCCTCTACCTTGGGCCAGGGATAGGCCTCGAACTCGGCCCAATCCCGGATCGCACTGTCGTGCTCCTCGATCCACTCCCGCCGGCCCCGGCTCTGCCGGCCGGCTGCAGTGTCGACACTCTCATTTTCTGGCATGGGGAAGATATCCTTGTGCACGAAACCGATCCGGAACACGTCGTAGCCGAGGTAGTCATGTACACGGATGTCGCGCTGCAAAGAATAGAAGGGATCTGTTTTTTTCAAATCGTTGGTAAGCTCGAAGCGCTCGTTGACCGCCTCGATGATCTCTCGATCGAGAAACAGCTCGATGTGGTGAAGCCTCTGTGGGGCTCGCTTGCGGCGCAGCACGGCGAGAAGCTCATCGACATCCGGTTGAATCGTTGTCGCAAACAGTTGCTTTGGCACACGCGCTCCTTCTTCTCTCCGGGAGCATCTTAGCCCGAAGGATGATCTATGTGTAGCAGGCGAGAGCCGTTCAGCGCAGAAATCCTTCCTGCCTGTACCACTGCACGGCCTGCTCCACGGCGCTGCGAAAGGGCAGAATCCTGTAGCCCAGTTCTCGTTCCGCTTTGGCACTCGAAAAGAAGAAGGTGAGCTCGCCGGCTCGGGCGGCATCGGGTGAGAGTTTGGAGCTGAGCCCGAACACCTCTGCGATGAAGGCGACTGCCACGGCTGCAGCAGGCGGCAGAGGAAGCTTAGAGTTCGGTCTGCCGAGAACATCTGCGATGATAGCAAAGATCTCTCTGTAGGTGAGGTTCTCTCCTCCCAGTATGTAGCGCTGTCCCGGTCGTCCTTTGTAATAAGCAGCGATGTGTCCGGCGACCACCGCGTCGATGTGGGCGCAGCTTACTCCTCCGCCGGGATAGAACAGCAGGGGATAACGGGCCATGGCGAGGATGTAGCTGCCCGCGTTCGTATTGACGTCTCCGGCTCCGAAAACGGTGCCCGGATTCACGACCACCACCTCCAACTTCGGGCCGCAGGCCTGCAGAGCGAGGCGCTCGCCTTGACGCTTGGTCACGGCGTAGCCGAAACGCTCCATGTCTTTGCTCCAGGGCGTGTTCTCGTTGCCGATCGCCCTGTCCGGCCGGGGGAGCCCGATGGCGTTGACCGTGCTTGTGTGCACCAGACGCCGGACGTCGGTTTGCAGGCAGGCGCTCACAACGGCGCGCGTGCCTTCCACGTTTACCTTATATTGCTCATCGAAGTCGGCCCTTCGGAACGACATATTGCCGGCCAGGTGAAAAACAGCGCTGCAGCCGCGAGCCGCCTGTATCAGGGCACTCTCGTCGCAGATATCACCCTCGATTCGCTGAACCGGGGTTCCAATCAAACGGCGGGCATCGTCTCCCTTTCTGTAAAAAGCCCGGACTTGTAATCCGCGCCCGGCTAGCGTAAGAGCGAGGGCCAGGCTCGAGCCGATGAATCCGCTGGCGCCGGTAACGAGAACCGTTTCAGGCATGATCGAATGATAGGTGCGATTATGACAGGAGACAAGCACACGCCGGACGACAGGCAGATCGCCCTTGCTTTTTTCTACCTTTTATTTCTGGTATACTGGAAAGAAGAAGAGAGACTGTTGAGAAAAGAGTGATGAAACGAATACGGATGGCCAGGCTAAGCCGGCGGGGCGAGGACGAAAAGATTTTCGATCGAGCGTTTTGGCGACGCATTGGCCATGAAGGTCGTTTCGCTGCTATGTGGGAGATGGTTAGCGAAGCGGAGCTGATCAGGGGTGGGGATGCCCGTAAATCCAGATTACAGAGATCTGTTCAGAATATTCTCCGAAGAGAACGTTGAATACCTGATCGTGGGGGCCCACGCCGTGGCTTATTATACCGAGCCTCGGTATACCAAGGACCTCGATATATATATCAGACCAACGCAGGCAAACGCGCGCAAGGTCTGGCGAGCGCTGGAGAGATTTGACGCTCCGCTTACCGATGTAACACAAGAGGATTTCACCGACGAAAAACTCGTCTATCAGATCGGCGTCGAGCCGAACCGTATTGATATCATGATGGGCGTCACTGGCATAGATTTTGATTCGGCGTGGAAAAATCGGGTAGAAAGCACGTACGGCTCGGTACCGATATATATCATCTGCAGAGAAGATTTAAAAAAGTCAAAACGAGCAGCCGGGAGAGCTCAAGACCTGCTCGATCTGGAAAAACTCTGATTCGGTCCCGAACAGTGCATTCGGATTCCTCCGGCAGACTGACCTACGAAAGCTCGACCTCAATCGAAAGATCCCACTGAAGCGTGCCTCGAGGCGGGAGCCGGGAATCCTTCCCATGCTCGGCGGCGCTCAGCGGATCGTCCAGGATGCAGGTCGAAGGTTCGATGCCTACATTGTAGTACCCGTTCCAGCCACCCTCGTTGATCCATATTCCCAGATAGGGCAGGGATTGCTTGCTGAAGCGGATCGTGGTGGTGAGCCCGCTGCGGGGATTGAAAAGACCGCAGCGCCCCTCGGGCACGCGGTCGGCGAACCAGTATTTCTGGGCGCCGCTTTGGTTGCGTTCGGGAATGACGGAAAGATCGAAATCCGAATCCGGGGTTGGCAGGGGAAAACCGTACTCCCGACCAACTTCGTTCAGCCGGTTTCCGGGGTGGGCGTTGATGATCCTGTCCATGCCGTCGGGCACGATCAGCTTCGAACCTGGAGAAACGTCGAGTATGGCGTGGGCGGCCCACTGGAAGGGCAGGGTAAAGGGAGCATGGTTGACCGCCCTGTAGGCGATCTGCAGGCTCTTTTCCGAAAGACGCATCGTCTTCTCGAGGGAGTAGGGCAGTCGCAGGCCATGAACGGAACATATCAGTGCATGGCCTTTGACCGTGTGTTCCCAGGGCAGGGCCCATACCTCTCCGTGGTCGGGAAGCTCGACCCCGCTCCAGGGAGCATCGCTGAAGGTGCAGGGGAGGATCGTGGGAAACATGTCGTCGATACCTGTGCCGTCCTCGCCCTCGAAGATCATCCCGTAGCGAACCGGGCGCTGGTAGCGATCGCTGGAGGCCAGGGCGAGGGCTTCGAGCGGCCTAGCGCGGCCCGGTTGTCCGGACAGTAATGCCAACGAGGCGATTTTTGCCCCCCGCTTGGGGAGAACCACGACGCGGATCGTGCCATTGCTCAGCTGCACGGCGGGCTCGCCTTTGAAGATTGTGTTGTTGAATTGGGTGCCGCTCATGGCTGCTCCCGCAATGTCAAATTCCCGCTTTCCTCTCGAGAGGGAGCCTGACGATGAACCTCGTCCATTCTCCCGGATGGCTTTCGAAGGTAATGATGCCCTTGTGGGATTCCACGATATGCTGGCAGATCGAAAGACCGAGGCCGGTGTTCGTCTTTGTCATTTTCGTGCTGAAAAAGGGCTTGAAGACCTCGGGCTGAATCTTCTCGGGGATTCCGTAGCCATTGTCGCTCATGGAAACCTCTACATGTTCCCGGGATTCTTCAATGGTTATATCAATTTTCCCTCCGGTCAGCACCGCGTCGATTGAGTTCGTCACAAGATTCATGAAAAGCTGCTTCAATTTATTTTCGTAGCCCATGATCACGACCGGTGTATCCGGATAATGTCTGTCCACGAAAATATTCTTGTCCTTGAGTTTGTGACTCATCAGAAGAAGCACCTCGTCCAGAAGATCGTTCAGCGGCAGGGGTTTGAAAGGATTCTGCCGTACGCGGGAAAAGGAGAGCAGGCTCCCCACGATCTCCACGATCCTGTTCAGTTCCACCTGGATCTGCGCCAGAGTTTCCCTGATCTCCCTATCCTGGATCTGCAGATCGATCAGCTGGACGTAGTTCTGGATGATTCCCAGAGGATTATTGATTTCGTGAGCCACGCCTGCGGCCAGCTCAGCTTTGGAGGCGATGCGTTCGGCGCGGAGCAGATATTCTTTGGTATCGTACTCGACGGAAACGTCCTCTACAAAAACATTGGTGCCTAAAAACAGCGACGAAACATCGAACAAAGGAATGGACTTGAGGCGGAGGATCCTGTTGTCGCAGGTCATGAGCTTCTCTCTGACCTGGTTGTTCTTGGCCTCTATGTTTTGGATAACCCGGTCATGATCATCGATCTTGACCCTGGAGAGAAGCGCACTGATATGCAGATTTTTTTCTGTTTCATCCCGGATCGCGAAGATCTTCTCCGCGCTCGTGTTCATGATCCGAACGCGGTGCTCGGGATCGAGGATTATCATGCCGACGGGAAGGTCTCTTATGATGGCTTCCTCCTGCTTGGTGAACAGGAGCTCGGGTTTTTCCACGATTCTTTCCGTGTCTGAAGAGTAGGCCATGTTGTAGGCAAGATTCACCAGCTTGGACGGCTCGACGGCCTCCACCTTTTCGGTCCCCTTGCGGTACCCCTCCCGGAGGACGGTAACCCGATCGGCTATCTTGAATATTTCATCGATGTTCGAGGTGATGTATATTATCGATTTTCCCTGGGATTTGATTTTCCTGCAGATAGTGTAGATCGTATTCATCTCCGAAGGGGTAAGTCGCTGTGCGATTTCATCGAGGATCAGGATTTCCGCGCCTAAAGAAAGCACCCGGGCGATGCTGATTATCTGCTGATTGCCCTTTGACAGTTTCTGCAGCGGAGTGTCCAGGTCTATATCGATGCTCAGGCTTTGAAACAAGTCCTTGCAGCTGCGCCGCATTCGCTCGTGGTCTCGATGCAGTACGATGAAATGGGGCATGCGCCCGGCGTAGATGTTTTCCACCGCCGTCATGTTTGGAATGATCTCCGGGTTCTGATATACGACGCCGATTTTGTTGTCGATCGAGCTCTTGGGAGTGAAATGGGTGAACCTGTTACCGAAGAGATAGATGTCCCCCGTCTGGTTTTTCAGCGAGCCGCCGAGTATCTTGGCCAGGGTGGATTTCCCGGATCGGTGGTCCCCTATAAGGGCGTGGATCTCCTGCCGATAGAGATCGAAATTGATACCGCTCAGAGCCTTGTTGCTGCCGTACGAGAAATGAATGTTGGAAAGTTCGAGTATCTTTTGCGGTGACATCTAAGCCAAATCCAGCTGCTTCATTTTGTTATACAGGGTCCGCCTGTTTATATTGAGCAGCTCGGCGGCTTTCTGTTTGGAGCCGTTTGACTTCTCCAAGGCGTCGAGGATCACTTCTCTGGTAACCTTGTCGTAC
>CAYMGP010000053.1:0-13827 GCA_964390045.1 uncultured Spirochaetaceae bacterium | reverse complement strand
CCTGTACTGATGCGGAAGATGTTCAGCCCCGAGGATTTCTTCATTGCAGAATATCACGGCCCGCTCCACCGTGTTTTTCAGTTCCCTGACGTTGCCGGGCCAATCGTGATGGAGAAAGATCGATGACGCCGCTTGTGAAAAATCCCGGATCTTTTTGTTGTACACACCGCTGTACTCCTCGAGGAAGTACCGGGCCAGAGGCAGCACGTCCTCTTTACGCTCCCTGAGAGGAGGGATCTCGATGGTGATAACGCTCAGCCGGTAGTAGAGGTCCTCCCTGAAATCCCCATTTTCGATCAGGGAGCGAAGATCCTTGTTCGATGCGGCGACGAAGCGTACGTCCATCCGCCTGATTTCATTGGAACCGACCCGCTCGAACTCCTTTTCCTGAAGCACGCGTAGGAGTTTGGCCTGAGTTTTCATGCTCATCTCGCCGATCTCATCGAAAAAGAGCGTGCCTCCCTCGGCGATTTCGAACTTTCCCTCCCGGTCTTCCCTGGCATCTGTAAAGGATCCTTTGGTATGGCCGAACAGCTCACTCTCCAGTAGGGTTTCGGGAATAGCCGCACAGTTGAGCTTGATATAGGGTTTTGCTTTTCTGTTGCTCATGGCGTGAATGTGAGCGGCAAACAACTCCTTTCCCGTCCCGCTTTCCCCCGTGATGATGACCGGCGCATCTGTAGGAGCGGCCGTGCTGGCTACCAGCATTAGCTCCCTCATGCGCTTGTTTTCCGTGATAATGCTGCCGCGCTGCTCCGGGGGCGTTTTTCGCGCCTGAAGTACCTGTCTTATCTCTTCGAGCAGCTTCGGGATGTCTATGGGTTTGGAGTAAAAATTCAGGGCGCCGTATTTCATGGCCTCAACCACGTTTTCGACAGTCGCGTAACCGGATATCATGATCAGGGGGATGGGGAGCTTCATGGATTTTGCCGCATCAATGAAACGGATTCCGTCCATGCCGGGCATTTTTAGATCCGTGATCACCAGATCAAAGGAATTTTTCCTCAGGGATTCCAGGGCACGGACGGCATTTGTCTCATAGGCGGTTTCGAATCCGTGCGCGCCGAGCAGCTTGGAGAGGGAAACACACATATGTTTTTCGTCATCTACTATTAGAATGGCGTTTGACATGGACATATTATACGTGATGGAATTAGGCCGCTCAACTGTTTTATTCTACTGGCTGAGCTTGAGAAAAAATATTCCCATTTGCTGCCGGGTGGTGTGGTACAATATGCCCGTTTTAGGGCGGCGGATTTTCGAGGCAACCGGATCCGAAACATAAACAGAGCAGAACTCTATGCAGTATAAAGGAATACGATTTTTTGGTTCTTATTCAATGATTTGGTACGGAATTTGCTCTCTTATCTGAAACATATACATGGAAGGAGAGTATATGAAGAAAATTTTTACATTCGTGTTCGCCGCCCTCATGGTTCTTGCCTTATGCGGAACCGCGTTCGCGGCCGGACAGGAGGAAGCCGCAGGCGAGGAGACCGTTAAGATCGGATTCCTGGTGAAGCTGGCTGAATGTTCATGGTTCCAGGACGAATGGAAGTTTGCGCGGCAGGCGGCCGAGGAGTACGGCTTCGAGCTCATCGAGATCAGCACTCCGGACGGAGAAAAGGTGCTTTCGGCCATCGACAATCTGTCAGCCCAGAACGCCCAGGGTTTTATCATCTGTACTCCCGATGTCAAGCTCGGTCCCTCCATCAAAATGAAGGCGGACCAGTACGGCATGAAACTGATGAGTGTGGATGACAGATTCATAGGTCCCGATGGGAAACCTATGGAAGATGTTCACCACATGGGGATATCGGCGTACGAGATCGGCAGGCTGGTCGGCAAGGCGCTGATGGAAGAGGCACAAAAACGCGGCTGGGATCTCAGCAAGACAGGAGCGGATTGCCTGACCTACAATGAGCTTCCCACCAGCAAGGAGCGCACCGACGGGGCCAGCGATATGCTCAAAGAGATGGGCTTTTCCGCCGAGCAGATTTTCGAAGCACCCACCGCCACCGACTCCACGACGGAGGGCGGATTCGACGCCACCAATATTCTTGTGGCGGCCCATCCTGAAATCGAAAACTGGCTCGTGTTCTCTCTCTGCGACGACACAACCATCGGCGGTGTTCGCGCTCTTGAAGGAAACGGCTTCAAGGCCAAAAATATCATCGGCGTCGGAATCAACGGCAATGATCTGGCCATCGGTGAGTTCGAAAAGGAAGAGATGACCGGATTTGTCTCAACCGTGCTTCTGGCCGCCAAACGTCACGGCTATGAAACCGCTGTCAACATGTACAATTGGATCAAAGAAGACGTCGAGCCGCCCAAGGTAGTTTTTACAGCCGGGTTTCTCATGGACAGGACCAATTATCACCAGGTGCGAAAGGAAGTGGGCCTAGAGTAGGTATCCACTTCAATCGCAGGTGCAATAATCCCCGCCGGAAGTTGGGTACATTCCCGGCTTCCGGCTTTTTTCAGGACAGGCGATGGCAGGATTTTTAAGGTTCGAAAACATCTCGAAGCATTTTCCCGGCGTCAAGGCACTGGACGGCGTTTCCTTTGAAGTCCGCGAGGGTTCGGTTCACGGGCTGGTCGGGGAAAACGGGGCCGGGAAATCCACGCTGCTGAAGATATTGAGCGGCGCCCACCCACCGTCGGACGGTTCGCTTTTCTTAGGGGGAAAGGAAGTTGCCTTTGCCTGGCCGAGGGATGCCTTCGACGCCGGCATAGCCGTTATCTATCAGGAATTGAACCTCGTTCCCGACATGAGCGTCGCCGATAACCTTTTGCTCGGACACATGCCGAACCTTAGAGGATTCGTACAAAAAGTAAAGCTCGTGGAAATCGCCAATGAGATGTTGGATTACTTGACCGAACCCATCGATCCGAATACGAAAATAAAACGCCTTCCCCTTGCTCAGCGGCAGATGATAGAAATCGGCAAGGCTCTGCTACACAACGCGAAGGTCATCGCCTTCGACGAGCCTACTTCGAGCCTTTCGGAGAAAGAAACGCAGCAGCTTTTTAAAATCATAGCCGCCCTGAAAGCGAAGGGGTGCGCCATAATTTATGTTTCCCACAGACTCCACGAGATCTTTGAGGTCTGCGATGCGCTCACGGTTTTCCGTGACGGAAGACTGATCGAGACCTTCCAAGACCTCGAGGGAGTGACCAACAACGATGTGGTCAGCCGGATGGTCGGACGCTCGATAGAAGATATATATGGATATCGTTCACGTGAGATAGGCGAAGTCGTGCTTGATGTGCGGGAATTGACAGGTCCCGGAATTGCGGAGCCCGTGAGTTTTTCCGTCAAGAAGGGTGAAATCGTCGGTTTCTTCGGGCTTGTGGGAGCGGGCCGGTCGGAGCTCATGCGGATTCTCTACGGCGTGGAAAAGTCGACCTCGGGGAGCGTGACGCTGAACGGAACCCGGGTATCGATCGACAGCCCGGAAAAGGCGCTGAGCTCAGGAATCGTTTTGTGCCCGGAGGACCGCAAGCTGGAAGGCATCATTCCGGTCCGGGATGTCAAAGAGAATATAAATATTTCCGTCAGGAAACAGTTTGTCAAAGCCTGTTTTTTTCTCGACAAGGGGAGAGAAAGGGCGAACGCGAGGGATTTCATAGATAAGCTGCAGATAAAGACACCAAGCATGGAGCAGTTGGCCGGTAATCTTTCGGGTGGTAATCAGCAGAAGGTGATCCTCGCCCGGAATCTCTCCATCGAGACCGAACTATTCATCCTGGACGAACCGACCCGGGGAATCGATGTCGGCACGAAGAGCGAGATCTACCGACTGATATACAGTCTTGCCGAGATGGGGAAGGCTGTGATTGTGGTTTCTTCGGAGTTGCCGGAGATCATTGGTATATCCGACAGGATCATCGTCATGCGCCTCGGCAAGATTGTCACCGAGATTTCCCGCGACCAGGCCAGCGAAGAAAACATTCTCCACCATGCACTGGTGGTTTATGATCGAGCACAGAACAGATCACTCACAACGGGAGATTCGAAATGAAAACAGACTCTATTGAGTCGGCAAGAGGAAAAACATTTTCCATCAAGCGGGTATTTTCGAGGCTTTGGGAGAACTCCGGCATGATCGTTGTCTACGTCGTGCTTTTCATACTGCTCTCCCTGTTTGTACCCTACTTCTTCACCTGGCGGAACATGATCGCCCTCGCCCTTTCCATTTCCATGCTTGGAATGGTGACCTGCACCATGCTCTTCTGTTTGGCTTCGGGGCATTTCGATCTGTCGGTATCCTCTATCGTCGCTTTCTCCGGTGTAGTGGCCGGTGTCGTGATCAATGGAACCGGCAGCGTCGCCCTGGGCATTTTCACAGGGATCGTCGCCGGCGGTGTATTCGGATTATTGAACGGAGTCATCATAGCCAAGGCGCACATCAATGCACTCATCACGACCCTGGCCATGATGCACATCGCCAGGGGATTCGCCTACATCGTATCGGGCGGCCAGGCGATGAGCATAGGGAATATCGGATTTTTCGGGCTCGGCAACGGAATTTTCCTCGGCGTCCCGAATCCGATATGGATTACCATAGCCTGTTTTGCCGTTTTCGCCGTGTTGATCAACAACACGACCTACGGAAAGAACACGCTGGCCATCGGCGGCAACATCGAGGCAGCTAGGCTGGCCGGCATCAACGTAGACAGGATAAAGATCATAATATTCTCTATGCAGGGGCTCATGGCCGGTTTTGCCGGGGTGATCCTGGCCTCGCGGATGACCTCCGGGCAGCCTATGGCCGCCCAGGGCTTTGAGTTGAACGTCATTTCCTCCTGTGTGTTGGGTGGCGTCTCCCTGACAGGCGGTATCGCTCCGATCCAGGGGGCCATCGTGGGTGTGCTCATCATGGGAACCGTGCAGGACGCGATGAGCCTTTTGAACATTCCCACGTTTTACCAGTACGTGGTTCGCGGGCTGATCCTGCTGATTGCTGTCATGATTGATCAGATCAAACAGCAGAGGATGAGCAAGGCCGTTTAAACGGTGTATTCATGTCCTTGAATGCAGATCCCCTGGTACGAGCGAACAACATTTTGGGAGAGGGACCGCTTTGGATCCCTTCTTCCCGGCGTCTTTTTTGGACAGACATCATGGACAAATGCATCTATTCTCTGGTTCCTGGAACGGGAGAACTGTTGCGTCGTAGCTTTGCCACCTACGTCGCCTGCATGGGCGAGACGGATGCGGGGGACCTGATCGTAGCCGGCGGCCTGGGCTGGTTGGTATTCCGAAACCGTTTCGATTCCCACGAGCTCGTAGGTGCGGTTCCTTTCGACGCCGCGGCGGTTCGCTTCAATGACGGCAAGATCGGTCCGGACGGGGCTTTCTGGGCAGGCACCATGGATTTAAACGCGCGGGAGCCTATCGGCGCGCTGTACAGACTGACAGCGGGGGATCGCGACGGGGAAGCGGGAACAGGGAGTAAAGTCCGGACTGTAGAGGAACAGATGACCATCTCCAATGGCATAGGGTGGAG
The DNA here is from genome assembly GCA_964390045.1 of uncultured Spirochaetaceae bacterium. Taxonomy (GTDB): domain Bacteria; phylum Spirochaetota; class Spirochaetia; order SZUA-6; family DRHE01; genus CAYMGP01. The sequence continues at coordinate 8,314 of CAYMGP010000053.1, read as the reverse complement.
CCCGGACACGAGGATCATGTACCTGACAGACAGTAACGATACTGCGATTTACAGCTACGATTTCGACGCCGCGACCGGCACGATCGAGAACAGGCGTGTCTTTGTCAGGGATACAGAACGCCCCGGTGCTCCGGACGGTCTGTCGGTGGACAGCGAAGGGAATGTGTGGAGCGCCAGATGGGGAGGGGGAGCTGTGATCTGCTACGATCCGCGGGGCAAAGAGAGGGATGTCATAAACCTGCCGGCTCTGAATACGAGCAGCTGCTGCTTCGGAGGCGAAAGCCTCGATGTACTGTACATCACGACGGCCCGATTCGGCCTCGAGAATCCGGAAGAGCTCGACGGAGCTTTGTTTGCCTGCAGCTGTGGGAAAAAAGGTCAGAAACCATACGTATTTGGAGAGAACTGATGAAGAAGAACGCGCTTGTTACGGGGGCGAGCAAAGGGATCGGGCAGGCGATCGCGATCGCGCTCGCCGAGGGGGGATACAATCTCGGAATCAACTATCACAATCATGAAAAGGGAGCCCGCAAAACAGCGGCAACGGTTCGCGCCCTGGGAAGAAAGGGCCTGGTGCTGCAGGCCGATGTCGGGAAAAAGGAGGAAATCGACGGGATGTTCGATCGCTTTTTGGCGGAATTCGGCCATATCGACCTCCTGGTGAACAACGCCGGCGTCAGCATGTTCATGCCCTTTCTCGAGGCTACCGAAGAGCTCTGGGATACTGTTACAAACATCGACTGGAAAGGCACCTACTTCTGTGCTCAGCGCGCCGCTCGCGACATGGTGGAGAGCGGCAGGGGCGGGGTAATCATCAATATGTCTTCGAACCAAAAGGACGGCTGCTGGCCCACGGCGAGCGTCTACGGTCCTACAAAAATGGCAGTGGCCAAATTTACCCGCAACGCCGCTTTTGAGCTGGCTCGCTACGGTATCAGGGTTATCGCCATAGCGCCCGGCTACACGGATGTCGGCTGGCCCGAGGAAGATCCCATACAGGCGGCCAAAGAAGCGATACCTCTGAAACGATTCGCCGCACCCACAGAGATTGCCCGTGTAGTCAGACGGCTGGTTTCCGACGAGTTCTCCTATATGACAGGCACCTGCCTCGACATCGACGGCGGGGCCCTTCTTCCCATAGTGACGGAAAACGATCTCGATGCCAGCTGGACATCCACCAAGTTCGAATAGGAGCAAACGATGAAAATTACAAATCTCGAGCTGTTTCATGTCAAGCCGCGCTGGTGCTTTTTGAAGATCACTACGGATGAGGGAATCGTGGGCTGGGGCGAGCCGATGTTGGAAGGGCGGGCCCGCACCGTGGAGACGGCCATCATGGAGCACGCTCCGTTTCTCATCGGACAGGATCCTCTCAGAATCGAATACCTCTGGCAGTCGATGTATAGAAACACCTTTTACCGCGGTGGTGTGGTTCTTGTCAGCGCCATAAGCGGTATCGAACAGGCGCTTTGGGATATCAAAGGTAAATACTATCGGATGCCTGTCTATGAGATGCTCGGAGGCATATACCGCGACAAGGTAAGGATATACGGTCACTGCTGGGGAGCAACCACGGAAAAGATCATCGGCCGCGCTCTGGAGAGAAGATCGAACGGCTTCACCGCCTTCAAGGTTCTCGTGGAGCCCTATACGGCGAATCGAGGATTGAAGACCTACGTACAAGCGCAAAAGCGTCGCTTCTCCGAAATTCGACAGGCTGTGGGAGACGAAATGGATATAGCCATCGATTTTCACGGCCGGCTGACCCCCGATATGGCCGTTCAGGTAATCAGGGAGATCGAGGAGTACTACCCGCTGTTCGTGGAGGAACCCTGTCTTCCTGAAAATACAGATGCCCTGGCCAGGATCGCAGCTTCGGTGACCGTGCCCCTGGCCACAGGAGAACGGCTGGTTACCAGGTACGGGTTCAGACCTCTTCTCGAATCGGGGGCCGTGGCTGTCATACAGCCCGATGTCTGTCACGCCGGCGGCATTATGGAGGTAAAAAAGATCGCCTCAATGGCGGAAACCTACTACTGCAGGGTCGCGCCCCATAATCCACTCGGGCCGATCTCTCTGGCGGCCAACATCCAGCTAGCCGCCTGTCTGCCGAATTTCCTCATCACCGAGCATTTCGGCATGAAGGAACGATGGGATCTTGGGGAAGGATATTTGAAAAAGCCCTTCGAAATCATCGACGGCTACGTTCCCGTGCCCGCCGGACCCGGACTGGGAATCGAAGTGAACGAACAGATGTTGAAAGAACGATCATACCCGGGCGATTGGGATTCCCCCCGCCTGTATGCCGATGATGACGGTACCATCGTCGACTGGTAGGGCTGCCCGGAAGAAAGGAATGGATGTATGGATACTTTGTTTAGCGCTGAATTGAAGAGGCGGATTAGCGACAGCGGGATCATCGCCGTTCTGGTCATTGAAGATGCAGCTGACGCGGTCCCGGTCGCTCAGGCTTTGCTGAAAGGCGGGGTGGCCGCGATGGAGTTGACTCTCAGAACGCCTGCAGCCATGGAAGCGCTCAAGCGGATCAGGAAGGATGTTCCCGAGATGCTTGCCGGCGTGGGTACGATCTTGAATCCGGATCAGGTCAACGAGGTCGCGGCAGCCGGCGCGGATCTCGGTGTCGCCCCGGGCTACAATCCGCGGGTCGTAGATGCAGCCAAGGCGGCGGGGCTTGCCTTCGCTCCGGGGATCGCCACCGCCTCAGAGCTCGAAGGGGCGCTCGAGAAGGGATGCAGAATCCTGAAGTTTTTCCCAGCGGAGCCGAACGGGGGCATCTCCTATCTGAAGAGCATGAACGGCCCCTATGGATATATGGGACTGAAGTACATTCCCCTCGGCGGGCTGAACGAGGACAACGCCCGATCCTGGTTCGAACAACCCTTTATCATGGCTATAGGCGGATCGTGGCTCGCGAAAAAGGATATCATCACGGATCGCAATTGGGACGAGATAAGCCGCAGGGCTGAAAAGGCAGCTTCGATTTTCAGAGAGGTGAGGGGGTAGATCCATGGCAAAATACGTTACCTTCGGCGAGATCATGGCCAGGATGGAACCGTCGGATTTCAGGCGCATCCGCCAAGCCCTACCCGGATCTCTCGACGTCACCTTCGCAGGCTCCGAAGCGAATGTAGCGGCTTCCCTCGCCTATTTCGGCGAGGATGCGGCCTTCGTTACCGCTTTGCCGGACAATGCCCTGGCCGATGCCTGTGTCGGTGCGCTGAGGAATATGGGGGTCGATGTTTCGGGAATTGTACGCACTGAAGGCGGCCGGCTCGGCCTCTATTTCGTGGAAACCGGTGCCAACCAACGGCCCAGCCGGGTGATCTACGATCGTGAGGCATCGGCGATCTGTCTGGGCGAAAGCAGCGGCTACGATTGGCAGGCGGCGTTTGCCGGCGCTTCCTGGTTTCATGTGTCCGGCATTACCCCGGCCGTCTCTAAAACGGCTGCCGAAGCCGCCCTCGATTCCGTGAAGCAGGCAAAAAAAGCCGGATTGACCGTATCCTGCGATTTGAATTTCAGGAAAAAACTCTGGAGGTGGGAACAGGGAAGCAAGCCGAAAGAGCTGGCCAGAAGAGTAATGAAAGAGATCCTGCCCTATGTAGATCTGGTCATAGGCAACGAAGAGGACGCGGACGATGTTTTGGCAATACGGGCCGGTGCCACGGATGTTGGAGCGGGAAAGCTCGATATAGACCGATATCCGGAGGTTGCTGGAAAAATTATCGCCGCCTATCCGAACGTGCGGCGGGTCGCCGTTACCCTCAGGGAGAGCGTTTCGGCGAGCCACAACAACTGGGGAGCCATGCTGTACGATGCGGAGATCGGCAGCGCCTTTTTTGCTCCGCTGAAAGACGGCCGCTACGCACCCTACCAGATAAAGAATATCGTGGACCGGGTCGGCGGCGGGGATGCCTTTGCAGCCGGGCTTATCTATGCCCTCAACGATCCGGATCTCAACGAACCGGCTGATGCTGTTGCCTTTGCCGCAGCAGCCGGCTGTCTCTGTCATTCGATTCGTTGGGATTTCAACTTCTCTTCGAGAGACGAGGTTCTCACCCTCATGGGAGGCGATGCGTCGGGACGTGTAAAACGGTAAATCTCTAATCCTTGTTTCTATGCAGCCATTTGTTGAGGGCCTGATGAGATATCCCCAAAAGACTCGCTGCCACAGACTGGTTTCCCTCGGCCCGCCGCAGCGCCTCTTCGGTCAGCAGCTGCCTTGCCTGTTCGATGGTGGGAAGGATCTCGGGGAAAGCGATTGCGGATGCCGACTGTTCGGCAGCAGCTCTTCGGGTGCCGCGGTCGGCAGACTCGAGGAACTTATCTAACGGCAGGGAGGTCGCAGATGGTTCGGCAACAGCCACCGCATCGAAGATCATTTTTCGGAGCTCGCGGATGTTGCCGGGAAAGTGGTAGGCCGAAAGCCGGGTCACCAGCTCGGCAGGTACGAGGTACTGCTTCTTGGAAAACTCTGCGGCCGCCTGCTTGGCAAAGTAGTCGAGCAGCAGAGGCAGATCTTCTCGCCTTTCCCGCAACGGCGGTACCCGGATTTCATGGGTCGACAGGCGATAGTACAGATCCTTTCTGAATTTATTTTCCGCCATTAGATCTTCCAGATCCCTGTTGGTGGCCAGAACGAATCGAGCATCAGAGCGCAGTGGTAGATCCGAGCCGAGGGGGTAGTACTCCCCGGTGTCCAACAGTTTGAGAAGCTTTACTTGAGAATGAGCGCTCAAGTCGCCGATTTCATCGAGAAAGAGGGTTCCGCCGCTCGACTGCTGAACAAGGCCGCTGCGCGATTCGTATGCCGGTGTAAAAGCTCCTTTTCTGTGCCCGTACAGGGTATCGGAAAACATCTCGTCATCGAGCCCGGCTGCATTGACCTCGACAAACCGGCCGGTTTTATTGCCGGCATCGTGTATCGCCCTGGCAACGAGCTCTTTGCCCGCACCGGTTTCTCCGGTGACCAGCACTGGTTCGTTCGTGTTGGCCACCGATTCTATATAGAGAAAGATCGATTTCATTTTCCTGTTGCGGGTGATGATCTGCGAGAACGCTTCCGGATGGCTCAGCTCATCCTTCAAGAAACGCGACCTGAGCTCGCTGTACTCCCGTTTCAGCTCTCTGTTTTCTATGGCCAGCCTGACGCCGTTGACAAGCCGGTTCGGGTCCACGGCTTTTACCATAAAATCGAAGGCACCTGCTTTCATACACTCCACTGCCGTTTGTACTTCGTTGGCCGCGGTTATGATGATAACCGGTATTGTAGGGAAGTCTCTGTGAATCTGTTCGAGAAGCTCTTGTCCGGACAGGTGAGGCATGGCCAAATCCAACAGAATCGCCTCGATGTCGCTCCGCTGCAGACGGTTCATCACTTCCCGGCTGTCTTGACAAGCGATCAGGTTGTTTATACCGGCGGCCTGTAGAACATCCGATAGGCTCTCGATCACGCTCGCTTCGTCGTCCACGATAAGAATCGGATGCAGTGGAAAGGGATTGTTTTTCATCTGTTGCTCTCCGCAGGAAAGCTCGCCACGGCCTCGGTACCCCGGCCGATTTTCGACAGAAAGTCGAGACTGCCGCGGTGCTCTTTGACAATTGTATCGGCGATGTGCAAGCCCAAGCCGATGCCGTACGTTTCGAACTTGGTCGTAAAAAACGGATTCTTTATCTCATCCAGGTGCTCCTCCGGGATCCCGCATCCCTCGTCGCGTACACTCAGGCAAACCGCCTGTTTTTTCGCATCATGAGAAGTGTAGACTCCGATGGCCTTTTTCCGATCCGCCAGGGATTGGCAGGAGTTCAAAAGGAGATTGACGACTACCTGTTCGAGCCTCTGCGCGTTTCCTCTTATCGGGGGAAGATTTTCTCCGAGCTGAAGGGTGAAGTTCTCCGTTGCTCTTTTGAGATGGTTGGCCATCAGTTCGACAGATGAGCGAACAATCGTATTGAGGTTCACGCTCCTCATGAGCAGGGGCTCGTTGCGGATATAGGATTTCAGACCCTTCACGATCTCGTCTATTCGCTTCGAGTTGGCTGTGATCGTTGACAGCCAGCGAGCAACACTGCCGATAAGCTCCTCCTGTTGCTTTCCTGCGACCAGGAACTGGTCGGTTTGCTTGAAATATTGTTCAAGCACCGGATGAATCTGAATCCAGGTCTGATTGAGAAGCTCGGCGTCCGAGAGGATCGTTTGATTGGGGTTGCTGATATCGTGGGCCACATCGGCGGCCAGAATTCCCAGAGTGGTGAGCTTGTCTGTCTGAATCAATCGCTGCTGGTCCCGCATTCTTTGTTCCTCGATCCGTTTACGTGCCCTGATATCACGTAGAATTACAACATAGGCCGGTGTTCCGTGCCAGATCGTCCGGGATCCGGGAAACCGTCAATTCTACCGGCACCTCGTCGCCGCTGCTTGCCGTGACCGTTGTTTCAACGTGCGATGTCTCCTGGTGCGTCGCATACTCCTGCCAGAGGCGATCCTCTTTCTTTTGAAGAGTAGCTGACTGCACCAGCTTCTGAAACGGAAGCCTCGGGAGCTCGCTCTCTGTGAAGCCTGTAATTTCTCCGGCTCTCCTGTTCGCGTAAACTGTTGCTCCTTGCTCCTCGATGATCAGAATCCCGTCTTCTGCATTGTCGGAGAGGGCACGGAAGTTCGCCTCCGCCTTGTTTATGGATTGCAGCATGCGATTGAAATAGCCTGTAAGGGCGCCGATCTCATCGTTGAATTGGGGGGTGATGAACACCTCCAGGTCCCCGCCGTCCGCTCTCTCCATGCCCCGGTGGAGTGCTCGCAGGGGTTGTATCAGGCTCGTCCTGAGGAGGAAGGGAAAGATGAAGAGGATAAGCAGGCTCGAGCCGATCAGGATCAGGATCAGGGCCGACATCCTCGTGTGCAGATACCTTGAAAAATCAATGTCGTAGGCTTCGAAAATGACGGCGGGCCTCTTGCCGACGTAGGGCAGCTGCCGGGAAAAGCGGATCGGATCGAGAGCAGCATCTGCAGCGCCGGGATGGATCCCTGCTAGTTTGGGGCCGGAAGGAACCGGCGGCCCGGAGGCACCGGGATGACGACCTGTTAGATTAGCGGTCGTGAACGCATACATCTTGATGGCGCTGTAGCCGCTGTGGATGTTCAGCTCCTTGTACGAAATATAGAAGGAACCATCCCGACGGATGGCAAGCTGGATGGAATTGACCTCCCGGCCGCCGAGCTCCGGCAGCTCGTGCCAGGTAATGGTCGCCCGGTCGCTCTCCCTTCTGTAGAAGATGCCTCCACCCTGTTCCGGATCCAGGTTCGTCAGAAGAGGGGCGATGACCGGCTGCGGGTGATATCCTCCCCAACCATCCTCCCTGATTTCCTCTCCCAAATAGATCATGGGCCCGTGCAGCACGCGCACCTTCTCGAAGCTCTTTTCGTAGAAGGGGAATGTGAATCCGAGCTCGATGAGGCTCGCCTCTTCGTAGCCGATGTCCAGTTTCAACCCCAAGTCGGAGGCGAATCGATAGGGGACTGTCGAGATGGAATAACTGCCGAATTGATTGGGCTCGAAATGAATTGTTTGCCGCTCGGCTATGAGATGTTCGTTTCTATAATCCCTCTCGAATGATTTCCCTACGAAGATGGAAACCAGCCCCAAAATACCAATGATGAATACGAGTGCCAGGCCGATCAACTTGACCTGGAACGTGGTTCGCTCCACCGTGTGATTCAAGTAGGTCACGAAGAAGCTGAAATAAAAGAGGAGAAACACCAGCCATATGAGGTAGGTGGCTATATGGAATTGGATAACGCCCACGGTCATTAGCACGTACCCGCCGAGAGCAACTACGAGCAGCAGAAGTACAAGGGCGATCGAGCGGGCGGCCATTGCATCGGGTCCCCGGCTTTTGAGCAGCCTGAGCCACCAAGGGCGCGACCTTCCTCCCGAAAACCGAACTGTTTTGCGTAAGAGCAAGAAAATTGCCAAAGTGAACTGTACGGCCAGAACTACATAAAAAATTATGTAGAATGTTTGTTCGAATCCAAAGTCGCTCCGCCCTCTGCCCAATAGAATGAAGTTGTAATAAGCCAACAGAACAACTCCCAGGTTGGCAGAAACGCAGAGCAGGAGTACGGCGCGGTACTCCTTTTTGTCGGGTTTCTGAAAATGAGGGAAGTGATAGGAGAACAACAGGAATGAGACGGCACCGATGCAGGGCCCGAGTACCTGGGAGAACGGTATAAGGAGATTTTTCAGATTGTAGGGCTGCCAGTAGTAGGGACAGGCGAACTCGAGAAACGTAGACA
>CAYMGP010000052.1:0-28259 GCA_964390045.1 uncultured Spirochaetaceae bacterium | reverse complement strand
GAGTTCATCAAATTCAACCAGCCGATGAGCGTGGTGATGGGGATCAGCACGATCTGATACGGCAAAAACGAAGCCACTACGATCCAGAAAAAGACGAGCTGTGACTGCTTGAATTCGAACATGGTGAGGTAATAACCGGCCAGAGAGCCGAGAAACACACAGAGAAATGTTGCCGGCAGCGTGATGACGGCGCTGTTGATCAACCCGACCCTGAGAGCTCGAAAAGCGATCAGGTAATTCTTGAATACGATCTTGCGCGGCAAACGAAGGTACTGCTGAGCTGCCACCTCCCCCTGACTCTTAATCGAGGTGGTGACCATGGCGTAGATGGGCAGGAGCCAGAGGGCGGCGAGGATTACGAGGATGAGAATGGATATCATTTTGAACCGTTTATCCCCCATCAGCGCACCCACTTACTGATCGCCCATTTGGAGTAGGGAATGACCATAGCGGCGGCAAGGATGAGAATCACGATACTGGTTGCCGCCCCCATACCGATGTTGTGCTGACTGTAGGTCATCCTGTACATCATGTAGGGAAGTACCTCTGTGCGAATCCCCGGTCCGCCTCCCGTCATGATCCACACCAGGTCGAAGACTTTCATCGTGGTAATCGCCAGCATCGTCGTGCAGATTAAGGTCCCATGTCCCACGTTGGGAAAGATGATCTGGAAAAGGATACGTCCGTGGCCCGCCCCGTCGATGTTGGCGGCTTCTATCATGGCATCGGAAAGACCGCGTATGGCGCCCATGTAGATAACAAGAGCAAAACCGACGTACTGCCAGAAGGCGCTGAAGATCATGCAGAAGATGGCGATATTCGGCAGGGCGATCCACCCGAGCTTGGCCGTGTTCACACCAACAGCCTTTAGTATCGCATTAATCAGACCGGAACCGGGATCGTACATCCAGGCCCACAGTGTCCCGGTCACGATGAAGGCCAGAGCCATTGGGTAAAGAAATATTTGGCGAAACACCTTTTCGGCACGGTGAAGACCGTGAAACATGTATGCCAGCACAAATCCGAGCAGGGTCGTCGGTACGATGAAGAAGAACAGCCAGAGGAAGTTGTTCTGAACATTCACCCAGAAGCGGCGCAGCTCGAACAGGTTGGCAAAGTTTAGCAATCCGGCAAACTTCCACGTCGCCCGCATCCCCTCCCAGACCGTGAAGGCAGCCACCAAGTTCCAGACGATCATGCCGTAGATGACTGCTACAGCGATCACAACGGGTGTCAAAAAAACAAAGCCGTACGCCCTGCTGTACTTCATGTGCTACTCCACTGCATACCCATAACCTGCGAATCGTTTGACGGCCAACCGTGGCAGCTGGCGTTGGCAGCAAACCTGAGAAATTAACTATAGAAGAAATGGGAAGGCGATGCAATCAACGCATCGCCTTCCAATGTCGCCCTGAGCGGATTACTTCCAGAACCAGTCGTTGGCCGTCCGGATGCTGTTCCGTTCGGCGGAGGCAGCAATCTCCTTGATGGCGCGGTCCACATCCCCCCCGTCTGCGAGGAATTGAGTCAGGATATCCATCATGTCGTCACCGAAAGCAGCGGTCATCATGCCGCCGTGATAGCCGTCGATCACACCGCGCAGGCTGGCCAGATCCTTGGCGCTGCGTTGGCGATAGGGATCGGGATAGACACTGGGTGGAACGTCGTTGACGATGGTCACCGAGCCCTTCTTGAGGTTGAAGTTCTTCTGGGCTTCGTTGGTGGTAATCGACTTGATCCAGTAGTTGGCCAGCTCGGGATGCGGCGCATTCTTTGCCAGCGGGAAGGTATCGGCGTGGCCCATCCAAACGTTCTTCGGTATAGCGGTGACACTGAAGTCTTTCTCCGGTTCCATGCCGATCGACAGGTAGTAGCCCAGGATCCAATCACCCATCCAGTACATGGCCGCCTCCCCCGTGTTGATCAAGGCGCCGGCTTCGTCCCAGCTTTTGGTCGCATGATACGGATAAATGTAGGGTATCAATGCAGCGTAGCGTTCGACGGCCTTGCGGAAGGTGGGATCGTTCTCGAAATCAATCTGTCCTGTGTCAGCCCTCTCGTAGAAATCAGGCCCGCCGGTTGTCAGCAGACACATGTCATACAGGTAGGTGGACCAGACCTTCTCGCGGGTACCGAGAGAAAGAGGCCAGACATCCGGATTGGCAGCCTGCAGCTTTTTACAGGCAGCGAGTAATTCTTCGTAGCTCTCCGGTGCCTTTACACCGGCATCCTTGAGGTAGCCTACATTGTACCACAACCAGTTGGTGCGGTGGGCGTTGATCGGTACCGAGTAGACATTGCCGCTGAACTTGAGGGTTTTGACCCAAACCGGATTGATGCGCCCCTCGAAGTTCGTCTCATCCCAGATGTCGTTCACAGATTCCAGATAACCGGCGTCGATGAACGCTTTCTGCTGGTTGCCCTGGTGATCCTGGAAGGTATCGGGTGGGTTGCCCGATTCCAGATTCGCCATCAGCACGGCCAGCATGTTGGCGCCGCCGCCTCCGGCCACGGGGTTTTCAAGGATACTTACCCCAGGATTGTCCCTCTCGAAAATCTTGAACAGCTCATCGATAGCTTCTTTCTCTCCGCCGGCTGTCCAGTAGTGGAAGATAATGAACTCATTCGCTTCTTCCGCTTCCTCCTGTCCCGCGGCAAAAAGAAAAGCCGCCCCTGCCAGAAATAGCGTGATTGCTATTCCAGCCACGAGGATCTTTTTCATTCGAAACCTCCTCTAGTTTTTTTATCCTGCATTAACGATGCAGGTTCAATCCTTGTTCGTCAGCCAGAGCAGGCTGTTGTGCCAGAAATCGGCATAACCCTGCCAGTCTATGAAGGCCGTACCCCAATGTTTGGCCAAGTCCGAGGTAAAGGACATGGTCTTGCCCTGCCCCATCGATCTCACGGCGATAAAGGGATCCTCCCCGATTGTGGCCAGCTCCTTTGCCTCTTTCTTGACCTTTACCTTGTTGTACCCCATGAAAATGGGCCACTGCTTGGGCAAGCCCTTGAAAAGCGGATGGCCCGGCTCGGTGACAACAGGCGCAACGCCCTGAGGCTTTTCGACCCGATCGTCGGACGACTGGATTTCTACGGGCAGGATCTCTTCGATCACCGTCCCGTGATACCCGGGAATTCCGCGCAGGCCCTGGTAGGAGTTCCAGCCTCCGGCCATGACGAAAGCCTTTCCCTTGTCCACGAACTCCTTGATCAGCTCCAAGCGATCGGGACCCATCGGCACGGTGAACATCTCGGGATAAAGAGAGATCGTGTTTTTCCCGCAATCGCTGAAAATGACCACGTCGTACTTGTTGATTTGCTCCAGGGTCGAAGGGAATGCGGTCAGAGCAACATGATTGGGCATGTGTTCGGCTTGAATGTCGTCGAACTTGGCCATTGCTTCCATGAACCAGACGCCGAAGTTTTCGTAACCCCCGAGGGGAAACATATCGAAACCTTTTATGTGCATCTTGAGCACCATCCAGGTTTCCCCTACAAGGAGCACACGTGTTTTTTCCGCCACAACAATTCCTCCAGTCTTTCCATGATGAAAGTTATTAACCTTTCATATGAAAGTGTTTTTGATTATATTAGATAGTCTTTTATCTGTCAATATTTAGATTTCATTATTCTGAACGAAAAAAATTGCCGCAAACAATGTTCGCGCTAACATTCTACTGACATTATACCATGTCTTGTGGGAATGTCAAGGCGGGGGCGCCGTGATCCTACAAATTCGATCAGGGAGTCTCACAAGAGCGCCGAACGATCAACTCCGGGTCGAGAACCTCCCTGTACGGCTCGCCCTGCTCGCCCCGCAGCAGTGTCAGCAGAATCTCCGCCGCCTTTTTCCCGACCAGATCTATCGGTTGTCGAATCGTTGTCAGACGGGGATTGACGAACGAAGAAAGTCGGATGTCGTCGAAGCCAACGATCGAGATCACCGCCGGAATCTGAATTTCCAGATCTGAGGCGGCACGAATGGCGCCGATGGCCATCAGGTCGTTGGAGCAAAAAATCGCCGACGGAGGACTTTTGAGACCCATGAAATAGGAGAATCCCGCGTAGCCGCTTTCCTCCGACCAGTTGCCCCGGAATATCCAGTCCTCAGGTGCCTGCACCCCCCGGGCTGACAATGCATCGTAATACCCTTTGAGGCGGTGCTGGGCGTTGATGACGAGCATGTTCCCCGTGATGATCCCGATCCGGCGGTGCCCGAGGTCATAGAGATATTCCACAGCCAGGTAAGCTCCCTTTATGTTGTCCACATCGACAAAGCTCACATCCAGATCCTGCCCCCGTCCATTGATAAGGACAAAAGGAATGTCTTCCTCGTGCAGCTTGGCGATGGTACGATCACTGCCGGCAGGCGCCACGATCAGCAGGCCGTCGACTTTACGTTGTTTATAGAGGGCCGCGTAGTCCGATTCTTTGCCCGGATCGTACGTATTGAAGATCAAATTGTAATCACTGTCATGGATAACCTTTTCGACTCCGAAAATCAGCTCGCTGAAATACTCCGAGGAGTAGAAGTAATCCTCGTGAGGAATAATTACCTCGATGACGTTGGCCCGATTTCTGTTCAACGCCCGGGCTGCGGCGTTCGGATAGTAGGAAAGCTCCCTGATCGCCTCCAGGACCTTTTCTCTGGTTTGCGAGCGCACATTCCTTTGGCCGTTTATCACCCTTGATACGGTCATCACCGAAACACCTGCTTTCCTGGCCACATCCGCCTGAGACAACATAGCAGTCTATTTTACCCCTGAACTCGCGTTGTTTCCAACCCATTCCCCGTGTCCATTTCATCGCTGCTGCCGGGTAGTATTGATAATCGAAAGCATATTGACTTTCATTTGAAACTTTTGTAACCTGTGTTGGAAGTACAGATGATTTTCGATATCCAACGCTTTTCAATCCATGACGGTCGCGGCATTCGCACCATTGTCTTTTTCAAAGGCTGCCCCCTACGGTGTGCCTGGTGTGAGAATCCTGAGAGCCAGTCGTACGAATGCGAGCTGTTCTACGACCCCGGCAAATGTATCGGCTGTTTTGAATGCACAGGAGTGGGGAAAAACGGCGAGATCACCGTAGGCAAAGGAAAAATCAACATCCATCGCGAAAAAATTGAAGATCCTGAGGTCTATCGGGATGTGTGCCCCGCTGCTGCTCTCCGGGTAGTCGGGGCGAACAGCAGTGTTGCCGACATCCTGCGGGAAATCGAAAAGGATCTGCCCTTCTACAGGCACAGCGGCGGTGGTGTGACCCTGTCGGGTGGAGAGCCCTATGCACAGCCGCGGCTGTTGCTCGACCTGCTCAAAGCCCTCAAGCAGCGGGAGATCGATACCGCCGTGGAAACATCGCTACAGGCACCCTGGCGGGACATCGAGGCCAGCCTTCCCTACGTGGACAGCTTTCTCGCCGACCTCAAGCATACAGACCCGCAAATGATGCGCAAGCATACAGGCGGCGACCTGACCAAGATCATGAAGCATTTCAGAGAACTGGAGAAACATCGAGCCAACGTAGTTGTTCGTGTTCCCGTGACACCCGGCTTCAATGATAGCCTCGAGGAAATTCGACGAATCATAGATTTCACAGCTTCGCTGGCCAACGTCCGGAAAATCGACTTTCTTCCTTTCCATAACTTGGGGATGAGCAAATATACACTGCTCGGTAGAGAGTACCGCTTTGTAAAGGAGATGCCTGACTGGGACGGGCGGCTCGATCGATACGTATCGCTGGCCGGAGAAAAGGGACTGACCGCCGATATTGGAGGATAGAATGGAAACAACTGCCGCGCTTCAGAGTGTCTCTGAACGAGTGGCCCGGCTCAAAGACAAGTACCTGCATGCAGAACCTACGGTTTGTACGGAGAGGGCGGAAATATATACGGAGGTCTATAAAACCTACGCGGCCAAACCTCTGATTGTCCGCCGGGCTCTCGCCCTCGATCAGACCCTGAGACGGATGACGATAACGATCGACGAGGGCGAGCTCATCGTCGGTAATCACGCCTCCCGGCTTCGTGCCGCCCCGCTTTTTCCCGAGTACGCCGTCGATTGGATCCTCCGAGAGCTGGATGAGCTTGGGGAGCGCCCGGGGGATGCCTTTTGCGTAGAAGAGGAACAGAAGAGCAAGATCCGCAAGATCTGCGCGTACTGGCGGGGAAAGACACTGCTGGAAAGCGGCCTGGAGCTCATGAGCGAACAGATGCGCGAGATCCACGAAGCGGGAGTCATCCGCGCCGAGGGAAATCTTACCTCAGGTGACGCCCACCTGGCCGTCGATTTCGAAAAGATCCTCGAGTTGGGGATCGCTGGAATCCTCGAACAGGTAGAGGCGAAGAGGTCGGATCTCAAACTCACCGAGCAGACAGATCTGAGGAAGGATCACTTTTATCAAGCGGTGCAGATCGTTCTGCAGGCGACCCAGGTTTTTATCGAACGATTCCGCAACCTCGCCCTGGGATTGAGCCAGAGCGAGGAGAATGAGCCGAGGAAAGCCGAGCTCGAGGCCATCACTGCCAACTGCGAGGCTATCAAAGCTTCAGCGCCTACAACCTTCTACCAGGCCCTGCAGCTGACCTACTTCGTCCAACTGATTCTGCAGATAGAGAGCAACGGTCACTCCGTCTCCCTGGGCAGGCTCGATCAGTATCTGCATCCCTTCTATATTCGGGACGTGGAAGCGGGAAATATAGACGACGAGCAGGTTCTCGAGCTTCTCGAGTGCACCTGGTTGAAACTGCTCGCCATTACCAAGATCCGTTCGTGGTCCCATACCCGCTACTCCGCCGGAGGACCGTTGTACCAGAACGTCACCATCGGCGGCCAGACGCCCGAGGGCGAAGACGCAACCAATCGCTTGAGCTCTCTTATCCTCGATTCCGTGGGCCGCATGCGTTTGACACAGCCGAATCTCTCCGTTCGTTATCATAGGGCGATCAGCGACGAGTTCATGTTGCAGTGCGTTCAGGTCATCGAAAAGGGCTTCGGAATGCCCGCCTTCAATAATGACGAGATCGTGATACCAGAGCTGATTCGCCTCGGGGTGGAAAAGGAGGACGCCTACAACTACTCGGCGATCGGCTGTATCGAGATCGCCGTGCCCGGCAAATGGGGCTACCGCTGCACTGGCATGAGCTTTCTGAACTTCATGCGCGTATTTATGGCGGCCCTGCGCGACGGCTACGACGAGCGTGCGGGCAAAACGTTCTGTCCGGGAACAGGAGGCCTGGCCGATTTCTCCGACTTCGATCAGCTCATGGAGGCCTGGAGACGCCAGATCCGCTTCTATACCCGGGCAGCGGTGTCGATCGACACGGCCGTAGATACGGCCCTCGAGGAGCTTGTCCCCGATGTTCTCTGCTCGGCTCTGGTGGGCGACTGCATCGGGCGGGGGAAAACCCTCAAACAAGGGGGAGCCAAGTACGACTTCATCTCCGGCCTGCAGGTGGGCATCGCCAATCTGGGCAACTCTCTTGCGGCGATCAAAAAGCTCGTCTTCGAAACCAAGAAAATCACGGCCCAAGAGCTGACCGAAGCCCTGGAGAGCGATTTTTCGGGACCCCAGGGCGAAAAGATCCGCCAGCTCCTGCTCAACCGGGCGCCCAAGTACGGCAACGACGATGACTACGTAGATCTGCTTCTGCGGGATGCCTACATGGCTTTCATCGAAGAGCTGGGCAAGTATCATAACACTCGCTTCGGCCGCGGCCCGATCGGCGGCCTCTACTACGCCGGTACCTCGAGCATTTCGGCAAACGTGCCTTCCGGTTCGACGGTGGGCGCTACACCCGATGGACGCAGGGCTTTCACTCCCCTGGCCGAGGGCTGCTCGCCCACGGCGGGAACCGATACCATTGGGCCCACCGCTGTTTTCAAATCGATAGCCAAGCTGCCCACCGACAAGATCCTTGGCGGAGTACTGCTCAACCAAAAGCTTTCTCCATCTACCATTCGCGAGCAACGGGACAAAAAGAAGCTGATCGCCCTGCTGCGCGCCTTTTTCGACGACCTGAAAGGGTGGCATGTTCAGTACAATATCGTCTCCAGGTCGACGCTTCTCAAGGCCAAGGAGGATCCGGAGAGCTTCAGAGACCTGGTCGTACGCGTAGCAGGCTATTCGGCGTTCTTCACGACCCTCTCTCCCGACACCCAGGACGACATCATCGCCAGAACGGAGCACACCTTGTAAGGCGGAGCAATGCCCCCATGAAAGAAAAACTGCTGTGCGGCGTAGATCTGGGAGGAACCAAGCTTTCCGTGGGGCTGGTACGTTCCGACGGCACCCTGGTGGATAAGACCGTCGCCTACGACCACGCCAAGGGCGGTGAAGAGCAGCTGTGCATTCGAATCCGGGACATGGTGCGCCGGCTGCTCGAAAGCCACGGGATCGATGAAAGCGGTATCCTCGGGATCGGCATCGGAGTCGCCGCTCACCTGCGTTTCGAGCAGGGAGTGGTGATCACCACCTCGAATTTTCCCGATTTAAAGATGAAAAACTTTCCCATCCGCCGAATGATCCAAGAGCATTTTTCAGTCCCCGTGATCGTGGACAACGACGCCAACGCCCAGAGCTATGCTGAGTTTTTGTTCGGCGCAGGCGCCGATTATGACACGATGATCTTCCTGACGGTCAGCACAGGTATCGGTGCCGGTTTGGTTCTGAACCGCAGAATCTTTCGCGGCATGACAGGCACCGCCGGTGAGTTCGGGCACACCATAGTGAATCCCCACAGCAATATCCAGTGCGGCTGCGGCAACTACGGCTGCCTGATCTCCCATGCCGCTGGACAGGCTCTGCCTCAGCTGGTCAGGGAAAAGCTCGAACAGGGGGTGACCAGCAACCTGGACTTCAACGATCGAACACAGATCAACGGTGAGCTTCTCAAACGAGGTCTCGATGCCGGCGATCCTCTATGCCGCAGCGTGATTCTGGAGTGCGCCGACTATATAGGAATCGGCATCTACAATCTTTTCCAGATATTCAATCCGCCCGTCATCGTGCTCGGGGGAGGATTGATGAATTGGGGTCCCCTTTACTTCGAGCGGATCAAAGAGAAGTTCTATTCGCTGGCCAGGGAAATGCTCTTCGATCCGATCGAGATCGCTTTGGCAAAAACCGGCCGCGATGCCGGTTTGATCGGTGCGGCCTCTTTGCTATTGGAGGAAACATGAACAGGCGGCAACGCAAAATAATCGACGCGCTCAGCAGCGACGAGAAGACGGCGGTCAGCGAACTGGCGGTCAGATTCGGGGTTTCCGCGGTTACGATCAGACAGGATTTAAACTTTTTAGAAGAGGAGGGATTCCTCAAGCGGGTTCACGGCGGTGCGGTCCTGCAGAACGCAGATGATATCTCCAAGCGATTGGTAGTGAACTACGAAAAAAAAATGGCCATTGCGCGCAAAGCGGCCACCTTCGTCAACGAAGACGAGACGATACTGATCGAATCCGGATCCACAAACGCCATCCTCGTAAAAGAGCTGGAGAACAAAACCAATATCAACATCATCACCACGAATGTATTTATCGCCCGGGAATTGAAGAAAAACGATCACGCCAGCATCATTCTCCTCGGGGGCAGCTACCAGCATGAAAGCGAGAGCCTGGTGGGCCGACTGACCAAGCTCTGTTTGGACAACGTCAACTTCGGCAAGGCTTTTATCGGAATCGACGGCTATACGATCGAAACCGGCTTTACCAGCTCAGATATGATGAGAGCCGAGATCTCTTCGTTAATCATGCAGAGGAGCCATGAAGTATTCGTTCTGACCGACTCCAGCAAGTTCGGCAAGGTTCATCTGGCCAGCCTCTTCTATCCCGAAGATATAACCAACCTGATCACCGACAGCGGTATCCCCGAGCAGGACAAGAGGTATCTGGAAGATCAGGGCGTACGGATACACATCGTGTAAGGGGGGAAGCATGATTAAAAAAAGAATCGGAGCAATCGACGGCAGGACCAAAATCGCGGCAGGCCTGTTCTGGGCCGACTACGGCGAGCTCGGTGCCCAGGTAGAGGAGCTGAGCCAAGCGGGCGTGGATTGGATTCATCTCGAGATGCGCGACGGCGTGTACATGGATTTCACCGCTCCAAGGGGCGGCATCGACATTCTGCAGGGCATCCGGCCCCACACCGACCTGGAGATCGAGGTTCAAATCCAGATGATGCGCCCCAACCAGGAATTGTTCCGTCAACTCAAAGACTCCGGGGCCGATCTGATTTCTTTGCCTATCGAGACTACAGGCGAAATGCTTATCCAGAATATCACCTATATCAAGCAAACCCTGAAGCTCAAGGTGGGCGTGTGGGCCTGGCAGGGTTGTCCCCTCGTTTTTTTCGAGCAGTACCTTCCCTTTGTCGACATCGTCGAGTACGAAAGCCGGGCTCCTTTTTGGCAAGCGACGAGCCCCGGTAAGAGCCCTCATACGATCGATCCCATCGTGGTCGACTCTATACGCACCCTGCACGAAATGCTTGTCCGGCGAGAGTTGGAGAATCGAGTAGAGCTAATGGAGGACGGCGGGCTGAACGCTGAGAACGTAGAACAGTTCGTGGCAGCCGGTATGACCGTCGGCGAGTTCTCCTCGCCCCTGTTCAAGGGGCCCGAAGGAAAACTCAGAACGGGTAGCGGCGAAATCGGTCGGGCGGTCAAGACTTTGAGGGATGCTCTGGACAATGCAGGGCGGAATACGGCCCCGAGCACGGATACTGCCTTATGAAAATCGCCGTCATCGGCTCGGGAGGGATGCTGGGCAGCGAGCTTGTGGGACTGCTGCGCGACAGCCATGAGGTCGTGGGATTGGATATTGCAGAGATCGACATCCGCGGACGGGATTCAACGATCGCTGTAATTGCAGAGCTGCGACCGGATTTGATCATCAACTCGGCAGCCTTTGTCGACGTTGAAACCTGCGAAACCCAACCGGAAACCGCCTGGCAGGTTAACGCCCTGGGATCTCAGAACCTGGCCCTGGCCGCTGAAAAAACAGCCGCCGAATACCTGTACATCTCTTCAGACTATGTTTTCGACGGCACGAGCGAATCCGACTACGACGAGCTCTCGACACCCTGTCCGATCAACCAATACGGCCGCAGCAAGCTGGCCGGAGAAATCCTGGCCCGGCAGATATGCCGCCGCACCTATGTAGTGCGCACTGCCTGGCTTTTTGGACACAGGAAGGGCAACTACGTGGAGCGCGTGTTCGCCATGGCGGACCGAGACGGTGTAGTACGAATGGCCACGGATCAGCTCGAATCGCCCACCTATACGCTTCATCTGGCCGAGGCTGTTGAGCATTTACTGCAAACAGGGGCCTACGGGACCTATCATGTCACCAGCGAGGGTGTCTGCACGCGGCTCGAGTTCGCCCGCTTCGTTCTGCAAGCTGCCGGGCGAGGGGAAGAGGCACTGGAAGCCTCTAAAAGGCAGCGCCTGGCCGCCAGGCCCCGCCGAACCGTGCTCGACTGCCGCCTGTTTCGGCTGGTGACAGGGCACGCCATGGCGCATTGGCACGATGGCATCCGCGACTATCTGAAAAACAGCAACGGCTGAAGCGCAAAAGGAAGGTATGATGAAGAGAATCGGTGTTGGGCTGCTGGGCTACGGCAGCATCGGCAAAATCCACACGCTCGGCTACAGACAGCTGCCACTACTGTACCCGGGTCAATTGCCTGAGATCGTCCTGGAGGGGATCTGCACGAGCAGCCCCGAGACGGCGGAGCGGGCAGTCAAGCAAGGGGGGTTTCGTCGGGGATACAACGCTATCTCCGATCTCTTAAAGCAGAGCTCCATTGACGTGGTGGACTGCTGCCTGCCCAACTTTCTCCATACGGAGGCTCTACTTCAGGCCTTCGCAGCGGGCAAGCACGTGTACTGTGAGAAGCCGCTGGCCGTGAACGCCGAGCAGGCCAGACAGATCGCCGCGGCAGCGCGGAAACAGGGATTATACGTGGGCATGACCTTCAACTATCGTTTCATCCCGGCCCTGATGCGGGCCAAGGAAATGATCGATCAGGGCGCTTTAGGAGATGTCTATTCTTTTCGTGCCGAATACTTTCATACAGGGTACCAGGATCCTGAGCGGCCGATGAGCTGGCGCATGCGCAGGGAGCTTTCCGGCGGGGGTGCTCTCGTCGATCTGGGTTCCCACGTGATCGATCTGGTGCGCCACCTGCTGGGAGAGTTCGTTTCGGTTCGCGGATTGACCCATACGTATATCGACGAACGTCCCACGAGCAGGGGATCGCGCGAAAAGCAGCGGGTAACGGTGGATGATGCGGCCTGGCTCGAAGTGCGTCTGCAGGGCGGCGGGCTCGGCACCATCGAGGTATCCCGCTTCGCCACCGGAGCTCTCGACGATCTCAACATCGAGATCTACGGGCAAAAGGCCGCCCTGATGTTCCGGCTGATGGATGCAAACTGGCTGTACTGGTTCGACGCTACCCGTCCCCCGGGACCCAACGGCGGAGAGCGCGGCTGGACGAGATTGGAGACCGTCCAGCACTACCCAGGGGCGGCCATCCCGCCGCCGCGCTCGATTCTCGGCTGGAGTCGCACCCATGCTGAAAATCAATACGCCTTCCTGCGGGCCGTTTCGCAGGACAGAGAGCCGGAACCTGGAATCACCGACGGACTGCGCTGCCAGCTGATAATGGAAGCCGTCTACCGTTCCGCCGAGAGCGGCGCTTGGGAAGCGGTTGTCCTCGAGTAGAGGCGGGCCCTACTGAAGTTTTACAGCGTTGCACCTCGCTTGACTTTTGGCTTCTACAGTATTATTTTCTTCCGGATTATTTTTTTCGCGTCCCAGGACGTCAGGAACCCTCCTAAGAAAAGTAATTACTCGAATATGAGACAGAAAAAATGAAGAAGATGCGCAATATGGGAATCAGCGCCCACATAGATGCCGGCAAGACCACACTCACAGAGAGGATTTTGTTCTACAGCCGGAAGATCCACAGGATGCACGAGGTCCGCGGCAGGGATGGTACCGGTGCAACCATGGACTCGATGGAGCTCGAGCGAGAGCGCGGTATTACCATCGCCTCCGCCGCCACCCAGGTAAGGTGGCGGGATCACAGGATCAATATCATCGACACCCCGGGTCACGTAGATTTCACGATAGAAGTGGAACGGGCTCTGCGCGTGCTGGATGCAGCGGTGCTGGTGCTCTGTGCCGTCGGGGGAGTTCAGTCCCAGACTCTGACCGTCGACAGGCAGCTCAAACGCTATCGCGTACCCCGCCTGGCCTTCGTAAACAAGTGCGACCGGGTGGGGGCCGATCCGCTTAGAGTCAAGAACCAACTCAAGGAAAAGCTCGGGCACAACGCCATACTTATGCAGATGCCGATCGGTCTGGAGGGAAACTTCAAGGGCATCGTCGACCTGGTGAGGATGAAGGCCCTGTTCTACGAAGGATCGATGAATGAAACCTTGAACGTCGGCGAAATTCCTGACAGCCTGCTCCCTCAGGCTGAAATCCTCAGGGAGGAGCTGATCGACACCGCCAGTCTTTTCTCCGACGAGCTTGCCGAAGCCTACCTCGAAGGCGAGGCAACCGAAGAACTGATTCTCGCCGCCGTACGCCGTGGTACCCTGACCCAACAACTGACCCCGATTTTCATAGGTTCGGCCTACAAGAACATGGGCGTAAGAGCCCTTCTGGACGGTGTTGTCCACTTCCTGCCCGCACCCGAGGAGGTTGAAAACAGCGCCCTGGATCTGGACAACGGGGAAAACAGGGTCGTGCTCGAAGCCGATCCGAGTCTTCCGCCGGTGGCCCTGGCTTTCAAGCTCGAGGAAGGCCAATACGGTCAGTTGACCTATATTCGTATCTACCAGGGAACCGTGCGCAAAGGCGACGATCTGTACAACAGCCGCAGCCGTCAGAGAATGCGCGTCGGCAGGCTTGTACGGATGCACGCAGAAAAGATGGAGGAAATCGAGGAAGCCGCCTGCGGAGACATCGTGGCCCTGTTCGGCATCGACTGTGCTTCGGGCGACACCTTCATGGACAGGAGCCTGAACTACTCGATGACCAGTATGTATGTGCCGGATCCGGTGATCTCTCTGGCCGTCAAAGCGAAGGAGAAAAAATCAGAGGATCTTCTTTCGAAAGCCTTAAACCGGTTCGCGAAAGAGGACCCAACCTTCCGAAGCCACGTGGATCCGGAGTCGAAACAGACGATAATCCGAGGCATGGGGGAGCTGCATCTCGATGTCTATTTGGAAAGGATCCGCCGGGAGTACCGGGTGGAGGTCGACACCGGCAGACCGCAGGTTGCCTACAGGGAGACACTTTCAAGAGCAACCGAGTTCAATTACACGCACAAGAAGCAGACCGGAGGAGCGGGGCAGTTCGCCAGAATTGCAGGCATGCTGGAACCGGGAAACGGAGAGCTCTACGAGTTCGTCAACAAGATCCGGGGCGGAGCGATTCCCAGCGAGTACATCCCCTCCTGCGACAAAGGGTTTCGGGCCTGTCTGGCCAGGGGATCGCTGATCGGCTCTCCGATCGTAGGCGTCAAAGTGACGATCTCCGACGGCTCGGCTCACGCCGTGGATTCTTCCGACATGGCTTTCCAGCAGGCCGCCATCGGCGCTTTCCGCGAGGCCTACGCCAAGGCAGCCCCGGAGATCCTCGAACCGATCATGAAGGTGTCTATAGAAGGACCTACCGAGTACCAGGGCGGCATCTTCGCCAGCATCAATCAGCGCCGGGGCATCATCAGCAGCAACAGCGAGGAAGCCTCCCAATCCCGGATCGACGCCGAGGTTCCTCTGAGCGAGATGTTCGGATATTCGACCGTGCTTCGTTCGCTCACCCAGGGCAAGGCTCAGTTCACGATGGAGTTCTGCAGATATACGAAGGTGCCGGCCGCGATTGCTGAAACACTGATAAACGCGCGCAGCTCGCGCAGCGAGCAGGCAAAAAATAAAGCGGGGTCAAAATAATGGTAAAGAGGGAACTGAACAAGCGCAGTCCTCTGCGCATCCTCGAAAAATCCACACACGGCGGATTGGGAAAAGGGAACCTCGGCGTGATCGCCGCCCGCAGAGGCGTAGGCAAGACCGCCTGCCTGGTGCACATCGCCACGGATCAGCTTCTTCAGGACAAACAGGTAATTCACGTCTCTTTCGCAACGGATCCCAGCCACATCATGGACTGGTACGAAGACATATTTCGCGAAATTGCGGAGAAATTCGGTCTCGAGTCGGCGATGAGCGTTCACAATGAGATGATCCGTCACAGGATCATCATGAATTTCAACCAAAAGGGGATAAAGCTGTCCCAAGTGCTGGGCAGCCTGCGTTCGATGATTCGGGAGGGACATTTCGCCGCCGACTGCATCGTGGTGGACGGTTATGATTTCAATCAGGCCACGGTCGAGGAGTTCGAAGAGGTACGTGGCTTCGCTTCAGAACAGGCCCTGGAGCTCTGGTTCAGCGCTTCTTTGGGCTACCAGCGGCCCGAATACAACGAAAATGGCATCCCCCGCATACTCGAGGAATTAATTTCTCAGTTCAGCATTCTTGTCTGCCTCAGGCCGGACGAAAAGCATATCCGCCTCCAACTGGTCAAAGACCACGAAACCATGGTCAGTGAGGACCTGCACCTCAAGCTCGATCCGAAGAGCCTGCTCATCGCCAGGCAGTAACCCACACTGCCCGCGCCCGCTCCCCCCTGCTGCTCTACGCCTCCTCTATTATGATGACAGTCGTAAATCTTGTTTTTGCAACAAGATTTACGACTGGAAGAGGACATCGCAATCTTCCTTTCAGTTGCGATCGGAGATTGCGATCTGGCCTAGCAGGCAGCATTTGGGATATCATGTTCCCGGGCGGTTTGCCGTGGATATTACAGTATTTCACTATCACTTTCTCACCGGCGGGGTGAGCACAGTTGTCCGGCAGGCGCTCGCGGCGTTTCGCGCCTACCTTCCGGAGATCCGCTCGATCCGCCTCGTGGGCGGCAGGATCCCGAGGGAGTTTCGCCGGGCCGCGGAGCAGCTGCAGGTATCCTTCCATTCAATACCCGAGATAGATTACAGCCCGCAGCCGGTCGCCGACCAGCCCCCTAGCAGCCGGCGAAGCGCAGAGCTCAAAGAGCGTCTGCTCTCCTCGTTCGCCGCAAGGGATTCTATCTGGTGGATTCACAATCATCACCTCGGCAAGAACACGCTCTTCACACAGGCCCTGCTCGAGATCATCCACTCCGGCCGGCCGCAGCCGATCGTTCTTCAGGTCCACGATTTCCCAGAGTGCGGCCGTTTTGAAAACCTCAAAGCGCTGCAGGCCTCCCTCACACTGACCCCCTATCCGCTCAGCCCTTGGGTACGCTATGCCGTGCTGAACAATAGGGATCGAAACACGCTCATTCAAGCCGGTATTCCGCAAGCCGCCGTGTTCCTCCTGGAAAACCCTGTCCCGGCTCCTGAGGGAATTTCTAGAGAACGCAGGATCGATCCGGAGGAGCGTCCAAGCCTGCGTTCTCGATTGAAGCGGTCCTTCGCAACCAGGTTTCCTCACTTCGATCCCCAGGCTCCCCTGCTATTCTATCCTGTCAGGACGATTCGCAGAAAAAACGCCCTGGAGGCGCTTTTGATCTGCCGACTCCTCTCTGCAAATCTTCTCATCACTCTCCCCGGGATCTCCACGGCGGAGAAAGGGTATTCCGACGTTGTTGAGAGAGCCTTCGAAGAGGGAGCCTGTTCGGGACTGTGGGGAATCGGCACGAGCCTCGAAGCCGAGGGCCTGGGGTTCGAGGATCTCGTGGCTGCGGCCGACGGAGTCCTGTCCACCTCTGTACAGGAGGGTTTTGGCTATCTTTTCATTCATACCCTCCTATGGCGGCTGCCCCTGATTGCTCGCAATCTGGACACGCTCTCCGGGATCAAGGAACTTTTCACAGATTATCCTGCCCATTTCTACGAAACAATCACCTGTCCGCTGACAAACGCGGAAGCTCGATCTGTTCGGGCCGCCTACCGCCGGAAGCTCAGGTACCTTTCAAGTTTTTTACCCCGGGATATCCTGCGCTCTCTGAGTCCCGCCGTTGATCAGCTTGTTCGAGAAAATCTCATTGACTACTCCTATCTCCCCGTAGATCTTCAGGACAGGATCTTGCGTTCCCTGGCGGGCGGCGATTCGCAGCGATTTCACGATTTTTGTAAGGCAAACAGACAACTCTTGGATACAATCGGGGAAACCCTGTTCGGCAGCGGCTCGCCGATCCCCAGCAAACAGCTGGAAATAGAGGAGCGCTTCGGTTTGCAGAGTTATGCGCAGACCTTTAAGGGATTGATCGATTCCCTCTCCTCGGGATCCAATGAAATCATCCCTTCCGGAAGCGGGGAAAAAGACTTCGGCATACGGGAGCAGGTGCTTCGCCGTTTTTCTGACAAGCAGTACCTGCGCCTGCTTTACGACTGATAATTACATCTGGCAAAAAGAATAACAAGACTACCAATCCCGTGAATAGACCCTTGAATCTAACCCTGGTTCAGCAATACAATATAAAGATGACAGCCGAACTCATTTTTCGGCTGGAAGAGACAACTGTTATGGCGGATGTACGCAGCGGAGAGTACAGAATAGAAGACATCGACAGCCTCGAAGCGATCATGGCCATGCTTCCCTTTATAGAGGACGCCAGCCAGGCGGTGCGGGAAATCCTACTGGCAAACCTGGTAATGATCGGCGAGATTCCAGCCCCGACATTCTCCGAACAGCAGCGCGTAGAGTTCATCCAAAACCGTTTTGTAGAATCGGACCTGCAGAACGTTTCTACGGATGAAATTGGCAATGTACTGGGAATTCTTCCCGGCTCTACCGGGGAACAGAATATCCTAGTCGTCGCCCACGTGGATACCGTGCATCCGGCCAGCGTCGACCACACGATTACCCTCCATCCCGAAACCGCCACCGGCCCGGGTGTGGGCGACAACGCTCTCGGTGCCGCCGTCGTCGTAACCCTGCCCATACTGCTCGAATTGCTGGACATCGAGCTGCGCTCCAATCTGGTCCTGATGGGAGCGTCCCGGAGTCTCGGAAGAGGAAACCTTGAAGGAATGCGTTTCTTTCTTTCGCACTCGGAGATCGATGTTTCAGCGGGTTTAGGTATCGAGGGCTTTCCCCTGGGCAGATTGAGCTACGACTCCATCGGTATGTTCCGTGGAGAGATCCGCTGCACGGTCCCCGATGAATACGACTGGACCCGCTTCGGCACCGCGGGGGCCATTGTTACGCTCAACGAAGTGATCAACAGAATTCTGGAAATCCCGCTGCCCCGCCGTCCGCGCAGCACCATCGTACTCGGATCCGTTGCTGGAGGCCAGGCGTTCAATACAATCGCCACCAGCGCCTCCCTGCGTTTCGAGATCCGTACGGAATCGGAGAGAATCGGCGACGAGATCTATCATCGGATCGAGGACATCGTATCGGAGATCTCTTCCCAGATGAGAGCCGAGGTCACCCTCGACATCTTCGCCCGCCGCCGTCCGGGTGGTATAAGCTTCCAACACCCGCTGGCCGCAGCGACCCGCAGGATTATGCGGGCTCTCGATATCCAGCCGCGGAAGTCCCCGAGCACATCCGAGCTTTCCGCCTTCATCGATCGCCATATCCCCGCGATTACCATCGGTATGACTCAGGGCGAGCACCAAAACGAGCCCAACGAACAGATAATGATAGAACCGATGTTCACCGGCCTGGCGCAGCTTATAGGTATCTTGCTTGCCGCGGACAGAGGATTTTGCAGTGAAGATTGATGCCTGGCTGAAGAACAACACCTTCCATCACTCTTCTTTCTGGGACTTGAGCGCCCTCGTCGAGGAAAAACAGAAGCAGAATCTGACCATCTCGCTGTGCATCCCCACGCTCAATGAGGAAAAGACGATTGGCAAAGAAATTGTGATCTTTAAGAGCGAGTTGATGCAGCGATATCCCCTGCTCGACGAAATTGCAGTGATTGATTCGGAATCCTCCGATCAAACCCGGGAGGTGGCCGCCGCTTTCGGAGCCGAGGTATACCTTTCCGGAGAGATACTGCAGAAGTACGGCGAAAAACGCGGCAAGGGGGAGAATCTTTGGAAAGCGATCTACCAGCTCAACGGGGACATCATCGTGTATATAGACGCGGATATAAAAAACATCCACCCGCGTTTCGTCTATGGGTTGGTCGCTCCGCTGATACACAGACCGGAGATACAGTACGTGAAGGCTTTCTACGACAGGCCCCTGGCATCTTCACAGGGGGTGCGGCCCTCCGGTGGCGGACGAGTAACTGAAATTTTGATCCGGCCCCTGTTTTCCCTTTTCTTTCCGGAACTCACGGCGCTCATCCAGCCGCTTTCCGGGGAATATGCAGTACGCCGGCAGGTTTTGGAAAAGATCCCCTTCCCCATAGGATACGGCGTGGAAACTTCGCACCTTATTGACGTCTATCACCGGTGGGGATTGGATGCGATCGCCCAGACAGACCTGGACAAGCGGGTGCACAGGAATCAACCCACCCGGGATCTGGGCAGGATGGCCTTCGGAATCATGCAGACTTTCCTGCGGCGCGTTGAAGCCCTCGGTGTCCTGGGGAATCTACCGGAGTTGAGCACCACCCTTCTGCAGTTCCAGGTCAACAACAATGTATTTGAAGAGATACCTCTGAACATCGTCGAGGAGGAGCGCCCGCCGATGGCTGAAATTCCCGAATACAGGGAGAAGTTTAAAATATTATGATTGCCGCAGCCGGATTCATGCACTCGATTACCCTTTTTGTCTCCAAGAATATATTCTACCTGCTGATCGCCGTCCTGGCACTGAACATGTTCCAACGCCGCTATCAGAAGAACGCCCAGAAGAAACGCCTCGCCACCTTCTATCTTGGAATTTTTGTGCTGGCATTCATGATCGGCACGATCCTCATCGTATACTTCACGCTGCCCGACATCCTGATCCTGCCCTTGGCCGCGATCTTGATTCTGTTTGCTTACCTCGAGCGGCGGCACGTGTTTCCCTTTCGACTGTACTGCCTCAAGTGCGGAGAGACGCTCTCCATGAAGCGGATCTTGTACTTCGATTCCAACACCTGCGAGCGTTGCTCTCGAAACGCGCCTGGCGATCCTTTCGAAGCAGATTAAATGAAATGCAATAAAAAGATACGCTGGGGCCTCAGCAATGGTTTGCCCATTGCCCTGGGCTACCTACCCGTTGCCATCACCTTCGGTATCCTGGCGCGACAGGCAGGTCTCTCCGCGCTGGAAGCTGCGGGAATGTCGGCCTGGGTGTACGCCGGGGCCAGCCAGTTTCTGGCAGTTAAGATGATCGCCTCGGGAGCTGGTTTCGGCGAAATCATTCTGGCGACGTTTATCCTCAATTTCCGCCACTTCCTCATGAGCACGGCCCTGGCTCAAAAGATAGAAGTTTCCAAGGTAAAAGCGGCCCTGATCAGCTACGGTGTCACAGATGAAACCTTTGTTGTGGCCAGCGTCCATGCGAACGGGAAAAACTCGACGAATCCCGATGGCTTGACCGCTCTCGGTTTTTTCACGATGGCCTTGATGGCCTACCTGGCCTGGCTGACAGGTTCCCTCACAGGAGGGCTCTTTTCCGCTTTGCTGCCTGTCAAGATCGTGAACAGCATGGGGATCGGGCTGTATGCTCTGTTCATAGCTCTCCTCGTCCCTTCGGCCCGTCGATGCTGGCCCTTCGCCGTCGCGGCTGTAGCCAGCGCACTGAGCGCCTGGGCTCTTTCACGAACTTTTGAGAACCTGTCCGAGGGCTGGGCCCTGATCCTGGCCACCCTCGGCGTATCTGCTTTGGCGACCCTGCTGCCCGAAGCCGAACAAAGAGATCCAGGAAAGGATGATCGATCGTGATCTGGGCTCTTCTGGCGGGAATGTTTGCCGTTACCTATCTTCCCCGACTGCTCCCCTTTCTCTTTTCAAGGCAGCTCGAGCTTCCCCATTGGATACAGAAATGGCTGAAGTACTTTCCCTACGCCGCCTTGGGGGCCCTCATATTTCCGGGGATCCTGACAGCCGTTCCCGAAAGTCCCTGGCTGTCCGCCTCAGCTGGCTTGCTGACGGCTGTCTGCGCACTTTTTTTGAAAAACATCACCGTGCTGGTGATCCTGGCCATCGGCTTCGTTCTTGTCGTCCAGAATATAGGGATCCTGTGAAACGTTTTCAGCGATCCGCAGCACCTATTGCCGCGACCGGCTGTTTTCGCTATACTCTCGCGAGCGATAAAAAAAAACAGCTGCGTTTTCCCTGAAGAGATCAGAGCACATCATTGAAGGACGAACACATGAATCAGGAAGAGAAATTCGATCTGAAAATCGATACGGCACTGCTCGAGAAGCTTGCCCGCTACGCCGAGACGATGAACTCCATTCCCTTCGATCTTTATACGAAATATTCCGTGAAGAGAGGACTGCGCAACGAGGACGGCACGGGAGTGCTCGTCGGTCTTACCGAGATCGGAGATGTTCACGGGTACATCATAGACGAAGGCGAGATCATCCCTGTGGATGGACGGCTCGAGTACCGCGGCATCAAGGTAAAGGATATCGTAACTGCCTTTCAGAAGGAGAAGCGCTTCGGATTCGAGGAGACTTCCTATCTTCTGTTGTTCGGAGAGCTGCCTACCCGAGCGCAGCTCGAAGAGTTCACCAGGATACTCGGCGAGAACCGTGTGCTTCCCGACGGCTTCACGGAAAACATGATTCTCAAGGCGCCCAGCCACGATGTGGTAAACAAGCTGGCCCGCAGCGTTCTGGTTTGCTACTCCTACGACCCTAATCCCGATTCTGTAGAGATCAAAAATGTCCTTCGTCAAAGCATCGAGCTGATTGCCCGCGTGCCCACGATGGTCGCCTACGGCTATCAGGCCAAATGCCACTATTTCGACGGCAAGAGCCTCTTTATACACAGGCCCCAGAAAAACCTGAGCACGGCGGAAAATCTGCTGCACATGACTCGCCCTGACAGCAAGTATTCTCAATTAGAGGCTGATACCCTCGACCTGGCTCTGGTTCTGCATGCAGAGCACGGCGGAGGAAATAACTCCACCTTTACGACTCACGTTGTCAGCTCCTCAGGTACCGATACCTATTCGACGATCGCCGCCGCAGTCGGCTCCCTCAAGGGCCCGCTGCACGGAGGAGCCAATCTCAAGGTCGTCGAAATGATGGCTGACATAAAGGAGCAGGTCAAAGACTGGCAGGACGAGGAGGAGATCGCCGCTCATCTACGGAAAATCTTACGCAAGGAGACCTTCGACGGCAAAGGGCTCATATACGGTATCGGTCACGCCGTTTATACCCTTTCCGATCCTCGGGCCGTGCTCCTGAAACAAAAAGCCGATGAGCTTGCCGCCGTCCGGGGGAGGAGCGATGAGTTCGAGCTTTGCCAGCGGGTTGCCGCCTTGGCCCCCGCGATATTGAAAGAGGAGAAAAAATCGAACAAGGTCGTAGCTCCCAATGTCGATTTTTACTCCGGATTCGTCTACGACATGCTCAACATTCCAAGGGAGCTGTATACCCCCATTTTTTGTATCGCTCGTACCTCCGGATGGTGCGCCCATAGGATCGAGGAGCTGATCTCAGGAGGAAGGATCATCCGGCCCGCATACAGGAATGTGCAGCACAACAGAGAGTACACACCTGTAGATCAGCGCTGAAGCGCATCCCGGCTCGCCCTGCTCAAAGCAAACGAGACAGCCGTTCGCTGATAAACTCGGATTTCTCCTTGAGACTTATCTGCCCGGTATTGATGAGCAAACAGTTCGGACGCTTGGGATCGAGGGATACACTCTCCCCGCTCTCCTTGATCAATGTGAGTACCCGGTCTACGGAAACCTGGGCCAGCTTGGAAAACTCCACACGAACCACCCCGCTTCTCTCCTTGAGAGAAGAGATGTAGAGATTCCGACATAGAATCCGGATCTCGGCGATGGCTAATAGACTCCGCACCTCGTCGGTCATCGCGCCGAAGCGATCCTCGATTCCTCTCTGCAGCGTATCCAGGTCTTCGTACGCCGTCACCGAGGTTATCCTCTTGTACATCTCCATCTTTTCCATCGGCTCCGCTATGTAGCTGTCGGGGATGTACCCCGAATATTCCAGCTCGAGGTACACCTCGGGAGGCTCTTGTTTGCCCTCTGCTCCTTCGACCTGGAGCTCCTCGATAGCCTCGTCGAGCAGACGCAGATACATATCGAGCCCCACCGCCAGTATATCGCCGTGCTGCTCTCGACCGAGTAGATTCCCTGCACCTCGGATCTCGAGGTCCTTGAGGGCGATCTTGAAGCCTGATCCCAGTTCCGTGAAATCGCTGATAATCCTGAGACGTTTCATGGCCAGCTCGCTGACCACCCGGCCCTTGGGATAAAACAGAAAGGCGTAGGCGGGTGTATCGGAGCGCCCGACGCGGCCCCGCAGCTGATAGAGCTGGGAAATACCAAACATATCGGCTCTGTCAATAACGATGGTATTTACATTCGGGATATCGAGACCGTTTTCGATGATCGTTGTGGAGAGCAACACCTGGAAATCGCGGCGAACGAAACCGTGCATTACCTCTTCCAGCTGCTCTTCGCGCATCTGACCATGAGCCACGGCGATGGCCACTTCGGGCAGCAACCGAGAGAGAAAGCTGCGCACCCTGGGAATCGTCTGTATCCGGTTGTGCAGGTAGTAGATCTGGCCTCCCCTGTCGATTTCCTGGCGGATGGCTCGGGCAATAACCTCCTCGTCGAACTCCTGAATGAAAGTTTCTATGGGATACCTGTTTTGGGGGGCGGTATCGATGATAGACATATCCCTGATCTTCATCAGGGCCATGTGCAGCGTCCTGGGGATCGGTGTGGCCGTCAAGGTCAAACAATCAACCGAGGTTTTAAGTTCCTTGAGCCGCTCCTTGTCCTTTACACCGAAACGCTGCTCTTCATCCACGATCATCAGCCCGAGATTCTTGAACTTCACATCCCTCTGCAGGACTCTGTGAGTCCCGATCACGATGTCTGTACCGCCCTGAGCCACCGCTGTCAGGATCTGCTTTTGTCGCCGTGGTTTTATAAAGCGGGACATCATCTCGATGGTGATGGGGTACCCGGAGAAGCGGTCTGTGAAGGTCTCGTAGTGCTGCTCTGTCAGGATCGTGGTAGGAGCGAGGAAGACGGCCTGCTTTCCTCCCATCACCGCCTTGAATGCCGCCCGCAGAGCGATCTCTGTCTTGCCGTAGCCCACATCGCCGCAAACCAGCCTGTCCATGGGCCGGCTGCTCTCCATATCGAGCTTTACTTCCTCGATCGCTTTGAGCTGGTCCTCTGTTTCCTCGTAGGGGAAACGGGCTTCGAACTCGCTCTGCCAATCTGTGTCCGAGGGATAGGCGTAACCTGTGACACTGTTCCTCACTGAATAGAGGGAAACCAGCCGCCGGGCCATCTCTTGAACGGAGCGCTTGACCCGCTCTTTTTTACTCTGCCATCCTTTTCCCCCGAGCTTGTCCAGCTTGGGTTTTTTACCCTCCTGCTCGATATAGCGCTGAATCAGATTCACCTGCTCGATGGGCAGAAACACCCGCTCGCCGGCGTCATACTCTAGGCTGATGTAATCCCGCTCGTTGCCCGCCGCCTTGATACGATCGATGCCGTTGAACCGTCCAATTCCGTAATGAACGTGCACGACATAGTCACCCGGGTTCAAGTCGACGAAAGAATCGATCGCCTGGCTCTTCACAGCGGCCACGGATCTGGGAATGCGCCGCTTGCGGCCGAATATTTCATTCTCTTCGACAACCATCAGCCGCAACGAGGGCAGCGAGAATCCCCGGGAAAGCCCCTGGGGCAGGACCGTTACCTCGAGATCTTTGAGCATGTGCCGGATGCGCTCGGCCTGATGGGCGTATTCGGCAAAGATGAAAATCCTGTAGCCGATGGAGAGCAGATTATCCAGCTCGTCCCTGAAAAAGGAGATATTGCCGAAGAAGGAACGCGGTGGATCGCAGCCCAGAGAGATACGAGCCTCGCCTCCTGCTTCCCCTGCACCTCCTTTGAGCGAGTGAATATGCATCATCCGGGGGCACGAGGCTTCTACCGTAGAAAAATCGAGCAGTATCTGCCTCGGCGAAGGGGCAAGCTGCTCAGTACCGCGAGCCTTCCTGTACAGCTCGAGATACTCCTTGCGCAGCACCGCGGAGCCTGCCTGCAGCCCTTCAGAATCCACAGCTACAAACAGAGATTCTTCAGGCATATAATCTACAATTGAAGCCGACTCCTCCGTGCAGAGGGGGTAGAGGTATGCACTACCGGCAGTGTCGGGATCGAGCCGCAGCTGCTCGATCCGTCCCTCGATATCCGCCTGCGAACCGCCCCCGTGCTGAGATGGTAGATTCTGTCGCAGGCGAGTAAGGCTCTGCTCGTCGAACATCATCTCCCGGATCGGGTAGATCAGGGCCTGATCGCAGGATGACTGCGAGACCTGGGTTACAGGCTCGAAGCGGCGGATCTCAGAGATGCTCTCGAACTCGAGCACTATCCTTAGAGGATTCTCTTCTCCAAAAGGGTAGATATCTACAACCTCGCCGCGGACGGCGAACTCGCCCCGCAGGCTTACCCGCGGCACCCGCAGATACCCAAAGCCGGCCAGCTGCTCGGCCAGCGCTGGAGGATCGACGCTATCGCCGCTGCGCAGCAAAAGCCTGCGGGCGGCATAGCGGGCGGGATCGGGCAAAGGATTGAGAAGGGCGCGCAGCGAAGTCACAACGATGACTCTCGCCCCGGACAGCACACGGCCCAGCACGTAGCTGCGCTGTCCCTGCACGGCGGGCAGGGGGTGACTCTGACTGTAGGGAAGCGTGCCCCACCAGGGAAACAGGAGCACCTCTCCGTCTCCTGTAAAAAGCGTTAGGTCGACGGCAACCTCTCTGGCCTCCTGCTCCGTGGCAACGACTAGCAGGGTTGAGGAGGTCCTCTCTCTGTGAATACAGCCTGCCAAATAGGCGAGAAAACCCCCCTGTACTCCCTCTACATCAATGGGAAAGGACCCCTCCCGCACCCGTCCTACAAGCCTGGTAAAAGAATGAGAGTCTTTCAACCTTTCAGAAAGGGAATCGAAAAATGTAGTAATGCTCGGGTTCAAATCCAACCTCTGTGCCCTGTCATCGTAACAAATATCGTAATAATGATATCTCAGGATTTACCGAAGATAAAAGGGGAACGAGGGAGTGTTTACAGTGAAACGAATCTTGTCTGTGCTATTGCTCTTATTGACTTCCCAGATCTACGTTGCCGCTGAGGCGAAAGGATTCAGCTTCAGCATCCGCTTCTATGAAAAGCGCATCTACTATCTGGAAGATCCCGATTACCCAGTTCTGCTGGAAACCGTTTTAGCAAACAACTCAAGCGAGACTTTCCGCTTCAAAATAGCGGACAACCGGATGTACAATTTCGACTTCGAGGTGACCACACCATCGAATCTGGTTCTCGATCATTCACAGGCTTTTTCGAAATCCCGTACGGCCAACCAACCTGTATTCTACAGGGAGATCAGCCTTGAACCCGGCGAAAAGTACGGTGTTGTCGTCTCGCTTCCTGATTTTGTAGATATCGGCGAGGCCGGCCTGTACAATGTCCAGGGCGTTTTCTATCCCGAGCTCAACCTGCAGGGAGCCCCCCAGCCTCTCCGTTCCAATCCCCTGACCCTGAGCATACGTCCCGCCGTGGTCTTCGCCGAAGAAAGGGCCATGATCGAAGCGGAAACCGGTAAATTGATCCGGCGCCAGCCCCTGCCCCCCGATGAAGTCATCGACTTTGCGCTCGGGGCGCGCCAGAAAAGCCAGTGGGAGAAATTCCTCCTCTACCTCGATCTCGAGAGCCTGTATCTCAAGAATCCCGGCCGGGCTCAGGCCTACCGCCGGATGTCTGAAGAAAACCGGCGCGCAGCTCTGGCGAGCTACAGAGACCAGCTGCGCTCCGAGACCGTCGATCAGGACATCCTCGTAATTCCGTGGACGTATGAAATCATCCGCACCACCTACACTCCCTTCGAGGCCCTGGTCACCGTGATCGAAAAGTTCAAATATAGAGACTATGTCGAGGTAAAAAGGTATACTTATTCCCTTGAAAGACGTGATAGAATATGGATCGTCACCGATTTTGAAATCGTCAATTTGGGAACGGAATGAATGAAACTGCTGGTCGTTGCCCAGCGGGAAGACCTTAAAAACCTCGTCGCTTATCATCTCAATCCCGTTGGTTTCGAAATTCTGTACTACAGCGATCCTGTAAAAGTCATAGAAAATTTAGACGAGCTGAACCCCGAAATGCTCCTGATCAACGCTGCAGACTTCCCGCGTCATTGGAAACCGATGCTGAAGCTCCTGCGCGAAAACAAATCGAAAGACCAGAGTGTATTTGTCATCCTGGTTCAGGACCCGCCGTTCGAAGAAGCGGCCAAGGCAAGCCACCTGGGAATCAACGGGATCATCGATGCCGGTCTGCCTGAAAAAAAACAGATGCGGCGCCTGGAAGAGTTGTACAGACGCTACCGCTCGGTAAAAGACCAACGCAGGTTCCAACGCCTCTATCCATCGGAAGAGGACAAGCTCAGACTGATCTTCAGCCATCCCCGGACTTTGGCGATTGTCACGGGAAGCCTTGGTGAGATATCAATACAGGGAGCCAGCTTTCGTCCGCATGATCCGTCGGTAACGGCGGATCTGCGCAGAAACGATGAGCTGAGGCACTGCACACTGAAAGTAGAAGACGAGCACATCAGTCTGATCGCCAGGATTACGAGGAACACGGAAGAAATCGGCCTGCAGTTCAAATCCTTCGAAACAGGCGGGCATCACAAATTGTTCGAATACATCCAAAAACACTCGCAGCGTGAGTTGGATAGCGCTGTATCGGCCGCCGGCGAAAGATGAGCTGTCCTGAAAATCCTAACGTTTGTATCTGTTGACTTCGGACTCGAATCGTTTCCACGGATCGGGATCGAGGTGCGAGTAGCGACAGCCGGGAGCGTGCTTTCGTCCCGGTCTGTACACCCCGTCGAACAGGTCGTCGCGATGCACGACCTCTAAATCCATCTTCTTGAGTTGTATGAGCAGATCTCTGCGGCGCTGCTTTATATTCCAGCAGGCCGGACAGACCCCTATGGTTGCCAGATCCCCCGTCTTGATCTTGCGGACCCGCACCATGGCCCGGCCCTCACGAACCGCGATTTTACGCTCTATCGACAACCTGTGCCTCCCCG
>CAYMGP010000051.1:14919-28542 GCA_964390045.1 uncultured Spirochaetaceae bacterium | reverse complement strand
GGCCCAGAAGCCGGCCAGATAGTCATAAAAGAGATCTCCGGATCCGGCCGGGATCCCTTCCTCGAGCCACTTGCGGGCCTGCGCATCGGCATATGCTTTCGCCGTCTGCCCTGTAGAGCGGACGTTCTCATATTTCTGCAGGTCGTTGTTCCAGAAGGCGACGTAGTATACTTTGCCGCCCTTTCCTCCGTCGGGACGCCGATAGAGGATAAACGGCTTTCTCATGGTGAGAAGTGTACACCATTTCCGGAGAAAAAGCTTTACAATTCGCTAGACAATGGCGAATTTCAGCCTTTTTTGCCGCAGAGTAAAAACAAGCTATTTCTATTTACTGACAGTATTTAGGATTAAAGCGGGAGGGTCCGATCAGACCCCTCTACAGCATGATATCCACTGACGAGCATGCTACTGCTCGTAGTCTTTCACGACGTCGACGACGCCGTCGAAATCGCTGTCCATCTCGTATTTTCGTATGTACATGCCTTCGAGATGAACCCAGATATCTATCCGGCCGTCGAAATTACTGTCTATCTCCTGGCGGACAAGCTTGCCTTCTTCGAAATAATAGAAATCATCCATGCGCCCGTCGTGGTTGAAATCCATCTCCTCGTAGGTTTTCCGGTGCCGGATATCGTATTCAACGTTGTAATCTATTCGGGAGTCGTAGTTGTTATCCATGCTTACCCTCTCGACACGACCGTCGGCGACCTCGAACCACTGGTCAACATTTCCGTCTTCGTTCGTATCGACGGCGTGTCCCGGGGACGCTTGCAGCAGAACAAGAGAAAGAAAACACAGGGTAACTGTGATTGCTGTTTTCATACGGTTTTTCTTCGACAGGCGGAGAGATAAAATTCATTTTTTTTTGAAGGTATCATCATTGGGATATGTACTCCAATGCATCCTCGTTGCCTCTCAGCACCTCGAGGGCCGCGGCAGCTAAAGCTTCCATCTCGTTTTCACCAGGAAAAACCAAAACCGGTGCCAGAAAGGAAACCCGGCTCCTGATCTCCTCCACGATGCGCTTATTGTTGGCCAATCCACCGGTCAGTACCACAGCCTCGACATCCCCTGCGACAACGGCGGACAGAGAACAGATCTCTTTGGATACCTGATAACACATGGCTTTCAGGACCTCGAGCCATCTGAGGCCGTCCAAGGCTCCCTCAGCCGGCTTACCATCCTCGTAGCTCTGAACAACCCGCTCAATCACTCGAAAATCGTTGCTACCCAAATAGGCAACGATTCCGCCCCGACCGGTCAATCTTTTCTGCAGGCTTTGGGGATCCTCGCTGTGGGACAGTATAAAACGCAGCCAGTCACCTGAGGGTAGCTGACCGGCCCGTTCCACAGAGAACGGTCCGTCTCCGTCCAGGGCGTTGTTCACATCGGTGACCCGTCCCCGTTGATGGATTCCCACAGATGTTCCTCCGCCGAGATGCGCAATGATCAGATTGCATTCGTTGTATTTTTTCCCAAGCTTGGCTGCGGCCTTCCTGGCCGTTGCCTTCTGGTTGAGAGCGTGAAAGATCGACTTTCGCGAGATCTCAGGAATGCCTGAGTAACGAGCGAGAGGATCGAGCTCGTCCACGACGATCGGATCGGAAATGAAGGCATCTACACCGAACTGCCTGGCCAGCTGGTCGGCAAGCAAAGCGCCAAGGTTCGAAGCGTGAGACCCGTAACGGGCGCTCTGAAGGTCGTGCTTCATCGCAGAGTTCACTCTATAAACCCCTCCCGCCACAGGATGCAGAAGCCCTCCCCTGCCGATTACGGCGGATAACTGGTCTGGCGAAAAACTGGGCTTACTCGCCAGAATACCGATAATCACCTGTTTTCGAAACTCGAGTTGATCGCTGACAGTGGGAAATCGGGTCAGCTCGCCTGCATTATGAGCAACCTTTTCGCTGAATATCTCCCCTCTCTCCGAGTACAGAGCGAGCTTTGTTGAGGTGGAACCGGGGTTGATAACAATAACCCTCATCGCTTTCGCATTCCTCCACTAGCTATTTCATCTGGAAGCAGCGCTTCCCCTCACCCCCCTGAGAATAGTATTTCAAGCGGGTATTATTCAACAAAAAGGCGTGCGAAACGCCTGCAGCACGCGAAGCGCGCGGAGAAAGCGCAGTGAGCACTCAAGGTGGAAAGATGATACGAAAACAGCTTCCTGTCTCTATTGGAACGTAGGTCAGGCTTCCACCATTACGCTCCACCAGCATCTTTGCCAGGAACAAGCCTAAGCCTGTAGATTGCTTGTCGGACACCGAAAGGTCGAATATCCTGTCTTGCAGTTCCTCCGGCACTCCTGGGCCCGAATCAGAAACCTCGATTAACACATTCCCGTCATGGTAGTAGCAGCGCAGGGCGATTGTTCGCGCCCCGGCTGAAGGCGACGCATTTTCCCTGATGCCGTCCATAGAGTTGCGAATCAAGTTCAGCAGAACCTGCTCCAACTCCGACCGGCGAAGCCTGAGCTTCACATCCGCCGGAAAGTCTGCGCTCAGATGAATGCCTTCGCGGCGGCAGCTGGTTCTCACCATCTTGAGCAGCCCTTGAAGATCGGTTTTAGGAATCACGGTTGACGGTTTTTCCCGGCCTTGCTGAAGCAGTTGGTCCAGAAACTCCATGACCGATTCTCTGCCGACTTCAGCCTGCTCCATGACGAGATGAAGAGCCTGATGCATTGCCTGTTTGCTGTCGGCCCGTAGCCCGTACCCTGCGCTGGTTTTTATCGAGGACAAGGCGTTTTTAAACTCGTGTGCCGCACCGGCGGTCAGCATTCCCGTAGCAATCAGCCTGTCCTGCAGCAGAAGTGTATTCTCCGTCTGGATCAGGCGGGAATGAGCCTGCCGTAGTCTTTTCTGCTGGACACCAAGGCGGATGTGCAGCCCATACAATCCCATACCCTGCAGGTAGGATTCCTGGGCAAGGAGAAGACCGCAAGCGACGATATAAATCAGACCTGTGTAAATCCTGGCTCGTAGTTCCGGTAGATCCGCGCCGAGAGAAAGGAGATCGTAGGCCAGGGCTGCCAACAGCACCGTCGTAGCAGCTGTATAAAAGTAAAGCAACGCATGCCTGTTCATTCTGCATAGACCGATCATCAGGAACACAGGATAGACGGAGAGCAAACAGAAGAAAAAAATGAATAAGAGACAGAAAGGAAGGGTATCAATCAGGCCTATCGTGAGCACCAGCACGATCACGAGCATTACAGCTGCAACCGCCGCATGCCAAATCCACGGCCGGCTTTCCCCGACGAGACAGGAGACATAAGCACCACAGGCCCACAGCACGATCGGAGAAAAAAGCGCCAGCTGCAAAAAGGCTGACGGAACGAAACCTGCCCCCGTGACCAAGATCGCTACGAGGGTGAACCACGACAATTCGAGTTTGCTCGGGGCATGGGCTGAGCGGATGAGTAGCAAAATAAGCTCAAATCCGAGAAGACCTACGGAGGCTGCTCTCACGCAGGTCAGGAGAGAAATCATATACTATGATGCCTCAAATTCTTGTTATTCTAAAAGCATTTCGTTGCATCATTGTACATCGCAATCTTCCTTAAGTTGCGATCGAAGATTGCGATATGTTACCATTGAAGAATTGTATTGTCTTATTATAGATCTGACAATCGCACGGGATTCGGGCTGTCCTGCTCTCCTGTCACAGATGCCAGCTCCTGCAACAGGGAACGAGCCTTACCCGTTACTTTTTGGGGAATCTGTACGAGTATTTTTATATACAAATCGCCCCGTCTGTCAGGACTGCGCAGATATGGCACTCCCTCGCTTTTCAAACGCAGTACTTTCCCGTTCTGAGTTCCCGAGGCAATCTTAACTTTGACTTTCCTGGAATCGTCCAGGGTGGAGACCAGGATTTCCGCTCCCAAAGAAGCCTGGGTGATGGAAATGGGAATCACGCAGTACAGGTCGTTTCCGTCCCTTTCGAAATATTCGTGGGGCTGCACGCGGATATAGACGTAAAGATCCCCCGGAGGACCTCCGTTCAAACCCCCGTCTCCCTGTCCGGGAATATTTATCCTCTTGCCGTTCTCTATACCGGCTGGAATCGTGATCTTTATCGTTCGTTTCTTGGAAACAAAGCCCCTGCCGCCGCAAACAGAGCATGGTTTTTCGATTATCTCACCTTCGCCGTTGCACGCCGGACAGGTCGTTGCTATTGAAAAAAAACCGGAGCTGCGCCGAACCTGCCCGCTGCCGCCACAAGATGGACAGATCTTCTTCCCGCTGCCTTTGTCGGCGCCGGTTCCTCTGCAATCCTCGCAGGATTCATTTCTCGTGAAGACGATTTCCTCTTTCTTGCCGAAAACGGCATCGACGAAGGCGATGTCCAGATCGTAACGAAGATCTGCTCCTCTGCGGGCAGAGCTTCTACCTGAACCTCTGCGACCCCGGGAGCGCCCTCCGCCGCCGAAGAAGGAATCGAAGAAACCTGTGAAGTTGAACCCGTCGAAGATATCCTCGAACTCTCGAAACACGGAGGAGAAATCGTGAGCACCGAATCCCATACCGTCCAATCCGGCAAATCCGAATTGATCGTAGGCCTGACGCTTTTTCCCGTCTGCCAGAATTTCGTATGCTTCTGTGGCTTCCTTGAACTTCTCTTCGGCTTCCTCATCCCCAGGGTTGCGATCGGGATGATACTGAACGGCGAGATGCCTGTACGCTTTCTTGATTTCTTCCTTCGAGGCGCCTTTATTGACGCCAAGGACCTCGTAATAATCTCGTTTAGCCAAACTTCAGAATCTTCTTAAAAACCATTAATTTTTCTTCGAGTCCTCATCATCCACGACTTCGTAATCCGCATCTTCCACGGTCTCGCCGGATTGCGCCTGGGGGCCCTCCTCTTGGGCGGCTTCGCCTTGGGCTGAGTCTTGGCCCTGCGCATTGGCGCCCGCTTCAGCTGCACCGGATTGAGCTGCCGTACTCTTGTAAACCTCTTCGGCCAGCTTGTAGGCCGCAGTTTTGAGAGCCTCGATCTTTGCTTTCATTTCCTCGACCTGCTCCGATTCCATGGCTTTGCGCAAATCCGCTGCAGCGGTTTCGATGGCTTTACGGTCGCTTTCCGTGATTTTGTCACCGTAATCACGGAGAGATTTTTCCGTGGTGTAGATCAGATTATCCGCCTCGTTACTCGTTTCAGCCCGCTCCCGCTCCTGCTTGTCTTCTTGAGCATGAGTTTCCGCTTCCTTTACCATCCTCTTGATCTCGTCTTCGGACAGCCCCGAGGAGGACTCGATACGAATCTTTTGCTCTTTACCGGTACCCAGGTCCTTTGCTGAAACATGCACGATTCCATTGGCATCGATGTCGAAAGTCACCTCGATCTGAGGAATCCCCCGCGGCGCCGGCGGAATGCCGACAAGGTCGAATCGCCCGAGTGTTCTGTTCTGAGTGGCCATCTCGCGCTCGCCCTGAAGAACGTGGATCGACACAGCGGTCTGGTTGTCAGCCGCCGTGGAAAAAATCTGGCTCTTACGGGTGGGGATCGTGGTGTTTCGCTCTATCAGCCTTGTGAACACAGCTCCCAACGTTTCGATCCCTAGAGACAGAGGAGTCACATCGAGCAAGAGAACGTTTTTCACGTCTCCACCGAGTATTCCTCCCTGAATAGCAGCTCCTACGGCCACCACCTCGTCCGGATTCACGCCTTTGTGGGGATCTTTCTCGAAAAGCTCTGATACCAGCTTCTGCACAGCCGGTATGCGAGTCGATCCTCCCACAAGGATGATTTCATCGATATCGGCAGGCTTCACCCCGGCATCGTTCATTGCCTGTCTGCACGGCCCCTTGGTACTGTTCAGCAGATCCTCGATCATCTGCTCAAACTTGGCCCTGGTCAGAGTGTACTGCATGTGCTTGGGCCCCGCCGAATCGGCCGTGATAAAAGGAAGATTGATATCCGTCTGCTGAGTACTGGAAAGTTCTATCTTCGCTTTCTCAGCGGCGTCACGCAGGCGCTGCAACGCCATCCTGTCCTGGGAAAGATCGATTCCATAATCCTTCTTGAAATTATCGACCAGCCAATCGATGATGCGATGATCGAAGTTGTCTCCTCCGAGGTGGGTGTTACCGTTGGTGGATTTGACCTCGAATACCCCCTCGCCAAGCTCGAGAATCGAGATATCGAACGTACCTCCGCCCAGGTCGTATACAGCGATGCGTTCTTCCTTGTCACCCTTATCCAAACCGTAGGCCAGTGAGGCGGCTGTGGGCTCGTTCACAATCCGTTTGACATCCAGACCCGCAATCCTACCGGCATCTTTGGTTGCCTGTCTTTGAGCATCGTTGAAGTAAGCCGGAACCGTGATCACCGCCTCGGTTACCGTTTCACCGAGGTAGTCTTCGGCGGTCTTCTTCATCTTCTGCAGTGTCGCCGCTGAAATCTCAGGAGGCGTGTACTTCTTGCCCTGAACTTCAATCGAGACGCTGTTCCCCGTATCCGATACCGAATAGGGAACCATCTTGATCTCTTGAGGAACCTCGTTGTAACGGCGGCCCATGAAACGTTTTATGGAATAGATGGTGTTCTCGGGATTGGTGATCATCTGATTCTTTGCCGGCTGGCCAACCAGACGCTCTCCTTTAGAGGTAAAGGCCACGATCGACGGGGTGGTCCGCTGTCCTTCCGAGTTCTGAACAACAATCGGCTCCCCACCTTCCATAACGGCTACGCACGAGTTAGTAGTTCCCAGATCAATTCCGATTATCTTACCCATCTTTTACTCCTTATTGCTCATTTGAATCGTTGTTCTCCACCGCTTCCTGGGAAATAGGTTTGGCAACTTTGACTTTTGCAGGCCGCAGCACCCGGTCGTGCAGGAGGTATCCCTTCTGGTAGGCCTCCAACACAACGGGCTGATTGTGATCACAGGTTTCTTCTACGGCTATGGCTTCGTGCTTTTCCGGATCGAAGAGCTCACCGTCTGCAGAAAAGCGCCTCAGCCCCCAGTTTCTCTCCAGGATGCTGACAAGGCGCGCTTCGATCATGGAAACACCCGTGTGGAAGGCATCAAAATCCTTAGAATCGGAGGCTGACTGTATCGCTCTCTCGAAATCATCGATTATCGGCAGCACGTCGTTGAGCAAAGCAGCGTTGGCATATTTGATGCTTTCTTCCTTATCCCGAAATAGACGCTTGCGGAAATTTTCGAACTCGGCCGATTTTCTCAACAGCTGGTCATTGAGCTCATCTGTCTTCTCACCGAGCTGTTGCAGCTGTGTCTGCAGCTCCTCTATCCGGCTGTCCCCCTCGCCGCTATCCCCCGATCCGGCTTTTTGGTCCGAGCCGTGCGCACCTGCCCCGGACTCTTTTTTTTGACCGGCCTTTTTTATATTTTTCTTTACATCAGGTTCAGGCATTCTCTTTT
Source organism: uncultured Spirochaetaceae bacterium (assembly GCA_964390045.1). Taxonomy (GTDB): domain Bacteria; phylum Spirochaetota; class Spirochaetia; order SZUA-6; family DRHE01; genus CAYMGP01. The sequence continues at coordinate 21,152 of CAYMGP010000051.1, read as the reverse complement.
GCTCTATCTCCCTATACTTCACCTCCCGCTGCACCAAATAGGGAAGAATCTCGCAGGAGTGTCGTATTTAGTAAACGTTGTCTCGTGGATAAAATAATAAGCGGCTCATCAGGCCGTCAAGTCTTTTTTCAGGAGATGTCTAAGCATAAAATCTTATTATAGATATAATTATATATATTAAATAAACAATTATTAGCACAAAGCCCTTCCAGCGCTGAAGCGTATACCGCCAGCGGGAAAAAACGAGCATCAATCCTACAATTCCCAGCATCCAAGGAAAGGCGTAGAAAATGACACGCTGTTGCACTCTGATCGGATTAGCCACCGAAGCCGCTCCAATAATCCAGAGTATATTGAGGATGTCTGCGCCAATGATGTCGCCAAGTGCCAGATCTCCGTGTCCCTTGCGCGCGGCCACGATACAGGTCACGATTTCAGGGATCGAAGTACCGATCGCCACCAGTGTAAGGCCGATCACTGCTTCGGAAGCGCCGAAATACTTTGCTACGAACACAGAGGAATCTATTAGAAACTCGCTGGCCAGAACTACACCGGCAACTCCGGCGAAAAAACGCAGCAACTGCAATCCTATCCGGCCCGACTTTGTATGAGCGGCGAGCTCTTCATTAACAGCCGGAGAGACTTTGCGCTTCTTGTTTTCCGTATGTATTATGTAAAACAGGTAGACGGCCAGGACTGACAGAAGAACCAAGCCTTCCCAACGATTGAGCACACCGTTGAGGCTGAGCATGAAAGCCAGCAGGTCGATAGCGATCAGGAAAAGACCGAACAGTCGCAGCGAACGTTTTTCGACCTGGATAGCCTTCGGCGCAACAATGATTCCCAGACCCAAGGCCAGGGCGTCATCCACGATCACCGAACCGACGGCGTTTCCCAGGGCAATCTCCGGGAATCCTCGTACCGCCGAGAGCACAGATACCGTGAACTCTGGAGCGGTAGTGGCAAAACCCACGAGAATGACGCCGATTACGATTTTTGGCACCCGCAACAAATAGGCAACGCCTACGGCGCCGTCAACGAGAAAATTCGCCGCCTTGGATATGACTAAGAAGCACACCGCCAGGACTATAAAATGGACGATGATACTATCGGGAATAAAGCTCATTTTGTCGGCACGTTTGCGCTACTGCCTGCTCTCTCACTTTTTGGGTGCGAGTTCCAGAATCAACTCCACCTCGCCGCGGCTTAGCTTCGTCGTTCGGGCAATTTCAACAGGGGTCCAGCCAAGATGAGCCAGCTTCACAACAGTCTCCCGTTTGTCCAAAGGTGGGGCTCCCTCGCCGAGCTTTGACTGCTTCTTGTCCGCCTTGAGTATACTTTCCATCAACCGAACCTGTTCCTGCGCTTGTTTGCCGATATTTTCGAAGCGGGTTTCCGTTTTAGCCAGCCACTCCCTAGCTTTCTCCAGCTTCTCCATACGCTGTTCAAGATCGCCCAAAATCGAATCAAGATTCTCGAGTTTTTCGATCACATACTCAGATTTTTCCCTTCCCGATGAAAGCTGCTCCGCCTGGGCTTTCAGCTCCTTCAATTGACCAGAAAACCCCTTCAGATTCTTTCCAACCGCCTTGAGCTCCTTGTCGAGCAGGTCGAGTTGTTCGAAATTCTTGTCCACCCCCAATGTCGTGGCTTCGACGATAGCCTTTTTCTTCTCCAGCCGATCAAAGCGGCCTTCTGTGATCTTCTCCAGATTTTCTAACTCTCGGATTTTTGCCTGGATCTCCTGCAGGGCATCCTGGCTGGAGTATACAGTATCGATTCTATGATCCAAATCTTTGGAGATATGAAGTAGCTTTTTGAAATCCGAATCCATGTCTTCGACCCGGCTGCGCTCGGACAGGAGTTTTCCAAGCTTGGTGCCGATATCCTCTACAGTTTTCCTCATGTCCAGGACCTTCGATTCCAAACCCTCAATTTCCTTGTGCTGGCTTTGAAGCTTTTCCATGTCTCGCTTCATGTCCCCGATCCAGCCTTCCAGCTGGGTTTTCAGTTCATCCGCTCTTTCGAATATTTTCGTCTGGCCGACAAAACCTTTGACGCGTTTGTCCATGTCATTGAGGTTGATGCTGAGTAGTTTGTAGCTCTCCTCTATTTTCCCGAACAGAGATTGGCTTTGATTCTCAAGTTTGTCTTTCATATCAACCATCCTCTGTTTCAAATCTCGGACCCTGTTGTCCGTCTCTTCCTGCAGGTCCTTGGATCTCTCGTTGATCTGTACTTGAAAGGCTTCTACCTGTCTCTTGAAATTCTCGAGAGCGGACTCGCTGCTCTTGAGAAGTCTCTTCTCCAGTGCCTCGGTGCGCTCGGCAATAACCTTGAACTGCTCCTTGAGCTGCAACCGTTCTGTATTCGTGGATGAGATCAAATCCTCGCTCTGGCCGGCAAAATCATCTCTAATCTTTGCAATCTCGTTTTCGCTGTCCTGGCGCAAGTTGCCGTACTTCTCGCTGAACTCCAGCTCATAGGTCTTCAAGGCTTGGGCGACCCGCGCCTGCCAGGCGGCGATCTCACCCTTTGCCGAGTCGACGGTCTGCTCGAGCTCGCTCTTGTTCTGCACGACGGATCCTTCCATTGCACGCAGGCGCTCCTCGACCTCCCGGCTTATGTGCTGCACATTCTCCTCTACAGAATCTTGCAGCCCCTTGACCTTCTTCTCCAGGATGCCCTGCGCATCGCTGCGAATCTGCTCCAGCTGCGACTCTAATCCCGTCTTGAGTCCTTCGATGGTCTGCTCGCTTCCATTGATTCGTTCGGAAACGGAGTTTTCAAATTGGGAAACCTCGGCTTCAATTTTCCTGAACCCCTGATGACTCTCCTGCTTGATACGTTCCAGCTCGTTTTTCAGCTCCTCGCTGAATCGCTTCTTCAGATTCTGGCGCTCGGAAACCTCTGCGGCTGCAACCTCCTGCATCTTTGCCTCGATCTCGCTCTGCCAGGCTTGGAGCCGTTCCTCCATGCTCGAATTTCTCTCACGCAGGTCTTTGAAAAAATCATCCTCGAAAACTTGAAGTTGTTCGGAAACATTCTCGTAGGCTTTTGACTTCAAATCTGTCAAGCCCTGTTCCAACTCCCTCATCCCGGTACGGAGTCCGTCGAACTCGCTTTGAACTTCTTCCCGCTCGCTCTTTCTTTCCGCGGCGAACTCCGTGGTGAAGCGGCCGAACTCCTCACGCGCTTTGGCACTGGTCTTGCTGATTAGCTCATGAAGGTTTTTATCCATGGCCTCGATATCCAGATTGGCTGTTTCCAGCTTCTGAAACTTATACTCGATTTCCTTCGAGTAGCCTTCCAACTGGTCCTCGATACTCTGCAAAGCGCTTACCTGCATCTGTTCGGCGGCTTCGGAAATACTCTTGAGGCTCTCCGCCTTGAGGCGTTCGCTCTCTCGCTGGAGAGTGTTCATCTGAGTGCCTATCTGCTGACGAAAAGCGACGACCTCTTCGACTTTCTTTTTCAGCTCCTTCCGCTGGGCAGTGAGGTTTTCAGAATCCTTGGCGATCAGGGCTTTGAGGTTGTCGAACACCTTTGCCTCCAGGGCTTCCCCCCTCTTCGCCGCCTGGCCGAGCTTCATCTCGAAGGCTGAGAGGGTTTCGCTGTAGCCCTTCTTCAGCACTTTGCCCTTGGCATCGGCTTCGGCGAGAAGCTTGTTCAAAGAGGCAACATATTGATTGAGGAATCCCGTCCGCTTGGCCCTAGCATCGAGCTCGAGCTGTGCAAAGCTTTTTTTCACTGAATCGACAACTTCGTTTTGCATCTGCTCTGTCCTGGCCTCGAGCCGGGATACATATACACCGAAATCCTTTACCTTTTTTTCAGATTCCGCCACGGTGCCCGCGATCTTCTCCATACGCTGTGCGGTGCTGCGGGTGATGTCGGCACGCACGGCTTCGAGGCCTTTTTGGTTTTCCAGCTTGAACTTCTGCTGCAACCTGGAAATCTCCTGTTCGACTCCACGCAGCTTCTGTGAAGCACCTGTGATTCGCTTTCCCACTTTGTCGACAAACAGGGATTCAGACTGGATACGCTTGAGATTTTCATCCACGCGAGTCGTCATGCTGACCAGTTCTTCCAGAGCGTGATCGTAGCTGTTGATTCGATTGCGGATCTCATCGATTCCCTGAGCCCTGTCGTTCAAGCCGTCTTCCACCTCTCGAACTCGCTTGAGCACCTCTTTGCCGGCTTTCATATTCACCTGCAGCTCGATGGCAAGGTTCTTCATTTCCGCTGTTTTCTCGTCCACAGAACTGGCGAGCTCACCTTTCATCTTGTCCGAGAATCGTTTCACTTTGTCGAGAGAGCGATTGTTACGGTCGATTTGGCGGTAGATGATGAGTATTACCAGTACAACAACAATGGAAAGAAGGTTACCAAATGAGAAAATCATCGTTCCCCTCCCAAATAGGCCTCTAGCAGCCCAAATTTTCTCAAAGGTTACCCTAAATGGGTACGCATTATGCTCTTATCATAGCCCTCAGGCACCGCGTTGTCAATCTATTTCTGGGTATCTTCGGGGGAACGTTTTCTGCGGCAGCGGCGGGAGAAAGACATCACCGAGAGGCAGCCTGACAAGATGAATGAAGGTGCCTCGAAATCGCTCGCCGATTTCCTCCAGGCTCGACTCCCGGTTTCTCTCGAATATGGCCACCTCGAAAGATCCATCAACGGTGAAATAGGGAAAGAGCACAAGTAGGTGGAAATGCTGGCGCAAGACAGGTTGGCCGCCATATTCCCTGTTCAGGGAGCCTAAGTAGAAATGCCCCGGATTGGCGCTCGTCTCGAGGAACAGCAGAGGCGCCAACTCTTCGACAGGGAAACCAACATCTTCCCTGTAGTGCAGATAAAACACTTTGCGAACGTCAAAGGTCTCCGGTCCACTGCTCGGGTAACCGCGCGCTTGCCAGAGTTGCTGTGCGAGGTTTCTCGACCAGTCCAAACCGAAGTATGGATCCCGCTCTTCTTCGAAACGGAAGCTCCATCGATTTCCCCTGTACTCGAGATGCTTGTCTTTGAGTGGTTCGATATCGAGATAACGTCCTCTCAGCGGATGGTAAAAACCATCTGCAACCCACTTCGCAAAACCGGAGCAATTCAATCCCCCTGGCTGCTCTTGAGGCAAACCATTGTCGATGTTGACAAACTTTCTGTCCGCATCCATCGCCCCGTCATCCCTGTCGGATAGAAGAGGGAGGGCTCTGCGAATTATATCGAGATGAGATTCGACGGTTCTGTCGACGGGATTCGATCTGCGGTATAACAGCTGATCCCAGTGAACCGTGGCCCCGGATAACTTTTTTATTTTGGTGAAGGGTTCGGTAAGAAAGCTCTGCAGGTCGGCCGGCAGCAGCACACCGCGATCCACGGCCAATCCGTAAAGGTAGACATCCATAGATGTCCTGGTTCCCGAGGGAAACAGGCGAATAAAACAGTCCGGATGGTCTGCAGTGAACACTTTTATCTGGTCGAAACGCCCGTTCTCCGGATTCCTCTTAATAATGTAGTTGCCCAGCCCGGCAACGGGAAACTCCGAACCTCTTTCGTTGAGAAACAGATAGTAGATCTTTCCCGACTGACGCCTGACCTCGAATTTAACCAGACTGCCCGTGCTCTGCTGTCTCAATATCTTCTCTTCAACCGCTATCAGGGATCCACTGGGAGCATAGAATAGATCCCGGAGCCTGCTTCTGGCCTCGTCGTTTTCAGGAATCAGAGTGCCTGTCGATGGGGCGGATGCAGGAGGCTGTTTCTGTTGAGATATAACAGACACAGCGGAACAAAGAAAAAGTATACTAACGAAGAAGTATGTCCTCATCAATTATATTTACGGTGCCCGCGAGCCTTTGTTTTAGCGTTTCCCCGTCCTCCGCAAAAACAGGACTGATCTCCACATTGTAGATCGGCTGCCCCTCTTTTTTCGGGATCTCGATCCCACACCGCTCGAGCCAACGGGCGCCCTGTTTGCTGATTCCCAGCCTGCAGGTCTCTATCGAGTCGGCGCCTGTACTGTTTTTCAGAGGTGCGAACTCCTCTTCCCGGCTGGTTTCCATAAACAGGGGGTTTTTTGCCAAAGGGATGGCATCGAAGATGAACATTTCAAATTTCATCGCTTCCCGGCTGTGCACAATCCCTCCCTCTGAGTCCGGCACCCAGGCTTGAATCATTTTACTGGCCAGGTGCAGGGGGAGATCCCCGACGGAATGGAGGAAACTCACGTT
>CAYMGP010000051.1:5177-14909 GCA_964390045.1 uncultured Spirochaetaceae bacterium | reverse complement strand
CCAAGGAAAAATCTGAATATGCATACCGCCAACCAGCCTGCCCGCCTCATCCCGCGAGTGCATCTGCCTCTCATTGAGATCGGAATACTCTATGACACAGGCCTTGCCTTCTACGCGCCCGATCGAACCCAGCTTCTCCTCTGGAAACGCCTTGGCAATCACCTTGCTGGACATTTGTGAGCCGTTGCCCCTGTGAAAGCCGAGAAAACAGGGGTCAGGAATCCTCACCAGGGGATTATCCACCTGGAAGTAAAATAGCTCCTCCACCCCCCTCCTTTCCATATCCTGCAGACAACCCGAATCTAGTAGCGCTTTTAGCGTACCGCCGTGACCATTTGGATTTCTAAACAGCCCGCCCTCGCCGGCAAGCACAAGCTTGCCTTCATTTGTCAAAGTTGGGAACAGGCCCTGGGCGAAGAATCTGATCTCTTCCTCGGGAAGACCGAAACAGGAGTTCCGCAGAAAAAAAGATTTTGTCTGCTCGATATTCAACGGGCTGGTCATGATGTACCAGTACAGCGGCTTGTTGTAGCGACGCCTGGCCGCCAGGATCTTTTCTGAATGTATTTGGAACAAGGAGGCGTTTCTGATCGGAGAAATGGGGAAACATCCCTTCGGCCCTTCATATCCAAGCCGCGATCCCTGTCCCCCCGCTACCGTGACAACGGCAGCCTTTCCGCTGGAAAGCAGTTCCTGCCCAAGTTTCGCTGCCTCCTCATCTTCCAGCCACCTGCTTTGCCGAACAAACGCGATAGGCTCGAATTGGCGGGAACGAAGCTCATCTGTCTCCCCCTTCAGCCGCGCCAACAGCATTTCGAACAGAGTCGGATCGAGATCACGGAGATCGGAGAGCAGTGCTTGTTTCATCCGTTCGGGACGGATCTGCCAGAAGGCGAACAGGTGATCCTGGCCCAGCTCACGCCATTGCCGTATTATCCCGGCCGCACGATCCTTGTTCATTCTCTACTTCTTTAGTTTTTCCCAAACGGATAGTAGATCAGCGCGAACCGCAGCTACTCGGGCCTTCATATCAACCCGGGAGGATTCAATCTCCCCCCAAATTTTCTCACGGGCTCCTTCAACAGTGTAGCGTTTCTCGTAGAGCAGATACTTAAGCCGCATCAGCAGCTGCACCTCTCTGTCTGTATAGACACGCCGGCCGGATTTGCTCTTCTTGGGCGCTACGAAGGGGATCTCATCTTCCCAATAACGAATAACGTACGGCTTGACCTGCAGCAGGTCACCGACCTCTCCTATGGTGTAGCGTTTGCTCATCTTCAGGACTCTCGCAAATCGACGGAAACGGGAATCTTGTCGAATCCCAGATCTTGACGAATCCTGTTCATCAAGTATTTGTTGTAACGCTTTGGATAGGAATTCATGTTGTTCACGAAAAACAGAAAACACACAGGATTCACTCCTGTCTGGGTTCCGTATCGTATCTTGACGTTCTTGCCTCTGACAGGAAGCGGATAGTCGGCCGTCCATGAACGAAGAGCCTTGTTCAGACGGGGAGTGGCAATTCGGCGATTCAGCTGACCGGATACTGCCAAGACCGTCTCCAACAGCTGGCCGATCCCCGAACCGGTGAGAGCGGAAATCCGGATCAGGGGGGCGAAGCCCAATGTGGGAAAAAGAAAACGAGTTCGCCCGCTGAGCTCCCGCCACCGTTTCTCTGCCTCTTTATCGTTGACTTCGGCAGCCAGAGCGTCCCACTTGTTCAAGACCAAAACGATACCGCGGCCTTTTCTTGCAGCGAGGGCCGCTATCTTCTTGTCTTGATCACTGATTCCCTCGCGGGCATCAATGATGAGCAGCGCGATTTCCGCCTCTTCTATGCTCTTGATCGAGCGGTTTACCGAATAGTACTCCACCGATTCGTTGACCTTGCTCTTGCGACGGATCCCGGCCGTGTCGATCACCTGTATCGGATGCCCCTTGTAGTGGAAACCACCCTCAACCGGGTCCCTGGTCGTACCTGGTATATCTGTGACCAGAGATTTCTCTGCCTCCAGCAGTCGGTTGAGCAAAGTGGACTTCCCTGTGTTGGGTTTTCCAAGTATGGTCAGTCGAATGACATCTTGTTTTCCCGATGTTTCGGGGATCTCGCTCTCCTCTCTGTGATGCTCCCCGGCCGCTTGGTAGATCAGATCCTTTAGAACACCGATATTCCTTCCATGGGCGGCCGAGACGGCGACGACGCGCGGTAGACCCAAGCTGTAAAACTCTCCTATATTAAGCGACTGCTTTTCACCGTCGACCTTGTTCACCACAAGCAGCGTCTTTTCCTGGAAGGGTCTCAGTTTTTCAACGAAATCGAGATCCTCGCTGTTGAGTCCCTCGACGGAAACCACGGCGAGAACGAGGTCCGAGCTTTCAGCTAGAGAGGTACTGCGGGCCGCGACCTTCTTCTCGATGGTTCCCTCCCCTCGACTGTAACCCCCGCTGTCGATCAAGATAATATTGAGATCCCGAATCTGAAGCTTTGCTTCCACAGCGTCTCTGGTGACACCGGGTGATTGATGGGTGATGGCCCTCCTCTTGCCCAGAAGACGGTTGAACAACGTCGATTTGCCGACGTTTGCTCTACCCAGGATGGCTACTCGGAAATCGTCGAGATTAGTATGTGGAGATAAAGTCAAAACGAGCCTCCATCCAGGACTTCACACATGCGTCTATTTCTTTGTAGGACTTCATCTCCATGATGGTTCCCACCAGCTCTTCTGCTTCGGCAATCGTGACGGACCTGATGATCCTCTTGATCTCTGGGATCCCGATCGCACTCATGCTGTACTCATCCAGCCCTAGTCCGAGAAGGATTACGGCGGCGTACGGGTCGCCGGCCATTTCCCCACACATACCGACTGGGATGCCGTTGCTGTGAGCATTATCCACCACCATCTTGATGAGACGCAATACCCCGGGATGGAAGGGCTCGTAGAGGTAAGCGATCCTTTCGTTTTCCCGATCTACAGCGATCAGGTACTGAATCAAATCATTTGTTCCAATAGAGAAGAAACTGACCTTTTTCGCCAGTATATCCGATGTAAAAGCCGCCGCTGGTACTTCGATCATGATGCCTATGGGCACATTTTCCTCAAAGGGCTTCCCGTGCTTGCGCAGCTCGTCCTTTGTTTCTTCTAAAACCTGAAGCGTGCTGTCCAGCTCTTCGACACCTGAAATCATGGGAAACATGATCTTTAAATTTCCATGCACCGAGGCTCGCAGCAGCGCTCTCAACTGGGTCTTGAAGACTTCCGGCTGGGACAGGCAGAAGCGTACGGCCCGCCAACCCAGAATGGGATTCAGTTCTCCGACAGGCTTCACTCCCGGGATGACCTTGTCGCCTCCCAAGTCCAGAGTACGAATGGTCACACCCTTCGGCTTCATTCCCTCGAGAACCTGATTGTATACGGCGAGCTGTTCTTCCTCGTCGGGAAAGCGACGCGGGACTATGTAGAGGAACTCTGAACGAAACAGCCCGATACCATCTGCGCCGTGATGAAGAACTGATTGGATCTCATCGGGTACTTCAATATTCGACTCCAGCTGGATCAACTTTCCATCTCTGGTTTCTGCGCGCAACTCGTTGAGGTTAAGAAGCTGCAGCTCGTGCTGCTTCCAGGCTTTCGCGCTTGTGATATACTCGCTGCCGGTCGCCTCGTCCGGATCGACGATCACCAGGCCGCGGTTGCCGTCGAGGATGATCTGCTCGTCGCTGTGAACAAAACTTGTAATCTCTGAGAGGCCTAATACTGCAGGTATTTCGAAAGAGCGGGTCAATATGGCTACGTGGGAGGTCTTGCCCCCGAAATCCGTAGCAATTCCCAGGACCTTTTCCCGGTTCATAGAGATGATATCGGAAGGCAGCAAATTATGGGCCACCAGGATACATTCCTTCTCGAGATCGGCCAGGGAGCCCTCTTGCCTTTTGAGAAGGTGGGAAAGAATGCGATTGGAAATGTCTCTTATATCTTGGCTGCGCTCCCGCAGGTACTCGTCCTCGCTGGTCTCCAGCTTCCCGGCCATCGTTTCCTCGACCTCCCGAAGCACATACTCCACGTTCTTCCTGCGGCTCTTCAGCGTCCGGGTGACCTCTCCATCAAACTCCGGATCTCCCAGCATGAGCAGATGGGAATTGAGGAGCTTTCGCTCCATTTCACCGATCTGCGGGTTTGCTCTGTTGAGCAGGATCTCGATGTCCTGTACCGACCTGGCTCTGGCTGTCTGAAAACGTTCGATTTCGTAGGAAATCTGGCCTGCGGAGATATCATAAGAGGGAATATTTGTTATTTTTTGTGAGTACACACGGGCGGGACCGATAGCAATTCCCGGGGAGACCATGATCCCTTTCACTACCTTCATTTCGAAGTAACTATATGAGCTTTTTCTCGCACTGTCAAATCAATCCCCTCTGAGATGCTGCCGATGATAACTCTAGAGAATGGCAAAAAAACGTAATACTTTGGGCTGCTTGTTTTATATCGCTTTGGTACTGCTGGTTCTGGTGGTACTGCTGTTCAACCGCGGACGCGTTGAAGAGGTGATAGAAAAGACAGGATTCTCCAAGCTGTTCGAAAAGAAACAGGAGGCTCCTCCCGAGGTAGTGGTTACACCGCTGGAAGCTGAAGAAGAGCAGGAGAGCAGCGAACCGCCTCCCGCGGCCGAACCGGAGAGCACAGAAGTGGTAATAACCGTTGAGAAGGAGCCTGAGCAGCAAACATCCTCTCCGAATGAAGTACAGAAGGAACCTCAGACCAAGAATCGACAGTCAAGGTTGTTTTTCATCGCGGTCAGCGAAGAAGGAAAGATCAACCTCAAGGGTGTAATCCGGCCTGTTCAGTATATCGACGCACCCCTCACAGAGACTATTCAGGCTCTTCTTCAAGGCCCCACAGCCGTGGAGGTAAATCAGGGCCTCATCTCCCTTATATCACCCCAAACCCGGCTGCGCAGCGTCTATATAAAAGGCGCCACTGCCTATATTGATTTCAATGAAGCTTTTCGCTTCAACTCCCTGGGCAAGGAGGGCCTGCTTGCCGAGCTCAAACAGGTAGTTTATACGACCACCGAATTCTCCACAGTAAAACAAGTACAGATACTTATAGAGGGCGAAATCTCCCCCTATCTGGGCCCAGAAGGTGTAGCTATCGGCAAACCTCTGAACAGGGATTCTTTCTAGTCTGTGCTCTCAACGGCTGCCTTGAGCCCGTTCCTCAAGTCCGAAGTCCTCCGCCTGATATCGGTTGTCAACAGGAAGAAGAACTCTCTGTTTCCTTTTCTTCCGGTGATAGGCGAGGCCTTGGCTCTTACCACCCATACACCGTCGGACTCCAGACTCTGTATGAGATCTGTGAGAACGGCGAAAAGCAGATCGGGATCGTTCACTACTCCGTGAAAAGATGGCGGCGGATTCTTCAATTCGTACTGGGGTTTGATCAGGGCGATCATCCATTTCCCTGAAACCAGATTCAAAATGTGGGCGGCCGCGCCGCGCAGGGACCTCAAAGAAAGGTCCGCCACAGCCGCATCAGGAACAAAGGGCAGCGCTTCACGCCTCAGGCTGATTATATTCGTTTGCTCCAGCACGACCACCCTGGCATCTGTGCGCAGACGATAATCCAGCTGGTTTCTCCCGATTTCCACAGCACAAACCCGAGCCGCTCCCCGCTGCAGAAGGCAATCTGTGAATCCGCCTGTAGAGGCGCCGGCGTCTATAAAGCTTCGGTCCGCCACTGCAGTCTGCCAGTGCTCGAGAACCACGTCCAGCTTCGCTCCACCCCTTGAAACGAAGCTCCGGCGGGCTTGATGGCTGGTGGTAACACCGGGCTGCACGGACAGATGGGGATCTCTGACGCGTTCGCCGTCGACAAGAATTTCACCGCAGAGGACTCGGGCGTAATGTTCCGTACGAGGGATTGTGGGCTCTCGACGGCAGAGCAGCTCGATCAACCGTATTTTCTTCACGAAGAAGGGCTGAGTTCGGGCAATTCGCGCCGAATTCTGGTTATCGAAACCGCTTTGCCGCTGCTAACCTCAACGCTGACAAGCACGCCCATTACCACGGCTGCGGTATCCTCCACCTCCATTTTGTAGGGAATCTGCATCAGGCTCCGCCTGATGGAGATGTCTCGCTTCATACCGATCACCCCGTTCATTGGACCCGTCATGCCGATGTCTGTGATATACGCTGTGCCTCCGGGCAAGATCTTTTCATCCGCCGTCTGCACATGAGTATGGGTGCCGACGATAGCACTGGCCTTGCCGTCAAGATATAGGGCCAACGCCTCTTTCTCCTCGGGCAGCTCGGCGTGAAAATCCACCACGATCACCTTCGTGCTCTTGGCTATCTTTCGAAGCAAGTTGTCTCCTACCGTGAAGGGGCAGCGGATAGAGTACATATTCACCCGTCCCTGCAGATTGAGCACGGCGATGGCAATGTCTTTGCGGTTGATCAGGAAGTGCCCCTTTCCGGGCGTTCCCAATGGGTAGTTTTCGGGTCTTAGAATACGGTTGTCTTCATCGAGAATCCTCAGTATCTCTTTTTTCTGCCAGATATGGTTTCCGGAAGTAATTACATCGATTCCCGATTTGAAAAGACTCTCAGCTGTATCCGGTGTAATTCCCAGGCCTCCGGAGGCATTCTCACCGTTTGCTACTACTACGTCTGCTCTTGTTTCCTTGAGCAGGGTCTGCAGGCTGAGGAAAACGGCTCGGCAGCCTGTTTGACCGACGATATCCCCGAGAATAAGTATTCTTATCGTGTCGATTTTGTTCTACTCTTCCTTCCTAACCGCCGGCAAGTGCATACTCTAGCGGGCGTACTCAATAATCCGGGTTTCCCGAATGATGGTTACCTTGATTCGTCCAGGATACTTCAACTCGGATTCTATTTTCTTGACGATGTTCTTAGCCAGCACTCTCGCGCCGTCATCATTGACTTCGTCATTGTTTACCATGATACGAACCTCGCGCCCGGCTTGGATAGCGTAGGCTTTATCGACACCCGAAAAACCTTCGGCGATTGTCTCGAGGTTCTCCAGACGCTTGAGATAATTATCTAGTGTTTCCCGCCGCGCACCGGGTCGAGAAGCAGAAATGGCATCGGCAATCTGCACCACTACCGCTTCCAAACTCGACGGCTCCACGTCATTGTGATGAGCGCCTACGGCATTCACAACACTGGGATCCTCGCCGATCTTTCGAGCCAGTTCCATGCCAATCTCTGCATGGTTCCCTTCTCCGTCTGTTTCAACCCCTTTTCCGATATCGTGAAGCAAAGCGGCCCTTTTGCAGCTTTCAATATCTGCTCCGATCTCCGCAGCTAATGCTCCAGCTATCGTAGCCACCTCTTTTGAGTGCGCTAATACATTCTGCCCGTAGCTGGTGCGAAAATGAAGCCTTCCCAGGGCTCGAATCCCCTCCGGCGTCATGTTGTGGATACCAAGATCGAACAGGACCTTCTCTCCCTCCTCGTAAATCGTCTGGCTGACCTCTTTTGTAACTTTCTGAACGATCTCTTCGATTCTAGCGGGATGGATACGGCCGTCCGAAATTAGCCGTTCCAGGGACACCCGAGCGATCTCCTTGCGGATGGGATCGAAACAGGAAATCACTACCGCCTCGGGGGTATCATCGATGATGATATCCACTCCTGTGAGGGTTTCCAACGCCCGGATGTTCCTTCCTTCCCTGCCGATAATCCTGCCTTTCATCTCATCGTTGGGAAGGCTTACCGTCGAAACCGTTACCTCAGAACTGACTTCTGTGGCGATACGCTGAATTGTCGAGACAACGATGTCCCGTGCTTTTCTATCCGCGGTAATCTGGGCTTCCTGCTCGATCAAGTTGATCTTGACCTGGGCTTCGTGTTGGGCTTCGCTTTCTAAGCTTTGAATCAGCAGCTTCTTAGCTTCCGCCGCCGTCAGACCGGAGATTCTCTCCAGCTCCTTTGTCCACTTCTCCTGCTCTTTTTCGAGGCCTCTTTCCTTGTCTAATAATGCTCTCTCGCGGTTTACAACGGACTTCTCTTGATTCTCAATCGACTCAAGCCGTTTTTCTAGGTTTTCTTCCTTCTGCATGAGGCGCCTATCGAGGCGCTGCAGCTCGACTCTTCTCTCTCTCGTTTCACGCTCAACTTGGTTTCTTTCCCTGAAAATCCTCTCTTTGGCTTCCAGAAGGGCTTCTTTCTTCTTGGCCTCTGCTTCCTTGAAAGCCTCCTGAACGACTCTCTCTGCTTTTTGCTCCGATGAGGACAGTTGAAATCTGGCGTAGAGCCATCGGATAATCCAACCTAGAACCAAACCGACAAGAGGAATAATCACAAACAGTGCGATGCGCATAATATTCCTCCATTACTCTTCTCGAAGAATAATTTACATTTATATGCGCATTTTTGTCAAGGATTTGGCAGAAAGACGACGAGGCCTATTATAGCTTGATGTTAAAAAAATATTTATTAGTATATATCTACGTAGTTAATAATTTCTTTGATATCCCATTCGCGTTGCACGGGAAGACCGAAAAGAATGAACGATTTAACGTTCCTGAATACCACAGGGAGCACAATGGCACCCTGCATATACTTCAAGTCCTCGGGATCGAATTTAACAGCGAGAGCTTTGACTTTTTCTATCGTTTCTTCAATGATCACGGTTTGGCGTGGTTCAACAAACATCTTTATAAACGGCTCTTCTGACAGGAAAGAGATCTCCGTCTCAGGATCTTTCAAGCCCACTTTCAGCTCCATCGAATATTTTCCGTCCCCCTTGCTGAAAATGACAGCATTCACCGCTTTCAGCTTTCCGGAGAGCTCCACGAGAGAGCGCAGCCTGTCGGTTTCCGTTTTCCCCCGACGAAAGTTTTTTAAGTATCCGTCATAGTCCAGACCGTCCTCGTAGAACTGGATTTTCTTTACCCTTCCGGGGCCGCTGTAGACAAACTCTTTCTTTTCTTCCAACTGACCGATCTCGGTCTCGAGATCGAGAATCCCTCCCTCTCCGAGAAGCGCGCCGATTCCGGATTCCAGTCCGGCCCCCTCCCCGGCGCCCGTCGCCAGAGCGGCCTCGGCTAATGCCCGCAATCCTCTGCTGCCCGATTTCCCCTTCGCTTTGGCTCCCGCACGAATCTCCTCTTTGATTTGATATACTCCATTTTCCATGACCACACTGGTTCTCTGCTCCATGATCATGGCTTCGATCTCTTTAAGGCTGTAGACCTTGATGGAACCGGCCTCGATGAGCTCATTCAACTGTTTTTCCGCATCGAGCTGCTGGATTCTCTCAATCTCCTCGGGGCCCAGCGCCTTGGCCGTTTCCTGTCCCGGCAGCGTTTCCATCTCGAGCACTTCACCGGTCCCGAGGATTGACTCGATCGGCGTGGCTTCCTCTTCCACCGCCAATTCTTCGACTTCCTTCCCTTTGCCTGCCGGTTTCTCTTCTTCCGGTTTCTCTTCGGCACCGGGCAGCAACTCGAGTTTTTCTTGTTCAAGCGGCGGGAGTGGAACGATTTCCTTAACCGCTTCCAGGACTTC
The DNA here is from genome assembly GCA_964390045.1 of uncultured Spirochaetaceae bacterium. GTDB lineage: Bacteria > Spirochaetota > Spirochaetia > SZUA-6 > DRHE01 > CAYMGP01. The sequence continues at coordinate 5,377 of CAYMGP010000051.1, read as the reverse complement.
GATTTCTTCTTCTGTCTCGACAAAGGTTTCAGGCTCTTCCACTTCCGCGACCGCTTCGGCTTCCTCGAGCTCCTCCGCCTCTTCTACTTCTTCGACTTCTTCGACTTCTTCGACTTCCTCCACTTCCGCGACCGCTTCGGCCTCCTCCACTTCCGCGATCGCCTCGGCCTCCTCGAGCTCCTCCGCCTCTTCTACCTCTT
>CAYMGP010000051.1:0-5077 GCA_964390045.1 uncultured Spirochaetaceae bacterium | reverse complement strand
TCCACTTCCGCGATCGCCTCGGCCTCCTCGAGCTCCTCCGCCTCTTCTACCTCTTCGGCTTCCTCCACTTCCGCGACCGCCTCGAGCTCCTCCGCCTCTTCCGCCGGGATTATTTCTCCTGGTTCCACGACCTCGTCAACAGCGATCTCTTCAACTACGATTCCGGTCCTGCGAGGAGGCGGCTTCTCCGCCACCGGGACTTGAGCCTTCATAGTAAAAGCACCCTGATCCAAGGCTCGCTGAATCAGTTGTTCGATGTGGCTGACATCCACGGCTTCCCTGCGAGGCTCCCCGATCCGCGTCTCGATAATCGAGATGATCTCCGTCCAGCTTTTATCGATCATCCCGTCCAGCTCCGCCTCTTTACCGGCGGGAATCCGCCCCACCCCTCTCTTGATTCTCGATTTAAGCTCACTTTTGCTGGATACCAGCTCGTCGCGCCAGCGCTGCCAATCTACACTCTCTTTGCCTTCGATAAAATCCTGCAGCACCTCCAACTGGAGTCGCTTTATCCGCTGGGAGAGGATGAGTATCGGATCCTGACGCAGGTTGAAAATCAAAAAGACAATGAGGAAAACAGTCAAAGAAAAGGCTGCTATCACAATGGCTTTCATGAATGGCTGGAGCTGCAGTACAGAGTAAGGCACAAGAACGCTGATCGATCCAAAACCTTCCGTCGACACGGTGAGAAGGCTATACGGCAGGTCTTCTGCATCGGGTGATTCAAATACAATCGCTTCCCTGTATATGTCGCCTATCGATTCGTTTTTACTCCAAATTTCCAAGATGTTATCAGCTATAAGCTCTATACCTGCTTCGGGAAAGTTTATAACCACACCTCCATCGAGAAGCAGCAGCTCCCTGAAGTCCAGAGAGGGAAAGCGGAAAAGGTGCTCGGACAGGCCTCTCTTTGAAAGGTAAAATACAGCGACGCCGCGGTACTGGTCGGTCGAGCCGATGATTGGGATCGAATAGATGAAGCGTTGTCTCTGACCGTCGTTTATGAGCCGTGGGTTTTCTCCTGCGCTGGCAAGGAGCGCTTCCGGACCTATAGTTTCCCCTGTGTCGGCGTAGTCGAGATACTTTCTTCGTTCTTGATTCTGGCTTTCGATATCTGAAACAGCCGTACTGAAGTGTATCTTCCTGCCTTCTTTGCCAAGAAAACGAACCAACTGCAGGTTGGGATACTCATCGAAATATGTGCCAAAAAGGTTCTGCAGATCAATGATATCTTGGGTAGACTGCTGATTGGAGTCGGCGAAGGCTCGCCATACAAACGGCTTTTTAGCAGCCGGAGAAAACCGCTCAATATTGTTCCTATGATAGCCGCTGATTTTGTCGGTAAAGTCCTGGAGCTGCTCTTCCCTTCCTTCAATGATTGCAGGCTGAAAGAAGGAGGTTTCCAGGATCTCGAAAAACCCCGTGAAGGAAAAAACGGCAAAGCCGCCACACAGTAACAGGGAGATGAGGATGCTGAGGGTAACTTTCAGACTCTGCCGCATGAAACGAGAATTATCTCCAATCAGTTTTTATACGAGTCTTCTTATTATATTATATATCGGCGCTCGTCGTAGCCCCAATAGTGCCTAAACAGGCAAAATGACCAAAGCCCAATTTGCAGCAGAAATGAAGATCAGAACAATGGCTCCCTGCAGCGTCGTCGGAGCTAAGACAGCTCTTTCACTGTTCTGTTTTTTATAGACAGTATCGAATATCTCATCAAGACGTTCAACGATTCTCCTTTTTGGAAGCCTTCCCTTAACTTTCAACAGCTCGTTGAAGTAGAAAAAAGTATCCGAAAGGCAGCGCCCCAGGAAGCCCGGAAGAACTACGGAGGAACGAATGCAAAATCTCGAGAGAAACAGCAGGCTCACCACCGTCGTGGCTTTCGCGAGTCCTACCTGCAGGGCGCCCTGGGTGACGTGAAGGGGACCGAGCTCGAACATGATCCTCCCCACGGGGGATACAAGATTGAGGGCAACGGTGGATGCGAAAAAAACGGAACTGCCTATTACAAGCCTTCTCCTTCCCTCCGAAATGGACACGAGGGCCAGCATGAGGAACAACAATGTCTGGATACCTTTTATTACCAGGTTGTGCTGTAAAATCACAGCCGGGGCCAGCAACAAACCGGAAATCAATAAAAAAGAGGGAGACACCCGTTTATCGAACCAGGAATCTCCCTCTTTACATCTTCTCGACACTTTCAGGATTCTTGACTCTCCTGCTTCTCGGCAGGCTTCTTCTTCTTTTTCTTGGCTGCCTGTTTTCTCTCTACAAGCTCCAAAAAAACCATCTCGGAGGCGTCGCCGTATCGCTGGCCGAGCTTCAGAATCCTGGTATAACCACCCGGCCTCTCACTGAAGCGGGGAGCTATTTCTGTGAACAATTTAGCCAGGATTTGCTTGTCCTGGATTGTTTTGGCAACAATCCTGCGATTGTGCACCGTGTCGTTTCGTGCTCTGGTTATGAGCTTTTCGGCGACTCTGCGGATCTCGCGTGCCTTTGGTTTGGTGGTTTTTATCCGTTCATATCGAAATAGCGCCGTGGCCATGCTCCTATACAGCGCTTTTCTGTGGCTTACGTTCCTGCCGAGTCTGTTGTAACCGATCCTATGCTTCATCGACCTTTTCCTCTTGTACGCTTTCCTGTTCCTCTGTTATGGCCAACGCCTTCTTGAGAGCACTGAAGTCCTTTATACCGAGAGAGAGATTTCTGAGCCGCAGCTTCTCTTTAATTTCCTGTAGTGACTTTTTGCCGAAATTCCGCGTCTTGGCGATTTCCTCTTCCGTTCGTCGCGTCAAATCGCCGATCGTCTTAATGTTCGCGTTCCTCAAGCAGTTGCTCGAACGAACTGAAAGCTCCAATTCCTCGACGGGGGTATCGAGAAGTGCTCTTATACGGGCTTCCTCCTCATCGATTTCCCCCTCTTCCTCGCCCTCTTCCTCATCGAAGTTAATAAAAATTGAGAGGTGATCCTTGGCAATCTTCGCCGCCTCCGCCAGTGCATCTTCCGGTGCAATGGTTCCGTCGGTCCAGATCTCTAGTACAAGCTTGTCGTAGTCGGTTCGCTGTCCCACCCGTGTGTTCTCGACCGCATATTTCACCTTGGTGACTGGTGAGAAAACCGCGTCGATGGGTATCGTGCCGATCACTTCTATATATTTTTCGCTTCTCTCAGAAGGAACATAGCCGCGACCGAGATCGATCTGGACCTCTATCTCCAGATGGGCTTTCTCCATGAGGGTGCCGATCAGTAGATCCTTGTTGATGACCTGAATCGTATCGTCCACCGCGATTTTCTCGGCGGCAATCGTACCCGGCCCCTTGACTTCGACCACAACAACCTTCTCTTCTTCACCCCCGGGGAGACTCAGCTTCACCGCTTTGAGATTGTTGATGATATCGGGAGTATCTTCAGCTACTTCCGGAATTGCTTCGTATTCGCTGGTGATAACCTTGGGAGAACCGTCCTCCCCGTAGCTCGTGATACGAATTGCACTGATCGCGTATCCCTGAATTGAGGAAAGCAGGATACGTCGCAGTGTATTTCCCATGGTCACCCCATAGCCACGCTCAAAGGGATAGGCTATGAACTTTCCATAATTCTCATCCGCTTCAGAGTGCTCAAAGGTGATTCCCTTGGGCCTCTTGAATCCTTTTAGGAGATTCTTTTTTGCCATCCGTACTCCTTACTTAGAGTATAGCTCTACAATCAACTGTTCCTGTACGTCTGCCAGATCGGAAACATCGTTGCGCCTGGGAATAGCCTTGACTTTGCCCCAAACTTTATCCGCATCCACTTCAAGCCAGGGAACGACTCCGGAACGGGAATACTCTTTAAGGCTGTCCTTGATCGCCGTCATTTTTTTGCTTTTTTCCTGGACTTCGACCTCATCGCCCTCTTTTACAAGGAAAGACGGTATCGTCACCCGCCGGCCATTGACACGTACATGGCCATGGGACACGAGCTGGCGCCCCTGTTTCCTCGAGCCTGCGAAGTGCATTCGGTATACCATATTGTCCAGACGTCTTTCCAGCATGGCAATCAGGATCTCACCGGTGATTCCCTTCTGCTGTGCCGCTTTGTTGAAAAACAGCCTGAACTGTTTCTCCAGCATGCCGTACGTCCGTTTCAGCTTCTGCTTCTCCCGCAGTTGAACTCCGTAGTCTGATAGCTTCTTCTGGCGCGCACGGAGGTTCTTTCCAGGCTTTCCCCTGCGCTTGGTAATTGGACATTTATCGGTCTTGCATCTCTCTCCCTTGAGAAAGAGCTTTGTCTGCTCGGCTCTGCAAAGCCTGCACTGAGGACCAGTGTAACGTCCCATTCACTCCTCCCTCATTTTCTGCAAAAACTTATACTCTCCGCTTCTTCTGGGGACGGCAGCCATTGTGAGGAATGGGAGTAACGTCCTGAATAGAACGTACTCGCAGGCCTAAAGCTCCCAGAGAGCGAATCGCTGATTCGCCCCCAACGCCAGGTCCTTTTATAAATACATGAACCTCGCTCAACCCGTATTCCTTGGCTCGATTCACCGCTGCTTCCGCCGTAACTTGAGCAGCATAAGGAGTCGACTTCTTCGCTCCTTTGAATCCCAGACTTCCGGCGGAGGCCCAGGAAATGGCGTTGCCCATCCTGTCCGTTATCGTGACGATCGTATTATTGAAGGTAGCCTGTATGTATACGTTACCTTCGCCAACAGTTTTTTTCTTGTCTCGTTTTGCCTTGGCCACTGTCTCTACCCTTTATTTTGCTCTTCTCTTACCGGCAACGGTCTTGCGTTTACCCTTGCGAGTCCTGGCATTTGTGCGCGTCCTCTGTCCCCGCACCGGCAGGCCCTTCCTGTGCCGCAGACCCCTGTATGAACCAATATCCATAAGGCGCTTGATGTTCAGAGAAATCTCGGTTCTCAAGCGTCCTTCAACCGTATAATCGTTTTCGATTACCTTTCTGAGCACATTTATCTCTTCCGGAGACAAATCGTTTATTTTGCGGCCGACATCTATGCCTGCGCTGGCGCAGATCGCCGCCGCGGAGGATCTTCCGATGCCAAAGATATACGTCAGAGCAATATCC
>CAYMGP010000050.1:0-29251 GCA_964390045.1 uncultured Spirochaetaceae bacterium | reverse complement strand
CCTTCGCAAAGATCGATCAGTTTCTGCCCTCTGTAATATTCGTTCATAACAGACCCGCCGCCTTCTCCAGCTCCCGGTCCGGGTCCCGCCTTCGCCTGGAGGCAATAATCCTCTGCTCGACCATCACAAAGAAATCCTCGGCCTCGGTCTCATTGCCAGACTTATTGAGAAGAGCCGAATATTCTTCTTTTCTAATTTCTTTCAATATTCTAATCATGTAGCTCGCTGCCTTATGGAGAATCTTGAACGTTTCCAAAGCACTTTCTGGGTCTAAGTTTTTCTCTGCCTTCTCCGATTCAATATCTTGGATGCTCTGATAGAACTTTTTTTCGAAAACTTCTAACAAACGGTCGTATTTCCTCACCCTCCCTGTAGTCGAAAAAACTGCTATTTTCTCGGCATGTGAAATGTCATCCTTTCGAGCTGCCCGAATAAGACTCGACCACTTGGGTGAATCTAAATAATATCGTATCCGCCAAATAGAAATGGCCTTCTTAGTGTTCTTGCTCATTATTTGCGCCACTTCATTCATTGTGAGTCCACTTCCTAGAAGGCGACAAACTTCTAGCTTCTCCTTATGCGTTAGGCGTGATCGTTGCAGTTTTTTTGCGGTTTTCTCGGCTGCTTTTTCGACCATTATCTTTTAACCTTCGAGCCATTCGAAGCAACCAACCTCCAGGTTCCTGCCTTCATTTGAGCTAAAGGAGAAGGTTCAAACCGTTGTCGCTCTAAACCCTCATCCACAATCAACTCCATGAGCTCCTTTCGCGTGTCCTTCACCGCGATTTCAAGCTCTTCCAGCCTGTCCAGCTCTCGGAGGCCTTTCACCAAATCCAAATAACATACTGCGATATATCGACCGGCCAGGGCCGGATCCAGATACTGAAGTGCGTTCGCAGCATGGGCACAGAATTCCAAAAGGCAGCCCCCACACCTCAAAGTTTCCTGCGTTTCTACAAGATTCCTCTCAAACGCTTTTTGAGTGCGCCAGAGCTCCACCCTCAGCTGTTTCACCTCGTCAATCAATTCTTCTCTGACCATGTTTTCGATTCTCTTATCACTCACCTTTTTCCCCTGTCTCTTTTAAGAAAAGAGACCTCCGAGAGAGATCCATTTCCAAGAAGAGGATGTTTCTTTCCCGAAAACCCCCTGTTACTTCTCAAAAAAAATACCGATTGCCCCTGAGGGAACAATCGGCTTCTTTTTATAACCGAAAAAACTATGTCGCCGGACTGATAATCAGTCCGCTTCCTGTTGTGTGAAATATAAACCAACTTCCCTGAAGTGTCAACCGCCAGCTCGCCTTGTAGAAAGCGGTCGCTGCCAGCGTTCGGATTCATGCCAATTGTTTATACCTAAATCTACCAAAGTGGTAGATTTTATACCCTTCCCGATTTCTGATTTGGATAACAATTGTCCTATCTTCCGCCGGGCCTTGCTGTCTGTTTCTATAGACAGGGTTCCTCCTCCTGGGTGCGTAGGGAGTTAAGTCCGTTGCGTGCTCGAAGGCCGCTTTCTCGGATTTGTTCATTTTTGGCAAATCTGCCATTTCTGAACAAATCATATTTACCTCACCCTTGCTGACTCCTTCCCACTCTGCAATCTCCTCCTGCGTATGGCAGGCCGGCCAGAGCGCGAAGATCCGGCGGCGCCGACTCTATGGGTTCAGGACGGGGGGCATCGGCAACCTTGTTCAGCACCCGCTGGCGCGTGCAGAGTTCCAGATCCGCCATGGCCTCTTCGACCGCTTCATCTATCAGTACTTTGCGTCCTACGAGTTGTTCGAGTTTGTTGACAGTTTGCTTGGTAAGACCAATATTTTTTATACTAGTCAATTTGGGTTGACGAGTAGATTTTCCACCTGGACTTTTTTCTAATCCCACACTCCACTCTCCGATTGCCGCGTCCCCGTAAAGCTTCTCCCGGGCTATCTGGTTTCCTTCTATGAGAATCTGCTTGATTTTTTCCTGGATCTTCTTGCCGCCGTCACCACCTTCGGATACGCCGGGTCCGCCAGCTCCAGCTACCGGAGAGGGACTCTTTTTTGCAGGAGGAGCGAGTGAGCGCAGATCTCATCGTAGATGAACCGCACCAAGTCCCTAAGATCACGGATTTTGAAACGATCCGCAAGTACCAGGACATGGCTGAGATCGCCAGTCACTTTAGCCTGAGCTATCAGGAGACTGTCGAGCTGGTAAGGTTCCGCATCTACCTGGCGATCCGCGCCGGCCAGCTGTATGCGGCGCTGCCGGATGATCCAGGAGGTCGTCCTGGGGAAAACTCGTCAACCGAGTTGACGAGTAAACAACGGGCCGAAGAAGCCCTGGACAAAAGCCGACAGACTATCTCGCAATGGGTCAAGATGGCCTACGTCGAAGATCCCGACGTACGACAGGGCCGACGAGTACTGCGATCGCTGCATGAGCAGCATCCCACCGCTTGAGCCAACCCTCAAGACATTTTATCACTGGCTCTTCGGCATTATCGCCAGCCGCCATACGGCCCGGGCCCACGTAACCCCCAAAGAAGAATACCAGCAAATTCTCAAGCGCACGCCAAAAATAGAAGATCGCGAGATTGCAAATCTTGCCCCTACGGCGCCATCGATCGGCATATATGAAGAAATCTCCGACAACCAAAAACAAATCATTTGCCTGTACAGGCAAGCACCTCTAAGGGAAAAATCGAAGGGGGTCAGTAAAAAAGTGAACGCCTGTGTGAACGCATACGCTCAGCACTCTGTGTTTCCTCGTCAAGAAAGAGCTAGCAGGCGAGACCGAAAAACCTCTGAGAAATGTGGGTGGCCCTCCCCATCGGAATGCCTTCTCCTTCAAGAGCTTTTTTTACCAACTCTCTGACTTCGACTTCGTTGTTTTTGAGCATCCGGTACATGTAGCTGCGCTTCTTGTCGATGTTGCGGGGAAGAGACGGTTCTTGCTTCGGTGGATTTGAATAACCTATTTCCTTGGTTCCATTCTGGGAACCGACGTATTTTCTATCCAGATCCGCCAGCAGCTCCCCGGTGCGGATCACAGCCTCCCTCGATGGTAACCACGGATAATTTCTGCGTTTTTCTCTCAGACGCTCCCAGTATCGTTTTTTCTTTTCCCCTCCCCACGCTTTCGCCTTTCCAGCCTTTCCACGACGGTGCGGTTGAACATCTCGGCAAGCTCCTCCGCCCGCTCCCGGGTGATCCGCGTCGATGCCGAGCGTATAATGCGCCTCGTGCTCCCCCTCAACAACCTCTCTCACCTGGCCGGCGCCGAAGTAACGGTAGAAGCGTAGGTCATTGCCAGTAGGGTAGGTCGGCGAGCCACCGCACGCAACTTCGCTGTTTCCAGGATGATCCGCTCTCTCTAGCCGCCTTTTCTTTGCTGCTTCCAGACGTTGTAGACTGGCACGGTAAAGTCTGTGGCATGCTCAGCAGCGGCTTTGTAACTTTTTGGCAGATTTGCCATTTCGTTACAAACACGGCTTACCTCCATCTTGGAGATTCCCTCACGCTCTGCTATCTCCTCCTGCGTGTAGCAGGCCATCCACAGCGCGAAAATCCGGCGGTTACGCGCCTCCTCTCCTACTTCGCGTCCTTGTCGATTCGATCGATCGAGACAGCCATCGGCTGATTCTCGGAAAGACCGGGTATTGGCGGGAATAACCCGACTGCGGTGCGAAGAGAGAAGAGACAAGATAAGTCTTGAAAAATTACGCCGGTTCAAAAAAGTGGCACAGGTTTCAAGGCGCCCACTCATAAAACTGTGAGAGCTTCAACGAGTTTCGGGGGAGCCGCCCACAGGAAAAGCACAGCGTTTTTGTCGAAGTAATCCCGCTTCAACAATTTGCCGTCAATTTTATAATCGATGATCTGTTCTATAGTGAGAGTGGGGTATTTGATCTGCACGTCCTGGAATTGAGCGAAGTCATACTTCCAGGGTGGATCGGCATAGATGATGGAGTAGTGTCCCGGCGTCGGTACCACCAGGATCGTTTCGAAAGGGATGCGACCGAGGATCGCGCTGATTGTTGGCTTTTCGAATTGATTCACTTCTGCTTCCAGCTCTTCCCAGCTGAACCCGTTACGCAGCCGTCGCCAGCGGTGGACCTCGACACGGTTCAATCCGAGGTCAGCATAAGTTGGCACGGGCGTTTCAAGTTGTAACGCCCCAAATCGATGCTGTTTATCAGCCCCCGGCATCCCGTCCACCAGCTCCACCAGTTTCCAACAAGTGAAGATCTCGGCAGCGTAGATCTCCTTCTTCCTGGCAGCGCTCTGAACAAGCCAACCTATGTGCTTTGATGCCTTCACATACTCCAGGAACTGTTTGCCCTTGGCTGGATCTTCGAGCTTCTGAAGATACGCGGTCACGCGCCTTCGGATCTCAGCAGGACTGGTTTGCTGATCAAACGGCGCAATCTTTGTACTCACTAGCTCCTCCTATCTACAAAAACAACTCCCCTGTTGTTCTTTCCTTCGTTTCCTTTCCCGTTTCTCTGGTCTTTTCTTTTTTTGCAGCAGATTCCCCGGTTTTTTTAGACCGGAAATCCGAGTAAACTCCGAGTAAACCCTAGTTTTCGGACCGGAAACCCCGGTTTCCGTGTCGGGAATTTTTCGGGACTCTTTTGAATTTCTTTATATTTTTTTGCCCTATTTCCAGCCACTTACCATCTTCAGGGAGTTAATTATAATGTTTTGCAATTTGTACCTTTTTTTCGATGAAAAATGACCTACTCAATCTCATCAAGTAACAACCGTCGTGTCTGCTGTTTGGCTGTGTTGTAGGGCACTCCAGAAGCGGTGAGGAGCGCCCGCCAGTCCCTGGGATTCGGAAACGCTACCTGGATGATGCCACGAAAACTATCCGGGGTTCTGCCGTCATTGAGTAACGCAGCACTTTGATCCTGAAACCGCCAACCTGTAAATCTAATACTTTTGCTGAATCCGCTGCTGCCGATTTCCGAGTCGATGCGTTGACCCACATCCGAGGCTTCAACCATTATCCTCAGGATGTTTTTCTTCATATGCGTACATAGCCTCATATGACGCAAACGCAAACGAAGTCTCATCGTCTTCGGCTTTCAGTCGCTCCTTGTACTTTTCAACTGCTTTGGGATTGGTGAAATCCTTAACCGGCAACTCACACACCGGACAGGTGAATCGAGGTCCAATCAATTCAATGTCGCAGATCGGGCAGATTCTTGGAGACTTTTTCTTCTCTAGGGGTGATCCTCTTACTTTTTGTTGTAACTTGTTCAAGACCCTAGACGATAGTATGGTCATCAAATCAAAAGCACGGTTTTCCCGGATCCACTCGTCGTCTTTGGCCGCCGTGATTATTTGCTTGATTTCCTCAACCGTGTGGCGCTTCAAGAGATCCTTTACCCGTTTGCGGACGGCGCCGTAGTTAAACTCCGGATCTTTACCGCCGGTGATCTCTCGATATGAGTTGATAAAGTGCTGTTCTATATCTTCGTAGTTGTTTTTAGATTCTTTAGATGAATTAGATTCGATGTTGGAAGGCGCGCAAGCGCCTCTAGTGTTATTATCTAGTTTATTGTTTATATTAGTAAGGGGATATTTAGTTTTGACTCCACAGTCAAAAGCCTTTTGACTCTGCAGTGAGAACCCTTTTGACTCTATAGTCAAAGGGGGGGGTGATCCGGAAGTTGGATGGCTCGCTTTGTTGAGTTGAAGAGCTTGCCTATCGCTAATGCGGCGTAGTAACTCGCACTTTGGTGTCAGTCGGAAGTAAGAGTATGTTCCACCTTGGCGATCTTGATGGTGCTCCAAAACGCCTTTAGCAATTAAATTCTGAAGCTTGCTCCACAGCATTCGCCTCGCATTTTTCGTCTTCTTCTTTGGATTCGTTGTCTTGGCATTATTACCAAATCCAAGAATCGGAAACTCTTCGATCAGGTTTTCGTATTTGATCCAGGTATATTCAGCCCCGTCATCGAGCTTCTTTTTGATCATCCTGGGTGATTCACAGAAATCGATTACGTAACGAAGTATTAGTGCGTCCTTCAGATCAATTCCCCATTCACACATCAGTTTTTGATCGAGTCCAAAAATCGTGTATTTCATCCTTTCCTTCTTTCATCTGAGCAAGATCCCGATTCAAGAAAGAAGGAGCTGTCTCTCGATCACTGAGTACGGAGGGTCTTTCTTTGAAGTTCTTGTTTGTTTGATTTCTCCCCTTCACGACCTTTCTTCCTGAATTTTTTTCTTGACATTCGGGCCGTGAATAGGATAATCTTGATTTGTTTTTAAGGCCGAAGCGCCGGGGGATAGGATAGTCAACCTACCTATTCACGGCGGAGAACCGGATCGGGATTGTCGACCCGGTTCTTTTTTTCCCAATTCGCGCGCTTCGGCTGTTCTTACTTAACTTCATTAGCATATTAAGAGAGTCTTGGTCAAGAATAGTCTGATAAGTCTGATAACAGAATTTAAGCTATGACATTACAAAAAAAGTGCCAAGAAAAATGCCAAAAAATAATTATCGCTATAATTGCTATTTGCATTAATATGTAATTTCGTGCTGAATTTAGCGTGTTTCAAATAAATATTGACCTATATTTTGTATATGTTGTTTGTCTATTACTTATTTGATAGCCTTCTAAGCTGTGGGTCGCAGGTTCGAGTCCTGCTGGACGCGATACAACTCCATGCCCATTGCCTCACCTGAAAATCTACTCTAGCCATGTTGACAGATCGATAGACACGGAATTAAGGTAGCAGGCAAGCAATGAAGCATAGTCATTCTATGTAGCCTTGGATTGCTCTTCGGGTTATACCTGTATGCGGTCGAAGCGTTGTATCGGCGGACAAGAATTCAAAGAGATGCTCGCCGCCGCCACCGAGTGGTTGGAGCATAACGCCACTGATATCGACGCTTTGAATGTCTTTCCTGTCCCTGACGGCGATACAGGCTCCAACATGCTGCTCAGCATGCGCTCGGCTTTGAATGAGGCTCTCGGAGCAGCGGATGACGAGGCGTCCGCCGTTATGGAAGCTTTCGTTCGCGGTGCTCTACAGGGAGCGCGCGGAAACAGCGGTGTGATCCTTTCTCAATTCTGGCAGGGCCTGGCCTGGGCTCTGCAGGGGAAAAAAGCAGCTACCTGTTCGGATCTATCCCGGGGAATCGAGAAAGCCTGCGCCCTGGCCTACGAGGCTGTCAGTGAGCCTGTTCCAGGAACAATTCTCACGGTAATCAAAGATATAGACAGCGCGCTCAAACAGGAATCACTGGATGACGAGGACGTGACGGGCTTCATGAGCAGGGTTGTAGAAACCGCCAACAGGTCGGTAGCCGACACTCCTCGATTGCTGCCCCTTTTGAAAGAAGCCGGAGTCGTGGATGCCGGCGGCCAGGGCTTGTACATCATTCTAGAGGGAGCTTTACACTATCTGCGGGGAGAAACGGGTCAAATTTGGGTTCAGCGATTCAAAAAACCTGCGGCTTTCGATATTCCTCATGAGCTTGCCTCCTCGGAAGCGCAGCCCTACGGCTTCTGCACAGAGTTTCTTCTGAGAGGAAACGCGCTGCAACCGGGAAGCATCAGAACATTCCTGGAGAAGCACGGGCATTCTTTGATCATCGTCGGGAATGAAGGCACGGTCAGAGTGCACATCCACACACAAAATCCAAATTTCATTATCAAATGGGCGGGCTCACTGGGACAGGTCGATCGAGTCAGCATCCGTGACATGGATCGACAGCATCAAGCGTACGTCCGCTACCAGAAGCACGGTTCTGTACAAGCGGCGGTTGCAGTTGTTGCGGTTGTGCCTGGAGATGGTTTCAGCACCGTATTTAAGAGCCTGGGGGCGGCAGAGGTCATCGATGACAGACGGGAACGACTGCTGGATCGTGATAGTTTTACCGGCCTGCTGGCCGCTATTCCGGCAGATGAGATCATCGTTGTTCCCAACAGCGAGCCGTTGTATCTCGCCCTGAAACGGGCAGAGAAAAGGAAAGCAAAGAAGGTCGCCGTACTGCCGGCTTTCACCATTCCCCAAGGAATATCGTCCCTGGTTGCCTACAATCCGGAGGATGATTTTCAAAGCGCCTGCCGTCATATGAAAGAGGCGATCGCAGAGGTTCGATCCATCGAGATCTGTCGGGGTGATCGGGCGCTGGAAACGGGCAGGAGACGAACAAAGGCCGACGAGGGTTCTTTTATAGGTCATCTCGACGGGAAAGAAGCCGCAGGGGGTGAAAAACCGTTGCCGCTGCTCGAGCGGATTATGGGAACTCTGGACATGAGTAAGGCCACGCTGATTACCCTGTACTACGGCGCCGAGGTTCCCTCGACAACGGCCGGGAAAGCGGCGGCGCACATCAAACAGAAGTACCCATCAATCATTGTAGAAACCTTTGCCGGCGGGCATCCGGACTGTGACTATATAGTTTCTGTAGAATGAATCCCGGGAGAAACCATTGGCTGTAAAGATCGTTACCGACAGCATCGCCGATCTGCCCTCGAGTATTGTTGGGGAGCTGGACATCACCGTTGTCCCTCTTACCGTCAGCTTCGGATCAGAAACCTTCCGCGATGGAGTGGATCTGAGCGCAGATCAATTCTATGAAAAGCTGATAGCGAGCGAGCACTTTCCCGCTACATCGGTGCCCTCCCCTTCAGCCTTTGCGGCGGCCTACGACTCGGTGGCCGGGCAGACAGAGGATATTCTGGTGATCACATTGTCTTCAAAACTCAGCGGCACCTACGATGTCGCCAGACAGAGCAGGAGCCTGATGAAAAAGACGGCCAGGATCGAAGTATTGGATTCCCAAACAGCCGCCATGGCTGAAGGGTTCGTAGTCATGAAAGCGGCCCAGGCGGCCCGCAGAGGCGCTTCGCTGACAGAGGTAAAGAAGGCTGCGGAAAGTGCGATCCCCAGGGTAAGCCTGCTGGCCACCTTCGATACGCTCGAGTACCTGAGAAAAGGAGGACGGATCGGCGCGGCCAAGGTGTTTCTCGGTTCTGTTCTGAAGATACATCCCCTCATCACGGTAACAGAAGGGGTAGTGAAACCGGCAGGAAGAACGCGTTCCCGAAGCAAAGCCCGGCATCGTCTCGTGGAGTTCGCCCAAGGATACACTCACATTGAAGCACTGGGTGTTGAAAACACCGTCTGCCCTGACGAGGCGGAAATGCTAGCCGAGGAACTGGGTGAGATATACCCGAAAGTACAAATTCTTAGATCCAGGATGACGCCCGTTATCGGCGCACACACAGGTCCCGGGCTCCTGGTGGTTGTTGTTCTCGGCGACAAACCCGGTTGATTTATGTGCCCGCCAGGCTGCGCCCGCCAGGCTGCGATCGGCCGGCCCGCGCTCGGCCGGCCTGCGCAGGCCGGCCTTGACAAAAGGGGCGTGTTTGGGCATATTTTCACCGACTTTTAAACCACCATGAACGTGGTGAGTGTAGCTCAGGTGGTTAGAGCGCCAGTCTGTGGAACTGGATGTCGTGGGTTCAAGTCCCATCACTCACCCTCCCAATCCACGCGTCCGTAGCTCAGCTGGATAGAGCGCCGGACTTCGAATCCGTAGGTCGCAGGTTCGAGTCCTGCCGGGCGCGGGAAACGATATTTGGGCCGTTAGCTCAGCTGGTAGAGCAGCAGACTCTTAATCTGCGGGTCAGAGGTTCGATCCCTCTACGGCTCAGGAGCCTCTCTCGAGGGCGAAAGGGGCAATATTGACTGTCCCTAGATTTTTTGAGTATAGTATGCGAGAGTGGTGGAATTGGCAGACACGCCAGATTTAGGATCTGGTGCCCGTTAGGGTATAAGGGTTCAAATCCCTTCTCTCGCAGCGAGCAATGCGTTGGCCTGCCCAACTCCCGGTTGGCGTGCCGGCATAACAGGCGGGAATAGCTCAGTGGTAGAGCTTCACCTTGCCAAGGTGGATGTCGCGGGTTCAAATCCCGTTTCCCGCTCTCTTTACTTGTCAGGCGATCTGGAGCTCCAATCTCAGGTCGCCTTTTATTTACATTCTACGTGGTAAACTGCTTTTCCCCGTTCTAATGGGATTCTAAACTTGGAAAGGGTGACATCGTGATAAAAAGAAAAAAGGTAGAAGAGCTGGAAAACTCAAACGTCAAGCTCACCGTCACAGTGAAACAGGAATACATTCAACAGCGCTACGATGAGCTGATCGCCGAGTACTGCAAGACCGCGCACATAGACGGATTTCGAAAGGGAAAGGTGCCCGCCAATGTTCTGATACGCAAATTCGGCGAGTCCATCCTGAGCGAGGCGACAGAGCGGGTGATCCGCAGCAGCCTCGAAGAGGCGATCGAAAAGATCGAGCAGAAGCCGATCCCCACCTCCATCCCCGAAATCGATACCAAAAAGGGCCTCGAGCTGGGCAAGGACTACACCTATGCGGTGAACTTCGACACCTATCCGAAGATCGAGCTTCCCGAGTATGAGGGCTTGAGCTTCGAAACCCTGCAGGTAAAAATCGCTGCTGAAGATCTCGACAGGGAGCTGAAATCTCTTCAGGAACAGAATTCGATCGTGATCGACAAAAAGGACGCCACGGTCCTCATGGGGGACATCGTTACCATCGACCACGCCGAGCTCGATGAAAACGATGAAGAAGTGGAGTCGTCCAAGCGCGAAGGCTTTATTTTCGAAGTAGGCAGCGGCTACAACCTCTACAAGCTCGACGAAGATCTGGTAGGGATGAAGGTCGGAGAGCAGAAGGTGTTCAGCAAAGAATATGCCGAGGATTTCGAGTACAAAGAGCTGGCCGGCCGAACGGTAAAACTCAAAGTCACCTTGAACACGGTCAAGGAAAAACAACTTCCACAGATCGATGACGAGCTGGCGCAAGACATCAGTGATAAATACGAGAATCTCGAGGATTTGAAAAAGGATATCACCTCGCGGCTCGAAGAGTACGCCCGGCAGAAGGTGCGGGAGCACAACATTTCCCAAATCCTCGAGAAAGTCGTCGAGAAGGCTACCATACCCCTTCCCCTATCTATTGTAGAGAACGAGCTGGAGAACCAGTGGCGCGGCTTCGTCGACCGTGTCGGCGGAGATGAAAAACCGCTGCTTCAGCAGCTGGAATCCGAGGGAAAGAGCAAAGAACAGATTCTCGAGGAATGGAAGCCAGCTGCTGAGAAAAAACTCAAGCTTCAGCTCGTTGTGAACGAAATGGTAAAACAGGAGGACATCAAACTCGAGGAAAACGAGGTCGAAGAGCGTGTGCAGAGGGAAGCGGAAAACCAAAACCTCAGCCTCGAAGAGGCCAAAGAGGCGATGAAACGCAACAACTATCTAGAATATCTCAAATACGATATGAAGAACGAGAAGCTCTACGATCTGCTGTTGGACAAGGGTGTGAGCAACAAGGGCAAGAAGGTAAAATTTCTGGACTTGGTGCAGGGAAACTATTAAATTGACTCATATGACGGAGAAATCAAGCAACCTTGTTCCTATAGTTATTGAGCAGACAGGGAGAGGCGAGCGCTCCTACGATATCTACTCGCGGCTCCTCAAAGACCGGATCGTGTTCATCGACGGGGAGATCGTGGATCTCAACGCCGATTTGGTCGTGGCTCAGCTCCTATTTCTCGAATCCCAGGATCCCGAAAAGGACATTCACCTGTATATCAACTCTCCCGGCGGCACCGTTTCCGCCGGACTGGCCATCTACGATACGATTCAGTACATCAAGCCCGACGTGCAAACCATCTGCCTGGGCCAGGCCGCGTCCCTGGGCGCCCTGCTTTTGACCTGCGGAACCCATGGAAAACGGTTCGTACTGCCTTCCTCCCGTATCCTTATTCACCAGCCTTGGGGCGGTGTTGCCGGTCAGGCGGCCGACATCGGTATCCAGGCTCGTGAGATCGTGCGCATCAAGAAGCTGATCATCGAGTATTTCGCCCGCCATACAGAAAAGAGCGAAAAGATGATTGCTCAGGACCTGGAAAGGGATTACTATATGTCAGCCGAAGAGGCTGTGGAGTACAACCTGGTCGACACGATCCTGGAGAGACCGAAGAACAATGAGCAAGCTGGCAAGAAATGAGGGCTTGAAGGTCTGTTCTTTCTGCGGCAAGAGCGCAGACACGGCCCGGCGGTTGATCGCCGGACCCGGTGTGTACATCTGCGACGAGTGCGTGCATGTCTGCAAGAAAATCCTCGATGAAGAGGACGAGCTGCTTGCTGCCGAGTTCAAAGAGGACATTCCCACTCCTAAGGAAATCAAGGAGTACCTCGATCAGTACGTTATCGGCCAGGAACAGGCAAAAAAGGTACTGTCGGTAGCCGTATACAATCACTACAAACGAATCGCTTTAGGCCATAAGCTCGATCCGGATGTGGAGATGGAGAAGTCCAATATCCTGGTCATCGGTCCCACGGGAACGGGGAAAACCCTCCTGGCCCGCACGCTGGCGAGCAAGCTCAAGGTTCCCTTTGCCATAGCGGACGCCACCACCCTCACAGAGGCCGGTTATGTGGGCGAAGACGTCGAGAACATCCTGCTCAAACTGATCCAGAACGCCGGCAACAACATTGCGGCTGCCGAGAAGGGTATCGTGTACATCGACGAAATCGACAAGATCTCCAGAAAGACCGAGAACGTCTCCATCACCCGGGATGTTTCCGGGGAAGGGGTGCAGCAGGCCCTGTTGAAAATCATTGAGGGAACCGTGGCTTCGGTACCGCCCCAGGGCGGGCGCAAGCATCCCAACCAGGAGATGCTCAAGATAGACACGAAAAACATACTCTTCATCTGCGGAGGAGCCTTCGTCGGCCTGGACAAGATCGTTGATTCCAGAATATCGAAGCACCCGATGGGCTTCGGTGCCGACGTCAAGGCTGCCCATGAGCAGAATCTGGTCGAGCTGTACACCCACCTGCACCCCGACGATCTGATACGCTTCGGCCTCATCCCCGAGTTCGTGGGTCGTCTGCCTATCAATGTAACCCTCGAAGAGCTGGGGCTGGAAGTTCTCAAGCGGATCATCACCGAGCCTCGCAACGCGATCGTCAAGCAGTACTGCGCCGCCATGAAGCTCGACGAGGTGGAGCTCGTTTTCCAGGAGGAAGCCATCGAGGCTATTGCCAAGAAAGCCATGGACATCAAGACCGGCGCTCGGGGCTTAAGGGCGATCGTGGAAAACGTGATGGTCGGTATCATGTTCGATATTCCCTCCATAAAAGGAAAAAAGCGCGTCGTGGTCACTCCCGAGGTCGTGGAAAAAACTGTAGATCCGGAAATCACCCTGATAGACGCCAAGAAAACTGCATGAAAATCTTTCCCTCAAGGACTGAGCTCTGCCTCGTACCCTTGCGGGATATTGTGGTCTTCCCCAACATGGTTGTCCCCTTCTTCGTGGGGCGGAAAAAATCGATCCGTGCCGTCGAAGAAGCCATGGGCAGGGGCAAGATCCTCTTCCTCGCCGCCCAAAAACAGGACAGGGAAGAAGAGCCCGGTGAAGAGGACATACACTCCATCGGCACGGTGGCCCGAATCTTACAAATGCTCAAGCTTCCGGACGGAACGCTTCGCCTGCTGGTGGAAGGCAGCGAGCGGGCCAATATCGTCCGTTACCTCGAATCGAGAAGGTATTTCAAGGTCCAGGTTCGAGCGATCCAGGAATCTAAATCCATGGACGCCGGCACCGGCGTTCTGATGCGCACCGTGAAAAAAGAGTTCCACCGTTATTCGGCCCTCTATAGGAAGATCCCGAAAGAGATTCTCGCAGGGATAGAAAAGGTGGAAACACCGCACAAACTGGTCAACATGATCAGCTCCAACGTCCCTATAAAGCTGGACAAGAAGATCGAGCTGCTCTCCCAGGTGGACGTGGGCCGGCGGTTGGAAAACCTGGCCACGACCCTGGTCTTGGAATCCCAGGTCTTGGAGATCGAACAGAAGATCACCTCCAAGGTGAGAAAAAAGATGCAAAAGTCGCAGAAGGATTACTTCCTTCAGGAACAGCTCAAAGAGATCCATAAAGAACTGGGCACGGATAAAGAGGACCCCACCGGGGCCAGGGAACTGGAGCACAAGCTCAAAGACAAGCAGCTGCCAGAGGAGATCTTTCAGAAATGCGAGAAGGAGCTGAAGCGCTTGGCCCGCATGCAGCCCATCTCTCCCGAATCGTCGGTGCTGCGCACCTACCTCGAGTGGATCGTGGATCTGCCCTGGAAAGAGAGCCAACAGGAGATCCGGGACATCGAGTATGCCCGCAAGATTCTTGACGAGGATCACTACGATCTGAAGAAAGTAAAAGAACGGGTTCTCGATTTCATCGCTGTGCGTCTGCTCAATCGGGACTCGGTCAAGGGCCCCATTCTCTGCTTTGTCGGACCTCCGGGAACGGGCAAAACCTCTCTCGGAAAATCCGTGGCCAGAGCCCTGGGTCGCGATTTCGTGCGTATTTCCCTGGGAGGCGTCAGGGACGAGGCTGAAATCCGGGGCCACCGGAAAACCTACGTCGGAGCCCTTCCCGGAAAGATCCTCCAATCGATGCGCAAGGCCGGCAGCCGCAATCCTGTATTCCTTCTCGACGAGGTGGACAAGATGAGCTCCGACTTTCGGGGCGATCCGGCATCGGCACTGCTGGAAGTGCTCGATCCGGAACAGAACTCCACCTTCATGGACCACTATCTGGAGGTGCAGTACGACCTATCCCACGTGATGTTCATCACAACGGCGAACTCCGTGCACAACATCCCCTACCCCCTGCGGGACCGCATGGAGATCATTCAGATCCCCGGTTACACGGAGTACGAAAAACTCAAGATCGCCGAGCAGTTCCTCATCCCCAAGCAGATCGAAGAAAACGGGTTGGCCTGGGCCAAGATCCGCTTTCAAGAAGCGGCGCTAATGAAAACCATTCGCAGCTACACGATGGAGTCGGGCGTCCGCAGCCTGGAGCGCCAGATCGCCTCCATTCTGAGAAAAATCGCCCGCCAGGCTGTAAAAAAGGGAGAGCCTGTCCAACCCGAAGAATCATCAGAGAAAAAGAATGTCTTTTCCATCACCGTTACTCCGAAGCGGGTTGCCGAGTACCTGGGCAATGAGAGCTACCAGGAAAAGATGCTCGATCCCAAGGAAAAAGCCGGACTGGCCTACGGTCTGGCCTGGACCGAGTTGGGAGGCCGAATTCTTGTAGTGGAGGTGGCGCTGCTGGAAGGCAAGGGCGAGCTGATGCTGACAGGCAGTCTCGGAGATGTGATGAAGGAGAGTGCCCAGACCGCTCTCTCGTTTCTGAGGGCAAATGCCAAGGACCTGGATATTCAAGCGGATTTCAACAAGAAACGGGATGTTCATATCCATGTTCCCGAAGGTTCTATTCCCAAGGACGGACCGTCGGCGGGCATCACCATAGCCGCGGCCCTGCTCTCAGCTTTAAAGAAAACAGCAATCCAAAAGGGCTTCGCCATGACGGGGGAGATCACCCTCACAGGCAGGCTCCTGCCCATCGGCGGGATCAAGGAAAAAGTGCTGGCCGCTCACAGAAACAGAATGACCCACGTGCTCATGCCCGATATGAATCGCAAAGACATCGAGGAGCTTCCCCGGGAAGTGAAGAACACGATGCACTTTCACTTCGCAGATACGATCCCCGATGCTCTGGCCATCCTCTTTCCCCAGGGCAGAACAGAACAGACCCGCGTCTAATTCCTTATAGACACCGAGACTATGATTCGGTTGCCTGTCGGAGTTTTTTTCTCTATTATTGTAGAGGTATGTTAGTTCCGGCTGAAGTATGGACTGTCGCCAAGGCGGAACAGGGCAGCGCTGTGCTTATAAAACCGATAGGGGCTGAGGTAGCGGTGCCGATTTTTATCGGACCGCTGGAAGCTCAGGCCATCCTCATCGGTCTTGCCAACCACAAAATGCCCCGTCCCCTGACCCACGATCTCCTGCTCTCCACGCTCCAGGAGCTGGATATAAAAATATCCCGCATCGAAATCACGGAGCTGAAAGAGGGTACCTTCTACGCCCGCCTCATTCTGAATCGCGACGGTTCGGACGTAATCATGGATTCCCGGCCATCGGACTGCGTGGCCCTGGCCGTGCGGGCCAAATGCCCCATATTCATCGATGAGGGTGTGGTGGACGAAGCTGGAATTCCCATATCCTCTACAGAAGCAAAGGAATCCTCGAAATCTTCGGAAATACACTCCCAGATCACCTACCTGGAAAAACAGCTCGCCAAAGCCGTGGATGAAGAAAACTACGAGGAAGCGGCTCTGCTGCGGGATCAGATCAAAGAGCTCCAGAACAAGCTGTAACAGAATCCACCGACGCGCCGATAAAAATTTATGGAATGCGTTTCTTGGCCAACATGGAGATAAAAGCGAAGATAAGAAAGACGAGGGGCAGGTTTGTCAGGACAATGTGGAGAACGGGAAAGCCGGAAACATTGAAGAAGTCGGCGGCAACGATGCCGAAGCGTTCCAGGGTGGTGAACACGATCTCTGCATAGAAGATCAGAGTGGCGATGATGACCAGCACCCAGGAAACATCTCGGGTCTGGGACCAGAGCAGAATGGCGAAAAAAGTGGCAATCGCCCCGGTTCCGAGTCTGGAAAGCAGCACTACCAGGTCTACGAGCTCCATAACCCTATTTTCCAGGAAAACGCCGGAATAGTCCAATCATTTTTCCCCATTCCCCGCTGGAAAGCTCCCCCGAGGGGAGAATGCTGATGTAGGGAACCTGGGGACAGAGCAGCACTCCTCCCTCTAGAAATCCAAAAAACACCTGCTCGTAACGCTGGAGATCAAACTCGGGGATCAGATAGATCCCCTCCCTGCGCCATTCCCGACAACCTTTGAGAGCATCCCTGTATTCGGGAGGCTCATGACTGCTCAAATCATGGAGGCAGCGCAGAGCTCCGGCCAAAACAACGGCGGAGATGATCTGCGAGTCGGGGAAGCGCTCTGCAAGCCTCTCCCGGAAGCAGACAACAACGGGAGCCCCGGCCAGGCCGAAGGGCAGCAGCGGAAAAAGAACCTTGGGCTGCTGTTTTTTTGATACCTTTTTCTCTGTGCAGAAAGGACGCCACAGACTGACATCGCGGCCCCCCCTTCCCTCGCTTCTCAGAAGCGGATCTGCTATATCCTCCCGTCTCACTTCCCTTCCAAGGTATTCCGAGACCAGCTTCAGCGCCGAATCCTCTGACTTGAACAGGCGGAAATCTTTGTACCCGGGAAACATTCCGGCCAGCACCCTCCGAAGTCTACCGCTGTACACGGAGGGCAGATCGGCGATCAGCCCTTTCGAAATCGTGCTCTTCAGCACCGTGGTGAGCCTGCCCGAGCGGTGCCCAAGCAGGGATCGGCCGCCGTTTTGCCAAAGATCCAGATAACGGCGGCCCTGCAGATCGTAGAGACGGTAACCCCGGGCTCTACGGATGACGGGCAGATGCTTTGCGATCCTGCTGTCGCCGGCCCCACCCTGGTGAAGACCCTGCATATCAGCCCTCCTCACGGATCTCTGCTGACCCGCTCCAGCCTTGAATACTTTAAAGGAAAGCGGGCGATTTTCCCCGAATCGAAGCGGACGGAGACCATGAGCACACCTTCGGCTTCCCATTTGTTGCTGATGATCCCCGGTCCGTATTCATCGTGGTACACACCACATCCCAAAGGCAGACTATCCTGCTGCCGGGGCTCCGAACCGTTGTAGATGTACAGGTGCTCCCTGGGGACCTCGCTGAGAAAGCGGGACGGTTCGCTCACTTGCATTGTACCGAAAACCCGGCGCCTCTTACAGGCGGTGAGCAGCAGTTCGTCCCTTGCCCTGGTCACACCCACGTAGAAAAGCCGCCGTTCCTCCTCGAGCTCCTCCCCGGCCACGGGCAGTCCGCCCACGGTACTCGAGTAATGGGGAAATACGCCGTCTTCCAGCCCGGTGATGAACACTCTGTCAAACTCCAAACCCTTGGTGTTGTGGGCCGTGATCAATGTGACCTTTCCGCTGCTTCGAAACGGGTTCTCATCGGTGCCGCCCAGCATCAAAGTCTCCAAGAACAGGCTCAATCCCTCGAGGGTTCCCGGATACTCGCTGGTGGCGTTGACCAATTCTTCCAGGTTCTGGACCTTGTTCGTGCCCTCCGCTTGATCCCTTTCCCGATACATTTTTACCAATCCCGACTCCATAATAAGCAGCTGTACGACCTTGCCAAGAGATCGGGTATCTGTCTCGGCGAGCGCGCTTTTGAGCGAATCCATGAGAGAGATAAATCTCTCAAGACCCTTGGCTGCTTTTGTCCGCAGCGAAGGCACAGCTTTTTCCGCCGCTGCAAGCAAACTGCCCTCGGAGTCTCTCTCAGAAAGTATCTTCTCCACGGTTTTAGAACCGATTCCCCTCCTGGGCTTGCCCACGGCCCGCCGAAAAGCGATTTCGTCGCTGGGATTCACGATCAGGGTGAGATAGGCCAAAGCGTCTTTGACCTCTTCCCTTTCATAAAAGCGTACCGTGCCGACCACGCGAAAGGGAATGCCCAGGCGGGAAAAAATACTCTCGAACACCCGGGATTGGAAGTTCATCCTGTAGAGGATGGCCGACTGTGCAAGCCTTCCATCCCTCAATTTCTCGGCACAGAACAGGGCCTCGGCCTCGGGATCATCGAGGTAAGCCAGGGACACGGGCAAACCGCTCGGTCTGCGGGTAAACAGAGTTTTCCCAAGTCGGTTTCTGTTTCTTTCCACGACACGGGAGGCGACTTCCAGGATGTTCTCCGTGCAGCGGAAGCTTTCCTCCAGGCGTATGATCTCGGTACCGGGGAAACTGTCAGAAAAGCTCAAGATGTTTTCCAGCTCCGCACCCCGAAAACTGTAGATCGACTGGTCCTCGTCACCGACAACACAGAGGTAATTGCTGCCGTCGTACAGCTGTTCGAGCAGCCGAAATTGAGAGAAATTAGAATCTTGATACTCGTCTACAAGGATCGCCCGAAAGCGGCTGCGCATCTTGTCCCTTACCTCCGCGTCCGTCTCCAGCAGCTTGACGGCACGAACGATCAGATCTCCGAAATCCATGCTCCCCGACTGCTCGAGACGATCCTGGTAGAGCCTATACACTTCGACCATGTCGAGCCCGGACAGTCCTCTCGCCCGACGCATCTCTGAAAGATCGTCAGAGGGTAGGAGGCAGCGGTCCTTGGCACGGGCGATCCACCCGGCTGCTTTTCTCAGCTCTCCGCGGCGCGGCTTGCGTTCCGACGGTTGGGCCTGAACCACCCGTCTCAACAGGGCGAGGCAATCCTGCTCATCGTAGATAGTAAAATTGCGGGGGATGCCGGCTCCCAGGCCGTAGCGCCTCAACAGCCAGGCTCCAAAGGAATGAAACGTCTTGATCATCACCTCGGAGCCCAACGGGGTCAGGGCCTGCGCCCTCTCGCGCATCTGCTCGGCTGCTTTGTTCGTAAAAGCCACTGCGAGGATGCTGCGCGGGTCGAAGTGGTGCCTGTCTATGAGGTGCGCGATCTTTGTCGTTATGACCCTGGTTTTTCCGCTTCCCGCACCGGCCAGGATTAAAAGAGGGGCTCCTGTGTGCAGCACCGCCTCGCGCTGCCGCGGATTCAACCTCTGCAGATAATCAGGTACCGGGTGAGTCTGCCTGTCTTCAGACAACAGAAGCCTCCAGATCGACGCCCACCCGCCGCTGGATTCGTACAGGATAGATCCTGCCGGGCTCCAGCGCCCGGGCTTTGACAACGACCAGCCCGTCGACCTCCGGTGCCTGCAGGTAGGAACGCCCCAAAAAGATGTCCTCTCCTTTTACCTGCTCTTCTACAAGCACATCGAGCCTGCGGCCCACATGCCTTTCGAGACGCCGTCCTGTAATAGGGATCTGAGCCTGCTCGAGGCTGCGCTTGCGTTCTTGCGCCACCCGTTCTTCCACAGCTCCGGAAAAATTATGGGCGGGAGTGCCCTCCTCACGGGAGTAGGTGAATACCCCCACCCAGTCCAGCTCGCATCGGTTCTGGAACTCAAGCAGGCTGTTCATGTCCGCCTCGGACTCTCCCGGAAAGCCGACGAGAAACGTTGAGCGCAAAATCGCATCGGGAAGCCGCGTTCGGATCCGCTGAACAAGCTCGCCGTACTTTTCCGCGGAGCCTTTCCTGCCCATGCGCTGCAACACTTCGGCGGAAGCGTGTTGAAAGGGAACATCGAAGTAAGGGAGAACCCGAGCGTCAGCAGCCATAACATCGAGCAGATCGAGTGGCAAGTGATCCGGATGAAGGTAGAGAAGCCGCAGCCAGAAATCTTTTTTCAAGCTTGTGATGTCGGCAACGAGCTCTGTGAGCTCCACCCTGCCCCGGTCTCGGCCGTAGGAAGCCAGATCCTGGGCAATAAGAACGATCTCCGCCACGCCCCTGTCGAGCAGCTCCTCGATCTCCTGCAGGATGTCAGGACGGCTGCGGCTGGCAAGCTCGCCGCGAATCAGCGGAATTGCACAGTAGCTGCAGTGGTTGCTGCAGCCGTCGGCGACCTTCACGTAGGCGCTGCCCGGAAAAGAGAGAAACCTGGTTCTATGTGGAGGAGGCGAGTCGGCGGCTGAGACTGAAGCGCTCACCGGCGCAGCCTTTCCGTCGAGGGATAAGATCAAATCCCCTAAGGTGGAGATATCTTCCAATCCCACGAAACCGTCGATCTCGCCCATCGCCTGTTCGAGATCCCGCCCGTAGCGCTGGACTAAGCAGCCCACCATGACCACTTTTTTGTTCGGGTAGCTCGACTTCAGCGCGAGGGAGGTTTCAATCGACTGCTCTTTGGCACTGGTAATGAAGCCGCAGGTATTCACGATGATGAAGCGGGCATCGTCGGGACGGTCGACCCAGCGCAAGCCTCGCTGTTCGAGAGCTGCGATTATCTGCTCGGAATCGACCTGGTTCTTGGCACATCCGAGACTTTCTATAAAAAATGTCATGATGGTGGGATGCTACTCTGCGGTAACTGCCTGCAACAGGTATTGTCCCGTAGAATCATCCTGACTCCAGCGTATCTGTTTGGTGGTCACCGCTCCCGGACGGTCGACCTCGATTTCTCTACCGGCAACCATCAACCGCACAACCCCGGCATTTGAAATCCAGAGCAGGACTTCGTTTTTCACGTCCAGCGCGAAGCTCTCTCCCTTGTGAAAGAAACGCTCCTCGCGAATATTGTTATCCACCAGGTAGCGGAAAAGACAATAGCCTCTGAAGGAAATCGATACCCGGAAGGGCGAAGGCGAGTCGGCGCTGAGGATCGTGCTTGCCCCGACAGGCTGAGAGGCCGCGGTGGATTCGGGAAAGCCGGCAGCCACCTCGGCAGTCTCCGGGCCTTCGACCTCGACGGACTCGGGCAGCTGTTGGGAGGCAGACTCTGCAGTCGAAGCGACGCTTGCTTTCGTTATCTTATACAGGCTCAAGTTCACCCTTTTCGCCGCCTCGGTGGCGTCCACATCATTGAGAAGAATGCGAAGATCATTGCGCCCGTCTGCGTTCAAATCCATCTGCCGATCCTGGCCGATTGTCATATCAAGAGTCCCACCGGGAACTCTCACTGTCAGCCCTCTGTCGATGGCGATGAGCTGGATACGGTAGCTGTTTCCGTTCAGCGGCATCACGATTGTATCCTCCAAGTTGAACCAGCGGGTCACCGCTTCATCCTGCATGACGAACTGCTCTACCGCCTCTTGAGCAACCGGTTGGCTGGGGGCCTCTACAGCCGCCTCACGAGGTGCTGCTTCTCGTCCGGGGGAAATCACGTATCGATACAGAAGATAGGCACCGCCTCCGAGCAAGGCTACAATGATCACCACCAGCAGAATAAGCCGCGAAGGGACCTTGGGTGCGCTGCGTTCGAGAAGCTCGGTCATCGGCAGAGGCTGCTCCTGTATCTTGATGTTTCTATACAGCGTGACCAGCTCCTCCGGATTGAGAGATAGATACTCCGCGTAGTTCCTCAGGAAACCTATGATGTACGTTTCCCCGGGAATCGTGGAAAACTCCTCTTCTTCAAGAGCTTCCAAATATTGCTTCGAGATGTGGGTATCTCGGGCGACCTGTTCGAGGGAAAAATTATGTTGTTCTCGAGCTTCTCTAAGCTTTTGGCCCAAAGATTCCATTTCTTTTACTCTTCCGCCTCAAAGAGAAAATCGCTGTAGACATTGGCATAGGGGGGCGAATCGTATTCAAAACGAGTATCCGGGATGTTCTGGTTGACAATAATATTTTTCAGATCGAGGACAAATTCCGCATAGCCTATGGTCACCGCGGTGATACGCCGGATCAGGCCGTTGGTTCCTACGGCGATCACAATCTGGCGGAATCCTTCGGCGGTCGAGCGGCTGGTCAGCTTGAGCTTGCGCACCTGCTCGGAAGAACCTTCCTCCAGGGGGATGCTTTCAGGTCCGCTGAGATAAGCCACTCCATAGTTCTTCTTCAGCAAGTTGAGGCCCTGCTCCGAAGCCATATTAGCAAGCGCCGCCTGACTGCGTCGTTTTAACTTCTGGACCAGGATGACTTCGTATCTGGGAATATAGATCGTAAGCTCCACGCCATTGGTAACCAGAACCTGGTCGGCCGGTTCGCTGAAATCTATACGAAGCAGATTCGGGCTCTTGTAGTACAGCCTGCCCGTCATTATCGTCTCGTCCTGGGTGATGAGGATCTCCGCCGTATAATCCTGGATCTTGCCGTAACGGGCAGAGACATCATCGAAATAATTCTCAGCCGTCAGAATCTCCTGCCCGAAAACCGATGCGGACATGAGAACAGCGAGCACGAGAATTAACATTATATGGAAAAAAGTTATCGATTGTCTCAACCTATGCGCTCGCCCCCATATTACCTAAACTCTTCTCTTTGTCAAGCGAGGTGCACGACCAGTGGCGCACGGCCAGTGGTGCGCGGCCAGCGGTGCACGACCAGTGGTGCGCGGCTTAGCGATCCTCGGCGCCCACATAGCGAAGCAGCAGATACTTCAAAGAATCGTCGCTGAGTCGAAGGCGCTGCTTGCACTTCGGACACATCAGTCGGCCGTCTTCAACATACTCCGCCGCGCAGGCGATACAGTACACCTTTCCGCACTTTTCGCATCTGCCGGCCGGTGCTTCTCCCGGCGGCTCGCCGTGGACGGTAAAGGCCGATTGCGGTGGGATTTCTTTGGGCAGCCACCACTGCCGTCCACAAGCTTCACAGCACAGGCAGGATTCATATTTGTCCCGCAGCCTGGTCTGCAGCTGCAGCACCCGATCCGACGGATCTTCCAGCAGAGGAGCAATCAGATCCTTCGCCTCCCGATACTTGCCGGTCTCCACATACAGTGACAAAAGATTGAGCTTGATTTCGAGGTTGTCCTCTTCCAGCTTCAACCCTTCCAGATAGGCAAGCCGGGCGCGCTCGTATTCGCCCGTCACCGCCGCCAGATTGCCCGTCAGGTTGTAAAGAGAAGCTGTCTCTCCGCCGTCGAGCAGCTTGTTCAATAACTCCTCGGTTCTCATGATCATGTCCAACTCGAGACAACAGGCCGCGCAGTTTTCCATGTAATCCCGGTTTTCAGGAACCAGCTTGAGAGCCTCTTCATAATCCAGAACAGCGGCGGCAAAGTTTTTCAGCTCGACGCGGCTGTTGCCGCGCTGGTTGTGCAGGCTCGCGCGATCTTGCTCCACTGCACCGGCCTGCTCCAACCCTTTGCTAAGCAGCTGCTCGGCCTCTGCAGCCCGACCCAACTTGACCAGTACCTCTGCGTGATTCTTATAGATATCGGCCTGATCGGGCACAGCCGCTCCTGCCTTCTCGAAGTATGTCAAGGACTGCTCAAGTCGACCCCGACCGACAAGCACCTGACCGTAGAGATTATTGATCCAGGGATCCTCCGGATCTAGCTGGCAGGCCTTCTCGAGAGCTTTCTCGGGATCCTCGCCGAGAAGAAAACGGTTTTCCGCCAGCCTGAACCAGTACAGCGGATAGGCGGGCTCGATCTCTACGGCCCGGTTCAGATGTTCCTCCGCTTGCCTGCGATCTCCCTTTTCTATGAGAAGCAAGGCGTAGAGGTAATGCACTCCGCTGTCGGGATACCCGGAGTCAATCAGCTCTTTGAAAAACAACTCGGCCTGTCTCTTTTTTCCTTCATGAAAGAGCATTTTCGCCTCGAGCGATTTCAGCTCGAATCCTCGTTCTGATTTTTCGGGAACAAGCTTGCCAACCCTGCCGAGCACGAAGGACAGCTCTTCATACTGTTCATTCTTGAACAGCCGGCTGGCCGCCTCGAGATAGGTTTCGATCGCCCTCTCCAGCTCGCCCCCTCGTTCCTGACAGCGACCCAGGTTGATGCGAAACACAGCGCTCTGCGGATCGAGCCGGACCGCCTCCTCGTAGTGTTTTCCCGCCTTTTCCCAGTTTCCGAGGCTGTATTCTGAGGAGCCAAGCAGATTCCTAAGCTGAGCGTCCTCAGGAAACCTGGGCAGAACCGATTCGATATAGTCTCTGCAGCAAAGGTAATCATTGCTCAAAAAAAGCACATCTGCCTTCTCGAGCACCGCCTGGGTGTTCTCCGGGTCCAACTCGAGACATCTGTCGAACGTCTGCACGCTCTCGGTATATGCTTTCAGCTGCATGTAAGCCCGGGCCAGCAGCAAATGCTCCGGCGCACCTCCGGCGCCTTGACCGAGAGCGCTTTGTAGCTGGGCTACCGCTTCCCGGAACTTGCCCATATCACTTAAGGTCCGAGCCAGGGTGATTCTTGATTCCGGGCTGGCAGGGATGTAGCGCGTCCAGCGCAGGTGCTCCTTCTCGACCACGAGAGGTCGAGACTCGATTCTGATCCTTTTCAGATAGAACTTCGCCTTGCTTTTCTCATCGTAGTTCTGGCCGGCAAAGCCGACATAGCCTTGTCTGAGAGTATCATCTGCCAGCTCCGCTATCCATTCGTCGGCGATAAAGAATGAAAATCTATCGCCGTTCGCGATAATCCGCAGCTCAAGATCTTGCTGATCTATCTGCGGGACGGGTGTCCATTCTATCAAGTGCAGTGGGTTTCTATTGAAAACCACATCGAAGCGGAACAGTCCCCGGGTGGAAACAAGGAAATAGTAGAAGTTGTCCTCATTGGTGTAGCGAAAAACAAAGCCCGCCGCTGAATGGCCGTTGGCTGGATCGAGGCTCACGGTGGCCTCTATGATACTATCTGCGTACTGAAAGGGACTCACCGTCCAGGCGAAACAGTCCTGTTTTTTGATTGCCAGCTCGAAACGCCTTCTGCTTACCCGAGCCCTGTAATCTTCGGTTGTTTCTTTGGGAAAACGCTTTTTTTCGAACCAGCCGAAGCCGGAACGCCAAGCTTCACGCACCAAACTCTCGGAATCAGGCTTCTTCCCGCGCAGCAATTTCCTCTCCCTCGATACAATGGATTCTACAGAGTTAGGAAGGCTTGAACTATAGCTCGAACTCTTTGTTCAGGGTTCTAATCTTATCACGCAGCTCCGCGGCGCGTTCGTAGTTTTCCTCTTCAACAGCTGTCTCAAGCTCTTTCTTGAGGGTGTCAAGAGGTGAGGCCTTCTGCTCCAAAACCTGCTTGAGCGTCGAACGGAGATATTTCAGCGAACGGATCCTTTCAAACTGAAAGGCCGGAGTGTCGATGCCAGGCATTTGCTCGATCTCCTCTATTGCAGACTCGAGGATCTCCTTTGCCGCAGTTTTCAGCTGCTGATGCAAAGATACCATCGCTCTGGCAATAGCAAACATGCGCAGGATGTAGGGACGATACTGAAGAATTTCCTTCTTGTCCTCCTCCGCGGCGAACCTGTCCACCAGATCACAAATCTGCAGGTTGTGATCTGTGTCTCGGGCTGTGCGCTCGAAATCACCGATCTGGAAGAGCACGAGATAGCGATAGTAGTAGATAATCCCCTCATTCTGCAGAATCTGGAAATCGTCATGGGAAACCGAGAATCCCTCATCCGTTCCATTGGATTCTATGTACTCCTGCAGCCTGCCTTGAAGCACATCGAGGAAACACTCTTTTCCCTCAGGCTTCCTGCCGTCGGGCCTGCCCTCAATTTCGTACTGCTCGATACCAAGCGGCTGTCTGATCTGGAGCACTTCGCGACCGTCGTTCGCTTGGACGATACGAACCTGATTGTCCGAATCGAACTCCCACGATTCGAGGATGTCTGTGATATCTCCGGAGCCTGCCATGCTATACGTTCCTGCTGTTAATATACAGGATAATCGGACAGGAGGCTACCGCGCCGGGTAGTTGACGGCGTTGACAATCTTCCCTTCTGTGAGAAACTCTCCGACCTGCCGGGCGATCATCTGCGCCACAACGATCTGAGCTTCCCCGGTTGCCGCCCCTATGTGGGGCGTGGCAAGAACACGGGGATGTTTCACCAAAGACCAATCCTCTGGAGGTTCTTTTTGGTAGACATCGATTCCAACCCCCGCCACTTTCTCTTGCTCCAAAGCTTCCAGCAGGTCTGCCTCCACCACGATTGCCCCCCGCGCGCAGTCTATCAGGAAAACTCCGGGCTTCATTTTTGTCAGGGCTTCTCGATCGATCATCCCCACTGTCTCGTCATTCTTCGGCAGGTGAAGGCTGATATAGTCGCTTGTCCGGTACACCTCGTCCAGCTCGCAGAGTTTCGCGCCGAGCTGCTCTGCTCTGGAAGCAGAGACATAGGGATCAAAGGCAACTACCTTCATGTCCAGGGCAGCCGCTTTTTTTGCGACCTTGGCTCCAACATAGCCGATCCCGATCAAGCCGAGGGTTTTGCCGCCCAGCTCACTGCCCCGGTAGCTCTTTTTCTCCCAACGCTGCGCCTTCATGCTCTGCGCTGTAAGCGTCAGCCTGCGGGCCAGGCAGAACATCATGGCCAGGGCCAGCTCGGCTACGGCGTTGGCATTGCCCCCCGGAGTGTTCAATACGGGGATACCCCGCTCGCTGGCGGCCTGCACGTCGATATTGTCCACTCCGGCTCCGGCTCTGCCGATGACCTTCAAGCTCATCGCCGCTTCTATGATCTGCCGGGTCACCTTGGTGGCGGAACGTACGATCAAAGCTTCGCATCCCGCTGCTTCACCGGCCAGCTCTTCAGGAGTTAGTCCTGGTTTCTCCACGACTTCGATTCCCGGAAAATCGCGCAGAGTCTCGGCGCAGACCGGGTCCGTTTTATCGCAAATCAATACTCTCATACCCCCATGTATACAGGCAGAGGTTCGTGTTGTTCAATCCCACCGGTCGACCGAGGAGGCGTCCGGTCGGCCTCTAGCGACGGATTACTGCTCAGTAAAGCCCGGTCAGGTCAAAGGCCTGAGGCAGGAGGCCGGCAGCGGATTCGCCAAGCTGTCGATTGAAAACACGGTGGCTTTTCCCCTACACTGTTCTGCGAGGAGGATCAAAAATGAACAGGACGAAAGTGATATCCCTCGGCGGATCGATCATCGCCCCGGATAAGGTCGATTCCGCCTTTCTCCTCGCCTTCCGGGCTACAGTCCTTGAGTATCTCAACAGCGATCAGCGTCGCCGTCTTATTTTGGTCTGCGGCGGTGGGGCACCCGCCCGGGAATATCAACGAGCCTACAAGGCCGTAGTGCCTGATGCGAACGTAGACGTCCTGGACTGGATCGGGATCGCCGCCACACGGCTCAACGCCGAGCTGCTCAAACAGCTGTTCCGCGACCACTGCCTGGAGCAGGTAATCGCAGACCCCACAGCGGTGAGCGTGTTTCCGGGCCGCGTGCTGGTAGCCTCCGGCTGGAAACCTGGTTTCTCGACGGACTACGATGCCGTGCTTCTTGCCGAGCGCTTTCAGGCAGATACCCTGCTCAACCTATCAAACATCGCCAAGGTGTACACAGCGAACCCCAAAACGAATCCCGATGCCAAACCCCTCGACAGCTTGAGCTGGAAGGAGTTTCAGGAGCTGGTGGGAGACACCTGGAAGCCGGGAATCAACGTGCCTTTCGACCCGGTCGCGACAAAAAAAGCTGCCAAGCTCAAGATCAAGCTCCTCGTGGCGGAAGGTCGGGATATAGAGAATCTAAAAAAGATACTCTACGATCGTGAGTTCGAGGGAACAGTAGTAGGGCCGGATTGATCTATTTTCTTACCAGGAGCTTCTGCTCTCCCCGCCGTAAAATGCCACAGAGGCTGCGCCTGAGCCTCGGGAAAGGGATTGCGTCGACGAAAATCGGGCAGCCAGTCACTGCTGCGGTCGGGGTCCTGGACGAACCCATCTTCGATGCCCAACTCCTCCAGCCAGGAGAGTACCAGACCCACCTCGCGGCGGTTGATTCGGCGGCTCGGGGCCGCACGGCTCCGGGCAGCCATCCCACGCTGCCCGCTCTCTTGCGTTTGGCTTACGGCGGCCGTCTCTCCCTCTTTGCATTCCTGACTGCGTATGAGCTGCGGCGGAATATATTGAAACATCAGGGAGAGCAGAGCCCGTCCCTTGATATTGTCTGAAAACCATTCGAGCACCGAACGGCTGGCTTCTAGATATCCGGGAAGCACGAGATGGCGCATGATTACTCCCTGCCGAATGAGCGTCCCCTCCATTTCCAGAGCCTTGGCCTCGGCCATGGCGGGCAGAGCTTCACGCACCACCTGCGGGTAGTCCCCCGCAGCCATCAAACGCCGACTCAAGCCCTCGTCCAGGGTCTTGCAGTCGGCCAGATACACATCTACGTGCTGGTTGGCCAGGCTCAGGGTGGAAAGCTTCTCGTAGCCCGAGGTGTTCCAGACGACCGGAACTGACAGCCCCCCTTCGCGTGCCCGGCGCAGCGACTCCACGATTCCAGGTGTAAAGTGAGTAGGGGTAACCAGGTTGATATTCACGGCTCCGGCGGCCTGAAGCTCCAGCATCAGAGCTGCCAACCGTCTCGGGCTGACCTCTGCACCCAATCCCAGCCGGCTGATCTGATGGTTCTGACAAAAACCACACTTCAAGGTACAGCCTGTGAAAAAGATCGTGCCCGAACCCCGCTTTCCGGTAAGCGGGGGCTCCTCCCCAAGGTGCAGGCCGGCCCAGGCGATCTGCATTTGCGATCCCTGGCCGCAGAAACCTTTTTCGCCCTGCAGACGATTGCTGCCGCAGGACCGGGGACAGAGGATGCAGTTTGCGTATAGATCGCTCATCTCAGCTATGCAGTTAATCAGAGAAACATGTTTCTTGACAAGGTGCCGGCTTGCGGACTAATCTCGGGAGGTTAGGCCGGCGTGATGAAACTGGTAGACGTGCCAGACTCAAAATCTGGTGAGGGGTGACCCTCGTGTCGGTTCGA